>JBGAVC010000091.1:0-16144 GCA_044228265.1 Pyrinomonadaceae bacterium
TGCGGAAAAGAAGGCCGGTGCCTTCCTGAGCGGAAGTCCAATTATTGGTCATCAGGTTGTTCTCGATCTTGATGTTCCGGCCGCTCTTGATCTCCAGGAAGTTCTTGACCACCCATTTGGTGTTTCTCCATTCGATCGGCTTGTTCATCCAGTTATCGCGAATAACGGCGTTACCCGGAACGAGGCCGAGCTTTGATTCGGCTCCGCCAAAGAGGATGCTTTCTGCAGCGGCTTCGAGATAGTTGTTTACGATCTCTATGGGGCCGTCAGCGGCCCAGACGGCGATCGCCTGGCTCTCTTCGCCGAGGCGTTTGAAGTCGGAAAAATAGCTGTTCGCGATCTTGATAAAACGTCCATTCGCGGCAATACCGCGACGCTGGCCGTCGGTCGGACTGCCGTGAAGATAACAATGATCGATCTCGATATGATGCGGAAGTTCGTCGACGCCGGTTTCCTCGCTCGATCCGATCTGGATAATGTTGTAATAGCCCTCGACTGTCGGGCCGAAGTCGATTCCCACAAAACGGTAATGATGAGCTCCGGCGTTCGTCATTATTACGGGATCGCCCTTTTGTCCGGCAATTATCTTGGGCAGCGCAACGGCATATCGCTTGGGGTCGAGTCGGGTGCTCTCGTCCGGCAGCTCCGTGTCCTTTGCCGAAGTGCGAATTACGATAAATTCGCTGCCCGGCTTACTGGGCAGTTTGAGGCCTCCCTTATACGTTGCACCGGCCTGAAGCTCGATCGTGTCGCCCGCATTTGCCGAGTTCACCGCCGCCTGCAGGCTGCCGCCCGGAGGCACGCGGATAGTGCGAAACGCACCATTCGCCGTGATCTCAAGGTCAGTATTTAGTGCACGAAACCCACCTGAATACGTAGTCAGAGTGACCGTCCCGACGGCGACGACGATAACCGCCGCTCCCGCCGCGAACCATTTCCACAAACTGGATCTCTTTTTCTCGACTATCGGTTTGGCTCGTACGGTCATTAGGATCGGATACTTAGATGTGGGCATATGCTGCAGATTATTATAAACGGCCAAATCTGGCGTAAATCCATTCCACGTTCACGAAAAAGCTGGCAAACAGCCGTGCCAAACCTGTAAAATAGAACAGTCGCCGGCGATATCTCCGCGGGCTAACTCTCAACTCCGTTCTGGCTCGTCGTCGTTCTCCTTCGATACCGTCAAAAAATGTCTTCCGAACCGGTAAGCGATAATATGTTTCGCGTCGTCGTCTTGACTCACGGCGGAGCCGAGCTGTTTCTCGAAAAACTCTCTCGCATCGCAAATGTCGAGATCGCGGGTGTGTTCGTCGAGACCAAAACGGTGAAAGATCGCTCGTTGACGGAGAAACTTCGGCGGTCGATCCGTTATGACGGCTGGTTTGAAACTTTTCGTAAATTTGGGCCAAAACTAATTGGTGCGGCAGATCGAAACGGCGATGCCCACGGCGAAGCAGCTTCAAACCAGGACAGGCTCGCGGGTTTTCTAAGAACCCGCGATATTCGGCTTGTCTTTGTCGACGATTATCATTCCGAACCGTCGATCAAGGCGCTAAAGGAGGCCAGATCCGACCTCGGCATACTTTACGGCACTAACATTGTCCGCGAACAGGTTTTCTCGGTGCCTCGGCTTGGTTCGATAAATATTCATCAGGGTCTCGCTCCGTATTATCGCGGTGGACCGACCGTGTTCTGGGAGCTTTTCAACGGAGAATCTGAGGTCGGCATAACCGCCCACTGGGTCGCGCCAAAGGTGGACACAGGCGACATCATCCTGCAGACAACGGTGCCGCTCGAATATGACGCCGCGAGTTACGGGCTGGATTTCGAGCGTTTCCTCACCGATTTTCGTGCATCGCTTGTTGAGCCGGCGTCCGAACTTCTTGCCGCCGCGGTGGAGATGATCGCCGCCGGTACCGCTACCCGCACGCCGCAGGACATAACCCTCGGCAAACGCTACAAATTGCCCGTGAAATCTGAAAAAGACGAGCTGTTGCGCATATTAAATAAACGGCATAAGGCGCGACGCAGTTAGATCTCGTTCTTTTTATCCCATCTTCCCCCTTTACACACGTCCCGCCGGTGAGTCGGACATGATCCGCATGAAAAAAGCTCTTCTCAAAACGATGTATAAATGCGGCGCCTTTACGCCCTTTCATTGGGCGAACAGCCAGAAGGTGCTTATCCTGACCTATCATCGTTTTGGGCGTAAGGAACATCCTGCAAAGGTTTCGGCAGCCGAATTTGAGGACCATTTGGAATACCTCGCGGCACATAACAGCGTGCTTTCACTGGACGAGACAGTGAAATGCCTGCAAAACGGAAGACCGCTGCCGCGAAACGCCGCCGTGATAACCATCGATGACGGTTACGCGGATGTGTACGAGATCGCGTTCCCGCTGCTCAAGAAATACGGCTTTCCGGCAACCGTTTACGCCATCACCGATTTCATCGACGGCAAATGCTGGCTCTGGACCGACCTGATGCGATACGTAATGCTCAACACCAGGGCAGATGCGGTAAGGGTCGATTTTTCGCCGGGTGAGAGGATAGAGACGGAGTTGAACGGGGAAGGCAAGAGACTCGAACTCGCGAACCGAATAAACTCGCGTCTGAAAAAGCTACCGAACAAAAAGAAGGACATCAAATTAAGAGAGATCGCCGCAGCCCTAAAAGTCAATGTGCCGCCGATGCCGCCACCCGAATTTGCTCCGATGACGTGGGAGCACGCCCGCGAGATGGACGCCGACAACGTGCGGGTCGAATCGCACACTGTAACGCATCCTGTCTTGACCAACGTGGGCCAGGCGTCACTCGATTATGAGATGAGAACGTCCAAGAGAAGGCTTGAAGAGGTGCTTGGCCGCCGCGTAGAGCATTTCTGTTATCCTAACGGTTCGCTCGATAAGAGCGTACAGAACGCGGCCGAGAACGCCGGTTACCGAACGGCCGTAACAACCTCGTACGGGTTCAACGACTCGCGTACGAACCACTATTTGATGCATCGGATCGATGCACAGCCGGCGATCGAAAATTTTGCCCAGAGTGTCAGCGGTTTCGAGGCCGCGAGGCAAAAGATCTTCTAAATACTCATAACATGTGCGGAATCAACGGAATAGCGTTTGCCAGCCGTTCCAAAAGACAGATCGACGTGGGCGTCCTGCAAAGGATGCGGGATATAATCGCGCACCGCGGTCCTGACGGAGACGGCACGTTCATCGACGGCAACGTCGGTCTCGGACACCGCAGGCTGAGTATCGTCGATCCCGCTCACGGGCAGCAGCCGATGTTCAATGGCGACCGCTCGTGCGTGATCGTCTATAACGGCGAGGTCTATAATCACGCCGACTACCGGCCCGGCCTCGAAAAACTCGGATTCACGTTTCAAAATCATAGCGACACGGAAGCTATCCTGCATCTCTATCGAGCATACGGCCGGGACTGCGTTCAATACTTGCGCGGGATGTTCGCATTCGCGATCTGGGACAAGCAGAAACGCGAGCTGTTCATAGCCCGTGACCGTCTCGGCGTCAAACCGCTCTATTACGTACACGACGAGGAAGGGAACCTCTTTTTCGCGTCCGAGATCAAATCGCTTCTCGAGGCAGGTGCCGTGAGTCCTGAGATCAACTACGGCGTTTTGCCTGACCAATTTGCCAATCACGGGACCTCGGGCAATGAAACACTCTATCGAGGTGTAAAACGCCTGGCGCCCGGACACACGATGGTCTGGCGGGACGGCCAACTGGATATCCGGAAGTTCTGGGATGTTTCGTTCGAACCAAAAACTGATGACATCTCTGACGGCGAATACGTCGAGCAATGGCGAGACCTTTTCCGCGAGTCGGTCCGCTTGCGCTTGATGGCGGACGTGCCGCTTGGGATGTTCCTTTCAGGTGGGATAGATTCTTCGGCGATCGCCGCCGTAATGTCCCGCCTGGTTGACGATCCGATCAAAACGTTTTCTGTCGGTTTTCACGAACCGGGCTCAAATGAGCTCGGGTACGCTCGAATGGTCGCCGAGGCCTTTCACACCGACCATCACGAGGTAACGATCACGCCTGAAGAGTTCTTCGAGGTGCTGCCGGAACTCGTTTGGCACGAAGACGAACCGATCGGATTTATAGCCTCGGTTCCGCTCTATTTCGTATCGCGGCTTGCTCAGCAGCACGTCAAGGTCGTACTTACGGGCGAAGGCAGCGACGAAACG
Organism: Pyrinomonadaceae bacterium; assembly: GCA_044228265.1. Lineage (GTDB taxonomy): Bacteria > Acidobacteriota > Blastocatellia > Pyrinomonadales > Pyrinomonadaceae > OLB17. Next base: position 4,214 of record JBGAVC010000091.1, read on the forward strand.
CTCGCCGGCTACGCACGTTATCAAAAAGCGCTGACATTGCTGGCGTATGGCGAACGATACGAGAGCCTGACGCCATTGTTCGTCCGCGAAGCCGTTCGCGGGGGCGTTGCCACGCTTCCCGGCGGCCTGACGAGGAAGATCAGTCGTACATTTCTCACGCGCGACGCTGATATCGAGAACCTGTTCTTCGACAACTTCGCGGTCTTTCCGCGGGGGATGCAAACAAAGCTATTCTCGAAAAAGACGAGAGAGAGTATTTCCGACCTCAATCCCTACACACTGCAAAACGCACTGGTCGAACGATGTGACGCTGAGGACGTCCTCGACAAACTGCTTTACGCCGACACAAAAACGTACCTTCACGAACTCTTAATGAAACAGGATCAGATGTCGATGGCGGCGTCGGTCGAGAGTCGCGTACCGTTCCTCGATCACAAACTGGTTGAGTTCTCGGCACACATGCCCCGGGAGATGAAGCTCCGCGACGGCACGACCAAGTGGATCCTGCGGGAGGCGATGAAGGGTATATTGCCACCCACGATACTAGATCGGCCGAAGATGGGCTTTCCTGTTCCGGTCGGTGATTGGTTCCGTGGAAAGTTCTGCCACATAATTGATGAATACATCCTCGGGTCGCGAGCCGAAGCTCGGGGCATCTTCGACCCTGCGTTCGTAAAAACGCTCGTCAACGAACACATGTCAGGCGTTAACCACGACGAACGGTTATGGTCACTCGTGAATTTTGAGATCTGGCAGCGCCGTTTCTTCGATGGCGAGACCGGCAAATGAAGCACATCGTTCTCACATCGTCAGCCGACAAAGAACTCACCAACCGCTGGAACGCCTTTCTGGCCGATGCGTGGTTCGCGACGCATTATGTCACTCCAAATTATTTCATCGATCCTTATATCGGTGACGGTGCCTTTGCTGTGCTCGCGTGCGATGGCGACGGACGAGTTGCAGGCGTCGCTACCGGCGTCAAGAGCGACAGGACGGTGTCGTCTGGGTTGTTCTCGCGACCGCAGGCCCTCGTCTGCGATGGAGCGAATAGGGCGGCCGCCATTGACGCATTAATGAATGGCCTCGAGGAGCTGAGCGACGCCGGTACGGAACTCGTCGAGATCTTTACTTGGTCAGAAACGCCCGAACTAACCTCGCGCGGCATGCAGGTTCGGTCGAGCAGCGAACAGACTTCGGTCGTCATGCTGGACCTGACACAGGGCGCCGAAACGGTCTTCAGCGGGTTCTCTCAAACCCGGCGCAACGAGATCCGAAAAGCTCTAAAACAGGATGTCGTGAGAGTCAAACCGCTCGAAACGGCCGGAGAACTCACCGAGGTTTACCGCATCCATTGCGACTGGAACGCCAGGAAAGGCAATGACCCCGACAGCTTTGAAACGCTTAGTGAAGCCATCGACCAGACCGGGAACCGCCGCACGTTTATCGCCAAGGTTGAGGACAAGGTCGTCGCGGCCAGTTTTTACCGTTTTTGTCCGGGAGGTGTCGTCGAGTACGCCTCCAATTTCTCGATGCCCGAATATCAGCGGCTACGGCCGAATGACTTGATCGGTTGGCATGCGATTCAGTGGGCGTGCGAGAACAGTTTCAGGTATTTTAGTATGGGCGGGTCGCACCTTTTCCTGCGGAGGTTCGGCGGCACCGTCCACCGTACTTTCAGATACCGCCGCGACTTGACACGTTTTCGTCGGCATGACCTTTCTGAATCTGCGAGGGAATTTGGCGTGCAGGTCTTTAAACGGCTTCCCGAAAACGTCCGCAGCGGCGTTCGCAAGGTACTGACGAAATAAATGAGCGCGCCGAAAAAAGAGAAGGCATTTGAGAACGCAGGCAGAGCCGTGAACGAACTTCACGGCAGGGACATCCTTTGCTTCAGCCACGATTGGACCAGCGATCCACTGTCGAAAACGCATCTAATGAGGGTGCTTGCACGGGACAATCGTATTCTGTGGATCAACGCCATCGCGAACAGAATGCCGACCGTGTCCTCTAAGGACGTGGGCCGGATCTTCAAGAAGCTCAAGGCTTTTACCGAGCCGGTAAGAGAGGTCGAGCCCAATCTCTTCGTCCTAAATCCGCTCGCCTTCCCCTCATATGGCAACGAGTCGATCCGGCGGATCAACCAGCGGTTTCTCGCCCGCCAACTAAAACGGGCAATGCGTGACCTCGGTTTTCGCGACGCGGTGAACATGGTCTTTAACCCCGCGGCCGGAATGATCGCCGGGCAGTTGGGCGAGAGTGAGATCATTTATTACTGTGTCGACGAGTACACTGCGTTCACGGGGGCGTCGCCGGGGCTAAAGGAGATAGAAGAAAGTCTGTTGCGAAAGGCTGATCTCGTTATCGTCTCGGCCGACAAGCTGTTTGAGTCAAAACAAGGCTTTAATCCCAACACGTTCGTTATCAAACACGGGACCGACTGGCAGCATTTTAGAAAGGCGCTCGACGACGATCTCGAATTACCGGTTGATATCGCCAAACTGCCGCGGCCGATCATCGGTTTTCATGGCCTGCTCGCTGATTGGGTCGATTATGGGCTGATCAAAAGGACGGCCGAGCACTTCGCCGAGGGTTCTGTCGTCCTTATCGGTAAAGTGTCGGTGGACGCTGAGCAAAAGGTAAAGGTAATCGACGGCGTGCCGAACATTCATTTCCTCGGCCGCAAACCGTACAGCGAGCTTCCGGCATACTGCCGCGCGTTCGACGTGGCCCTCAATCCGTTCGCGATCAACGAGCTGACGTTGTCTGCAAACCCATTAAAGGTCCGCGAGTATCTGGCTGCGGGCCTGCCCGTTGTGTCGACCGACATTCCGGAAGTCCGCAGTCTCGACGATTGCCTCGTAGGCGTGGATCACGACGATTTTATTCGAAAGGTTGATGACGCCCTTCACTATCCACGGACCCGGCCCGAGATAAGCGACGCGGTCCGGCACGAAAGCTGGGATGCCAAGATCGACGAGCTTCGGCAGATCATGCACCGGCAGCGAACGTCGGCAAAACAGCCGCAGAAATGAAACGAGGCATAAGCACGGTCGTTATCGCGGCAGTCTTGATCGGTGCGTGGACCGCGGTCGCTCCGTTCTTCGCGAATTTTCTGATCGTGGAAAAACCGCTCGAACATGCCGATGCGATCATCGTCCTGAGCGGTTCGGCTGTCTATCAGGAGCGCGTTCGACGAGCGGCGGAGCTATATAAGCAGGGCATAGCACCGCTTGTATTTATCACCAATGACGCATCGCGGGCCGGCTGGTCCGAAACTGAGCACACAAACCCGCCGTTCGTGGATCTCGAACGACGAGCCCTCGTCGCTAACGGCGTGCCGCCCGACGCAATAAGTCTGCTTGACGGAGAGGTCCGCGGGACGATCGAAGAGGCCCGGGTACTTAGCACCGAGATCGATGCGCGGCCGCTGTCGTCTTTACTGATCGTGACGTCCGCGTATCACTCAAGACGGGCGTTGTGGACATTCGACCGTGTGCTGTCAGGCCGAGGCGTTAATATCGGCATCGAACATGCACCGACAGGAGAGCGAACGCCGCGCCCGACGTTTTGGTGGCTGACCCTTCGAGGTTGGCCGATGGTCGCCGGAGAATACGTGAAATTCATTTGGTATTGGACCTTTTATTAATTGGTCCTCCGGCATTCGCCGCCCGGGCAGCAAAACGTCATTCCCACCTGGCATTCGCCTAATTGTCATATTCTGGAGCGAGATAAAATGAGTTCAACTTTGGCCCATCAAGTCGACATCGCGGAGCAGCATGCAAGCGAGGTGTCGAGCGGGGAACGGTTCGAGTTCGGGAAAAACTGGAACGCCTTCCTGTCTGTGTTGGACGAAGAGCGGATCGCTCGGTCCGAAGACTCGCTTCGGACGATGCTCGATGTCGACGATCTGGCCGGCAAGACGTTTCTCGATATCGGTTCAGGCAGCGGCCTGTTCTCACTGGCGGCGCGGCGGCTCGGTGCTCGCGTACATTCGTTCGATTTTGACACCAACTCGGTCGCCTGCACCCGCGAACTTCGCAACCGGTATTTCGCCGGCGACGCAGATTGGCAGATCGAGCAGGGTTCGGCCCTCGACGATAATTACCTTCGTAGTCTAGGCAAATTTGATGTCGTTTACTCCTGGGGCGTACTGCATCACACGGGCAATATGTGGCGAGCGCTCGAGAATGCCGCCATTCCCGTTGCCGATGGCGGCAAGCTGTTCATCGCCATCTACAACGACACGGGCAGCCAGGTACGACGCTGGCACTGGATCAAGAAGACCTACTGCCACTTGCCCGCCTTTCTTAAGACACCCTTCGCAATTGCCGCGATGCTGCCCGAAGAGAGCAAGAATCTGGTCAGATCGCTCGTTACTCTCAAACCCGGCGAATACATTCGCTCGTGGACGCAATACAAGAACGGCCGCGGTATGAGCCATTGGTACGACATCATCGATTGGGTCGGCGGCTATCCGTATGAGGTGGCGACCGTCGATCAGATATTCGAGTTTTACAAGGAACGCGGATTCACTCTTGATGCGGTCAAGTCGGGTGGTGTGGGGTTGGGTTGCAACGAATTCGTCTTTGAGAAGCCCGTTTGAAAGCTCAAACGCAATGATCATCGAGGCACTTCATTTTGCAGCAGCTTCCTGCTCGCCGTTCTTTTTCATCTTGTCCATCAAATCTTGCCACCGAGGGTCATCGCGAAGTGAATCCAGGCTCTTGTCATGCTCGAAGTGCGGGCGGTTCTGATTGCCCAGTTTTACGGCCTTGTTGAGCCATTTGAACGCGGAGTCCTTGTCACTCAGCAGGGCATAGGTCTGGCCGACCCAATAGGCAGAATCGTGGTCAGCACGCGAGACGTCCAGTGCGTCTTCGGTTAATTGTTCGCGGGCTTCTTCGGTACGGCCTGTACCGGCGAGATACATCGCGTAGAGCGGCCTCACGCCATCCATTCGCGGGTGCTCTTTCAGGACGGATGCGAGCAGTTCGATCGCTTCGTCCTGTTTGCCCTGATAATAGTAGACCCCGGAACGAAAGATCTTTATCATCGGGTGATTGGGCTCGACAGCGGCACCTTTATCGAGAAACTCAAGCGCCTTGTCATATTCGCGTTTGTAAATATAGATACGCGCACTGTTATAGGCCGCAACGGCGCGGGCCGCTGGATCGAGCCGTCCAAGCCGTTCGTACGCCTTCAGTGATTCTTCGTACTCTCCGTCGAGGCGGTGCATGACCCCTTTAACAAAGTAGAGCGCCGGATCGTTGGGAAACTGTTTCTGGAGGAGTTCGATCTCCGACCGCGCCTTCTTCTTCTCGCCGCGCGCCATGTAGATCATGACCATCAGCACACGGGCCTCGACGACATTGGGGTCGTAAAAGAACGCCTTGCTGAACGCCGCCTCGGCATAAGTATAGTCCTCTGCTTCGCCCAAGCCCTTGAACACGCGGTTCGCATAACACGCACCAAGGCCGCTGTAAGCGAGAGCGAAATGCGGGTCAAGCTCGATCGCGTGCTTGAAATTCGATATAGCCGCGTCGCAGTCATCGGCATCGAGCGTACGGAAGATAAACCTGCCGAAATTGTCACGACCCTTCAGGTAGGCCTCCCACGCATCGGCGTTATCGGTGGCACGGCGGTTGAGTTTTTCTGTTTCGAGATCCGTAAGCTCGAGCCTGAGCCCTTCGAGGATCCGTTGTGCGATGCCGTCCTGCAACGCGAGTATGTCAGCACCTTCGGCGTCGATCCTGTCGCTCCACAGAATGTCCCCGCTTGCCACTTCCAGGAGCTGCGCCGTCACCCGCAGACGCTCCCCGGCCCGGATAAATCCGGCCGACAGCACGGCGTGTACGCGAAGTTCACGGCCGGCTTCCCTGGGGTCGATCTCTTTACCCTGGAATTTTGCGATCACCGAGCTCGGCCGGACAATGATCGATCGGATCTGGGCCAGTTCAGTTATTACCGCGTCAGCAAGAGCGAACTCGTAGAAATTCGAGGCAGCGTCGCCGCCAAGGTTCTTGAACGGCAATATCGCAACGCTCTTTTTCTCAGACCCGGCCGACGTGAGCGATATATCCGGAGCGAACGACGGCATGCTCGAGAACGACGGCGTCTTGCCCACGGATGTTTCCGAGCCCGTGCGGCCCTTTATCCAGTTCCACGCACGCTTGACGCGGTTGTGGTCGGCGTGAGCAGGCGAGTATGTGTCATTGGGCATGACCGGGACACCCGCCAACTGCTGCAGTACGGCGCGAAGGTCATCCCGCATCGTTGCGATCTTCTGATAACGGTCCTTAGGCTCTTTGGCGAGAGCTTTGTCCACTATTTGCTGCAGCTGGGGCGGCAGCGGATCGCGGCGCATAGCGGCGAGGGGTTTGGGGGTACCGTGTAAAACTTCGTGACGGACGTCGATCACCGTTTTGCCCTGGAATGCCCAGATACCCGTCAACATTTCATACAGCAGCACACCGGTCGAAAAGATATCGGACCGGTGGTCAGCGCGTTCGCCCCGGGCCTGTTCGGGTGCGGCATACGTGGCCGTTCCGTAAGGAATACCGAGTTCCGTCAACTCGTGACGGTCGCGTCCTTTGACATCGCCCACATGCTCGTCTTCCAAGAGCTTGGCCAGCCCAAAATCGAGTATTTTTACCTGTCCGGCGTCGGTGACCATGATGTTGCCGGCCTTGATATCCCGATGGATGATGTTCTTCGAATGCGCGTATGCGAGAGCATCAGTCACCTGGATAGCGATCGACAACGCACTCTTTAGCTCAAGCGGCCGGCCCGAAACAAGCTGTCGTACGTTCTTGCCATCGACCCACTGCATGGCGATGTAATATACGCCGGCAGCCTCGTGAAAATCATAGATCGTACAGATGTTCGGATGATCGAGCTGCGAACAGAGCTGGGCCTCGCGTTCGAACCGCTTGAAATTGGAAGCTCGCTGCGTGAGTTCGGGAGGAAGGACCTTGATGACGACCGTGCGGTTCAGCTTGGTGTCGAGGGCCTTATAAACCGTACCCTGGCCGCCGGAACCGATCTTTTCGAGAATTTTGTATTGGTTAATTTGCGAACCAACCATTACGATCGCGGATCGTGGATTGTGGATCGCGGATTCACAATCTGATACGTATTCTGGATTCTAACAGCAAAAAGCCGAATGCAGGATAATACGCTTAAAAACGCAAACCCGCAATCATAAGATCCGAAATATGAGCGACCGGCCAACTGCCGGTCAATCGGTACGGATCGTTCAGCCTCGGGGCGGGTCGCCCCACCCCGAACCTATATATACCCCGTTTTCGACGATACATGGGACGATGAGATCGCCGCCCGAGTATTCGAGCATCTCGCGCTGACGTTGTTTGTCGTTCTGCGCATCGTATTCGGTCAGCTCGATACCCCGGCCGCGATAGTGTTCCCGCGCCTTCTGACAATACGGACAGTCAGGTTTCATGTACATTACCAACGCCATTGTTCAAAACTACACCTTTTCTGTAAGATAATCTAGCCTAACGTAAGATGCCGTCCGAGAGCTTTCCACCCCAGAACAGATCAATGGATGAACCCGAAATATTTGCTTCCTACGAGCGCCTTGTCGAGATCGAGATATGTGGGGCGAGGCACATGGTGCCCGAAAACAACACGCTGCTTCGCTGCTTTCAGTACATATCAATGGACAGCATCTCCTACGGCGATTTTTGCTGGAACGGCGACTGCATCAACTGCCAGGTCTGGCTCGAGAACGGCGGCAAGGAAAAGTCGGTCCTCGCCTGCCGAACAAAGGTCGCCGAAGGCATGAAGATCGTCCGAATGGCCGACGAGATTGAACTCGGCAAGTCCTAGGTTCCTGGTTCCGAGTTCCTGGTTCCAGGTTCCAAGCCGGCCGCCTAAGTCCCAAGTTCCAAAGCTCCCCTCCTTGTTTAGGAGGGGTGGCAGCCGCATCCAGTAGCGGCTGACGGGGTGGTAGTCCGCCTAAATTTTCAAAGAACTAAACTTCATCGTACGAATCCCTCCGCACGAGGATCGCCCTCAGCTTTTCGACGTGTTCGAGGGCTTGGGCGATGATGACGCAGTCGTTGGCGCGGATCGGCGAGATGACGGGTCTCGCGGCGTAGTCCTCACGACGCTGCTGCTCACGGCGGACGAGCGAGCGGATGTACTCGCTCACCGTCAATTGGCCGCACTCCTCGTGCAGGTAAGCGTGCATCTCCTCGGGCACCGAAATGTTGATCGTCCGTCTCATTTTTAGCTAGTGTTCGCGAACATTCGCGGAACGCTCATCCTTTTCCTGTCCCGATAAGCCCATTGATCCCAGTATTTACGCCCGATCCAAGACCTTAAGCGTTCTTAAGCGTTCACGGTGCGTTCGGGCTCTCCTGAACGCACCGCAAGCGATTGAAAACAAACTGTTTAAGCGATCTTCCGCGGCCCGTTCGCGAGAAATTACAAAAAAACGCAACACACGTGCGCCTGTATCGTCCTGAAAAAAGTTAACACTATTTAGTGCTTATTCCTGGAGGAAGTTGTCACTTTGTGTTTAGTCCTGATCAAGGTTTACAGTGTCTCCTTTTCTTGGTTTTGTTTCTCCGTTGCTCAGGCCATGGCCTGAGCAACGGGCCGGTTCGTCCGCTTGGACTTGTAGTTTTTCCAACGCCTTTTCAGCTCGCCCGTACGCGTGTGTGCGACGGCCGGGGTGAGATTGTCGACCGATGAATGGGGCCTTACGTGATTGTAGATGCTCACCGCCCAGTCGATGCTTTCACGTGCCTCTTTGAATGTCGGGTAGCCTTTCTTGAGTAACTCGCCCTTGAGGATCCCGTTGACCCGCTCGGCGATCGCATTCTCTGTCGGATCGCTGTTCTCGGTCATGCTGATGCGTGCACTCCCGAGCAGCTTCACGTACTCCGAACTCGAATACTGCATCCCGCGGTCAGAGTGATGTATCAACCCCTCTCTCTGCGGGTTGTTCCTGAGTGCCATCTTCAACGCACCCAGACACCCTCTTGCACTGAGGTCCCGAAACAGCTGGTATCCCACGATCTTTCTCGAATATGCGTCCGTCACGAGACTCAGAAACCCGAACCTTGAGCCTATCCGCACATAAGTGATATCGCTCACCCAGAGCTGGTTTGCACCTGTCGGCACATAGTCTCGGATCAGGTTCGGATACCGTCTCCACCAGCATGAAAAGGTCGTCCGCGGCTTTCTCGAACGTCTGCGTCGTACCAGCAGCCCGTGCTCGCGCAGCACCTCGCCCAACTGGTCACGGCCCATCTTTATCTCCTGCTCCAGAAGAAACGGCCTTAACATGTCATATAGCTTTCTTACCCCTGCCTTCTCCAGAGACTTCCGGATCGAGACCACTTCCCGGATCACCAACTCCGACTTTATCGCGTCCCGCTCCTCCGAACGCCGCAGCTTGTAATACGCTTGTCTCGAACGGCCAAGCAGCCCGCATACCATCTGCTGGCTTGCCTTCTCGCTTTCCATCACAAGCGTGACTACCTAGCCCCAGATTTTTTTCGGATCGGTACCCCAAGCTCCTTCTCCGCTACGTCGATCATCGTCTCCATCAGCTTCACATGCAGCCGTGCCTCGTATAACTCCCGCTGCAGACGCTTCACATCTTTCGACATCTCCTGCATCGCTTTCGACCGGTTCGTTACCACTCCAACCAGCCCTCCGCTCTGCTCGTAGTCCTTTACCCACCGATGCAATGTCGCCAGCTTTACCCCATACTTCCGGCACAACTCCCGAAGCGATATCCCGCCCTTGAGGTACTCCTCTACCACTTCCGTCCTGCTTTTTGCGTGTTCCATTTTGTCCCATTTTCTACGTAAACCTATTTCAGGACAAGACATCCTGCTCAAGGCTCCAGACGTTTTTTCTTTGTCCCACTGTCCCACCCTTTTCCCGCATCTCGAGAAGAGGCTTTTTCCTGCTCAGGACACGCGACCCGAGACTCCAAACTGACCCCGTGTCCCACTGTCCCGCAGCCCCAGCACTTTCGCGCAGTTTGAGAGGAGTTTTCTTCCTTGCTCAAGGACCAACGATTTAGGACTCCAGATATATTCTTGTCAAAGATCTCGGCCGCCCGATCAACGATCCACCAGCGACGATCAACGATCAGCCCACCATTTCCATTTTACCATTTGTGTCAACTATAGGTGATATTTGCAGTGATACGACAATGGCTGACTCTGTCGGTGGCTTAATAGTGGGGGCGGCCATTAGTTGGACCAAGATGGCGAGCGGAAATCCGGAAAAGCTGTCTGAGAATCGTCGAAAAAGCAGGCCTGGCACGTCTTCGTTTTTCCGTCGAGCTTGTAAGTGTAGGTCGTCGTGTACCCTTCCGTAGGCCCGCCGTGGTCGAGGAATGATCAATACGACAGACCTGGCCCAATTCTTATAATAATTCTTCCGAAGAATATCGCAGAATCCCAGGATTGATCTTCATCTTTCATACGCTCCGGTCAGTTCGAGTTTCTTCCCGTCAATGAGTTTGATTTGCTGTCCGTCATACCATGCGTAACCTGTATTCCTCAGATCCGTTGCTGTTGTCCTGTCGGGCTTGTCCGAGGATTCGGTAAGTCGAAAGGTGTGTTGCTTCCAGAGCGACCCATTTTCGCCGAAGATTGAACAGAGGAATTCGTTTGACGTGTTCGTATCCTGACAAGAAATCCAAACGCCTCCGTCCGCCCCTCCGGCCCACTTGGCATCATTCGAAACCCCGGCCGGCATCTGCTTGGGTTGGGATGAGCAAGCCAGAAGTACAGTACCAATCACGACCGGCAAGAGAAAGTTTTGTTTAATCGTATGCTTTTCAATCATTTGTTCGGTCTATAAGGGATTCGCCCGACCGGGCGGGGGCGATTGCCTTCTCCTGCTACCGTGTAAGTAGACCGCTGTAAAAGTCCTATATCGATCGTGGGAATCGCCGACGGTCCGACCGTTCCCGGTTCAAGGCCGCCAGCTTTTGCTGTTCCGGAAAGGAACGGGGTCAGGCCTGTCGTATTGATCATACTCGATTCGCGTTTCGCTGATATGCTTCGATCACTCTGGTTATTGTATCGCTGAATGCCCGATCGTCCTTCATTTTTCGAACTGCGGCGTCGTGGCGGCGTCTGATGCAGGCGGTGTCGAGGCCGGCGAGGCGGGCTAACATTGTCGTGGTCGCTCCCACGCGTCGGCCGCTGAGGACCAGCGTTTCTCTCGCTGCGACGACGAGTGCACTTCTTGCCCGGCTGCAGAACTCTTGCCTTTGGATGCCGGTGATGCTTTCGACGGTTGTAACGAGCACCTCGCCGTCAAACTCGGTCGCCATCGGCTTTGGTGTGCCTTTGGGAGCGAATTCGCCCATCCTGTAGAGTCAATACAGCACGGCAAAATTCATGCCATCGCCCGCGGTGAAGATGCTGTCCCGCAATCATTCATGGTTTACGCAGGCTATAGCGTCCCGTTTTCTTGCCGCCGGTTCTTTGGATCATTCCGGCTTCGATCAGCGGGTTGATCAAGTCCATTGCACCTTGTTTTGAAATGTCGAGTGCATCCCAAATTTCAGATGGTGCCATCGAGCCGTGGTCGGCCAGCAGCCGCAGGAGTTGTTCCTGTTTTGGACGCAGGACGATCTTTTTGCCTCTGTCCGGCTGAAAGGTCTGGACCCGGAGCCAGACGCGTTCGAGTGTGTTGCGGAGCCCCTCGGCCGAGTATTCAAGCCAACCGGTCAGGTCGTCACCGGCGCGACGCACCGCATCCAATTCGGCGTAGTATCGCGGCCGATCTGCCCAGTAAAACTCGTCCACCGAGAAAATATTATGAGTGTCGGAACCACGCCGGTAGAGGTTCCACAGTGCCATTCCATAAGTCAAGCATAAGTCAAGTAATGGGTCCAGTTTTCCCCGGTCGCAACAGAGAACGGCGATGATG
>JBGAVC010000002.1:0-100405 GCA_044228265.1 Pyrinomonadaceae bacterium
TAAATGCCCTGCGGATAAAAGCGCTGCGTATTCGCACGGTGCTGGAGGAGTGCGTGGTGCGATGCCTGAACGGAGATCTTGCATGAGGCGAAATGGAATGCAGGTTTTTGACACTTCTATATAGAGGCCCGAAATGACCCACACCGCGATGGACGAACCAAACGACGCCTTTCTTCTCGGAAAATTGACCGAAGAGGAAAGGTCGGAAATAGAGAGCGAGTTCTTCCGGAACGCGAAAGCGTTCGAGAGTTTGCTAATGATCGAAAGCGAGTTGACCGACGCGTATGTCTCCGGCCGTCTCTCGACCGAGGACAGAAGTTTCTTCGAAAAACGTCTATTGGCAAGCCAGAGACAGCAACAAAGTGCTCTGTTCGCTGACACGCTGCACCGTTACGCGTCGAGTTTGCCGCCCGACGTCCCAGGACCCGTGAAACCGGTTTCGAAGTGGTCAGACATCTTCCGGCGAGCGTTATCGGTTCGGCCGTTGCTTTCCTATTCATTCGCAGCTGCCGCGGTCTTGATGGTTCTTCTCGGCACGATCTGGCTGATCACGAATCGCCCAAATCCGGCAAACGTCAGCGACGTCGCAGAGAACCCGGCGACATACGGTGATGAACCGAGAGGTACTTCGTCGGACACGGAGATCGCAAAAAAAGAGGATCCCAGCAACACGGACAATGCCGGTCCTACAGCCTCGAAACCCTCAAACCCGGAACAAAGATCGGAAACTGATGCAGATCGACCGCCGCCGCCAAGCGAGCGCGTATGTCTTGCGTAATGATCGAGGACAGAAGCGAGTTGGCAAGCCAGAGACAGCAACAAAGTGCTCTGTCTCCGTTAACCGTTACTCTCGAGCCGCCCGACGTCCCAGGACAGAAACCGGTTTCTGAAGTGGAGACGTCTATTGGCAAGCGTTATCGGTTCGGTGACTATTCAACAAAGTGCTCTTGATGGTTCGCTGACACGCTGCACCGTTAGCGACGTCGAGTTTGCCGCCCGACACGGAGATCGCAAAAAAAGAGGACCCGTGAAACCGGTTTCGAACTCTCAAACCCGGAACAAAGACATCTTCCGGCGACTGCCGTTATCAGGAAAACCGTTCAGGCGAACACGCCGTTCGGCGATCGCGACCATTATCCGGTCTTGATGGTTCTTCTCGGCACGATCTGGCTGATCACGAATCGCCCAAAGCCTAAGACGACGTCGCTTGTTCTTCGTCGGACACGGAGATCGCAAAAAGAGGATCCCAGCAACACGGACAATGCCGGCCCTACGCAAAAAACGGTTGATCGACCGCCGCCGCCACGCAGGAAAACCGTTCCGGCGAACACACCGTCTGCGGCGATCGCGACCATTATTAGGGACGAACTGAACCGGCGAAGACATTTGTCCTTCCCGCAAACGCAAAAAACGTTGATCTTCAGTTGGGATTCGCCGTGGTCGAGACTGTCGGACGGTCAACAGGTTTGGAGAGGGGAAGATTCTCGGTCCGGGTAAAAAAGAAAAAGCCGGAACGGTTACCATACGGCCCCGGCCCGACGACTGCCCAGGGGCGACTACGTAGTGTCACTAAAAGGATCGAACACGGATGGCGTTTACCGATCGATCGCGGACTATGCGTTTACCGTTGACCGGCGATAAATAATATCGTTCGCAACGTTCAGCCATCTATTTTATGCGGGCTTACGAATCAGGAGCAGGGTCCCGACGATGCCGGCGGCGAGGAGGCCGAGGTCTTCGGGGACGCCCAGAAGGAATGCGGCGGTTGCGCCGATCAGCGACCAGACGAACGGGATAACGTAGACGTAAAAGTGTAGCCGGCCTCTCGTGAGCAGTAGGACGCCGAAGGTGAAGATCGTTGTCGGACACGGCGCTCCGAACGTTGGTGACGCAGGATATGAGTGTCCGAGGACATAGCCGAGCAGCGGATAGACCGCCAGTGCGTAAAAGAGAAACGAGCTGGCTGCGATACCAAACTTATCGAGTCTAAAGCGAAACAGCATTTCGCCTCGCACCACGCCCGCGAAAAAGAAAACAAACGCCTGAACAGCACAGAGGGCCGCGAAGCTGTACGCGACCTTGTTGATGCGGGTAAAGAAGAGCAGGTGATAGACAACGCCGGTCCAGAGCCACAACACGGACAGGATGGCGGCCACGACCCTTGAGTAACCTCTGCCCCCGCGGCAGGCCGCAACGACCGCTACTACTGCCAAAACATTGAGCAAGATCTGAGCGGGAAAGACCGCGTCGTTGTATTCGCGAAAGACCTGTAGGAACTGATCGACTGTAAACGGCATCGGTGTATCACCTGGATTTGCCTGCGGCAGGGCCGCAGCTAGTTTGGCTTGATTATCCGGAAAGCATTCCATTTAAACAAATAGACGGGGGAGCCCGGGCATTCTGTGGTTAAATCGATCGTTGGGCCAGGCGCGCCCGGCAGGTCGATGCAGCGAGCGGCAACATTAGAGCGGATCCGGAAGAGGGAAGGGCCTTGGGACATCATCGTCATCGGCGGCGGGGCGACCGGAGTCGGCTGCGCCTTGGATGGGGCGTCACGGGGTTTGGACGTTCTATTGGTCGAGCAGCACGATCTCGGCAAAGGAACGTCAAGCCGTTCCACCAAGCTCATCCACGGCGGCGTCAGATATCTCGCGCAGGCCGATCTCTCGCTGGTCCGCGAGTCGCTGCGCGAAAGGGCAATTCTGTTAAGCAACGCGCCGCACGCCGTGGAACGGCTGGAGTTTTTGGTTCCTTGCTACAGCCAATGGCAAAAGCTCTATTACGGTGCGGGGCTGAAACTGTACGATCTGCTTGCGGGATCCGCCTCGCTCGGCCGGTCGCGAATACTGTCGAGGACAGAAACCATCAAGAGGCTGCCAACCGTCCGAAAGGATGGTCTCGCCGGCGGCGTACTCTATTCGGACGCTCAATTCGATGATGCCCGGCTGCTTATCGACATCGCACTCGAGGCCGGACGGCAAGGGGCTGCAGTATTGAATTACGCAAAGGCTGTGTCGATAAAAAGGCCGGAGCCGCGGGGCTTGTGGGCCATCGAGATCGAGGACGCAATTGCCGGAGAGAGGATAACGACATCTGCAAGGTCGGTGATAAATGCGGCCGGTATCTTTTCCGACAGCGTACGTCATATGTCGGACGAGGGTGCCAAGACGGCTCTGACCTTCAGCCAGGGCGTGCATATTGTGCTCAAGCACGAGTTCCTGCCGTCGGACACCGCGATCATGATCCCAAAGACACGCGACGGGCGGGTTCTGTTTTGTATTCCCTGGCACGGCCACACGCTTATCGGCACAACCGACACGCCGGTCGATACCGCGGCGCTCGAGCCGCGTGCTTTCGACGTGGAGATCGATTTTATTCTCGAAACCGCGAGCGGATATCTCGCTCAACCACCCCGACGCGGCGATATTTTTAGCGTGTTTGCCGGTATTCGGCCGCTGGTCAAGAACGGGGCGGCTAACAAAACGGCCTCGATCTCGCGTGGCCACGCGCTGTTCGTCGACCCGTCGGGCCTGATCACGATCACGGGCGGCAAATGGACCACATACCGCAAGATGGCCAAAGATGCGGTCGATAAAGCTGTTGAGATCGCTGGGCTGAGACGGGCACCATGCATCACTGCGGCTCTCAAGTTAAGCCCGCCGGCAGCTAAAGAGGACTTGACACCGCTCCACGGCGATCTGCCCTACACTCTCGGCGATGTAGTGCGGGCGGTTCAAGACGAAATGGCATTGACGGTCGAAGACGTCCTTGCCCGTCGCACCCGGAGCTTGTTCCTGAACGCACAAGCGGCTATCGATGCCGCGCCAGCGGTTGCAGAACTTATGGCTCAGGAGTTGAAAAAAGACGAGACTTGGAAAACCGAACAGCTAGCTGAGTTCAAACGGACCGCCGAAAACTATTTAGCGCATGTTTCCGCAGCTCGGGATTGAGACGCTGGTTCATGCTGTCGGCGATCATGCGGGCCCGCAGCTTTGCAGCATCAGCCATTTCGCCGGCGAAAAGGCGGTCGACGGTCTCGACAAAGATCGCGACCCAGCGTGCAAAATGTTCCGGCGTCATCGGATGCTTTTCGTGTCCGTGCTCGTGGACGATCATCGGGTTCGAGAAATAAACGGGCCTCGCGAAAAGCGTCTTTTCCCAGAAATTGCCGATTACAGGCAGATGGGCCTCAAGGTCCAGGTCCGTGAAATGATGACCGATCAGATCGTCGACCATAGCGAGCTTGTAGAACTCCGACATCAACAGATCGATGTCTTCACGCGATTCGATGTCCTTCTTCGTCATTCTGTAGTCACCGATTCGCTGCCTGCAAGCGCGGCGTGGAGCGTGTGCCAACTCAGGCTGGCGCATTTGACGCGGGCCGGAAACTCGAGCACGCCGGCAAAGATCTTAAGCTTACCGAGATGATTCTCGCCGGCCTCGGCATCGAGGTGGCCGGTGACCATGTCGTGAAACTCATTGAACAACGTCTCGGCCTCCTCGCGTGATTTGCCCTTGACCGCCTGCGTCATCATGCTCGCTGACGCCTTTGAGATAGCGCAGCCCGAGCCTTTGAACGCCACATCGGCTATTTTGTCGCCATCCATCGCGACATAGACGCGCAAAGCGTCGCCGCACAACGGATTGTTGCCGTCGGCCGTTTTGTCGGCATCCTCGATCTCGCGAAAATTCCGCGGATTTTTGTTGTGCTCAAGTATTACTTCCTGATATAGATCGCTAAGTTCTGACATTCCTTATCATCAACACCTTGTGTTTCGCCAACTGTTATCAGTGAGATTGGCCTTTTCCATGCTCCCGCAGCGCAAGATCGACCGCCATTTTGGCGTGAAGCGTGGTGGTGTCGAACAACACCGCGTTCGTGTATTCCGGCGTCACCAGCAGCGGGATCTCAGTGCAGCCCATTATGATCCCTTCGGCTCCGCACGCGATGAGCTTATCGATCACTTCGATATAAACTTTGCGCGAATCGTCTTTGATGACACCTTTTACCAACTCGTCATAGATGACTGAATTGACCTTAGCACGGTCATCGCTGTCGGGTGTGATCGTTTCGATACCGTATTTGTCGGCAAGCCGGTTTTTTAGAAAATCGAGTTCCATCGTATATTTGGTGCCGAGAAGGCCGACTCTTTTGATGTCCGCCGCTGTCACGGCTTCGCCGGTTGCATCCGCGATGTGAAGGAGCGGGATACCGACGCTTTCGGCGACCGTGTCGGCTACGATGTGAGGCGTGTTGGCACAAATGAGCACCATGTCGGCCCCGCCGGCTTCAAGTCGCCGCGCAGCGTCCGCCATTAGACGGCCTAGCCCGGCCCAATTACCTTCGTGTTGAAGGTTGGCGACCTCGTCGAAATCGACCGAATTGAGCAAGACGCGGGCCGAATGAAATCCGCCGAGCCGTTCCTGCGTCGTCCGGTTTAGCACTTGATAGTAGGTGACGGTGCTCTGCCACGAAATACCGCCGATCAGTCCTATGGTCTTCATACGCTTTTCATCAAAAATCCTTCAAGCAGGTCCTCAAGGCCCACTTTTGCTTTGAAGAGGCCCGTCCCGTGACCTCCTTTTTCGTAAACCTTGGTCTCGTATTTGTCTTTGCCACCGGTTGCTTTCAATTTCGCCACCGCGTCAGCAGACTCCTGATCATCACTCGCGGCGACCAGTAAAAGCGGCCTGTCACCATACTTTTGTACGGCCGGCTCGGTCGGCATGTTGCCAAAATAATCAAGTCCGGGCGACAGCCCTGCGACCAACTTAACTTTGGGATTTTCGGCAGCAAAGATCAGGGCGAGGCTGCTGCCGTAGGAAGCACCGACGATCCCGATACGAGCCGGATCGACGTTTTTCTGCTTGGCCAGAAAATCAAATGCCGCACCGACATCGCCGAGCATCGCCTTAACGTCCGCTTCGGTACGACCAGCGGAGATAGCTGAGCCGTCGGCTTTCTTTGTCGATTCGCCAAACCCGCGTCCGTCGATCGAAAGGACGGCAAATCCCTTCGCCTGCATCCGTTTTGCAAAATCGTCATACGAATGCCGGTCGCTCTGCCATTGGTGCAACAGCAGCAATGCAGGCGAGCTCGGTTTCGCTGCCTCGAAAAGCGATCCGACGAGCACAACACCGTCAGGTGACGTGATCTTAACGGCCGTGCCGCCTCTGATAGGCGAGTCATCCACGGGAGTGTTGGGAGCCGGTGTATTGGTGGAGTTCGCCGGGCCGCTGCCGCAACCGACAAGAGCGAATAATAAAGTGAAGACCAGAGAAACTGCTTTCATAGCGACCTAAGCGGCATAACCTGTAATCAGTTATTATACCGCTTCGGTTTTGCTATAACTAAGCGCTAGAACAGGCCGACGATGTTGCCGTTCTCGTCAATATCTACGTGCTCGGCCGCCGGGTGCTCGGGCAAGGCGGGCATCGTCCGCATATCGCCGCAGATCGGATAGATAAAGCCCGCTCCGACGCTTGCCCGCACCTCGCGGATCGGGAGCGTAAAGCCTGTCGGGGCACCTTTTAGCTTCGGATCATGGCTGAGGCTAAGGTGCGTTTTGGCCATACAGATGGGCAGGTTGCCGAATCCGTTTTCCTCGTACGACTTGATCTGCTGGTCGGCAAAAGGTTCGTAGAAAACGTCAGCCGCCCCGTAGATCTTCGTAGCGATCGCCTCTATCTTTGCCTTGATCGGCTGGTCGAGATCGTAGAGGAACTTGAATTCGCTCGGCTGCTCGGCCGCCGCGATGACCATTTCGGCAAGCTCGATCGCGCCTTTGCCGCCGTCGGCCCAGTGCGTGGAAACCGCGGCTCCAAGGGCTCCGCTCTCGATGGCGATACGTTTAACGGCCTCGATCTCTTCGGGATGATCGCTGCTAAAGGCGTTGATCGCGACGACCGGCGTCACTCCGTGCAGGCGAACGTTCTCGATCTGTTTGCGCAGGTTCGCGGCCCCGGCCTCGACGTCCGCTACGTTGTTCTCGAGCATTTCGGGCGGCAGGGGCTTGCCTGCGACGATCTTGAACTTGCCGCTGTGCGATTTGAGCGCTCGAATGGTCGCAACGATAACGCACGCGTCGGGCACGAGGCCGCTGTAACGGCATTTGATGTTAAAAAACTTTTCGGCTCCGATATCGGCGCCAAAGCCCGACTCTGTCATCAGGTAATCCGCCGTTTTGACGCCGATCATGTCGGCGAGAATGCTGCTGTTGCCGTGGGCGACGTTCGCGAATGGGCCGGCATGAACAAGCGCGGGCGTGTTCTCGAGCGTCTGCATGAGCGTCGGGCGAATGGCGTCGCGCATGAGCACGGTCATCGCACCGGCGGCTCCGATCTCCTCGGCCGTCACGGGCTTTTTGTCGTGCGTGAGCCCGACCACGATGCGGCCGAACCGTTTACGCATGTCCTGCAGCGACGTCGTCAACGCCAGAATCGCCATGACCTCGGACGCGACCGTGATATCAAAACCCGTCTCGCGCGGAATGCCGCCTTCCATGCGCCCGCCGAGGCCGACGATGATCTTGCGCAAGGCGCGGTCGTTGGTGTCGACGACTCGTTTCCAGGTGATGCTGTGCGGGTTGATGTTGAGCGGATTGCCGCGGAGCAATTTGTTGTCGACCATCGCGGCAAGCAGGTTGTTGGCCGCAGTCACGGCGTGGATGTCGCCTGTCAGGTTGAGATTGAACGTCTCCATCGGCACGACCTGGGCGTAGCCGCCGCCGGCCGCGCCGCCCTTGATGCCGAACGTCGGGCCTTGCGAAGGCTGGCGCAAAGACACGACCGAACGCTTGCCGAGATGCTTCATCGCCTCGCCGAGGCCTATCAGCGTGGTCGATTTGCCCTCGCCGAGCGGCGTCGGCGTGATAGCCGATATGTCGATGTACTTGGCGTTCGGACGGTCCTTTAGACGGTCTAGGACGCTGAGCCGCACCTTGGCGATATACGGGCTGCCGTAAAGGTCGATGTCGTCCGGGCCGAGGCCAAGCTGTTCGGCGATCTCGGTCACCGGACGTAGTTTTGCGTGTTGGGCAATGTAGAGATCGGAATCCATGGCATTATTATGCCCCAGATCGCCGAAATGAAGATGTGACGCGACTCACAATTGTGAAGGAGAATTTACGCAAATATCTCCATCACCTTTTGCACCGAGTCGGCGAGCTTATCGACCTCCTCCCGCGTGTTGTAGAACGCAAAGCTCGCCCTCGCGGTCGCCGGCACGTCAAAGAACTGCATCACCGGCTGGGCGCAATGGTGACCGGCGCGGACCGCGATGCCCTGCTGGTCAAGAATAGTGCCGATATCGTGCGGATGCACGCCTTCGATCGTAAATGACAGTACGCTGGCCCTATTTGCCGCGGTCCCTACGATCTTTACGCTCGGTATGTCGGCCAGCCGGCTCGTTGCATACTCGAGCAGCTCGTGCTCGTATGCAGCGGCCGCTTCGAAATCGATCGAGTTGATGTAATCGATCGCCGCACCGAGGCCGATACCCGCCGCGATCGCCGGCGTGCCTGCCTCAAACTTTTCCGGGATCGGGGCGTACGTGGTTCCCTCAAAGCTGACCGTGCGAATCATTCCTCCTCCGGTTTGATAGGGCGGCATCTCGTCGAGCCATTTGCGTTTGCCGTAAACGATACCGCTGCCGGTGGGCCCAAACATCTTGTGGCCGGAAAAAACAAAGAAATCGGCATCCAGGTCCTGAACATCGACCGGAAAATGCGGCACGCTCTGGGCGGCGTCCACGCAAACCGGAACGCCAAATTTGTGCGCCGTGGCGATCATCTCTTTTACCGGATTGACGGTGCCGAGGCTGTTCGAAACGTGGGCGACCGCCACGATCCTGGTTCGCTCATTGAGCAGGTTTTCATACTCCTCGATAATGAGCTCGCCGGACGAGTTCATCGGTATCACACGGATAACGGCGCCGCGCTCCTCGGCGGCGACCTGCCACGGAATGATGTTCGAATGGTGCTCCATCCGGCTAACGAGGATCTCGTCGCCTTTTTGGATAAACTTGCGGCCGTAAGAGTGCGCGACAAGATTGATGCCCTCGGTCGTCCCGCGAACAAAAATACATTCCTGCACATCCGGCGCGTTGATAAACCGTTTGACCTTTTCTCTGGCAGCCTCGTAGGCCGTCGTCGCCCGCTGCGACAGGTAATGAACGCCCCGATGAATGTTCGAATGCTCCTCGGCGAGGTATTTCGACGTGCGGTCGATCACCGACTGCGGCACCTGGGACGATGCCGCGTTATCGAGATATACAAGCGGCTTGCCGTTGACCGTCTGCGACAGAACCGGAAAGTCTTTTCTTATTTTTTCAACGTCCCAATTGCTCATTGTTTGTACTGCTTTCATATCCGTGACGTCCGTGGTTAAATCTCAGCCCCAAGCCTGTTCAATACGGCCGCATCCAGGTCGGCTTTAATTGACTCGATCCCGATCTTATTGATCACTTCCTCGGCAAACCCGTAGGTCAACAAGTTTCTTGCCAGCGTCTCAGGCAGGCCGCGGGTCAAGAGGTAGAACAACTCTTCTTCCTCGAGCTGGCCGACGGTTGCTCCGTGGGCACATTTGACGTCGTCGTTAAAGATCTCGAGCTGCGGCTTGGTGTCGACTCGTGCGTCGTTCGAGAGCAGAAGGTTCTTGTTCGACTGCTTGGCGTCGGTGCCGTGAGCATTTTCACGGACAAAGACCTTGCCGTTGAAAACGCCTCGAGAGTGATCGTTCAAAACGCCCTTGTAATTCTGGTGCGACGTACAGTTCGGCACCAGGTGATCGATAACCGAGTGTGTGTCGTGATGCTGCGTACCATTGAGCATATACAGGCCATCGACAAACGCCTCGCCGCCTTCGGCGGTAAATTTCAGGTCGATGTCGTGCCGCGAAAGGGCCGCTCCGAGATTTATATTGGTCGAATCGTAACGGCTTCCGGCGTTTAGTGTGACCTCTGTCGTGCCGACGCTGAACGCCTCGGCTGAATCTTTTTGAACACGATAATGCGTAATGTTGGCATTGGGGCCAACTACAACTTGCACCGCCGCGTTTGTAAAGCTCCGAGCGGGCGACGAATAAGTCTCAACGATCGTCGCCTTACTTCCCGCTTCTGCTATGACGACCGTATGGGGAAAGATCGCCGCATCGGCTTTGGCCGCAAAAGTGATCTCGATCGGCGCGTCGGCGACCGATTCCTCAGCAATGCGAATAACGCGGAAGCTGCCGAACGCCATATTCAATGCCGCAAATCCGTTGCGGTCAAATCTGTACCCTCGCACAAGCTTCGGCCATGAGGGATCCGCAATTGTGGTCGTTTCACTATCCACTATCCACTTGTCACTATTCACGGAAGCGACGTTCGTGTACTTCCAGTCCTCAAGCTTCGGTGTTGGGAACCCATTCGCCTGGAAGTAGACGAATGCCTGCTCGCGCAGTAGGCGAAGCTCAGCGTTCTTCTCGCCTTTGATAAACTCTCTGAATTGTTCCGCGAAGTCCGTCTGGATAGCGGCAGTTGTTGCTGTCATGTCTTAAAAGGTCTTTACCAAACTAAACTTGTCGTCGGCTTTGACGGTCCGCGCCGGGTCGAGGATCAGTTCTTTCGCCATTCTCAGTTTCGCCTCGTTTTCTGCACGCGGCCGCCTATCATCGACGAGGGTCGACTTAGTGTAATCGAACAAAAAATCGTGCCGCGTGAGGACATACTGCACGCCAAGGCTGGCGGCTTTGGCCTTTAGTTCCTGAGCACCGCGCGATTCCCAAAGCATATTTCTAAACGTCCAGTCCTCGAACAAATAATCCGAGAATACCGGCCGATCGATATTGTACGTATCGCGACGGGTGTTTATCAGCCATACTTTTGTGTCGGGCGGTGTCTCGCTATTGAGCCAGACGTAGTACGGATAATAGTCGAGATTTCGCGTCAAATATTGGTCGCGGGTCTCGCCGCCGAGAGCGACGCGCAGCGGGGCTGCCTGACAGAACCAGGCCAGGCTCGTCAAAACTCCCGCGGCCGACGCTGTCGCAAACGCGACCTGCGCATAGTCTCGTACCTTTCCGGCTATAGCTTCAGCAGACGCCGCGATCGCGATCGCAAGTGCCGGGGCGATCGGCAACAGATATCTGAGCTGCGCGCTCGAGAACAGCCAGAAAAGATACATGATCCCCGAGACGCCGGCCGCAACCTTTGCTTCGACGGGCAGGTCGAACTTCCACAAAGCCCATATCAGCAGCGGCAAGCCGATCAGAAAAGCCACCCCGAAAACTCCGTCATAATTTGCCGGCTGCTCGGGCTGTGCCAAGACCGACACACGGACCGGTGCTGTCAGGTAATTTAGCTTGTCGACGTCGGCCCCGCCATATTGCGAGTTCATTGCCTGAAACAGGTTCGACCGCCCGACATCCCAGCCATTGGCCCTGCCGGACCAAATGCTCATATAGAACGGGAAGACAGGCGAGCCCGTGGCCGCCCAAGTGCGTATGTACCACGGCGACGCGATCACGCCCGCAAGAAGCAACGCCGCAGATCCGCCCCCGATCAACTTGCCGGCGTTTTGGGCGCCGCGTGCTCGCAAAAGAATGACAAGTGCAAACGCAGCGATGAAGAAAACAGCGGTCAACTTGATCGCGAGTGCCGCTCCGAGAAAAATCGCCATCCGCACCAGCGTGCCCGTCGATGGCTCACGCCACCAGCGACCTAACGAATACACCGCGAGCGTTACGAACAACGCCAGAGCAAGGTCAATGTATCCGCTCGAAGCGACCGCGTATGCCGTCGGTACAGCCGCGACCATGAGAACGGCAACGAGCGCCCACCGACGTGAAATGCCCGTTTCCCTTGACCAGCCAAAAACTGCCGCGAGCAGGAGCGGAAAGAAAAGCCACACTACAACGCTTCCCGCCGTCTCAGCAGCGCGTTCGCTTAGGATCCCGCCCAGCAGCCGCGCCCAAACCACATGCATCTCGGTGCCGAGCGATAAGTAGCTGGCTATGTTTCCGTCGACGAACGCGTTGCTGCCCTGTGCAATAAACGCCTTTGGCAAGGCAAAGTGATAAAGAAGCGTGTCCTTCGCGGTTGGCGGTGCGAGAGCGGCGATGAATGACAGTGCGACCGGCACGGCGATCATCAGCAACAGAACTTTGTCAAAGATTCCTGTTCGTTCGGGCACGCGGCTCTCGCTTTTGGCTCCGCGAATACGCCGCATTCCGATGACCGCGAGACCAACGCCGATCACCGTAACGGCTATCGCCGTCGCAGCCGAATAGAGTCGGCCGATACCAAGGAAAAACCAGACAAGCGACCACGCAGCTACGCCTATCGCAGTTGTGCGGACTAGTTCCAAAACGAGCGAATGGCTATCCCCTTGCTCAACCACTATGAACCGCGAGATCAGACTTCCGAGCCCGAACCAACCAACAAAAACACTTACACCGACGATCAATCCAACGACCGAATCAATAATGCCACTGCCCACAAGCGGCCCACCGCCCAGGTTTCCTATCAGCTTTGGCAATTGACCGACATCGCTTCCACGAAAACCGAGGAACGCCACAATGCACACAACGGCGAAGCCCGCGAAAACGATCGCGGCCAGTCCATTGGATAAATTTGCGGATTGCGCTCCCTTCATATAAAAAGCTGACAGCTGTTAGCGATTAGCTGCCAGCTATTCTTCTTTCAGGTCTATGCTCTATACGCTGCCCGCTGCCCCCTTGACCCAGTCGTAGCCCTTTTCTTCGAGTTCAAGAGCTAGTTCCTTGCCGCCTTCCTTAACAATGCGGCCGGCGGCGAGCACGTGGACGAAATCCGGCGTGATGTAGTTCAGAAGCCTCTGATAATGAGTGACCAGAATGATCGCGTTTTCGCTCGAACGCAGTTTATTGACGCCCTCGGCAACGATCCTGAGCGCATCGATATCGAGGCCGGAGTCGGTCTCGTCGAGTATCGCGAGTTTGGGCTCAAGTACCGCCATTTGCAGTATCTCGTTTCGCTTCTTTTCACCGCCCGAAAAGCCCTCGTTGACCGACCGTTTGAAAAACTCCGGATCCATATCGACGACCTTGGCTTTTTCTTTTAGATAGTCGTTGAACTCGAGAGGATCGAGCTCTTCGAGGCCGTGGTGCAGCATCTTTTGGTTGTAAGCAAGCCGCAAAAATTGTGAATTCGACACGCCCGGCACTTCGACAGGGTATTGGAACGCCATGAAGACACCTTCTCGGGCACGCTCGTCGGGTTCGAGATCGAGCAGGTTCTTGCCTTCGTATAGCACCTCACCTGAGATCACCTCGTAAGTCGGATGACCGGCAAGCACCTTGGACAAGGTCGATTTGCCCGAGCCGTTCGGGCCCATGATGGCGTGGACCTCGCCTTTGCGGACCTGTAAATTCAGTCCCTTTAAAATTTCCTTGCCGTCGATGCCGGCATGCAGATCTCGTACTTCAAGCAACATATTCTCAATCAACTTTCGGATATTTCTCCGCAATCTTTGGCAGCAGGCTCTTGTCCTGAACAAAATGTTCGACAAACCCGCACGATGCACAAACGTAATAATCCAAACTTGCCGTCCGCGACCATGTGATCGCGATAGCGACCTCGACCGCGGTTTGCGGTACGCAATGGACCTCTGTCGAACCGCATTTCGGGCACTCTCCGTTCTTCACAGCTTGCTCCTAACCGGGCCGGACAGGACTTTTTCCATTTCAAGTCCACCCATATCGAACCACTCCTCGGGTGCGGTTTCCCTCAGAACGTAAAAGCCGTTCCGCTCGTACAACGGCCGCGCTCCGGGCAAAACGTACGTCGTGTAAAGGAATAGCTTCCCGAAACCGTGTTCCTTTGCATACGACTCAAGCGCTTCGAGCAATCGCTGACCGATGCCGCCTCGCTGTGCCTGCGGATCGATCGCCATACTTCGAATGTAGAACCGCTCGCCGTCCGGCATTCCCGAGACCGTCCCAACCGCTATGCCGTTCCGAACGGCTAACCAGATCGGACCTTCGGCAAATCGCCCGCGTATAGTTTCGGCGGGCGGCGTCGTATACTCGAACGCTCCGTCCGTGTATTCCGACCTGAAAGGCGAAAACGCTTTGTGTAGCAGCGATGCGATCGCTTCCGAATCGCCGACCGCCGCTAAACGGATCGTGACTTCCACACTACACCGCTGCTTGCGCCGAGGCGGGAGCGTAAAGCTTCTGCAGCCGCTCGACGTCGTCAAAGAATAGGCCCTCGCCGACCGGCTGGATCGAGCGGACCACCAAATTGCTCAATTCGGTCCCGGCCAATCTTTCGATCACCCAACCGATCAGATATTGCTGCGCAAGACATCCGCCGGCAGTCGCAATATTACCGTGGAGGACGAAAGGCTTTTCAACCACTTCGACCCCGAGGCCTTCGAGCGCGGTCTTTACCGTCGGGTAAGTCGTCGCGGTTTTTCCCTCCAGCAAGCCGAGTTTCGCCAGTATCAGGCTGCCGGAGCAGATCGAACCAATAAGCTGGCGACCGGGATCGAGCTGAAATCGATCCAGCCATTCGGGGTCTGCAATGCGGTCGCGTGTACCAAATCCGCTGACGAACAAGACTGCGTCCGAACCGTTAGCCTCATCGATGCGGCCGTGAGTTCTTATCTCCTGCCCGGTCGCGGAAAAATGGACTTCTTTTTCACCCAGGATACGGACAGACCAGCCGTCGATCCTGACGCGGTTCAGTAGGTCCCACATCAACCACAGGTCGATATCGGTAAATTTATCGAAAATGACGATCGATGTTCTCATATCAACTAGCTGCGGCTCCGCTCGATGCTGTTTGCACGTATATCTCACCCTTTAGGTACAGCACCGCGTTGCCGGCCATCTTGACGCGATCGCCGATAAGTTCGCAGTAGATCTCGCCGCCGCGCGCAGATACTTGTCGGGCGAACATCTTCGTTTTGCCGAGCCGCTCCGCCCAATACGGGATCAAAGTGCAGTGCGCCGAGCCCGTAACGGGGTCTTCGTCAACGCCGACCGACGGCGCGAAGAAACGCGAAACGAAATCGCTCGTTTCACCAGGTGCCGTCACGATGACGGCATGGACACCGAGTTCCTTGATCGCTTTGAAATCCGGCTTGAGGGACAGGACCTCGGCCTCGGAGTTGTAGATGGCCAAATAGTCGCGAGATTTGAGCACCTGTTGCGGAGTGCCGCCGAGCGCCTTAGAAAGGCCATCGGGAACCTCGGTGGCCACAGCCGGTCTCGACGGAAAGTCCATCACCATCAACTCGCCGTTTCGCGCGACCTTGAGCGTTCCGCTGCGAGTCTCAAAAGCGATCTCGTCACCCGCAAACCGAAGCTGGTCCCATAGCACGAATGCCGTCGCAAGAGTCGCGTGCCCGCAGAGGTCCATTTCGATCTCGGGCGTAAACCATTTGAGCCCAAATCCGTCACCTTGTTTCACAAAAAAGGCGGTTTCGGCCAGATTGTTCTCGGCCGCGATATCGAGCATCGTCTGGTCCGGCAGCCAACTCTCGAGCGGCACGACCGCCGCCGGATTGCCGTGAAACGGCTCGGATGTAAATGCGTCAACCTGGTAAATATCGAGTTTCATAAGAATTTTTCACCGCCGAGACGCGGAGACGCAGAGAGATCAACATATTAGCCCTCACTTTCTCGGCGTCTCCGCGCCTCTGCGGTTAACTCCTTTTCAAGCTAATGCGATCGCCTGTATCTCGATCTTTGTACCGAAATGCAGGTCCTTGACCGGAACGATCGCTCTCGCGGGCCGATGCTCGCCCATTACCTCGGCGTATTTTTTATTGACCGCGCCCCACAATTCCATATCCGAGACATAGATCGTCATCTGAAGCACGCGATCAAGACTGCTGCCCGCCGCATTGAGAACGGCCTCGACATTTCTCAGCGCAAGCTCCGTCTGCTCCTCGATCGGGCCTGTGAATGGTTCCCGTGTAACGAGCGTCATCGGCAGCTGCCCTGAAACATAGATAATGCCGTGATGCTCAATGCCGGGCGAATAGTGTCCCTTGGGTATCGGCTGGTCTGATGGCTGAACAATTTTCATCTTGACTCTTCAAAAACGTTTTTATCCTACTGAACCCTCGAGCTTCAATCCCAACAACTTCGTCGCCTCAACCGCGTACTCCATAGGCAATTCGCGGAACACTTCCTTGCAAAAACCGTTGATGATTAGTGAAACGGCGTCTTCCTGCGGGATGCCGCGTTGCTGCAGGTAAAAGAGCTGGTCCTCGCTGATCTTCGACGTCGTCGCTTCGTGCTCGACGCGGGCGGTGTTGTTCATCACCTCGATATAGGGGAAAGTATTCGCCTCGGACCTGCCGCCGATGAGCATCGAGTCGCACTGCGTGTAATTGCGGGCTCCCTCAGCCTTCGGCATTATCTTGACGAGTCCGCGGTATGAGTTGTTCGATTTACCTGCGGAAATGCCCTTTGAAATGATCGTCGACTTTGTATTCTTGCCGAGATGGATCATTTTCGTCCCGGTGTCGGCGATCTGTGCGTTATTTGTCAGCGCGACCGAGTAAAATTCGCCGATCGAATTGTCGCCCTGCAGGATGACGCTCGGGTATTTCCACGTGATCGCTGAACCGGTCTCGACCTGCGTCCACGAAATTTTTGATCGAACGCCGCGGCACGCCCCGCGTTTTGTCACAAAATTATAAATGCCGCCTTTGCCGTTCTCGTCGCCGGCGTACCAGTTCTGAACGGTCGAGTATTTGATCTCGGCGTCATCGAGAGCGATGAGTTCGACGACCGCCGCGTGAAGCTGGTTGGTGTCGAACTGCGGAGCTGTGCAGCCTTCGTTATAGGCGACGTAGCCGCCCTCTTCGGCGACGATCAACGTGCGTTCGAACTGGCCCGACTCCTTTGTATTGATACGAAAATAGGTCGAAAGCTCCATCGGACAGCGAACGCCTTTGGGAATAAAGACGAACGAGCCGTCGGAGAAGACCGCAGAATTCAACGCCGCGTAATAGTTGTCACCGACCGGTACGACCGAGCCGAGATATTTCTGTATGAGTTCGGGATAATCGGCGACTGCCTCGGTGAACGAACAAAAGATGACCCCGGCTTCGAGCAGCTTTTTCTTATATGTCGTGGCCACCGATACTGAGTCAAAAACGGCGTCGACGGCGACATTAGCGAGCATCTTTTGCTCCGAAAGTGGGATGCCGAGTTTTTCGAACGTCTTGACCAGTTCCGGATCGACCTCGTCCATGCTCGCCTTTTTGGCCTTTTCCCGAGGGGCTGAATAGTACGAGATATTCTGAAAATCGATGTCCGGGTAGTCGAAGTTCGCCCAATTATCTGGCGGCGTCATTTTGAGCCACTGGCGATACGCTTTCAGACGGAACTCGAGCAGCCATTCGGGCTCGTTCTTTTTGGACGAGATCAGCCGAACGGTGTCCTCAGACAGACCCTTTGCGATCGTCTCGGACTCGATATCGGTTACAAATCCGTATTTGTATTCCCTATTAGTTAGTAGCTCTGCTGCTGTCGACATAATGTCTCGCTTCGGATCTATATTCTCTGCGGTTCGATGGTCCGGTGGATACCCTGGATCTTATGAAACATTTCATCCACCGACCGCTCGGTGCCCACAAGCTGTGCAAGCGTGATCTGGGACAATGCGTTCGCGACTATCTCGTGCAGGCCCACAATGACCGGCCTGATCCCGCAATCGCCGTGGTGGACACACGAGTCGAGTAGACCGGTGTAGCTGTCGCAATGCTTGTTGACGAAGTCTTCGTCCAAGACGCGAATGATCTCGCTCAAACGGATCTCTCTCGCCGGCCGGGCCAGCATGTAGCCGCCTTTTGTGCCTCGCGTCGACTGCACGAATCCGGCACGATTTAGAAGCCACATCAATTTGCCGGCATTTGCGGTCGATATGCCCTCAAGCTCGGCGATATGGGGCAAAGTCAACCCTTCACCTTCCGGTAAATTGGCGAGCTGCACCAGGCATCGCAAACCATACTCTTCTTGTGCCGAGATCTTCATAGGCTATGAACCGTTAACCTTGTTTTGCTTTGTTTCCAAAAGAAAGAATCGCAAATCGTTACTTTTTTGTCAAGATTGAAAAGGGGCAAAATATCGGAACCTGGCGGCGAAGCTCAGGGACAGCGTGCGGTCAGGATCAAGAATAGAGGTTCATCGGCCGATCAAGAAGTTCTATCGGGTCGGCGACGTTCAGGGCCTCGCGTACATAGAACGGCTCACCGGCAGCGACACCTATCAGCGAACCGAAGTAACGCGAGCGGTTCTCTAGTTCGTCAAGAAATGTCTTTGAGGTCAAACGTGTTTCCGGCTCGTTTGAATCGGGATCGTGAAATTGCGAAGCGTGTGCGCGGATCGCCGCCATTTTTTCATCGAGAAACTCCGAAATATCGACCACGAACGACGGGTTGACGTGCCGGGAAAAGATGTTGTGAGCAACGCGCGGTACGGCGATCGCCTCGCTTCCGGTCGTTTCGTCATAACGCCGCATACTTGCGAGCCGAGCCGATTCCCGGACGAGATGTGCGATGTGATCATGGTCGGGATGCGGGTCGTCCAATTGGTGTGTCAGCACGAGTTTTGGCCGGAGCCGGCGAAACGCACGGACCATAGCGGTCCGTTCGGTGTCGGTGACGAAGACACGGCCGTCAGGCAGCCCAAGGTTCTCGCGGACATCGAGTTTAAGTATCCGGGCAGCTTCGCCAGCCTCGGCGGCTCGCCCCGTTACTGTCCCACGAGTGCCCATCTCGCCCTGTGTGACGTCAAGCGCCCCGGTTCTATAGCCCAGATTCTTCAGTTTCAGTATCGTCCCGCCGACAGTAAGCTCAAGATCATCAGGATGAGCGAACACTGCAAGGACATCGACATGGGTCATACGGCTAATTTAACACAGGCTTAAGACCAACGCCGTCTGTTGCGGCGGCTCTGTTAGAATGTGTTCGATGAGATTGGTAGTGCTGGGTTCTGGTTCGTCGGTGCCACACAAGCAGCGTTCTGCATCGGGGTTCTGGGTCGAGACTTCGTCAGGAACGATATTGCTCGACTGTTCGCCGTCCGCGATCCACCGCATGGCGCAAGAGGGCCTCGACTGGGCCGGACTCGACGCGATCTGGATATCGCACTTTCATCTCGATCATTGCGGCGGACTGGCGCCGTTCCTTTTCTCACTCAAACACGCGCCAGGCACGCGGGACAGAAAAAAGCCGCTCAAGATCCTCGGCGCGGCCGGACTTGGCTCGCTGATCGACGCGTTCGACGCCGCAAATGATTATCGTCTGTTAGAACAACGTTTTCCTATCGAGGTGGTCGAAGTCGACGCGCTGGACGCGTTCGATATATTGCCGGGAATCGAGGCCGTGGCAGCAAAAACGCCGCACACGGCTGAGAGCTATGCTATACACATTCGCGACGACGATCACACGCTGATTTTCACATCGGACACGGGCTTTGAGCCGGCTCTTGCTGCCTTGGCGAACCAGGCCAGCCTGTTCATTCTGGAATGCTCGTTTGTCCGAAACAAACCGGTCGAGAAGCATCTCGAACTGGCCGAAGCGATCCATTTGATCAGAAAGGCTCGGCCGCAACGGGCGATGCTCACGCATTTTTATCCGGAATGGGATGACGTAGATTTTGAAACCGAAGTCGGACGATCTGAACCGATGTGTGAGGTTATTGAGGCGGTCGACGGAACGATAGTGACATTCTGAGAATGAGGGATCAGATCCCTTGCAATTAGTTTTCAGTTATTAGTTCTCAGTTGATTAGCTATTTCACGTTCCGCTTGGCCATTGCCATCAATTCGTCGGGCATCCATTTGTCGAGGACCTTCTCTTCGGCCCCCGCTATGCGGCGTTCGCGGTTACGCCATTCTTTTACGGGATCGTCCTCGCGGGCAGACTGTTTGGGATAGTTCTCGACCTGTTCGAGGCTGAGGATAATACCCTGTGCGAGGTCATTCCAGTCCTCGTTCTGTATGCCGCGAAGAACCAAGGGAAGGCCTGCGGTCCAATCTTCCTCTGGCGTAATGTTGTCGTACTCGGGGATCGTTAGAAACGCCGTCGACGGAAAAGGCTTGCCGCTGAACTCGCTGACGATCTGCGCCTTGACGTCCTTCATCGCCTGGCCGGGGTTGCTCTGCCGGATCTCCAATGCTCTACGGAAAATGTTGGAAACGGTCGTTTGTTCACTCATGATATTAGCCACAGATTACCACATAAGGTAACCGTTCTTAACCGCAGTTGACACAGTCATCTGTCTAATTGCCTGCCAACTATCGCCTTGTCAGATCGCATCTGAAAAGTTAGTCTCTTATTCCGAGGGCGTTCACTGATGAAAGCGATTCTTGCATTAACATTCCTGCTGCTTGGCTTTACGTTTGCATTCGGACAGAACGAGCAGTCGCCGATCGTCGAAAAAGACATCAATTATAAGAATTGGACCTATAAGAACATACGAACGGGCGAGCAAACCAATTTGCGGGACCTGATGGTGGACAAGAAGCTCGTGATCGTCGTCTATTTTGCCCCGTGGTGCCACAACTGGCAGCACGACGCTCCGATATTGAATAGGCTGTACGACAAGTACAAGGCCAACGGCCTTGAGATCGTTGCCGTCGGCGAATACGACCCGGTCGCGTCGATGAAGACGAGCCTGGAGACGCTAAAGGTCACTTTTCCTGCTGTTTATGAGTCCGAGAACCGGACCGAGAAGCAGAACACCAGACACTATGACTACCGCCGGTACACGGGTGACGCGAGAAATTGGGGGTCGCCCTGGTACATATTCCTCGAACCCGGCAAACTCGAGAAAAAGGGAGATGTCCTTACACGAAGGGCGTCCGTGATAAACGGCGAGGTGATCGAAGCCGAAGGTGAAAAGTTTATTCGCGAAAAGCTCGGGCTGCCCGCCGTCGACGTCAAGGCGGCGACCGCCTCGAACGGCAAGATCGAGATCTGTGACACAGACGTCAAGACGCCGGTGATCAAGAAACCGCAATAACTAACCGGAAATAGGAAGATAGGAACTTGGCAGAGCCTGAATTTTTAGACTCTGCCATTTTTCTTTATGTAGCTGGCGAGACCGGCATCGCTGCGAGCGTGTCGGTCAGCTTTTGCGAGATCTGCCTGAGAGGATCTTTCGAGCTGACAAATTTACCCGCGATAGCGAAGTCTTCGCTTTTGGACGCAAGGTCGGCTATGCCCTGAATGTACGAAAGATATTTTTGAAGTTCGGGTTTCGTCCGAAACTCCGACTCGAGATTGGTCAGGCCTGTCTTGATGTTGCGGATCGCTTCCACCAATTCGGCTTCTTTAGCCTGGATCTTTTTGGCAGTCTCCGGCTTTAACCTACCGGCTTTCGCATCAGCGTCCGCGGTCTCCAACGCTTCAGCAATATTCGCTAGCTTATTTGCGAAAACGTTAACGTTTGACAACTGGATGTCCGCGTGTTCGCGACCCACCCGGACCGCAAGCGGCGGCAGCGTCGGCTTCGAAGCCGTGGGTTTGGTCGTTGTCGACTTCTTCGTCGTCTTTTTCTGGGCCAATGCCGCACCGGTGAAAACACTCACCGCAACCACTGCCAAAACTGCATTTCGAAATAGATTCATAACATTCCCTCTCTGTTCAAACGGCCCTGAAAATCTTATCATAAGGGCAGTGGAACAGCGTTATTTAGAAGTCCGAAGGCTCGGACGGGTTGGCTACGCAAATGCGCTGGCCCTGCAAAAAGAGCTCGAGGCCGAGGTCATCGCCGAGCGTGGCCGCGATTATCTATTACTGCTCGAGCACCCGCATACATTCACGATCGGGCGACGCGCGAAAGAGGACGGTGTTCTTGCGACAGCCGAGCTGCTTCGCAAGCTTGGCGTTGAGGTTTTCGAGATAAACCGCGGCGGCAAGGTGACATATCACGGCCTCGGACAGATCGTCGGCTATCCGATCGTGAGCCTTTCACCCGATCGCGAAGACGTTCACCGATACGTCCGCGACCTCGAAGAGGTATTGATCCGCACAATGGCCGATTTTGGGATAGATGCCTTTAGGATCGAGGGCCTCACGGGCGTTCACACCGCCGAGGGCAAGGTCGCGGCGATCGGCGTCCACATCAAAAGGTGGGTCACGACACACGGATTTGCTCTGAACGTAAATACAGATCTCAGCTACTATAACTGGATCATCGCCTGCGAAGGCGAACCGGTAACGTCAATGGACAAACTGCTGGGTCGTGAACTCAGTCTCGGAGAGGTCGAAGACCGTTTGGAAGTGAATTTTCGCGATGTGTTCGAGTATCCGTTGAGTGAACCGAGAGAGATGGAGCAGATACGGCAAAATGGAGCCGTCGCGGTTTCCGATTCCGCACAAATTCCGCGATAATCGAGACTTTTACACAAACAACTTCGGAGTTCTGCATTAATGCGACGTGAGATCACATCGTGGTACAGCCACAACCTGAACATGGACATGCCGCTTGTCGTCTACGGACACGCCGGCCACCCGCTCTTGATGTTCCCGACGGCGGCGGCGGATTACCTGGAATACGAGCGTTTCCACCTGATCGACGCGATCAGCGATTTTATCGAAGCGGGCAAGATCAAGGCATTTTCTATCAACTCGGTCAACCGCTACAGCCTGCTCAACAAAGAGTCGCACCCGGGCTGGAAGGTCGAGATGCTGACGCGGTATGACAAATACGTGATCGACGAGGTCTTGCCGCTTATCCGCGACGAATGCGGGCACGATGCACGGCCCATCACGACGGGCGCGAGCCTCGGCGCGATGCTTGCCGCCAACACCTATTTCAAACACTCGGACCTTGTTCGCGGCACGATCGCGATGAGCGGGAGCTACGATATATACAACTATCTCGAGAGCTACTACGACGACAACGTCTATTACAACAATCCCGCGATGTACCTGAAGAATCTCGATGACGACTATCATCTGCCGCGTCTCCGACAGGGCGATTTTACGGTCATCGTCAGCGGTCAGGGCTCATACGAAGCCCCCGACCGCAGCCGCGAATTCTCGGCCTTGCTGCACTCAAAAGGAATTCCTCACCGGCTCGAACTGTGGGGCCACGACGTCAACCACGACTGGCCGTGGTGGCGAAAGATGCTGCCCTACTATCTCGGACAACTCGTCGGTTAGGCCGGTGAGAGCGATATCTAATATGAACATCCGTAAACGCGTAACGCTGTTCACCCTGATCGCCGCATTGATCTCGACTTCAGCTCCAGTCGGAGTTTTGCAGGCTCAAAACAAGGTATTGACCGGTCAGGGAGCAATGGGCGATTGGACCACGGACGCTCCCGGTGTGCGAAGACGTATAACCGTGGCCGATCTGCCAAAACCATTTGAATCGGCATCGGCGTTTAATCAACCGCGTTTGGCCAAACGCCCGGAAGGTGCGATGCCGGTAGTCCCAAAGGGATTCAAGGTCGAGGAATTCGCGTCGGGCCTGAAAAATCCGCGCCTCATCCGCACCGCGCCGAACGGTGACCTGTTCGTTGCAGAAAGTTCAGCAAACCTCATACGAGTGTTCCGCCAGAGCAAGGCTGGCGACAAGCCCGAGGTGAACGAGATCTATTCGGCCGATCTTAAACAGCCTTTCGGGATCGCTTTTTATCCGACGGGCCCAAATCCGCAATACATCTACGTCGGCAATACCGAATCCATAGTCCGGTTTCCGTACAAGAACGGTGACATCAAAGCCCAGGGCAAACCCGAGGTCGTGGTCCCAGATATTCCAAGCGGCAATCGGTTGACGGGCGGCGGCCATTGGACACGCGATATTGCGTTCACCCGCGACGGCAAAAAGATGCTGGTCTCCGTCGGCTCGCGATCGAACGTCAACGAAAATCCTGCTCTAAGCGAAACGGACCGCGCCGCTATTCTCGAATTCAACCCTGACGGCACGGGTAGGCGGGTTTATGCCTCGGGCATCCGCAACGCCGTCGGCATCGCGATCCATCCTCAGACGGGCGAGCTGTGGGGCTCGGTAAACGAGCGCGACGGCCTCGGAGACGACCTTGTGCCGGACTATATAACCCGCATCAAGGAAGGCGGATTTTACGGCTGGCCGTGGTACTATATCGGCCCCAATCAGGACCCGCGGCACGCCGGCAAATTTCCCGAACTTCGCGACAAGGTGATCGTGCCCGACGTACTGCTCCAATCACATTCGGCGTCGCTCGAAATGGTCTTTTACACCGGCAAGATGTTTCCAAAAGAATACAGGAACGAGGCGTTTGCCGCGGAACACGGTTCCTGGAACCGTGCCAAGCGTACGGGCTACAAGGTCATCCGCGTCCCCCAGAAAAACGGCGTCCCGACCGGCGAGTACGAGGATTTCATGACCGGCTTCGTCACCCCCCAAGGCGACGTCTGGGGCCGCCCCGTCGGCGTCGCCGTCGCTAACGACGGATCCCTCTTCGTCACCGACGACGGCTCCAATACAGTCTGGCGCGTTTCTTATTCGGGCAAATAGACGCGGGTGGCGGCTAGCGTACTACAGATCGCCCTGGTGGCGAAAAATGCTGCCGTATTATTTGGGTGAGTTCCCTTAGGAATGAGGCAGACAAGGAACAGGGATGAATAAGAAGCTTCTTACTCATCCCTCATACCTCATCCCTCACCCCTCAGCTACCCGTCGCCTTTCTTGCCCTTGCGTTTTGTGCCTTCGGGCTTGTCGCTCGGTGGGGGCTCGGGTTTGATCGTCGGCGGCAGCACGGGCGGCCGTTTTTGGACCGGAGCGTTTTCAGGAGGTTTTTCGGTCTTTCCGGGTTCGCCTCCCGGCGGTTTTTCACCTCCGACATTCTCAGGCGGAAGCAGTGCAGGATCAGCCGGCAGATTAGCTCCCGGTGTCGAGGGGCCGCCTGTTTTCTTGGCGTTGGCGTCGGCCTCTTCGAGCTTTTCGAGCTCCTCGCGTTTGTTGCGTTCGGCAAGAGCCTTGATGTCCGAAGGCATCGGCGGCGGGCCCTGGAACGATTCGACCGGTTTGCCCTTCATGAACGGGATCATGAACGCGTTGAAATACGGCACGGCGCCATGGCCGCCGGTCATATTGTTGCCGAGGTTCTCCTTTCGGAGCGGATTTCCCATCCAGACGCCGGTAACATACGTCGGCGTGTAGCCCAGGAACCATACGTCTGTGTGATCGTTGACCGTACCGGTCTTGCCCGCGATCGGATGTCCGCCGGCGCTCGCACTTGCGGCCGTACCGCCTCCTGATGTCACCCCGCGCATCATTTCGACCATGGTCAGAGCGACGTATTCGCTCGTAACCTTGGACGACGAATTGTCGAACTGCTCAAGAAGGCTGCCGTCGCGGTTATACACCTTTCGGATCAGGTGCGGCGTCATGCGCACGCCCTTGTTCGGGAATGTTGAATAGGCGGACGTCATCTCAAGCAGCGAAGCCTCGCTCGCTCCGAGCGCGGACGGCAAACTCGGGGCCATCGGATTGGTAATGCCGAAACGGCGGACCATCTGGGCGCCGGCCTGGATCCCGACCTGTTCGAGCAGGTGAACGGCGGCGATGTTGTACGATTTGGCCAGCGCGATCTTCATCGGCAGGTTCGCCTCGCTCGTGCTGCCGTCGTAGTTATGCGGCTGCCATCCGCCCCGCTGGATGGGCGCACCGCTGACGAGGCTGTCGGGCGTCATGCCGGATTCGACCGCCGCCGTATAAATGTACGGTTTATAGGCGGAACCCGTCTGCCGCAGGCCCTGCGTCGCGTTGTTGAATTTATTGGTATGAAAGTCGTACCCACCGACCATCGCAACGATCTCGCCCGTATGCGCGTTGATACAAGTCAGTGCTGCCTGGACCTCGGGTATCTGCTGAAGCTCGACCTCGAGCATTTGATGCTCGTTGTCTACTTTCTTGACCAGGAACTCGGCAAGATAGCCGGGCTTTAGCTCGTCTTTAGGTCGCTTCCCGCTGCGTCCCATATTGCCCTGGCGCACTATCGCTTTGTATTTGCCGAACCTGACGCCGACCTCGTCGGCCGCCGGGTTGACCTTGACGACAAGCCCTTTGATATATTCGCCGACCGAATAGTCGTCGCCGTACCAATCGGCATGTTTGTATGTCGCGAGCGTCTTTTCGATGACTTTTTCGTCGGTTATCGGCTGGTCGTTCTCGTCCGTCAGAATGTCCTCGTATTCGGACCGCCACGACCGGCTGCGGTCGTAAGCACGGAGGCCTTCGCGGACCGCTTTGGTGGCGATCTTTTGCGCCTCAACGTTGATCGTGGTGTAAACTTTCAAGCCGCCCTGGGCCACGCGTGTCGTGTATTTTTCTTCGAGATACTTTCGGATCTCTTCGACGGGGTAGTCCCAAGCCGTGGATTTCGGCTGCGATTGGTAATACGCCGTGTCGGCCAGCACGATCGGCTTGGCTTTGGCGGCGTCGACCTCGGCCTGAGAATACCGGTCCGGGAAATACTTGGCCATTTGATCCAGCACGAGGTTGCGCCGCTCCGTGGCCTTGGCCATGTTTCGCGTCGGCGAGTACTCTGGCGATTTCGGGATGGCAGCCAGCAATGCCGCTTCCTCGAGACTTAGATCCTTGAGTGATTTGCCGAAATACGTGCGCGCCCCCGCTTGATAGCCATAGGCGCCGGCACCGAGGAAGATGTAATTCATATACATCTCGAGGATCTGGTCCTTGGTGTAAAGCCGCTCGATCTGCAGGGCGACGGCCCACTCGTTGATCTTACGGGTGTACGTCTGGTCCTTGTACAGGAAAAGGTTGCGGGCTAATTGCTGCGTTATCGTCGACGCTCCCTCGGTCGTACCGCGCGTAACATTTTTGAAAACCGCGCCCAGGATACGGTATGGGTCGATGCCTATGTGGTCCCGAAACCGGTAATCCTCGACCGCGAGCAGCGCGTCAATGACCTTGTCCGGTGCGTCTTGTATCTTTACGGGAAT
Organism: Pyrinomonadaceae bacterium; assembly: GCA_044228265.1. GTDB lineage: Bacteria > Acidobacteriota > Blastocatellia > Pyrinomonadales > Pyrinomonadaceae > OLB17. Next base: position 26,943 of record JBGAVC010000002.1, read on the forward strand.
TCGCTTCTCGATCGCGAATTCGGCAAGGACGGTCTCGCCGTCGTCGGCATAGATCGTCGTTACCTGCGGAGGACGGTATGTCGCCAGAGCGGAAACTTCGACCGCATAACGCGAGTTGTTGAGATAATACGACGCCAGAACACCCGTGAGAGCCCCCGCCGACAGCGCGAGCACCAGCGCAGCGGTGAAGAAAACCAGCGTCGTCACTCCGCTGCGCTTCGGTTCGGTCGAACCGGTCTCTTTTGTTCCGAGCTTTCTCAGATCCCTAGCCATAATACCAACTCTCCTAATTTACAAATCTGCGTAGCCGCACGCTGACCACAAACCCGATCGCGACGAATGTCGAGAGGATCGCCGACAGGCCGGCGCTCATAAGCGGCAGCGGAACCCCGATCACCGGCAATATGCCGAGCGCCATTCCGACGTTCATGAATATCTGAAAGACAATTCCGCATACGATCGACATTATAACAAGCATGCCGGCTCGGTCCGAAGCCTGTCTTGCCCCGACGATCATGCGCGACAGCAGCAAGGCATAGGCGAGCAGCAGCGAAACGCAGCCGACAAAACCGGTATTTTCGGCGGTCACGGCGAATATGAAATCCGTATGCGGTTCGGGCAAAAACTTTAGGACGCTTTGCGATGTCTCGGTGTCACCCTTGTTCCCGGCAAGGCCGCCCTTTCCGACGGTGATGACCGACTGGATCGTGTGGTAGCCATACCCTCGCGGATCGACACTCTCCGGGTCGATGATCGCATTGATGCGCTCCTGCTGGTAGAGCTTGATCTTGCCCATTTTGACACCGACGATCCACGCCGCCGGTATGAAGATCGCCGCGGCGATCATCGCCAGGATCACGTACCTGACCTTGATCCCCGAAAGGAAGAACACGGCCGCCAGTATCGGAAAATAGGTGATCGCCTGCCCCGCGTCCGGTTCGAGCATAATGAGGAGGATCGGCCCGCCGAAGATAGCTCCGCCGATGAGCATCTCCTTAAAGGTAAGTACGTTTCCCTTTCTCGCGCCGAAGTATTTGCCAAGCATCAACGCGGTCGGGATCTTCATAAACTCCGACGGCTGAAATTGTCCGATAAGCGGCAATACCACCCACGCTTTTTGTCCATGGCTCTCGTGTCCCAAGGGCGTCAGAACCAGGAGCAGAAGAAAAAGCCCGCCCCCGTAAAAGATCGGGGCTGCATCGATCAACCGTCGATAATCGGTAAAACAAACCACGACAAACGCGGCCAGAGCGATGAATATCCCGACTATCTGCTTGGTCCAATAGTTCTCAAAAGGCAAGGCATTGTGGATCTGCCAAACGCCGAATGCCGAGATCACGACCGCGATGAGAGCCGTTTGCCAGTCAAAATCCCTCAGATTTTGTTTTTCGATTATTGCTACCATTCAGGCGCCGCGTAATTCGAGAGTGCTAACGAAGCGCGACCTCCTCGCTGTCTGATTTCGAAACTCCACGTTTTACAAGGTATGCCTCGTACATCGCTTTCGCGGCAGGAGCGGCGTTGGAGGCTCCGAAACCGGAATTCTCGATGAGGGCGATGACCGATATCTCGGGTTTGTACGCTGGTGCAAAGCTCACGAACCATGCGTGGTCCTTGCTGCCTGCCTTGTCCTTGCCCACCTCAGCCACCTGCGCCGTTCCGGTCTTGCCCGCGATCTCCCAGCCTTTCATGGCTATGCCGTGAGCGGTACCCCCCGCGTTGACGACACCCCACATTCCTTTGAGCATAACGTCGTACTGATCGTCGGTCATCGGTATTATGCGCGGTTCGGGGTGCTGATATGTAAATCCGGCGCGCGCCGGAATGAAGATCAGATCACCCTCGCGGCCGATCGCGCCGATCGGTTTGAATTCTTTGAGAAAATGGGGCGTATATTCCTTGCCGTGCATTCCGACGGCCGAGACGGCACGGATCATCGAGATAGGTGTGACAACGACCGTGTCTTGTCCGATCGACGCGTAAACCGTGCGTATGTCACTCCACTTGCCTTCGTGCTTGAGGATGTAGGGCATCCACGACTTGGGAGTCTGCGGCACCTTTTCGTTTGGCAGGTCAATACCCGAACGATGGTCGTATCCGAACATCTCGATCATCTTGATGATCCCGTCGATGCCCATTTTGAGCCCAAGGCGGTAGTAATATCCGTCGCATGATTTTGTGATCGCGAGGCTCAGGGGCGGAGCGCCGTGGCTGCCCATACACCGCGTGAACTTGTTTCCGACCATGATGCCGCCGCCGCAAGCGAGATTGGAGCGCGTCGGAGTGATCGCTCCCTGAACGAGGCCGCCGACGGACTCCGGTATCTTCCACGTCGAACCGGGCGGATAGCGGCCCTGGATCGCGCGGTTATAAAGCGGCCGTTTCTCGTCCTGCCAGTAGCTTGCGATCTGCTTGCGGCCTTCGGGTGTCGAACTGCCGCGCACGAACACATTCGGATCGAATGACGGTGCCGATGCCATCGCGAAGATCTCACCGTTGTTCGGGTCCATCGCAATGATAGTGCCGCGTTTGGTTGACGACGTGGCGAGCTGTTCTTCAGCAGCCATTTGAAGGTCATAGTCGATCGTAGTCACCAGGTCCTGGCCTGACTGCGCCGGCACCGACTCGACCTCGGCCTGGACGTGGCCTCGGCTGTCGACGATCACCTTGCGATAACCGGGCTTGCCTCGCAAAAATTCATCGTAATATTGTTCGAGCCCGCCTTTCCCGACAATGTCGCCCGGACGGAACCCTTTGCTTTGGTATTCGGGGTCTTCGAGCTGTTTCGGGCTGATCTCGCCGACATATCCCAGTACGTGCGCAACCGACGTACCGAGCGGATAGTAGCGTTGAGGCTGAAGTTCGACCCGAAGCTCAGGAAACTCGAGATTATGCGATTCGACCCAGGTGATGTCTGCGATGCCGACGTTCTCTTTCAGGACCATCGTCTCGAAATCGTTCTGCTTTTTGATGAGGTTCAGTCGTTCGACCACGAACTGGCGATCGAGGCTCAATCCTCGCGAATAGTCGTCCACGCGATCATTGACATTTATGGATTTCAGAGGCTCGTTCGAGAGGACCACGTTGTAGGTAGGCCGCGAATCGACAAGCAGTTTGCCGTTACGGTCAAATATCGCTCCGCGCGGCGCCGGTATCGGGATCAGCCGGATGCGCTGATTTTCGGCGCGCTCGCTGTAGTACTCGCCCTTTACGATCTGCAGGTAATATAGGCGTGCGCCGAGCAGGGCAAGCAGCACGAACACGACAATATGGATCGTGCTGACGCGAGCCCCTAGATTCTGTACGTGATCATTGAGTTTCATACCGCTTCGATAACAACCACCTCTATTTGTTGAGCCTGATCGGATTTCGCCGCCGCGTTTGGCGCCGCGGTGCGAACATCTCGCGCTTACGCTTACGGACCTTTCCACCAGAGATCGCGTCCAGCATGATATAGACGAGAGTACCGGCGACGGTCGTCCCGATAAGCGAATAAGCCCCGATCATAAGTACATCACCGGACGGCGTTTGGCCGAACAAACGGTGGAGCCAGTAATACAGCGTCAGGTTCAACAAACACGCTCCAGCTATGACGGGGATCCGCAATAAAGCGTTGTCCATGTAGACCCTCCGCGTGATCTCCGAGACGATGTACGCGATGATGGTCTGCGAGAATCCGTTTGCTCCTAGCAGGCCTCCGCTCAAGGCATCGACAGCGATCCCCGAAACGGTCCCGAAAAGTATGGCCCTGATCGAATTGCGCTGCAGCGCCGCGTAAACCACGATGATGAGCGGGAAGTTGATGTATGCAAGTGGCTCCGCCACGTTGCGCAGTGTCCACTGCAGCAAAATGGCTATTATCAGAGCTACTAATACTTTGACCTGCTCCATTCCGGGGGATCGCGCGCCGGGCGAATTATAGCGCGGGTTTTACTTACCTTTACCTTTTGTTTTTGGGTTGACTGCGTTCGGCAGTTTTTGCTCGAAATCAGGGCGTGCAGGCGGCTCGTAGAGCAGGACGCCGACTTCCTGCATCGAATTAAGCTTCGCGGCCGGCCGTATCAATATTTGATGCGGCGTCGTCGCCGAGCCCGTTACGACATTTATGATCTCGCCGACCTTGAGGCCGGGTGGAAATATACCGTCCTGACCGGTCGTAAACACCGATTGGCCGACCTGTACGTCGATGCTGCCCGGCACGTACTTCATCTCGAGCAGCTCTTTGCTGCTGGTGCCGCTGACGACGCCGAGAGCGTTTGAGTTGCCGATCTCTCCGATCACGGCTCCGAGGCCTGATTTGTTGTGCGTGATCAGGTCGACTTGGGACGTGAGCGGCCCGACCGCCGTGACCCGGCCGACCAGGCCGCCTTCTGTCACGACAGGCATGTTGAGTGCGACGCCGTCGAGGCTTCCGCGATTAATGATCGACGAATCGAACCAGACCGACGGATCCCGGCCTATGATACGGGCAGTAATTACCTTGTACTTGCTCTGTTCCTTGAGCTCAAGCATCGACCGGAGACGCTGGTTTTCGGAAGCAAGCTCGTCTTTCTGCTTGATCTCGACTTGAAGCTCCTCGACACGCTGCTTTAGCTGATCGTTCTCACTCTGTGCCGAACGAAGATTTGAGATCGATGTAAAATAGTTCGTGACGGCGGCCGAGACCGTCGTAACAGGGGATTGAACAAAGTCCGCGACCGCCTGCGCCCACACCCGGACAACGCGTTGGCCCGTACCTATTTCCCTGGCGTCAAACGCCATCAGGACAAAATTCACCAGCAGAAGGGCGATCATCAGCCACGGAGTCAATCGCCATACGTCCTTTTGACTTCGCTCAACCATGTCGGAGGGATAACGGATGAGGGATGAGGAATGAATTCATCGCGTACCTCGTTTCTTTGCCCTAGCTACCAGTCATTAACGAATTGTCCCACTTGACGCGCTTCAGCAGTTCGAAATCCGAGAGCATCTTGCCGGTGCCGAGAACGACCGACGAAAGCGGATCGTCCGCGAGGACGACCGGCAGGCCGGTCTCGATCATGAGGCGCTTGTCGAGGTTCTTGAGCAGAGCTCCGCCGCCTGTAAGCACGATACCTCGCTCGACGATGTCGGCCGACAACTCCGGCGGCGTGCGTTCGAGAGCGACGCGTACGGCGTTGATGATGGTCGAGACCGAGTCGGAAAGAGCTTCACGTATCTCCTCGTCGGTCATTGTGATGGTCTTGGGGATGCCCTCAATGAGGTTGCGCCCGCGGACGTCCATCGAAAGTGGTTCTTCGAGTGGAAAGGCACTTCCCAATGCGATCTTGATCGCTTCAGATGTGCGTTCACCGATAAGCAGGTTATATTTGCGTTTTATGTACTGCGTGATCGCCTCGTCCATCTCGTTGCCCGCGACACGCACTGCACGCGAGTAAACGATACCCGAAAGCGATATGACAGCGATGTCGGTCGTGCCGCCGCCGATATCGACAACCATGTTGCCGTGCGGCTCCGTGATCGGCAATCCGGCGCCGATCGCGGCTGCCATTGCTTCTTCGACCAGATAGACCTCTGAGGCTTTTGCACGATAAGCCGAATCCTCGACCGCGCGGCGTTCGACCTGAGTGATCTCGGATGGTATACCGATAACGACGCGTGGACGGACCCACGATTTGCCGTTGTGGGCCTTTCGGATAAAATGCTGGAGCATCTTCTCCGTCACTTCGAAATTTGCGATGACGCCGTCCTTCATAGGACGAATTGCGACGATATTGCCCGGCGTCCGGCCCAACATCTCCTTGGCGTCACGGCCGACAGCCTCGACCTGGTTAGTTACCTTATTGATCGCCACGATCGAAGGTTCTGATACGACGATGCCGCGTCCCTTTGCATAGACGAGCGTGTTCGCCGTTCCAAGGTCGATGGCAAGATCGCTGGAAAATAAACTAAATAAAGACTTAAATGCCATTTTGTGAGTAAACCCGAGCTAAATTGAAAAATCTGAGACAGTGTCGAACGGGGTGAAATCGCACCCGGAAAACGTGCGTCTTCCAGGCAAACATAACAGGCATCCGTCGCCCAAAACGTCTAACCTCTAAGCATACACCTATGTAAAACGAATTTTCTACTGTAAAAACGGATATTTAGCGAATTTGGACAAAATTTTTCGCGCGGAAAGACTTAAGGCATCGTAAGGCGGTCCCCTTAAAAACAAAGCTACCCGATCCGAGAGACTTCAAATGTCACGAGCCGGCCGGTGTTCGGCCTGGACGTCCTTCTTGGCTTGCGCACTCTGTGCGTAGTACGCCTTGAGCTGTTCGTCGGTCGCGTCTTTTTCGAGCACCGCGTCGAGAACATCGCTTATGAGCTTCGCCGGTATGATCTTTAGCTCTTTCCGAACGTCTTCGGGTATCTCTTCGGCATCGGCCTGGTTGCGGTCGGGCAGGACGATCCGACGGATGCCTGCGCGATGTGCGGCGAGCACCTTTTCCTTGATGCCGCCGACCGGAAAGACGAGTCCCGAGAGCGTGATCTCGCCGGTCATTGCCGTGTCGGGGCGGACCCGCCGGCCAGTGTAGAGGGATGCAAGGGCCGACGCCATGGTGACGCCCGCCGAAGGCCCGTCTTTTGGAATGGCTCCAGCGGGAACGTGGATATGGACGCCGTTCTCCTTGATCCTCGCGGTCTCGATGCCGAGTTCGGATGCGTGCGACCACAGATAGCTGCGGGCCGCCTGGGCCGACTCCTTCATGACCTCACCAAGCTGTCCGGTAAGCGTAAGGCCGCCGCCGCCAGGCAGCAGCGTTGCTTCGATGAACAGCACCTCGCCGCCCATCTCGGTCCAGGCCATTCCGGTAGCGACGCCGGCCGGTAGCTGCTTGCGGGCCTCCTCGGGAAAAACACGTGGCGGTCCGAGATAGCCTTTGATCTCCTCGGCCGATATAGAAACCTTTTCGGTCAGGCCCTCAGCGACTTTGAGGGCGACTTTGCGGGCCAAATTGCCGATCGCACGCTCAAGCTGTCGAACGCCGGCCTCGCGTGTGTACCTCGTCGTAAGCAGGTTGATCGCATCGTCCGAGATCTCAAGCTGTTCGGGTGTGAGCCCGTTCTCGGTGACCTGGCGCGGGACGAGGTATTGCTTGGCGATATTAAGCTTTTCGCGATCGCTGTAGCCGCCAAGCTGAATGATCTCCATTCGGTCCCTGAGCGGCATCGGTATCGGCCCGAGCTGATTTGCCGTCGCGATAAAGAAGACCTTCGAAAGGTCGAACGGCAGGTCGATGTAATTGTCACGGAACGTGTTGTTCTGTGCCGGGTCCAGGATCTCAAGCAGTGCCGACGCGGGGTCGCCGCGAAAATCGTTGCCAAGCTTATCCACCTCGTCGAGCATCATCACCGGATTGTTGACGCCGACGCGGCGTAAGCTTTGGATGATGCGGCCCGGCATTGCTCCGATGTACGTGCGGCGGTGGCCGCGAAGCTCGGCCTCATCCCGCATGCCCCCTAGAGACAAACGGTCGAATTCCCGGCCCAACGCCCGAGCGATCGATCGTCCCAGCGAGGTCTTCCCGACTCCCGGAGGGCCAACGAACAGGATGATCGGGCTTTTCGAATCGGGACGCAGCTTGACGACGGCCAGCGATTCGAGAATGCGTTCCTTGATGTCCTCGAGGCCGTAGTGGTCCTCGTCGAGCACCTTGCGGGCCTCGTTAAGGTCGAGTTTTTCTTCGCTGGACTTACGCCACGGCAGCTCGAGTATGTATTCGAGATAAGTACGGATGACGTGATAGTCGGGCGCCGATTGAGGAAGCTGCTCCATGCGGCGCAGCTCTCGCTCGGATTCCTTGCGGACGTCGTCAGGCAGATCAGCCTTTTCGAGACGATCACGAAGCTGTTCGGCCTCGGCCTTTTCGCCCGACTCGTCGTCGCCGAGCTCTTTTTGGATCGCCTTCATCTGCTGCCGCAGCACGTAGTCGCGCTGCGATTTGTCCATCTCATGCTGAGCTTCCGAGGCGATCTTTGACCGGATCTGCATGATCTCGACCTCGCGGGCAAGTGCGGCATGGGTGAGCGTCAGGAGTCCGTCTACAGTGCTCGACTCGAGCATCTTCTGTTCGGTCTCGACCCCGAGATCGAGGACCGACGCTAGAAAATAGGCAAGCTGGCCCGGATTTTCCTGCGACATCACGGCCATGCGGATCTCGGGCGGCACGTTGGGAAGCAAGGCGAGAGCTTCCTGGACCATTCCCTGAATATTGCGTTTAAGTGCCTCGATCTCTTCGTCGTCAACTCGACGCAATTCGGGGAGGATGCGAACGCGGGCCTTGAGGTACGGCTGCTCTCCGATCCATTCGGCGATCTCAAAGCGGTCCATGCCCTGGACGATCAATTGCATGACGCCTTCATTCCGCATCATCCGTTTGATATTGACGATCGTGCCGATCGAATACATGTCAGCCGGAACGGCGTCGTCACCGGTAACGTTCTCGGTCCTGGTCGTCAGGCAGGCTATGAGTTTTTCCTCGGTGGCCAGCGACGACTCGACGGCGCGGGTCGAGCGTTCGCGTCCGACCGCGAGCGGAACTACCGTATCCGGAAAGAGCGTCGTGTTTTGCAGTGGAAGGACCGCAATGTCGAATTCCTGGGGCAATGCCTGAGCGGGCTTTTCCGGGCTTGCCGGTGTCTCTACTGTCATAAAGTGTCCTTATTTGGCCTTTCGCAAATGAATGATCAGCAAGCCGTTCTCGAACATGTGGTCTAGCTTGACGCCGTCTATCGGCGACGGAAACCGAAGCGTTTTTTCAAAGTTACTGTATGTTATCTCCATCTGCTGGTAAGTAATGCCGGCGACGCACGAGCGATCTTTCCGGCACCCGGCGATGTTCAGCGTGTTGCCCTGAACCTCGATCTCGATGTCCTCGACCGAAACGCCCGCAAGTTCGACCTTGACCACCCAACCCTCGGAAGTGTTATAGACGTCGGCTGCCGGGTACCAAAGGCTGCCGGACGTCACCGCCTTCTTCGAAGAGCCGAGAAACTGAAAATACCTGTTGGTTGACTTGGCCATAGTGGAAAACCGATGTTAGCCCTGCCGCTTGAATTTCAATGTCTTGAGGCTCGCGTCCAGCACGCTGTCGTTTATATCGTTCCACAGCGTGATGACCAAAAAGAGTGCAAATCCGTGCCGGATCGTAACGAGATAACGCTGCCTGAACGTCTTGCCGCCGGCTACACCTTCGACATCGAAACCCGTGAACGACGCTCCGCCGATCACGGTCGAGTACACGTCCTTGGTTATCGTCGCCGGCGACGTCATCAGCACCAGCCGTTTATTCTCTTTGACGTAGTCCTCTTGCTTAGTCGGCGAAACGAGCTTTTCGACTCCGCAAGAGAGCCGAGCGAGCGGAGTGGGCGGTTCCGTCGAACGCGAAACGGCCTGGAACAGGATCTGAGTATTCGAGATCGATCGGTCGACGCCTTCCCTTTCCGGCCTCGAAAGCCCGGATGTTCCTGCCAGCGTATTCGCCCGCCCTGAGGCAAATGCCGCCGCGTTTTGATCGGGCGTATAAATGTTCCAACCACCGGGAACGAGCATCGTTAACCCGAGCGGCTCGTTAGTGTAGAGTTTGCCGTCGAACGAACCGGCGGCCGCAACAGACTGGGCCGAGGACAATGACCGGGCGGCTGTCGACGCATTTTGCCCGTACATCGGCGTTAGAGCGAGCGCCGCCAATGTGATGAATAAAATGGAAGAACGGAAAAATGCCGTTAGTTCAAGGCTCAACTTCGCCCCCAAAAGCCGGTGCCGCTTGAGATCTCTTCGAGCGTTTCGGCGATCTCCAACTCATCCTCGGTTTCGAGTGCAACGTCTGCCATCGAAATAATACCGGCGAGCTCGCCCTGGCTGCCGACGACCGGAATGCGGCGCACCTGTTTGTCTCCCATCAACCGCACAGCCTCGAAGACAAAATCTTCGGGAGTGACCGTAAACAGCTCTCGCGTCATAGCCTCGCCAACTGCCGTCGCGGGCTCTTTGCCTTGAGCGACGGCCCGGACAACTATGTCGCGGTCAGTGACAATGCCGATCAGCTTGCCGTCGTCGACGATAGGCACCGCTCCCATGTCGCCCTCGCGCATTAATTCAGCCACTTCGCGAAGTGAAGTGCTCGAAGTCGCGGTCCGCACGTTCTTGGTCATGATCTCACGACACTTCATGCGTGAAATAGCAGTAGTCTCACCATCGGTCATAAGTTCATTTTGTTCGACACTGCTGAATAAAGCAAGAGCATCGTAACCACGAAATCACACGAAAAACCTCGAAAGGCGAGGAGCCTACTCTTGGTGCCTTTTCGTGCCTTTTAGTGGTTACTTCTTCTCCGTCATCGAGATCATTCGTTGGAGGGCGATATTGGCGTAGTGCTTTGTTTCCGAATTGACGACGATCTCGTTGACAACATTACCGTCGAGGAGGTTCTCCATCGCCCAGACCAGGTTCTGCGGTGCGATGCGGTACATCGTCGCGCACATGCAGAGATCGGGAGCAAGAAGCCGTATCTCCTTGTCCGGGAATCGGGCCTCGAGACGGTTGACGAGGTTGACCTCGGTGCCGATCGCCCATTTTGACCCGGGCGGCGAGTTTTCGACGGTTTTAATGATGAAAGACGTCGAGCCGTCGAGATCGGACTTTTCAACGACTTCGCGAGGACATTCGGGATGGACGAGGACCTTCATTCCGGGGTGATCGGCCCGTATTTTGTCCACGTGCCAGTCTTTGAACCGCCCGTGGACCGAGCAATGGCCTCGCCATAGTATCAGCTTTGCATCGCGAAGCTGCTGTTCGGTGTTGCCGCCAAGATCTTCGTGCGGGTTCCACAGAACCATTTTATCGAGCGGTATGCCAAATTTCGCGCCTGTGTTCCGGCCCAAATGCTGGTCCGGAAAGAAGAACATCTTGTCGTATTCGCGAAGATAGATATCAAATAGCGGAACGGCATTGGACGAAGTGCAGACGACGCCCTCGTTGCGGCCGCAAAAGGCTTTGATCTCCGCGGTCGAGTTCATGTAGGTGATCGGCGCGACCTTTTTGTCCAGAACGCCGATCTCGCGAAGCTGGTCCCACGCATCCTCGACCTGTTCGATCGACGCCATATCGGCCATCGAACAGCCCGCCCCGAGATCAGGCAGAATGACGCGCTGAGCCTCTCTTCCGAGTATGTCGGCCGACTCGGCCATGAAATGAACTCCGCAGAACACGATGTATTCGGCATCGGTCTGCGAGGCCATCACGGACAACTGGTACGAGTCGCCCGTCAGGTCAGCGTGCCTTATGACGTCGTCCCGCTGGTAATGATGGCCAAGAATGATGACGCGTGGGCCAAGCTCCTCTCGTGCCGCTTCGATCCGCTCGTGGATCTCGGCGTCGGGCATCGTGAGGTATTCCTCAAAAACCTGCGCTCTCTCTAAAACTGCCGACATCCGCGGACCTCCTAAACGAAAATGATGTCACTCACCCACTTTTTTAGCAAGATAACCGCACGGAGCGGGGACACTCTTGTCGCGATCGGCGGTTCCTCCGCCGAGAACGTAAGAGCTTTCTCCCGGGAAAAAATTAACGGTTATTTAACACAACGTTCAAGCGGCTGTAACGTCTCGCGCCTATCCTTTGACTTGCACCGATATTCTCGACAAGAAATTGGCACACCCAAGATCCGGGCTGGACTTCGGTCCATCGAGGTCAGGACCTGGCTCCCATGCCAATTTTCCACGATCAAAGTCAAAGAACCTGAAGGAGATCGCATGAAAGTTAGAAAGGCGCTATTGAGAAGATCCAATATCCACAAGCTCGTACTGAATTTATTGATCTCGATATTTTTTGCGGCCGCGTCGGTCCTTGCACAAAGCGACACCGCTCGACTGACCGGGACGGTCGTTGACGCCAACGGCGCCGCGGTTGCGGGTGCCGCCGTTACATTAACGAATGAGAGGACTGGTGAATCGCGCACCGTCACCGCTCGAGACGACGGCACGTTCATAGTGCCCGCATTGCAGCCAGCGATGTATACGATCAAGGCGTCGGCACCAAATTTTGAACCCGCTACCAGGAAAAATGTCGGATTGCTGGTCGGCCAAACGCTGAGTGTCGACTTGACGCTGACGCCGATCGGCTTGACCGCCCAGGTCGATGTTGTCACCGGTCAGGAGAATCTGGTGAACACTTCGTCCGCAAGCCTTGGTACGAACGTAAACCCACGCGAGGTCGAAGGCCTGCCGGTCAACGGACGACAGTTGTCGCAGCTCTACCTGCAGGCACCGGGCGGCGTCAACAGCGGAACGGGCACATTCGCGGACATACGTTTCTCGGGGCGAGCGAACCAGCAGAACGTCATCCGCTACGACGGCGTCGAGGGTTCGGCCATCATCGACGCAAGTCCCGGCAACCTGAACGGAGAAGTTCCTTCACCATTCCGGCTTCAGTCGTCGCTTGAGAACGTGCAGGAGTTTCGCGTCGACTCATCCAACTTTCCGGCCGAATTCGGGACCGGAACAGGCGGCCAGATCAGCGTCATTACAAAAAGCGGCAGCAATCAGTTTCACGGTTCGCTGTTCGAGTACCTCAGGCGAAGCGGCCTCGATGCCCGCAATTATTTCGACAACATAAGTCCCGGCATCGCTAAAAGCTCGCTGTCACTCGATCAATTTGGAGGCTCGATCGGCGGGCCCATCATTCGCGACAAGTTGTTCTTTTTTGGGAGCTACGAGCAGTACCGCGGGCGATTCGGGCTGAATTTTGTCGAGGCGGCTCCGAGCCTCAGCCTCGCCGCACCCGGCGCGCTGATCCCGGGAACCTCGACGCCGGTCAACCCGGCGATCCAGGCGTTCATCGCGGCATTTCGGAGTGCCGGTGCCGTCACGATACCCGGCGCATCGGCTGCTGCCGGCTTTGACATCGTGCAGCTGCAGGCTCCCGAAAAAACAGATGAGAAGTCATTTGCGGCGCGGTTCGACTTTCAGGCCAACACACTTAACAGGTTCTACTTGCGATTCTTCCGTGACCAGGGCACGGATGTCGCTCCCGAAGGGATCTCCGGCCGCGTGGTCAAGATCGAGGCGGTGCCGCAGAACGCTGTCGCGGGATGGCAGTCGATATTGAAAAAGGACGGATCGCTCATCAATGAATTCAAGGTCGGCTACAACGGCGCGCGGACACGGATCAACGGCTCCGCACCGACCGTCGGCGGTCTGGATTTTAGCAATTTGATCCTGAATATCTCAGGAAGCGTCGCTAACACGGGGATCGCAGGTCAAGGAACCTCGTCAGGCATCTCGGTCCCGGGCGGACTTGTCCGGGCCAACTCGGCGACCAACGGACGCGGACAACCTTACACACCCTATTCGCTGGCCTTTATCGACAGCCTGAACTGGATACGCGGCAAACACAACGTGAAATTTGGCGGCGAGACCCGGCTTGTCCGGCTCTGGACGGACCGTCTGGGCGGAACCACCTACACGTTCTCTAATCTGGCGGCGTTCCTTGCCAATAGTCCCGCCTCGGTCCAGTACCTGGGCGACGTGAGTGCTCCCAGCCCGTTCACGAATGGCCCCGGCGGACAGCGACTTGCAAAGCAGGCATATTACATCGGTTACGCACAGGACGAATGGAAACTCCGGCCCGGCCTGACGCTGAATTACGGCCTGCGCTACGAGTACTATTCGCCCCTGAGAGAGGCCCACGATCAGCAGATCTTCTTCAATATCGACACGGGCACTCTTCGTCCCGTAACCGAGCAGCCGTATAAGTCATTGAAAAACAACTTCGGCCCCCGATTGTCACTCGCGTGGTCGCCGAACCAGAATGGGACCGGATTCTTCGGCGGAGGCAACACCGTTATTCGGGCCGGATTTGGTATTTTCTACGGCCCCGGCCAGACCGAGGACCAAATACAGCCGATCGAAAGCGACCGAATAAGCTCGACGGTCACGAGCGGATCCCTGCTCGCGTTCCCGGCAAATATACCGGCCATCGTGTCAAACTTTACCGCCAACCCGAACAATCGCAGTTTCCAGCCGCGTGCGTATGCGAACGATTACCGCATTCCCGAACGTGTCTACCAGTACACGGTGTCGTGGCAGCAGCAGTGGCCGGGCAAGTTCGTTTCGACCGTTGCTTTTGTCGGGAGTCAGGGCCGCAATCTTTTCCTGCGAAGCGTGGCGAACCGAATACTGCCGGGACAGACAACTATCGTTGATGGCACCAATATCCCGACCGGTGTCGGCGTTGTCAATCGCACCGATGCCGCGACCGGCCGCGTCATCGGCGTCAACACAGTTCGGCAGTTCAGCATTGTCAGCGGCACGTCCGTCCAGAATCCGTACGCCGAGATCGACTACAAGACGAGCGGCGGCGACGACAGTTATAACGCTCTGCAGCTCTCGCTCGTACGCAGCTTTAACAGCGGGCTGACAATGAATGCCCAATACACGTACGGCAAAAGCATCGGCACCTCGAGCGGGTCGAACGAGGCCCGCACGTCCGCGCAGCTCGATAATTTTGAAGCCGACCGCGGGCGGAACAACTTTGACATTCGTCATACATTCAACCTGAGCGCCCTGTACGAGCTGCCTGTCGGAAAAGGCAAGCGGCTCGACCTGAGCGGTGCCGCCGACGCGATCCTCGGCGGCTGGGAATTGGGCGGTATCGTCAATGCTCGCAGCGGCGTGCCCATCGAGGTGCTCATCGTCCGCCCGGACGTGGTGATCCAATGCACAAATCCTGCAGCCGGATGTACCGCGGGCCAGGTGCTCCAGCTGCCTGGCACGGTCAATGCCGCCAACCCATTGCCCGCCGGTTTTACGGCTGTGGTCAATACGCCCGGCGGCGGCAATTCGCGAAATATTCGCCGCCCCAACCTCATTGCCGGTGTCAACCCGTTCCTCAACGCGGACCGCAATCTGCTCAATCCGGCCGCTTTCGCGACACCCGCACCAGGCACATTCGGCAACATGCCGAGAAACGCTCTGTCGGGCCCGTCGTTCAGGCAGTTCGACCTCATCGCGGCAAAGCGGTTCCGCTTTACCGAATCGATGAATTTCGAATTTCGCACCGAGATCTTCAATATCTTCAACCAGACCAATTTCGCGAACCCGTCGTCGACGCTGAACAATTCGCTAAGTGCGACCTTCCAGCCCGGCCAGCCCTTTACGCAGTCACTTGCCGGTTCGACGTTTGGTTTGCTTCGTTCGACTGTCGGCCGAACGGTCGGACTCGGCTCGAACCGTCAGATCCAGTTCGGTTTCCGATTTAATTTCTGATACAAGGGGGTACGAGCAAGGGGGAATGACTGAGGCCGCGTGTCTTGCACTCGCGGCCTTTTTTTGTCGCATGCGCGAATTGGCTAGAGGATCCAGTTGAAAAGATATCCCGAGAAGATAATGCAGACCGTGACTATGCCGAAAAATATTGCGATCAGTTTGATGGTCATTACTTTTTTGAGCAGCATTGCCTCGGGAATCGAGAGGCCGACGACGGCCATCATAAACGCGAGAGACGTTCCTACGGGGATGCCCTTGGCGACGAAGACCTGAACGACCG
Organism: Pyrinomonadaceae bacterium; assembly: GCA_044228265.1. Classification (GTDB taxonomy): domain Bacteria; phylum Acidobacteriota; class Blastocatellia; order Pyrinomonadales; family Pyrinomonadaceae; genus OLB17. The sequence goes on from JBGAVC010000002.1 coordinate 42,514, forward strand.
GCACGATACCTGTCGCGTTCGCGTACATCGGGACACCGAGAACGACTGCAAGCGGGACGGCGTACCAGGTATCTTTTCCGATATAAGCTTCAAAGAATCCTTCCGGAATGTATCCGTGCATCGCGGCACCGACCGCGATGCCGATCAGTATGTAGGGCGTAACGCTCTTGACGATACTCAGGGCTTCTTTCGCTATATGAGGCAGGCGCGCTATGAATGTCTTTTTTTCGGCGACGAACGCCTCGCGGTCCGCTTCGGCTTCTTCCCAGATCTTATGCACCCAGTCGGTCAGCAAATGCTCGAGCTTCAATCGATCCATTATCACGCCGCTTATCACGCCGAGCATGATCCCGGTCACGACGTAGATAGCGGTTGTCTTTAGCCCGAATGAACCGATCAGCACGGCGACCGCGACCTCATTGACGAGCGGCGACGTCACCAGGAACGCAAACGTCACACCGAGCGGGATCCCGCCGCGGACAAACCCGATGAACAGCGGCACCGACGAGCACGAACAGAACGGCGTGGCTGCTCCGAACGACGAAGCCAGCAGGTATTCGCCGCCGTAGAGTTTCTTTCTTGAAAGGAACGAGCGGATGCGTTCGATCGGGAAATAGGCGTTGACGATGCCCATCACGAACGTGATCAGAAAGAGCAGAATTATGATCTTGATCGTGTCATAGACAAAGAAATTGAGTGCGTCGCCAACATGCGACCCCTGTGCGATGCCAAAGAGGCCGTAGATCAGCCAGTCGGCAAATGATTGAACCCAATCAAACATCCATTAGGCCATCATCGCCCTGACTTCTTCTTTTGACGGCACCTTGCCCGCCATCTTGACTGTGCCGTCGAGCACGACCGCCGGAGTCGACATGATGTCATATTCCATTATCTTCTGGATGTCTTCGATCTTTTCAATATTGGCTTCGATACCCATTTCACCAAGCGTTTCGCGAATGACGGCTTCAGTAAGCTTGCACTTGGCACATCCCGTGCCAAGTATTCTTATTGTTCTCATACGTTCACTCTAGGCCTATTTAAGGTCCGTCTCTGTGAGCAGCGTCACAAAGTCTCTTCCGTCGTGCCGTCCGACTCGGCTCGAATTGTCAGATCCGTTCGGCTTCAGGTTCAATTTCATGGCACGGCCAGCCATTTTCGAGTAGTCGAAAATGAGCCGATCCAGATTCATCTTGAGAGATCAAGACGGCTTAACGGCCGGCGAGTTCGACTGTGAAGACTGAGCCCTGGCCGACGGTGGATTCGACGCGAGCTTCACCGTGATGAAGCCGGGCAAGGTGTTTGACGATCGCCAGCCCGAGACCGGTGCCGCCGAGTTCGCGCGAGCGGGCGGTGTCGGTCCGGTAGAACCGCTCAAAGATACGCGGCAGATGTTCGGCTGAGATACCTTCGCCCGTGTCGGCGACAGAGATCCGATGTGTCCCGTTCACGCATCGGTACGAAGCGCTGACACTGCCGCCTTCGCGGTTAAATTTGACGGCGTTGCCGAACAGATTGATCAGTATCTGTTCCAAACGTCGGGGATCGGCAAAGACGCTCGTTCCAGGATCGATCTCGTTAACGAACGTGATGCGCCGCGTGGCCGCCTTTTCGGCAAGCGTCGACCAAACGTCATCGACGAGCCGGCCGAGGTCGACAGAACGCGGATCGACCGTTATCTTGCCCGCCTCGATCGCCGACAGTTCGAGGATGTCATCGATCAGATGATGCATTCGTTCGGCGTTTCGCCGTATGACGTCGAGGAAGCGATGATTGTTGTCTTTGTCCTCGAGAGCTCCGTTCTCGAGCGTCTCGACAAACGCGAGTATCGAGGTCAACGGAGTGCGGAGTTCGTGCGAAACGTTCGAGAGAAACTCCTGCCGGACCTTTTCGAGCCGCTCGAGACGTGTTATGTCGTAGAAGATGCCGATCGCGTGTCGCTGGGCGTCCTTACCTGCGATGTTGAGCGGGGCAACTCTCAGGTCATACACGCGATTGTCGATGCCGATGCGGATCTCGACCTTGGTCTCTGTACGCGTTCCCGCGTCGAGAGCGCCGCGGAATGCGTCTCGGACAACCGGGTCGCTGACAACATCGCGGAGATCTTGAGAGTTGACCGCTTTGCCGCGGAACAGAGAACGTGCGGCCGGATTGGAGGCGAAGATCCGCCAGTCCTTGTCTATAACGATCACGCCCTCGCGAAGGCTGGCGATCATGCCTTCGAGCAGAGCGAGAGAGGAAATGGCCGGGTCGTCGGCCGAACTTTTTGCCGCGGTCGAGTTCATCTATTGGGAACAAAACGGTAACCGGTACCGACCACTGTTTCGATGCACGCAGCGCAGTCACCAAGTTTCCGTCTCAAACGGCGAATGTGCACATCGAGCGTGCGTGTGTCGCCGTAATGGTCGTAGCCCCAAACGTCATCGAGCAGCCGCTGCCGGCTGGAGACGCGGTCTGCGTTCCGGGCGAGAGCGGTCAGCAAAGCAAATTCTTTGCGTGTGAGCTGGACCTGTTCGCCGTGACATGCAACACGCATGTCGTCGAAACCGATCGTTAGGCGGCCGTCTTCGTATATCGCCGATCTCTCTTCGGTTGCCCGCCGAAGAACGGCGCGAACTCGGGCCAGCAACTCCTTGACCGAAAACGGTTTGGTCATGTAATCGTCGGCCCCGAGTTCCAGGCCCATGATCTTGTCGGTCTCCGACGCCTTTGCGGTAAGGATAATGATCGGCATTTTCGCCGTCGCCGGCTCTCTCCGCAGCCTTCGGCAAAGTTCCATTCCGCTCATTCCGGGCAGCATCAGATCGAGAATGATCAAAGCGGGAGCAGCGTGGACCTGAGAGGCAAGCCTGAGGCCCAATTCGCCGCTCTCAGCGACTTCGGCCCGAAAGCCTTCGCGCTTCAGGTTGTAACTGATACTTTCGGCGATGTCGGGATCGTCTTCGATGATCAGGATGCGTTCTGCCATAGAGTCCAACGCGATCGGAGATCCCGGTCAAACGCCAAGGAGTTTCTCAAACGCCAGCACAACGAAATACGAACCGCCGGCAATGGCGGCCGCCGCAGGAATGGTCAATACCCACGCCCAGACGATGCGGCCCGCGACGCCCCATTTCACCGCCGAAAAACGCTTTGCCGACCCGACGCCGACGATCGAACCTGTGATCGTGTGCGTGGTCGAAACGGGTATACCGAACGCGGTCGCACCGAACAGCGTGAGAGCTCCCGCCGTCTCGGCACAAAAGCCACCGACGGGCTGAAGCTTGACGATCTTGGTACCCATCGTTTTCACGATCCGCCAGCCGCCGGAAAGCGTTCCGAGAGCAATAGCGGCACACGCGGCGACCTCGACCCACAACGGTATCTCGGGCAGTTTGCCGCCCGCAGACATCGGCAGAAAGCCGCCGGTGACCAGGACGATCGTGATAATGCCCATCGTTTTCTGCGCATCATTGCCGCCGTGTCCGAGCGAATATGCAGCGGCTGAGAAAAGCTGCCCGAATCTGAAAACGCGGTCAACGCGATTGACCGAGACCTTGGAAAATATCCAGTAGACCGAGACCATGAGGATGAAGCCGAGCACCATTCCGATCAACGGAGACAGCACGATGAACGTGATCGTCTTTATCCAACCTTCGGCCTTGAGCACGATCTCCATGCCCGAAAAGCCAAAGTGCCAGGCATATGAGGCCATAGCGGATCCGGCATACGCGCCGACGAGCGCGTGGGAACTCGATGTCGGGAGCCCGAGCCACCATGTGATCAGGTTCCAGACGATCGCGCCGACAACGCCGGCAAGCAGCACATACAGCTGATCGTTCGCCGGAATGGCCGCGATATTGACCATATCGCCGCCGATGGTCTTGGCAACGGCCGTCCCGAACACGACGACCGCGAAGAAATTGAAAAAGGCTGCCCATGCGACCGCGACCCCCGGAGACAGCACGCGTGTCGCGACCACCGTCGCTATCGAATTCGCGGCGTCGTGAAAGCCGTTCACGTAGTCGAACGCGAGGGCAACGAGGATGATGAATACAACTAAGCCTAGAGATACCGTCTGAGTGTCCATATCGGAGATGGCGGCGAAGTGAGCCTAGTTATGTTTGAGTACAATGCTCTCAATAATATTTCCGACGCTCTCGCAACGGTCGGTCGCGTTCTCGAGGATCTCGTAAAGCTCCTTGAGCTTAATGAGTATCATTGGGTCCTTGGTGTTCTTAAAGAGTTCGCCGATGCCCTTGTAATATGCCTCGTCTGCGTCGTTCTCAAGCCTCTGGATCTCGAGCAGGTGCTGCTTCATCCCGTCAGCTTTTTTCAGCATTCCGACCGCCGCGTTGATCTCGTCGGCGAGGTGCTGGATGATCACCGCCAGTTGTCTCGAATGTTCGCCCGCGTCGTGAATGTCATACATCACGACTGCCCTGGCGGCGGCGTCGATGTAGTCACAAACATCGTCCAGAGCAACCGACAGTGTGTAAATGTCCTCGCGGTCGAACGGCGTGATGAACGAGCGGTTTAGCCGCGTGGTGATATTGTGCGTGATCTCGTCACACTCGTGTTCGACGCTCTTGATCTTTTTCGAGAGAGCCTCAAATTTTTCCTGAGGCCCTGTCAGCATCTCGACGAGAATACCCGCCGCCTCCTGTATTTTCGCGGTCATCTGCGAAAACATAGAGAAATATTGATCTTCCTTCGGTAAAAAGCTAAAAGCCATTATTCAGGTTCTCCGGATAAAGTTTCTGTGCTTAGAGTCCACTATATGCGAAGTGCACAACCATGTCTAACCGGCGTGCTCGTCACACGGGCGTCTATCCGCGGTTTCACCCAAACTGGTGTTTTGACGATCCATCACTATCTTAGCCGACCTGCGATCAACAGGCCCCGTTCAATTGCTCGGCGTAACATCTTGTTAACATTGGGGTCGAAAAATGCAAGGTGTATTTTGGCGAACGCCGCCGCCAAATATGGTCATCAAACCACGCGCCTGAATTCGCGTTGATTGATAAACGGAATTGATATCATCTAAGATTTTCCTAGAGATCCGCCATTGGAGGAACAAATGACAAAAATCACCCTTGGGAGAAGACTTGCCGCCGCGACGCTGCTGGCCTCGATGTGGTTGCTGCCGCTTGCCGCCGTCGCTCAGACGCGGATCACGGCGCCCAAGAACAAGTACAAGGTCCAGGACGACATAAAGCTCGGAAATGACGCCGCGAAGCAGGTTGACGCTCAGTTTCCCATGGTGCCGGACCAGGATGCCCATCGATACGTCGAAAGTGTTGGATTCAAGCTGGTGGCTGCGATCCCGCCGGAGTTTCGCCAGCCGGCGTTCAACTACCGGTTCGAACTCGTCAACGCCAGCGATATCAACGCGTTCGCGTTGCCCGGCGGCCCGATGTTCGTCAACCGCGGTATGATCGAAGCCGCAAAGAATGAAGGCGAAATGGCCGGCGTTATGGCCCACGAGATCAGCCACGTGGCGCTGCGGCACGCGACCGCGCAAGCCACCAAGCAGGGCAGCGTCGGCAATCAGCTTGGCATGATCGGCATGATCCTCGGCGGTGCCATACTAGGCGGACAGGCCGGCGCAGAGTTGGGCGCTGCGGGTGCAATGGCCTGGATGACGAAATACAGTCGCGAATACGAAACGCAGGCCGACGTACTCGGGGCGCGGATCATGACGGAAGCCGGTTACGATCCCCACGACCTCGCTAATATGTTCAAGACCATCCAGCAGCAGACTGGCGGCTCGCGCATGCCGCAATGGCTTAGCGATCATCCCGATCCGGGCAATCGCTACGAGAACATAAACCACGAAGCGACGTTACTCAATGTCTCTCCAAACCCGATAAAGATCACCCGCGATTTTGAAAGGGTCAAGGCTAAGCTTCGCTCGATGCCGAAGGCCCCCACGATGGCCGAGATCGAGAAAAACGCCAAGAGCGGCCAGGGAACGCGTACGTCGCCGACGGCGAACGGCCGCTACTCGAACAGCGTGGCCTATCCATCTACGCGGTATGTTCAATATAACGCCGGCGGCATCTCGCTGAGCGTTCCGTCGAACTGGCGTCAATTTCCCTCCGGCAACGATATCTGGTTCGCACCGGAAGGAGCGTACGGTGACCAGGGGATCACTCGCGGAGTAATGATCGGCACATATCGCGGATCGACGGGATATCTCGAGCGGTCGTCCGAGGAGTACGTCAATGAGATTCTGCAAGGCAACTCGTACCTACGGCGTCGAAGCGGCGGAAGCCAGAGCACCTACATCGACGGCAGACAGGCGATCTCGACCGTACTCTCGGGCACCTCGCCGGTCACCGGATCGACCGAGATCGTAACAGTTTATGCGGTCGGGATGAATAGCGGCGACATCTTTTATGCCGTTACAGTCGTTCCGGAACGCGAATCTTACAATTACGATAACGCGTTTCGACGAACGATCGGGTCTATCAGACTGAACAACTGATCTCTGACCTATCGAGTCGTGGTTCAGGCCGGACGGTGAGTTTGCCGTCCGGCTTTTTCGCCCGGATGCGGATCGATAAGTAACATCATTGCGACGGCCGCGACGACCGAGACCGCGGAACTGAGCAGAAACGCCGTGGAAGCTCCAAGTTCCGTCCACGCAAGGCCAAAAAGCAGCGATGCCGGGAACACGGTTATCCCGATCGCCAGATTGTAAAGGCCGTATGCCGTTCCCCGCCGGTTTTCGCCTACCAGGTCCGCGACCAGGGCCTTTTCAACGCCCTCTGTGAGGCCGAAATATGTCCCGTAGATGATAAATAACGACCAAGCCTGCCACGGCGTGCTCACGAACGCGAATCCGCAGTAAACAAGTGCATAGATGATCCAGCCGGCGACGATCAGCTTCTTCCTGCCAAACCTGTCAGAAAGGTCGCCGCCAACGAGTGAGCTTCCGACCTTGCTCAAATGGAGCACCATCCACAAGAGCGGCAGATACGCTGGGTGGATCCCTGACTGCTGAGCACGCAGCAGCAGAAACGCGTCCGTGGAGTTCGAGAGAGTGAAAAACGCGATCACGATCAGGAGCCGTTTGAAGTTGCCGTCAAACCCGCGAAGTGTCAGTTTGACGGGTTCCGCGTCGATGCCGTTATTCTCGCTCTTTTCGTCACGGACGAGAAAGAACACGACCGCCAGTCCGACTATCACCGGGATCGATGCGAACAAAAACACCCGCTGATACTCGGCCGCCGTGGGATCATCCTGTCTCGAAGCAATGATCGTCAGAAGTAAATACGCGATCATCGGGCCGAGAACTGCACCCAGATTGTCAGCCGCCCGGTTGAACCCAAACGCGAAACCACGTTCCGACTTGTGAACGCTTGAGGCGAGCAGTGCGTCACGCGGCGCTCCCCTGATGCCTTTGCCGACGCGATCGGTGACCCGCACTATCAGGACCTGCGGCCAACTGGTGACAAAGGCAAGCACCGGACGCGTCACGGCGGCGAGGGAGTAACCGAAAAAGACCGGCCACTTCCGCGTGTCGAGACGGTCGCTCAGATAACCCGAAAACAGCTTGAGAATACTCGAGACCGACTCCGCAAAGCCCTCGATCAGGCCTATTGCGAAGGGCGAAGCTCCGAGCGTGAGCGCGAGAAACGCAGGGAGCAGAGGGTAGATTATCTCGCTCGATGTGTCATTTAGAAGCGAAACAAGGCTGAGTGCCAGGACGTTTCGCGGCAGATTGACATAACGCTGCCACGCCGACTTTGCCGATTCGGTGGAGGTCTGAGGCATCTGTTAGAGGTTCAGCCAGACCTGGTGGGTGAGGGCCGAGGGGGCAATGGCCTCGGGGGACGCGGCGACTGCTGACTCCCCAACCAGGTCAACGCGGCGCATCCGAAAACAGCGATAGCCAATATCACGCCGACGATCACGAGCCGAAACGCCATTTTGAGGGTCTTACGAAGTAAAAGGAAGGCGGCAAACGCAACGGCGGCCATGACAAGCAGAAAGGCGACGCCGCCAAATATCGCCAGTCCGCCGCCGACTGGCGCTAGATCGAGAATAAACAGACTGTCGTTCATCATTTGTCACTCTCCTCAAGTGCGGACTGGATCCTTTCAATGTCCTGGTCGCTTAGCGATGATGCTTCGGCCGGCAACGCAAATTCCTCGTCGGCCCATGCTCCAAAATCCAGCAGTTTGCAGCGTTCGGAACAGAACGGCCGAAACTCATTGCCGGTGAATTCGACCTCTTTTCCGCATTTCGGGCACTTTACTAATGGCATAACGCTTCAAGATCACAAAAAGATTAGCATACGCCCGAGCGGTCGGAAAACCGTATTTGGGCACGAAAAATCTGTGGATAAATCGGCCGAAAGTTGTAACATTGTCTCGTGCGGGCCGTCACGGCCCGCGAACAATCACGCCCGCGATGTCGTATCTTAATTCGAGGCGATAACCGGTCACGGTGACAAAGAAATGGCAGACTACAAAGACACATTCGAAAAATGGCAAAAACGGGCCAGCGCAAAGCTCGAAGAGATCGACGAGCAGCTTGGCCTGAAAGAGAAGATCGGCGAAGGCGCCCGCGTGGTCGTCGAGACCGCGCAGAAAGGTGCCGAGCGGCTACGCTCCGAAGCCGAAAAGACGGATGTCGGCAAACAGGCCGTAAAGGTCGCTGACAGCGTCATCGAAACGGCTGGCGAGACCGCCAAAGCCGCATGGAAGACGAGCGAGCCCATCCGTGACGCCGCCACCGACGCCGGTGAAAAGGCCGGCGGCGTTGTCATCGAAGCGGCCGGAAAAGCGAGCGAGATGGCGGTAGACGCGGCCGGCAAAGCCGGCGAGATCTTCGATGACGCCCGCGAGACTGTCGGTACGAACGCCAAACGCGTGGTGAATGTCGTCGGTTTCGGCTCGAGCCTGACAGGGATTGTCGATTCGGCCATCAAGTCTGTGAAAAAGGCGGCCGATTGGGCTGTCGAAGACCCGATCGGTGCCGCTACGACAGGCGTGTCAATGGCTATCGGTGCCGGGCTTGGCGTGGTCTTTACCGGGATAAGCTCGCACTGGTTGTTCAACTCCGCGCTTCCGGCCTGGTCGGTCAAAAAGCTCGGCGAGAACTTTGACGGGTATCTCAAACGCCGCGAAGATCTCATCGAAAAGGGCCAACTGACCGAGGCCGACGCCGAACGCGTCCGATTCGAACGCGATATCGCCCGCAAGGTCGGTGCACCGCTGCTCGGAGCATTTTCATTCGCTTCGGGTGCCGTGATGATGACCAATATCCTCAACCCAAAGACCATCACCGGCGTCCCGATCGGCTGGATCATCGGCGGCAACCCGATCCTCGAAGGCGTCTGGTTTTTCGGCAACGGAATGGTGTGTTTTAAGACCAGCTACGATTTCTTCATGATCGCCCTCGACGGCCACGAAGACGTCGAAAAACTCGTCAAAGACGTCCGCGGCCTGCTGCCAGCCTAAACGCAAGTTTCACGATATCTTGATTGGGAACGTTACGAAGCAGAGGGCAAAGATCAGGAGAGTGAGAACAGCGATAACCAGCCGTTTCGTTCCCAGCGGCGTCTGGTCGAGCGGTTCGTGATGACGCACTCGCAGGTAGAAACTCCCAGCAGTTTAGAAACGAGGCTGTCCCTAAAAGGGCGGCCTCGTTCGGTTTTAAGTGTATCCTTTCGATATCCCAATTCCATCGACGGCGCTCACGGCGCGAGCATCGCGATCAGGTCGTGCCAGGCTTGCGTTCCGGCGACGTAGATCCTGAGCGGGTACGAAACGGCCAGGATAAGAGCTGCAACGGCAAAGACGCGGTTCAGCTTGCCGTACTTGCGCCAGTTCCACACGACACACCCGAAAGCGATCACAACCGGAACACCAAACGACCAAAGAATGGCCATTTCAGGCGGCACCGGCGACATGCGGCCGAGCGCGGGCGGCAGAAAGTTTATTGCTGTCATCAGCATTAGGCCTTTGTGTTCGGCAGGACGCTTGCGGTAGTAGACTGCGGCTCCCAGAAACACCGCAAAAAGGGCCATATCCACGAACGGGATGATAAAGAACGCGTACGGGTCGATGCCCGCGACCCCGATCTTTCGCACAAGGTGCATGTCATACGCGGCCGCCATACCGACCACGACGACCAACGCTGCCAGCGCGATCCCCGTAAATCCCATGCTCATGTGCAGCCTGTAATTCTTTGTCCGGATCAGCGCGATCTGCGCCGAAAAATAGACGACCCAGATCGACATCAGCACGCCGTGCGCATGTACGATCCAGCTTGCGAGCGGCTTGTCCGTGAAAAGCGGCCTGAAGTAATAAGACTTGAAATAAGCGGCAAAGACGACGAGCGGAAAAAGGACTGCAGCCGCCAGGTAAAAATTGCGATCCGTTGGACGCCGCAGAATACTTGCATTTACTGCCATATGAATTCCTCCATTCGAAAAAGGCGGAGGAAGGCAGAAAAAAGTATCAGGTCATTCAAACGGCGTTTCCTGACACGGGTTGACGCGCTATTTAATGTGGTCACATGTGTGCAACAGCTATGCGTGTATGATACAATATAGGAAGTAATAGACGGGTGGGATCGGGAACACGAGCACTCTAGTCGTGAAACCGGTCCTTCGAAGATATATCGATACCGCCGTGCTCTTTGACAACGAAACAGTTTGGGTTTTCCGCTTCAGGTTAACCGTTGCCGGGACGGCCCGAGGGACGCTTTTTCGAAATGAGACACTTTTCAGAGGTTAAGTGATGCAAGCACATCACTTAACCTGTCTCATTTTGTAAAATATATGAGACAGTCCGAATGGAAAGTGGCCAGTCTGGGCCGGGCGTGATCTAAAACACAATTGGCCATTTTGTGTGTGTAAGCCGTGTGTTGCCAAAGAGTTAAGGGTGGCCATTTTGGTTCGATTTCGTGGCCACCCTGTGAACGCTCGCATCACGAGTTGCGTGCGAAAGCGTGGGACACGGAGCACTTGAGACATAAATGCCGCGTTACAGTTCGGTTTGCGTCGCGATGTGACTGTAAAATAACATCTTTGTAACGAATGAAGATATTTCATGGCATCGAGAATGCCAACATAATGAAGCCGACGGTGCTGACGCTTGGTGTTTTCGACGGACTGCATCTTGGCCATCAGAAAATAATGCAGACGGTCGTCGAGCGTTCACGGGCGGCGAACGCGGTGCCAACGGCTATAACGTTCGATCCGCACCCGCGTTCCGTCCTCTATCCTGAATCGGCTCCGCCGCTGCTGCAGACGCTGGACCAGAGGCTCGCCAATTTTGACGTGCTTGGGATCGAACAGGCGATCGTTGTTCCGTTCACGCTCGAGTTTGCGGCCCAACCGGCCGAAGATTTTCTAAGGGACATCATTCACGACCGTTTGCATGCACGTGAGGTTTATCTTGGCAAAGGGTTTGCATTTGGCAGGGACCGCGGCGGCAACATCGATCTGCTGCGAAAGATGAGCAGCGAGCTGGGTTTCGTGGCCGACGAGGTGGACGAGGTGCAGCTTCGCGGCCGGCGGATCAGTTCGTCGGCGATCCGCCGCCTGCTCGACGAGGGCCGCGTCAACATGGTCCGTCGGATGCTCGGACGCCCGTACGGCGTCGAGGGCGTCATCATTCGCGGAGACCGGCGCGGGCACACGATCGGCTTTCCGACGGCCAATCTTAAGCCGCACAATCGCGTCATCCCGCGATTCGGGGTCTATGCCACCGCGACCTTGATCGACGGCACCTGGCGTAGGAGCATCACGAACATTGGGGTGCGGCCGACGTTCGAGAAAGACTCGGACCCGTCGATCGAAACATACATTTTTGACTTTAGCGACGACCTGTACGGCGACGTTCTGCGTGTGCGATTTTTGCATCGGATCCGCGACGAGCGAAAGTTCTCAGGCATCGTCGAACTCAAGGCCCAGATCGAGCGCGACACCGAACGAGCCAGGAACTATTTCGATCACCGCGGCGTACGGAATATGCTTGAGATCCTATGAAAATAACCGAGTTCAGGCCAATGTTATGGACAGAAGATTTTGACGGAACGGTTCAGTTCTATACGCAGGTACTCGGCTTTGAGTGCGTGGCACGGATGGACGAATACCCTTGGGCGTCGCTTCGCCTCGACAACGCGGCCATCATGATTTCGGCGCCGAATGAGCACGAGCCGCACAACAAGATCGGCTTTACGGGCACGTTCTATTTCAACACCGACGATGTGGACTCCTACTGGGAGAAACTCAAGGACAAAGCCCGTGTCAGCTACGACATCGAAACGTTCGACTTCGGAATGCGAGAGTTTGCGATATACGACAACAACGGATACCTGCTGCAGTTCGGGCAGGAAATAGCCGATTGAACTAAATGGCAGTTTTGAATGGAAATAATGGGATGATAACCGCCGAACCGACGGTCAACGGTGCGGGCCTGCCGCACGAGGCGCTCGTCCCGACAAAGGATCTTGCGATCGCTAAACAGGTCACCAACGAGCAGCGGATCGAGGAGGAGAGGTTCCTAAGTAAGACCGAGTCCGCGGTCGAGGGCCGTTATCACGGGCTTCGCGGTTATTGGCGTCTGTTTCAGATCTCGCGGGTCATTGTGACGCTGTCGCTATATCTGTTCCTCGACCAGTTGGATATGCATCGGTCACGGCAGATCAAGCACAAGAAATATCGTATGCGCACCGCGCTGCGACTGACGCGAATGGCCGTTTATGGCGAGAAGCTGTATTCGCTGCGGCTGTGGCTCGTGCATCTCGGTTTGATCGTGGCCCGTAGGATCGTCCTCGGGTCGAACGCCGACCGTGGGTCGAACCAGGAAAAGCAGGCGGTCTGGCTCAAGGAAAAACTCATCGAACTCGGGCCGACCTTTATCAAAATGGGCCAGTCGATGGCGACGCGGGCCGATCTTTTGCCGCTGCCGTTCGTCAAGGAACTCGCGACGCTCGTTGACAGCGTGCCGCCGTTCCCGAACGATGTCGCATTCGCAACCATCGAACGTGAGCTTGGCTGCAAGATCAACGACGTCTACGCCGAATTCGAGCTTGAGCCGGTCGCTGCCGCCTCGCTCGGCCAAGTCTATCGGGCAAGGCTTCACTCCGGCGAGGAAGTGGCCGTAAAGGTCCAGCGTCCGAACCTCGAGGCCGCGATCAAGGGCGACATCGTCATTTTGAAAAAGGTCGCGCGATTTGCCGAGCGCTTTCCGCGGCTCAACGAGAACGCCGACTGGGCAGGCATGCTGCGAGAATTTGACGTCACGATCCATGAAGAGATGGACTACGTTGCCGAAGGACACAGCGCGGACCGTTTTAGGGAAAGCTTTAAGAACTGGACGAATGTCCACGTTCCGGCCATCCACTGGAATGCTTCGACGTCAAAGGTACTGACGATGGAGTTCATCCACGGGACCAAGGTGACGGACCTTGAAGAGCAACGTAGGCTCAACATTTCACCTGAAAAGGTAAACCGGCTGCTGATCAAAACCTATCTCAAACAGCTGCTCGAGGACGGGTTCTTCCATGCCGATCCACATCCCGGCAACCTGCTCGTGATGGACGACGGCCGGATCGCGTTCTTCGATTTCGGCATGGTCGGGCGGATAACACCCCAGCTCCAGGCCAAGATGATCGACGCATTCTTCCATGTTGTGGACAAAAGCGCCGGCGGCATCGCCGAGGACCTGATTGCGCTCGATTTCCTAAAGCCTGGAACGGACCCGAGCATCGTACGGCCCGTGGTGGAAAAGATGTTCCAGTTTCACCTCGATAGAAAGTTGAAGGACATCAATTTCAAGGAACTTACTTACGACCTGGCGGACGTGATGTACGATTATCCATTCCGTCTGCCGTCCAATTTTACGTACATCATGCGTGCACTGATGACGCTCGAAGGCATCGGGATCATCACTGACCCCGAATTCAATTTCTTCGAGACCGCCAAGCCGTACGCAAAGGAGTTCATGCTTCGCCGCGAGGGCAAGGATTTCAGAAAACTGTTTGTCGACAAACTAATGGGCCGCGACGAAGGCGGTCGGATCGACTGGGACCGGACGTGGAAACTCGCAAAGATGGCCTTCAAAACAGTGCTCAATACGAGCCGCTGACGGCTGACTACGATGCAACGCCCCGGACACACCGGCCGGCGGAAAAGGAGGAAGTCCGCCGCGCCCGCGAACTAGTTCTGACGCACGGATGGAACTCGACTTCCTTTCAGATCATCAATCCAGGCATTCGACGTTGGTTCTCGGCCTCCGGAGACGCGGTCGTCGGCTATGTCACTGATGGCGGTGTACGGGTTGTCGTAGGGGCTCCGGTTTGTCCGGGCGACCGCTTGCCCGACGTCGTCGCTGAATTCGAGGCGGACTCACGGTCGGCCGGTGAGAACATCTGCTACTTTGCCGCAGAATCGAGACTCGAAAGCCTGATCCGTGAGAGCGACAAGCACACGCGGTTCTCGATCGGTGCACAGCCGTGCTGGGACCCGTTCAACTGGGCGTCGAAAGTCGCAAAAGACAAGTCGCTCCGCTCGCAGATCAACCGCTCCCGGAACAAAAACGTGATCGTTACCGAGTGGCCTGCAAGCGCGGCCGACCGGCACCCGGAACTAAAGGCCTGCCTCGATGAATGGCTTGCGACAAAGGGGCTTCCGCCCCTTCATTTTATGGTCGAGCCGGATACGTTGGGGCGCCTCGCAGCGAGACGCGTGTTCGTCGCAGAACGACATGGTCAGATAATCGGTTTCGTCGTACTTTCGCCGATCACCGGGCGAAATGGCTGGCTATTCGAGCAATTTCCGCATCGGCCGTCTGCGCCTAACGGCACCGTCGAACTGATGATCGATGCGGCGATGCGCGCTTTGGCGGCGGACGGTGTGGGCTATGCAACGCTGGGACTGTCGCCGTTGTCGGACCGCGGCGGCGCAGAAACGGTCGACGAACCGGTCTGGCTCCGTTGGCTTCTACACGCGGTTAGGCAGTACGGCCGTCGGTTCTACAATTTCAAAGGTCTCGATGCGTTCAAGGCAAAGCTCAGGCCCGATGGCTGGGAGCCTGTGTTTGCCGTCTCGCGTGAATCTCGGGTATCATTCAGAACGCTTTACGCTATTGCGGCCGCATTTAGCGGCGGACGGCCATTTCGGTTCGTCGCGTCCGCGCTTGTGCGAGCGGTCGTTCAGGAGATACGCTGGGTGGCCGCGAGCGGCCGACGCTAGCCCATCGAGATGAAGCTACTCTGTTTATCTGTCGCGGCCTCGCTCCTGCTTGCCGGCTACGCAGTCGTACATGCCCAAACTATGAAGAACGATGCGGTCAAGGTCCGACATCTCCAGAACGAACTTGCGATAACTTCGCTGGATAGCTCTACTTGGAAGAGTGCCGAAGCCGTAAACGTCGATACCTATTGGTCAGGCGATGAGGCGCCCTCTGGACGCTCGTTCGAAGCTCGATTGCTCTGGTCAAATAACGCGCTTTATGTTCGTTTCCAAACGCAGCAGACCGAACCGCTTGTTGTAAATGAGAAGCCCGATCTTGGCAAAAAGACCAAGGGATTGTGGGACCGCGATGTGTGCGAGATCTTCATCGCACCGAACAAGGCAGCTCCGAACAAGTATTACGAATTCGAGATCGCTCCAACAGGAGAATGGATCGATCTCGGGATCACCGTTCTGCCCGGAAAACGTGAGACCGATTGGGACTACGCGTCCGGGATGACCTCTGCGGTGCGTGTCGACCACAAGTCCGTCGTGATGGCGATAAGGATACCTTGGAAGGCTCTGGGAATGACGCCAAGGATAGGTGACGTCTGGCTCGGAAATCTGTTTCGGTGTGTCGGCAAGGATCCAACACGGGGCTATCTCGCATGGAGGCCGACTAAGACGAAAGAGCCGGCCTTTCATCACCCGGAGGCATTTGGTAAGTTCGAGTTCGTGAAATAGGCCCGGGCGTTAAACTGTCATTCCGCCATCAACGACGATCGTCTGGCCCGTAATATAACTCGACGCGTCGGAGGCCAGAAAAACGGCGACGCCTTTTAGCTCGCCTTCGTTCCCGACTCGCGGGATAACGTTATTCTCCTGAATAGCTCGCTCGTAGATGTCGATAACCGCATCGGCGAGGCGTGAATGAAAGAACCCTGGTGCGATGGCATTGACCCGGATACCCCGCCGGCCCCAGCTTGCCGCCAGCTCGCGTGTCAGTCCAATCAATCCGGCTTTGCTGGCTACGTAGCCGGCGTAGAACGGGCCGTTCGCCGATGATGCCAGCCCGGCGATCGAAGCGATATTGACGATAGACCCTTTCCCCTGTTTGAGCATCTGCCGGCCGGTCGCCTGGGCGAATAAGAAACAACCCGTGAGATTGGTATCGATGACCTCTTGCCATCGCTCAAGCGGCATGTCTTCGGGCATCGCTCCCCACGATGTGCCGGCGTTATTTATCAGGATGTCCACCGAGCCAAATCTCGCGACTGTTTGATCGACCACCGCCTGGACCTCGTCTGGTTTTGCGACGTCGCAAAGCGTGCCGGCGACGTTGAAGCCCTTGCTCTCGAATTCAGCTACTGTCCTGTCGAGCCACTCCTGACGCCTCGCACACAACATCAGACTTGCACCGGCTTCGCCGAGCCCTTCGGCCATTTCCTTTCCGATGCCACGTGAGCCGCCCGTCACGATAGCAACTTTGCTGGTCAGATCAAAGAGCGTTTTTACATTTTCAGACATACGTTTTTGACCAACAAGGATAACACGAACACGGGCGCCCGGGGACGTTGCGCGACCTGTCTTCGATGCGTTCTAATTGAGTCTATGGACAAAACGCCTCGCGAATTGGCATTCCTGCGTGACCTTTATGTTCAGGACGAATGGACGAAACGATTCACGGACCTGGTGGATAAACACATGGACCTGAGGGAATCCGAGAACATGTTGTACATCAACGCGGGTACGGGCAGCCACGCGTTGTCGATCTTTGAACGGTTCGGCGAAAAGACCGACATTTTCGCGTCGTGTGAGGACGAATTCCTTCTCTCGATCGCACGCGATAAAGGTGCCGCAGTCAGTTCGGGAGTCGATTTTTCGACGATAAGGTTCGAAGACGATGCGTTTGACGCCGTGCTCGGCGACGGATCACTTGTAAACCCTGCGGAGATTGAACCATTTATCGAGAATGTTGTCCGAACGGCTAGGACCGGCGGCGATGTCGCACTCTTTTTGCCCTCTTCCGGCAGCTACGGCGAAGTGTTTTCGCTGCTGTGGGAGATCATGTTCAACGACGACCTCGCCGAACATGGCCATGCCGTCGAGACGCTTATCTCAGAACTGCCAAGCGTCTCGCGCCTTGAGAAGATGGCAGAGGCCGCCGGAATCGTCAATATAAATACTCAGACTGCAACCGAAGTCTTCGAGTTTGAGAACGGTGCCGAGTTCATCGCCTCGCCACTCGTTGCCGATTTTCTAATGCCAGCCTGGCTGACGATGTTGGACGACAAAGAAAAAGAGCGTGTTCACGAGGAACTCGCTCAACTGATCGACGCCGAGGACGGCACTATGTCGTTTCGATTTTCGGTAAAGGCTACTCTGCTGACCGGAGAAAAGGCCTAAGATCCGATAACACGCACGGCACGAAAGTACTCAGAATGCCCGACGTCTAATTCGCCTGTTTTGCCTGTGTTCGCTTCTGCATCTCGGCAAGCAACTCTTCGTCGCTCATTTGTCCGATCTGCGGGGCCGCGGCATTTGACGCGATCCTCGCCCTCTCAGCGGCTTCATCTTCCTCAGCCTCGCGCATGCCTTCTTTGAATGCTTTGCGGGTTTGGCCAAGCGATTTGGCAAGCTGCGGCAAACGACCGGCTCCAAAAAGTAGGACGATGATGCCGACGACAAAAGCGATCTGCATCGGGCTGTCGAAAATAAATAGAAGGACTAAACTTTGCATATTAATGATTAGGCGTTAAGAGGCGTCTTATTTCTGCGGCGTGCCGGCGCGGCGACGGATCTCCCCCATTATCTCTTCGTCGCTCATAGCGCCGAGGCTGCCTGTCGCCGACTTTGACGCGATCTGCGGCTCGGCGGTTGGTTTATCTTCCTCTTCGGCGTCGCGCATCGCGTCCTTAAAAGCCTTTCGCGACTGACCAAGCGACCGTGCGAGCTGCGGAAGGCGTGTCGCCCCGAACAGGAGAAAAATAACCAAAACTATGGCGATTATCTCGCCTGTTCCTAATCCAAGCATTTCGGCATCTCCCGCGTCAAGCTACATGATACAGCTATTGAACGCAAGATTCACGCGGTTTTTCCCTGTTTCGACTTGAATCTGTCCATGGCATCGACGAGCGCCGACACGATGCCTTTTTCCGAAACCGAGTGTCCGGCATCCGGAATCACGTTGAACTCTGCTTCGGGCATCGCCTTATGAAGGTCCCATGCGGAGGTGATCGGGCAAACGACGTCGTAACGGCCCTGAACGATGACCGTCGGAATATGTCTTATCTTGTCGATGTTCTCGAGCAGGTAGTTGTCCGAAGGAAAGAACGAGCCGTTCATAAAATAGTGGCACTCGATCCGCGCCAGGCTCAGTGCTTCATGCTCTCCTTCCCAGTGCTCCATCAGATCTTTGTCCGGATAAAGTTTCGATGTTGCACCTTCCCACACGCTCCATGCGCGAGCGGCATCGATCCGAGTTTTTGGGTCGTCGCTCGTCAGGCGTTTGTAGTACGCCGAGACAAAATCGCCACGTTCGTCCTCAGGAATAGCGTCACGGTATCGCTCCCAGTAGTCTGGGAAGATCTCGGACGCACCGCACTGATAAAACCACTGAAGCTCCTTTTTCCGCGTGAGGAAGATGCCTCTAAGTATTAGGCCGAGACACCGGTCCGGATGCGTGATCCCGTAAGCAAGACTCAGCGTGCTTCCCCACGAGCCGCCGAAAACGTACCATCGGTCGATGCCGAATTTCTCTCGAAGTGTTTCGATATCCTTGATGAGATCCCAGGTCGTGTTCTCACGCAATTCCGAATGAGGCGTCGACCGGCCCGAGCCTCGCTGATCGAAAAGAACGACGTGGAACGCGGTCGGATCAAAAAACTGGCGGTACATCGGTATGAGACCGCCGCCCGGGCCGCCGTGGAGAAACACAACAGGTATCCCATTTGGATCGCCGACCCGCTCATAATAGACGGTGTGAAGGTCGGACACTGCAATGGTGCCCGAATCGAACGGCTCGATCTCGGGGTAAAGAGTCTTCATATTAGTTCGATGATAACCGAAAAACTGAAGTTACGAAATCGGCCCTGCTGATCGCCTGTAACTACCTGCCAAAGATCAGTTATCGTTGTGGAAGTTGTTAGTGATTAGTTAAGAACGAATCGAACCACAGTTGAAAGACGAGCAGCGTCCAGAGTTGTTTATGGTTGCTCGCTTTGCCCGTCTCATGGGCACGCATCAGGCTCTGGACATACTCAGAATCGAACAGGCCCTGCTCTTTGAGCCGTTGCGGCGAAAGCATATCGTGCATCAACGGATTGAGCCGCCCTTTAAGCCACTCAGCGATAGGGATACCAAATCCTTTCTTCGGCCGTTGCAGTATCTCACGCGGCAGCAGATCGGCTACCGCTCGTTTCAGCACGTACTTGCCCTTGTTGCGTTTGAGCTTGTATTCGAGCGGCAACGACGCAGCAAATTGTCCGACACGCGGATCGAGGAACGGCGCACGCGTTTCGAGACTCACAGCCATCGCGGCGCGATCGACTTTGGTCAAAATGTCCTCGGCCATATAGAAATTGATATCGAGGAACTGCATCCGCTCGATCTCGGTCGGTGCGTCGCAGAGCGCCAGCATTGCACGCGCGCCGCTGTATATATCGCTCTCGGAATGTTGCAGAACGTCGTGGGTTAGTAGGTTCGCGTGTTCGACCCCGGGAAACGAGCCGAACCACGAATGGTGCCGCGTCACGGTGTCGAAATTCGACGATGCGACAAAGCGTTTGGCCTTATAGTCGAACGACATGTTTTTTGTCGACACCGGCAGTGAGTTCACGACCGGTTCGATCAAGCCGCCGCGTATGAATTTTGGTATCGCGGTGTATATATCGGCGATCTTGTGCCCAAAATACATGGGGTAGCCGGCAAACAGCTCGTCCCCGCCGTCGCCGCCGAGCGCCACGGTCACGTGCTTTCGAACAAAACGCGAGAGCATATATGTCGGTATCAGCGAGCCGTCCGAAAGCGGTTCGTCCAGCCAGCCGCCGATCTCGCTGACGAGGTCGCCCGCCTTTCCGGCGCTTAGGATCTCTTCGTGATGCTCGGTTCCGAGATGCTTTGCGGCAAGCCGCGCGTATTTCGATTCGTCGAACGAGTTTTCTTCGAAGCCAATAGAAAACGTCTTTACCGTATCGGTCGCGTGCTGTTTGGCAAATGCAGCGACGGTTGACGAATCGATCCCGCCCGAAAGCAGGATGCCGAGCGGAACGTCCGAGACGAGACGCATTCGCACGGCATCTGAAAGCAGTTCGCGAAGCTCGCTGGCGGCGTGATCGAGCGTCGGTCTGTGGCCGTTCTTCGTAAAAGAGAGGTTCCAGTAACGGCGGATCTTGATCTCGCCGTTCTCAACAGTCAACAAATGGCCGGCGGGCAATTTGGAAATGCCTTTGTAGATCGACATCGGGGCCGGCACGTAGTCATAAGAGAGGTAATGCCGCAGAGCATCGAGATCGAGTTCCGGCCGGACCTTGGGATGAGCCAGTATCGCCTTGGGTTCGGAGGCATAGATCAGTTTGCCGTCAAAGACGCCGTAATAGACCGGCTTTTCGCCAAAGCGGTCGCGGGCCAGTATGAATTTCTTTTTCGCCGTGTCCCAGAGCGCGATCGCGAACATCCCATTGAGATGATCGACAAAGTCTTCGCCGTACTCGTCGTAGAGGTGCGGGATGATCTCGGTGTCGGTCTTTGTGACAAACTTGTTCCCCTTCTTTTGAAGCTCGTCGCGCACTTCACGATAGTTGTAAAGCTCGCCGTTCTGCATCGCGACAACCGAACGGTCTTTGTTAAAAACTGGCTGGTCACCTGTCTTTAGATCGATGATCGAAAGCCGTCGCATGCCGAGCGCGACTTTGTCGTCCATCCAGATGCCCTCGCTGTCGGGTCCGCGGTGAAGAATCGTCTCGCACATCGAGTGCAGCACAGCCTCTGTGTGGTTTTTCGAATCAGATTGTTCGAGGTTGATCCACCCCGTGATGCCGCACATTACTTAAACCCTATGCGCTCTCGCACGGCATAAATGGGCTTGTCCTGCGATTCGTGATATGTCCGGACCAAGAGTTCGGCAAGCAGTCCCATCAGAAAGAACTGGACTGAGATCGCGAGCATGACGATCGTGATGATCGGCAGGGGCGTCAGTATGAATGACGTTCCGTAGAACAGTTTGAGTACGATCGCCCAGACACCCGCGATCATCGATATCGCAAACGCGATCATTCCGAACGCTCCGAAAACATAGAGCGGCTTGGTATGATACTCGGCCATGAATTTGATCGTGATCAGGTCGAATACCACCTTGACGGTACGCGAAATGCCGTATTTCGACTTGCCCATCGTTCGAGCGTGATGGTCGACGGGGATCTCGGTCACACGAGCGCCGGCCCAGCTTGCGTAGATCGGGATAAAACGGTGCATCTCGCCGTAGAGACGCACGTCCTGGATGACCTCACGGCGATAAGCCTTGAGCGAGCAGCCATAATCGTGAAGGTGAACGCCGCCAATCCACGAGATGACCCGATTCGCGATCTGCGACGGTATCTTGCGTGAAATTAGCTTGTCCTGGCGGTTCTTACGCCAGCCCGACACGACGTCATAGCCCTCGTCGAGTTTGTCGAGCAGCCGTATAATGTCCGCCGGATCATTCTGCAGGTCGGCGTCCATGGGGATAAGTATCTCGCCGCGGGCCGCGTCGATGCCGGCTGACATCGCGGCGGTCTGGCCGTAATTCCTGCGAAGCGAGATCACCCGGACGCGGTCGTCCTCGTCGGCGAGGTCGCGAAGCACCTTTAACGAATTGTCCGTCGAGCCGTCGTCAACATAGATCACCTCGGCTGTTTTGCCAAGCGCATCGAGCGCCGCGGCGATCTTTGAGTGCATCGGCCGCAGATTCTCTTCCTCATCGAGTACAGGTAGAAAAAGAGAGAGCTCCGGATGTTTTGCCTTTTTGCTGTCCATTTACCAGGAAATATTTTACCCACGAAAGACGCGAAAGCATGTTGTTTCGTGATCTTCGTGTCTTTTGTGGGTTAATCTTTTCTCGCTACCGCCACGATCGACACGCCGACCGGAAAATTGAGATTTCGCAGCCAGAAACGCTCTGCTCCGAAAAGTTTGCCGAAAATGCCGTTGAGCGCCGAGATGTTGACGTTGTTCTCGCTCTCGGGCTTGAAACCCGTCAATCGCATTAGGATGCGGCCGCCGAGGATCGGGGCGAAAAACGTCCAATTGGCGTAGGTCGCGCGCTCGACCACGTATCCTGCCTCGGTTAGGCGGTCGACGATCTGCTGCCTGGTGTAACGGATGCGGTGGTTCGAAACATCGTCCTGCACGCCCCATAGCCACATGAACGCAGGCACAAAGATCAGCGAGTAACCGCCGTATTTTGTTACGCGATACATCTCCCGCAAACCCGCAATGTCGTCGTCAAGATGCTCGACCACATCGAGAGCGGTCGTCAGGTCAAATGTCTCGTCCTCAAACGGCAAAGTCTCGGCAAGGCCTTTTTGAACTGTGAGGCCCTTTCGCCGGCAAAACTCGAGCGCGTCGTCCGAAACATCGACGCCTTCGGCCTCACCGAACGCCGACAACATTTCGAGATTCGCTCCTGTGCCGCAGCCGACGTCGAGAATGCGACGTTCGTCCTTAGAGACATCAAGCTTGGCGACAATGCCACGCAGAAAATCCTCGAGTATCGCCCGGCGGCCGACGAACCACCAATGCGACCCTTCCACGTCGTCCATTATGGCGTACGTGTGCTGCTGCATTTCCTGCGGTAAGGTCGAACTCATACTCGTGTCAGTGATCTTTAGATACGGGTTCTTTAGCGGTCTCGACGCTAACCCAGCCCAAACAGGCGGGCCA
This sequence comes from Pyrinomonadaceae bacterium, assembly GCA_044228265.1. Classification (GTDB taxonomy): domain Bacteria; phylum Acidobacteriota; class Blastocatellia; order Pyrinomonadales; family Pyrinomonadaceae; genus OLB17. The sequence goes on from JBGAVC010000002.1 coordinate 65,606, forward strand.
GCCGCGACGGCTCGTATTTCGGTTTGAGTCCGAGCATGTCGGTCATCAGCACGCCGGGAGCGTCCGCGGTAACGCCATAACCGTCCTTCATTCGCTGGTCGATGCCGTCCATATCGATCAACGGCTTGCCGTCGCCGTCGAGTTTCAGCAACCCGAGTTTAAGCCCATCGTCTATATAGTCCGGAGCGCCGATCAGCTGAAGGTACTCAGCCGAGGCGATAGCTGCACGGTGTTCGAGGTCATAAAGTGTTGGATCGACTACTCCCAGCGGTTCGGTGTCGGTATTCGACAGGGTCGAGACCAGTCGGGCAAAATCGCAAGCATGCAGCCCTTCGTGAACTATCGTACCCTGGCAGCCGCGCTGGCCGGCGACGTCAAATGTCCAGTCGGCAAACTTGATATAGACCTCGCCGAGCGCCTCGATCAGATTGAGATTCTCGTTTTTGATACGCGCATTCGTTTTGCCGGCGTCGATGATGCCGGTGATTCCGGAGCACTGTATCTTCTTAAGCGGTACGAACTGGATCTTGACTTTGCTGTCACGGATACACTTAGCCGTCTCGACGTGGCCCGGATTGCCTTTCTCGATAACGACCGAGATGGCTTCCTCGATAGCGTCGCGATGCACGTGCTTAGTGTGTGAATCAAATCTCATTTTTCGTCCTCTCAAGTCACCTTTCCAAATCCGCACCAACTGTTCTCATTGTGCCATATAATTTCGACGTCCTCGGCACGGATATGCTGCCACCATGCGGAAAAGTCTTTCTTTGAAATGTAAAACGCTGTCGGCGCGACCAGATGATCAAATACGATATTGTGCTGCTCGCGCCAGCCGAATGAGCCTAGATGATTCAGGTACTCATTGTAGAACATCCTGTTCGCGATCGGTTTGGCCGCCGCATTCAGCGGCCGATAAACGAGTTTAGTGGTCAAAAAAACACCGAGCGTAGGCAGCTTCGACAGTTGATAGAGCAGCGGCTGGCTGATCTGAGACGTAAATCCGGTGCGGACCGGGTCCACAAATCGCGAGATCCACTCGTTGTTCTCGGCTCCGTAGACCCACGCCGAAATATGCCCGCCCTTTTTCACTCTTGAGGCGAGCGAAAAGAATGCCTGCTTCGGGTCAGGGGTGTGATGCAGAACGCCGACGCTGAAGGCGTAATCGAATGCTTTCTTAAGCGGCAATTTGAAAATATCACACTGGACAATGTGAGCATTCGGCAGATCGCGGGTTAATGCGAAAGCAGACTCCACTCCATCGCCGAGGTCGATACCAACAACATCCGTTGCACCCCATTCGGCGGCGAGTTTGGTGTGCCGGCCCTTGCCGCAGCCGCCTTCCAGGACGAACTTGTCACGAAAGAACTCGGGCTTAACCGGTTGCAGCCAACCGAGGAACTGGTCGAAGTACTTTTCGTCTTCCTGCGTAAAATTGGTCCACTGCCACCCGAAATTCTGCGCCGTTTCGGCCTTGTCGGCTTCGACCTGTGACAGCTCCGCGAATCGCGGAATGCCACGGACGATCTTGTACTCACGCGTGCATTTCTTGCACGTCAGCACACCATCCATGATTTCCCGGCCGTCATATTTGCCCGCGTAAGCAAGCGTTATGTCACCGCCGCATGTCGGACATGCCAATAGATCCAGAAGTCTCTCTTTCATCAGTCACTCTTCACCGCATCGTGCAGCGAACTCCACGATAGATGCAGCAGGCGGTCGATATTTTGCCAGTCTTCTTCGGTGACACCGCCCGATTCCGCCTTCCTGTCACGGATCTCCATCGCCTTGGCACGCAGCTCGCCGTGCTCGGCAAATCTCTCCACCGGCATCTGATAGATCGCTCCGGACGTCGCGGCAAGAGCCCGGGCAAGATCGCCCTCGTTATACTGGTCTCGTTGACGGTGGACTATCCACCATTCGAGTTCCAACTGGGCCGCTCGATTCGCGTCAAAGTCCGTAGTGCTGATATCGCGGATCTCGTCGTAAAATTTAACAAGGTCCGGCAGGGCCTTTTCATAATCGGCGCGCGACTTCCCGTCCTTGAACACAAACGCTGCTTTTGCTGCATGAAACGCGACCAGTTGGCGACGCCAAAACGGGAATTTGTACTGTGTTGCAAGCAGCTCGGTCAGTTCGCGGTACATTCGAAAACGTTCCCGGCTGTAATACGACCGCCACATCGCCGTATCGAGCCGTGCGACTTCATCGGCGTCAAAGTCCCGAATATTTACCTTTAGCGGTCTGTACAAGTCAACCGCTATCCAGACTGCAACGGCCCCCAGGAGGGCCGCAACGACGAGTGTGATACGGATAATAAGCCTTCGCATACGAGACATCGAAGCTATCTCATTTGCCGCCCGGTCAGCGTAGCCTCGAACCGGTCAAACGCCTCCACGGGAAAGGGTTGACGCCAGTTCACCTCAAAATCATCCGTCAGGCGGTCCTGATATAACTGCTCGAAGGTTTTGGCAAAGGCCTCGCATACCTCACCGGCATCTCCGCGATGGACAAATACTAGCTCCCGTTCGGCGGTGTCCCTGTTCTCTGTCGGATATTGATATATCTCGATCACGACCTCTTTTTGACGACGGACGAATCGAAAGTCAAATTCTTCGGGATCGCGGTTCCACTCCAAAACGTATTCCTGCTCTGGCTGGCTTTCATCGAGCAAAGCAGTCAAGATACGCAGCAGCTCGGCCAAAGCAAATTCATGCGGCGCGTGGGCCGTCGTCGTGTGAAATTCGCTGACGCCATCGCTGAATCCGATCGACATCCAACCGCATTGGGGCGAATTAAAACTGACCTCGAGGTTCGGCCTCATAAGCTACTTATGGTAACTTTTTGTCGTACATTGGACAAATTTCAGGTCCCGTATCAACGGAGATAACAATGAAATGTTTTTGCCTGGCAGTCGTCTTTTCGATCTTTGTTTTTGTTCCGACTGTTGCTACCCAAGTCACGAAGCCAAAGGTCAGACCGGGCGCGTCAAACACCGGCAAACAGCAAAGCAGGGGCTACGAGTTTCATTTAATGATCGGCACCGACGGACGTGTTCGGATGTCAGTACTGACAGGATTTGAATCCGAGGACCTCGATAACACAACACTGGCGGGTATCCTCACGGATTATGTCGATCTGCAATCTCCTAAGACCGGGAAAAGACCCCCTGGCCCAAGTATCGTCATAGAAGCCGAACCAAATTTGGATCTCAAGACTGTCGTAAATGTCGTGCGGACGGCCCGGGCATCGGGGCCCGCCGCGGTCTTTGTCAGAATTCCGAATGGACCGCTCTTAAATGTGCCCGCCGAACCTAAATCCCAGCAGAATATAGTAGTAAAACCAAATCCGCTGTTGCTCGTGGTTGCAGTCACCTACGAAAACGAGATCACATTAAACAATGAAGGGTTTGGGAAGCTGACTTACCCATCGCGATTGATCGATAAACTTCGGGAGATCTTTAAGCAAAGGGAGGACAATGGCGTTTTGCGGTCAGGCTCTTACGAAGTTGAAAAGACCGTTTTTGTAAAAATGACTTTGTCGGCAAGGTTTGCCGACTTGATACAGATCGCAAGCGCTCTGCAGACCGCTGGTGCCGACCCGATCGGCCTGCAGATCGATGATCTGCCGGAAAATGTCGTCAATATTCGAAAAGATCTGATAAAGGTCCCATGAAGCAATACCACGACCTTCTACGCCACATTCTCGCCAACGGATCGCGCCACGAGGACCGCACCGGCGTTGGCACGATCTCTTCATTTGGCTTTCAGACTCGCTTCGATCTGCGTGATGGATTTCCGATCGTGACGACCAAACGCGTGCCGTTCCGCTGGGTCGCGGAGGAGTTGTTCTGGTTCCTTTCGGGATCCACCGACGAGCGCGACTTGCTCGCACGGGGCGTCGACATATGGGCCGAATGGGCGACCAAGGAACAAACCGCGAGGTTTGGCCGCGAAGCGGGTGACCTGGGGCCGGTCTATGGTTATCTATGGCGTTCGTTCGGTGGCGATTACCCCGAGAGGAATGGCGTTGACCAGATCGCGCGTCTGATCAACGAGATTGAGACTAACCCAAATTCGCGTCGCCTGATCGTTTCGGGCTGGGACCCGCGCGTATGCGACAATGTCGCTCTGCCGCCATGCCACACGCTGTTCCAGTTCAAGATAGAGAACGGCCGCACTCTTCATTGCCAGCTCTACCAGCGGTCGGCCGACGCATTCCTGGGCGTGCCGTTCAACATTTCGAGCTACGCACTTCTAACGCACCTCGTCGCTCATGTCTGCGGCCTGGAAGCCGGCGAGTTCATACACACGTTCGGTGATCTGCATATCTATTCGAACCACTTGGAACAGGTTGACGAACTGCTTTCGCGTCGACCGATGGAGTTACCGCGTTTGGAATTTGTCAGCGCAGAATGGTTAAAGGGATTGGAAGGTTTGGCCAATTTCAAATTTGAGAATTTGAAATTGCAGAACTATCAGTCCTGGGGAAAGATCGCCGCTCCGGTCGCGGTGTAAGAAAACGGCCGTCAGTTGGGGGCGACAGTTTTGTCTGCAAACGCAGCGTCGAGGAGCGATCTTAATTCAGGTTCGTAGCTCACCATCAACACCAGTCCGTATTTAGTAAAGAACGTCGGAAGTTTGCCGGTCCAGTGTCGCTGTGCGCTGTCAAGGTCGATCGCGTAGGTGTGAAATCCGTCGCTGAAGTCCGTTTCGCGGATCGTGATGACATCTATCTGGCTGCGTTCGCTGTAAAACACCGCCTCGAGAGTGCCTTTGTCCGTTTTGACCCAAACGGCGTTTTTCGATATGAGTTCGCCGCCGTTCAGTTTCGAATGGGCGACCTTTTCGACAACGAATCCGGCCTTACCGAGATCATCGATAAAACCGTTAGCAAATTGAAGATCCGCCGGGACGACCACTGATGGCCGCTTGTCCTGAGAACGTACAGTAGCACCCACCGCGAGGATCAACACAACGATAGCCACACCTGCTCTCGCCCTCGGTCCGAATTTCTCATGGATCCGGTGGCGATCCATTGTCATTTCCTCACTATGGAATACTCGATCCGCCGGTTTCGGTATTTGCCGTCGACCGTGTCGTTGGTCGTTATCGGCCTTGTCGCGCCGTAGCCGCGTGTCTGCAAGGTCGAGTCCGCGACGCCAAACTTAACAAGCTGTGCCTTTACCGCATTTGCACGCGCGTCCGAAAGAGATTGGTTCGAAGCCGGCTGGCCGACGTTGTCGGTGTGTCCGCCGACTTCAAGGACTATCCCTTGAGGGAGTTTCTTGATAAAGCCCGCGCCTTTTTGAAGGGCAGCGAGCCGTACGGGCGGGATGTCCGATTTCCCGCTTTCAAAATTGATGATCAGTATGTTCAATGCACGGACAAGAGCCTCGGCCGTGAACGGATCGGGTAAGGCATCGAGCGCGGAGTTATAGCACCGCTCAGCCTTGTCGTCTTCACCGAAGTGTATGTTGCCGCAATCGTCGGTCGCTTTCGCGGCGATCGCCGTACAACGGGCGATTATCGGTTCCGGGTTGACGCCGTTGCCGCCGGTCACTTTTCGCTTTTCGCAGGTAAATGTCGGATGGACGATACTGATCTCGCGTTCGCCGGCTTTGAGGTTCTTGAGCCGAAACGAGCCGTCTTCGTCAGAGACGGCAAGCGGCGAACCGTCGACTTGGATGGTACTGCCTATCGGAGCTCCCTTTACGGTCACCTCAAAAGCGGTATCGCGTTGTATCAGGAAATAGACGATCGCGAAGACGACGATGGCGAAAAAGAACATCGTCATCAGGCCCGCAACGATCCAGAACCACGTAGGCAGGCCGCCCTTTCGTTTTTCTTCCTGCTCTGCTTGTGCCGCTCGTTCAGTCGGCGTCGGAGGCAGATCGGAGTACTTGGCCCGTTCGGCCTCGGGAAGCCGAAAATAGGGCGTCGTCTTGTCGTAGGCAGGTTCAGAAGGGCCAAAATCCTCGGGACGCGTGCCTAGATCGGCCGCGTTCATATTGACGTTCGCCTCGGTCATGCCCCATTCGGGAGTGGACGGTGCCTTGGAGCCGGGATAGTAGGTCTTGTCGAAATCGCCCGAGCCTGTCTCGATGGGCTTGATGTTTGTAACGGTCTTGCCCCATTCGTCCGATGAAGGCTGCTTAGGGTAGTTGTAGTTGGTCTTTTCCCAATCGGCTTCTTGTTGCGGCGGGTTTCCGGCGGGCGTACGGATATTAGGCGTCGTGACCGAAAAATCGTCCGGCGGCGGTGGCGGCGGGATTTTTTTATCGTCGCTCACTGATTTTTGCGCTACCCGGGATCTCAAAGAGAACCGAAGCAACAAGAGTTTATCACAGACGGGGCCCTATTTGAGGCGAGTTGTCAGCACGAATGGCGGCGTATCACTTAACGTTTGGCGGCTGCGTAGCCTTGATCCGGATGCTGATACCGTCGCCCACCAGAAGCAATTTCCGGGCATCGTAGTTCGACGTGTTGGCGGACATGTATGAGAGCAGGTAGCGGTTATGTCGAAGCTCGTCGCAGATCGTTTTCGCCGCGGTCTGAGCATCCTCGATGGCAAACACCTTGCCTCCTGTGTTCTCAGCCAGTTGCTGGATCACGATGGGCGCCTTCGGCTGATCCCGCCGGTACGCACCGCCCGTTCGATCGCGGATCTGCAACGCATACACAGTAACGTTTTCGTTTTGAAGTTCGGCAGAGATCTTGTCAAAACTTATCTTGCTGCCTCGGTCGAGTCCGTCGCCTATAATGACGATCGCAGTCTTGCGCGTTCCGGGCATCAGCGGAACCAATACCTGGTTCACTGCGGCATCGAGGGCGTCAAAAAGGTAGGGATTTCCCTTTTTTCGAAACGTCGCGAACGACGTCTCCATCTTCTTGGCGTCGTCGGTCCATTCCTGAATTATCTCGGGTTTTTCGTCGTAAGCGATCGTGAAGAGTTGATCACCTTCAAATATCTCGTAGGCGAACTCCATCGCCGCCTTTTTCATGCTGTCGACCGAAGTGGGCAGGGTCTGCGAGTTGTCAACAAGCAGCACGATCCTCGCGGGACCGGGATCGTAGCTGAAATTTTTGATCTTCTGTTCGACCCCGTTCTCGTAAAGAAAGAGCTCGTCGATCTTGATGGGGCCACTTTTGGCGACTCCCCGAGTCGCTGTAACAGTCAGTATCGTGCCTTCGAGGTCGTTGCCGCGGGCATTGTGACGCGACTGGGCCAACGCAAACGCCGGAATCAACAGCGTCACCGCCGCGATACCTGTTACCGCTCTTACCAATGTACTCATTCGTTGCCGGGGCTTGATTTCGTGTCTTTGGTCAACGCCGAACTTTCAGCTTTAGAGTTTGATGCTGTATCCGAAGCAGAGGTTGAATCGGATGCGGAAGATTTTTCGGACGTTTCCGTTTTTGGACCCCTTTTCCCTGCGTAGTCGGTGACGTACCAACCGGCTCCCTTGAACTGGAAGCCCGACAACGACCATTGTTTCTCAAGCCGGCCGTGGCATTTCTCGCACGTTGTAAGCGGCTCGTCGGAAACGCTTTGTCGCTTTTCAAAATGGGCGCCGCACTGCTGGCATCTGTATTCGTAAATTGGCATAACCTAAGTCTAATATCTTCTTAACAAGATAAACTATTATTACAGAATCCGGCCGCATAAATGCAACGAATACAATACCGAGCCTGAACGGATCAGGCAGTGAGAACGATATGAAAAACTTGATAATCGCAGCAATGTTATTTGCCTCTGTGTCGGCCGCCGACTCGTTCGGACAGAACAGGCCGGCCGCCGATCTTAAACCTGTCGACAGTGTCGACATAAAGAAATACGCCGGGACCTGGTACGAAATAGCCAAGTACCCCAACCGCTTTCAGAAAAAGTGTGTCGCCAACACGACCGCTAATTACGCACTTAAGCCTAACGGCCGCATCGAGGTCAGTAATCAGTGCTTGCTGGAAGACGGCCGAATGGATACAGCCGTCGGCGAGGCAAAGATTGTCGACGTCACGTCCAACGCGAAGTTAAAAGTGCGCTTCGCGCCGTCGATCCTTTCATTTCTCCCGATGGTATGGGGCGATTACTGGATCATCGATCTTGATAAGGATTACGAATACGTTGCCGTCGGTGAACCGAAACGCGAGTATTTCTGGATACTCAGCCGCAAGCCAAAAATGGATGATAGTGCCTATCAGGCGATACTGAGGCGGGCCGTGTTAATGGGTTTCGACGCGGGAAAAGTAGAGAAAACCCCTCAGAACGTCGAGATCCGGAAAGGAAAGGTCGTCGTCAAAACATAGTGCGTTTAGCTTGCGTGTTCCGCCAGGAACCGTTCAGCATCGATGGCCGCCATGCAGCCCGTTCCGGCAGCGGTGACCGCTTGGCGGTATATAGAGTCCTGAGCATCGCCGCAAGCGAAGACGCCCGGAATGTTTGTCCGCATCGACCTGCCTTCCGTAACAAGGTAACCGACATCGTCCATGTCGAGTATGCCTTTGAACAGGCCGGTGTTCGGCTGGTGCCCGATCGCGATAAACACGCCTTGGGTAGGATAGGTCCGTTCTTCGTTGGTCTTGTTGTTCAGGATCTGGATGCTCTCGACGCCTTTTTCCTTTGTTCCGTCGATCCTGAGCACTTCGGTGTTCCAGAGCACTTCGATCTTTTCATGACTCAGGACGCGGTTCGACATGATCGCCGAGGCTCGAAACTCTTCCCGGCGATGGATCAAGGTCACTTTTGAGGCGAATTTTGTAAGGAAAAGAGCTTCCTCCATCGCGGTGTCGCCGCCACCCACAACGACGATCGGCTTGTCCCTAAAGAAAAAGCCGTCGCATGTTGCGCATGCCGACACGCCGTTGCCTCCAAGGCCTTCGGGAGCCGGAGCTTCGCCGGGGATGCCCAGCCACTTGGCTGATGCGCCCGTCGCGACGACCAACGTGTCGGCCTCGATCACCGTCGTAATGTCCTGACTGTCCACGCTTTCCTTTCCAAAAAGCTTGAATGGACGATTTGCCAGATCGACCCGTTCGATCCAGACGTTCTCAATGCGCGTTCCGAACCGCAACGCCTGCTGACGAAATTCGTCCATCAGGATCGGACCCATAATTCCCTGCGCAAAACCGGGATAGTTCTCGACCTCGGTCGTGATCGTCAGCTGCCCGCCCGGCTGCGGTCCGTCGATCACCAATGGATCGAGCTGCGCTCGTGAGGCATAAACTGCGGCCGTTAGTCCTGCCGGGCCGGACCCTAAGATCACCACCTTGTGTTTTAAGTGTGTTTGAGCCATATTCGTGCGGCTTAGTGGACCGATGGTCGTTGATACGGTCAAGGAGTAATGTCCAGTATAGCTGTCGTCCGCCCGGTTAGTCCAAACTGTCGCGGCCTGACCTCCGATCGGCTACGCCGTGAAAATTAACCCCGTCTGTATAAGTGTGGGACGAATTGGGTTATGCTTATTGGGTTTTCGTGCTAAACTATTGTCAATTTTGGCCCGACCCATGTGAAGCAGTACATTGAGTTGACCTCTATGCAGCCCCAGTATGAGGAAAAGCGATTCGCTCTCAGGATGGCCCTGCGGCTGCCCGTAGTTGTATCTGGGCGCACCGAGGACGGTGACACCTGGAGCGAGCCGACTGAGACCGACGACGTATCCACTTTAGGTGCTCTTTTTCAGCTGAATCAGAAGGTCGAGCAGGGCGATCAGCTCTATATTCGATCGCACAGACCGGACGGCGTTCCCGTCGAGGTCAAGGCTCAAGCCGTAAGGGTAATGCCGGCGAGCTACGGAGCATCCCGTGTCGGTGTCGCGATACTCGAACCCAAGGAAAGCTGGCTGCGTTTGTTCGTCGCCTGGATCGCAGATGACAACGTCGTCGAAGGCGTTGACGAGTGAGCGCTGGTCATTCTCCATCCGTTGTATTTCCCGATATGCAAGCATCTGATGTCATAACCGTCGAAAGGCACGGTGCGGTAGCCGTGTTTACAATAAACCGTCCCGACAAACTCAACGCGCTTAACAGTGAGGTCCACGCAAGTGGCGTTGCGGCTCTTGACCGTTTGAAGAAAGATGACGAGGTCCGCGTTGTGGTGATCACGGGATCGGGACCAAAGTCGTTCATTGCGGGGGCCGACATTAGCGAATTTGAGGGTCAGACGCCGGTCACTCAGCGTAACAAGTTCCACGAAACAAGTCTGTTCAACTCGATCGACGCGTTCCCGAAACCCGTGATCGCGATGATAAACGGATTTTGTCTGGGTGGCGGCAACGAGCTGGCGCTGGCCTGCGACATTCGCATCTGCAGCGAGAACGCGCGATTCTCGCAGCCTGAGATCAATCTCGGCATTATGCCGGGCGGGGGCGGGACGCAGCGACTCGCACGTCTCATAGGCGAGGGACGTGCGATGGAATTGATCCTGTCGGGCGATATGATCGACGCGACCACAGCCCATAAGTTCGGCCTCGTAAACCACGTCTTTCCTGCTGAAGAGCTTGAGGCAAAGACTTTGGACTTTGCTGCTAAGATCGCCGAAAAGGCGCCGATCGCTCTTCAGTTATGCAAGGAAGCGGTCAAATTCGCTTCGAGATCGAATCTCGATGAAGGGCTGCGACGCGAGGTCGATCTCTTTGCGATATGTTTTTCGACAGAGGACAAGCAGGAGGGTGTCTCGGCATTCCTCGAAAAGCGAAAGCCCGTATTCAAAGGCAAATAACGTCTAAAACTTGACGCTCCGAGTCATTTTCGATACTCTCGAAGTTCGCCGAAATTTCGGTTCGGCGGCTTGATATCAGGGGGACGTAGCTCAGCTGGGAGAGCGCTGCAATGGCATTGCAGAGGTCAGGGGTTCGATCCCCCTCGTCTCCACCATCGAATGTCAGAAGAGAAGGTCCGCCGGCTTATTGTTGGTGCGGCCTTTTTCTTTTCCTTCTTTTTTCGCTGCCTTCTTCAGACGGAACGCCCGTAGATCTCGGTCAGCTCCCTAAGGCGATCTTGGATGCGGTCCGTTATTGCTCCATTCGCCATTCGCCATTGCCAATTGCCGCCCACCGTCGATGGAACGTTCATCCTGCCTTCGGAACCGATGCTGAGAATGTCTGCCATCGGCACGATCGCGGTGTCAGCGACCGAGGCCCAGACCGCTCGGATGAGGTCCCAGTTGATCGACGAACCGTCCGAGTTCAGGTACTCCAGGCAATGATCGCGAGCGCGGATGGCGTCGGCGTTAGCATCTTCAGCTGCCGCGGTCTCAAGTGAACTGAACCATCCGACGGCCGTATCATTGTCATGAGTACCGGTATAGGCGACCGAGTGCCGAATGTAATTGTGCGGAAGGTCCCGGTTCCTGGCGTCCCCGCCAAATCCGAACTGAAGTATCCGCATGCCGGGTATATTGAACTCGTCCCGAAGCTCTTCGACATCCGGAGTCATGAACCCGAGATCCTCTGCGATGACCGGCAGGCGGCCAAGCGACCGATGCAGCGCTGTGAATAACTCTCTTCCCGGCACCTCGACCCACGTCCCGTTCTCGGCTGTTTCGTCCGTTCCGGGGACTTCCCAGGAAGCGGCAAATCCGCGAAAGTGATCCAGCCTGACAATATCGACAATTTGCAGCGTTGAGTATGCGCGGGCCACCCACCACGCAAAGTGGTCACGCCGCATCGAATCCCAGTCGTAGATCGGATTGCCCCACAGCTGGCCCGTTTTGGAAAAATAATCCGGAGGCACGCCCGCAACAACCTTCGCAGTGCCGTCGGCGTTAAGTTTGAATTTGTCCTGGTTGCACCACACATCTGACGAATCAAGGGCCACGAAAATGGGAATGTCACCGATGATGCGTACGCCATTACTGTTGGCGTAGGATTTGACCGCTGCCCACTGACGGAAGAACAGGAACTGATAGAATTTTTCGGCCTCAGCCTGATGCGAAAGTCGTTTTGAGGCGAAACGCAGTGCCTCGGCGTCACGAAGTCTCAGGTCTTCAGGCCACTCGTACCAGGGCTTACGGCTCTCCGAGGCCTTGACCGCGCGATAAAGCGAATAGTCGTCTAGCCAAAACTGATTCTCACTGCAGAACTTAGCAAATGCGTCACGCAGTTCTAAACCGGCGCCCTGAGAGAATGACTCGAAAGCCTTAGGCAGGAGCTCGGTCTTCCACTCATACACTGCGCCAAAATCAACATGGTCTTCGGGAAAACGCGGAATTTCGCCGAGGTCGTCTTTTGAAAGCAGGCCTTCCTCGATAAGTCTTTCGGGCGAGATGATCAGTGTATTGCCCGCGAAGGCCGAGAAACACTGGTAAGGCGAATCGCCGAAGCCGGTCGGCCCAAGAGGCAAGATCTGCCAATACGTCTGGCGCGAATCGGAAAGAAAATCGACGAACTTGAACGCTTCGCCGCCAAGATCGCCGATGCCGTAGCTGCCCGGCAGACTTGTCGGATGAAGCAAAATACCCGAAGCTCGCGGAAAGTTGGTCGTCATAAATGGTCATGCCAGGATAGGGTTCAAAGGACCCGCAGCAATTGCACCCGGCGGCAGGCCATCGAGCCATGCATCGAGGTCGGCCTGTTGATACGCCGACTGCGGCCGACTGACCTGGGCTCCGTCGGCAAAATAGATGACCGTCATCACTTCCCGCATTTTGTCTGAACCGTTCGCTCCTGCGCTGTGGACCGTACGGCCGAGATGGAATGTGGCGTCACCAGCGTTGATCGAATCGACGGACGCGATCGAAAAGCCCTTTTCGCGAATGTACTTGTCGTAAGTTTCCTGGCTCTCGTCAGAAATTTCGACCGCTCCGACATCACGTCGTTCGTGCGAGCCGGACGCAAATCTCATCGTCCCCATTGAACTGTCGACGTCGACCATCGGCATCCACATTGTGATCGTCTGGTCGGTGTCGAGCGGCCAGTAAAACTGATCCCGATGCCAGGGCGTCGGCCCGCCGCCGGGCTCTTTGAACAGCGCCTGATCGTGATAGAGCCTGACGTGAGGAACATTCAGAAGCCTGGATGCGATGGAGGCGAATTTTCGCATAAAGACGAATCGCCGGACCGTCTCGTCACGTGTCCACAGGTTTGTCACCTGCAGGAATGCTTTGCCGTAAGTGTCGCGGGATTCAAGACTCCGGTTTTCGGTGGTGTGTGCCAGACACGCCTGTCGAATGGCAGGCCGATATTTCGCGATCTCGTCACCGGTAGCGACGCGCCGCAACAAAACATGGCCATCCGTCGCGAATGAATCGATCTGCGAGGGTTCCAAACGGTATTCGTCGGTTGTTACAGTCACACTCATCTTGTTCGGCGGGCGACCCTAATAGTATGCAGCGTACTGGTGTCAATATCGAAAACAGAATTGAGGCCCTGCTCTTCCATCGGTGGATCACCCGTAAACTCGTCACCTGACTTCCAGAACGCCTGTCCTTTGACCGGTCGCGCTTGGCCGCCAAACGCCCAGAAATTGGCCCCGCCGATGAACGCGTCACCGCCTCTGCGGCCGCCGACGAACGAAAAGATCTCTTGATAGTATCGGTCACGGAACGTCGTTAAAGACGCGGGATCGATCGATTCGCCGTCGCGTGGCAACCCAAATTCTTCGATCACCATTGGTTTATCAAGTTCACGGGCGACGGCGACGTTCTCGGCAATGTAATTTCGCGTTTCTGTCAGTGTCCCGGCAAAATCGTCGGCCATTTTCCCACCGTGAAACCAGCCCCAGTTCTTCGGCCAGATGTGTATAGTGAGGTAGTCGATGTTCGGATCAGCGTGAATGTCGCGAAAAAGTGCCGGATCCTGAGTCCCGATGCGGCCCTCGTGGCCGATCGTTATCAGATGGCGTTTATCGAGCGACCTGATCTTGGCAGCCGCATCGGCGATCCAGCGACGATAGGCCTCGTTCGCGACGGGCCGCATCGGACGCGGTTCATTCGCGATCTCCCAAGCCATTATCGCGGGGTCGTCCGCATACAGTTTTCCACTGAACTTATTCCTATGGCGGATGATGAACTCGACCTGGTGTTCGTAACCGTCGGTACAGGCACGACACGAGTAGAACTTAGAAACGACATCTCGAAGCTCGTCCCACGATGGTTTTTTTGTCAGATACTCGCGGTCAACTACACCATTCCAGATCAGATACTGCTGAAATCCGCCGCTCCATTCCCAGTTGTTGCTGAGATAAATGACGGCTTTCATCCCGCGCTTGCCCATTTCGTAGAGAACGAGGTCAAGCCCATCCAGGACCGAGGCATCGAACTCACCTTGCCGCGGTTGAAGAGACGGGCCAACACGCGCGACGCCGTTCATCGGTCCCAAGCCTTCGGCGCCGCCGAGAAGGCGAAGATTGGTGACACCGTTTGCCTTCAGGACATCGAGTTCGCGCCTGAGCCGGAAACGGCCGCGGTTCTCGTCACGATCGAGCCCCAACAAGCCACCGTACCAGTAGTTCGCACCTACAAAATAATACGGCTTGCCGCCGGAGTTAAAAATGTGCCTCTTGACGCTGACAAACGGCGAGACCCGGGCGGGCGAAGCCTGAGCTATTGTAAGCATCAAAACCAACATCGAGAGGGCTTTTCCAGCGGGCATTGACTGATTCTAAGCTATCAGCTGACTTGAGGCCAAAATGTCGTTTGCTCGGGCCTTTGCCTACAGCTACAATCACTTTGATTTATGTTGATATACGCTGGACAAAGCGACGGTATGGTCATCGTGATCTATGGCGTATCCGCGGTCGGAAAAACGACCGTCGGTAAGAAACTGGCGGCCGATTTGAAGTGGCAGTTTTACGATGCCGACAACTATCATTCGGAGGCGAACAAGGCGAAAATGGCATCCGGGCACCCGCTTACCGACGAGGACCGCAAAAACTGGCTCCAGACTCTGCGCGAACTGATAGCTGAAACACTCGAGAAGAGCGAGAACGCCGTGCTCGCCTGCTCGGCCTTGAAGCAGAAATACCGAGATATTCTGCATGTGGACGACAACGTCAAATTCGTGCTGCTTTACGCTGACTATGACCGGATCGAAGCGCGGATCACCAAACGGCAACATCACTTTATGAACCCGGATCTGCTGAAGAGCCAATACGACACGCTGGAAATGCCTACAGGTGACGACCCGGTCCTCGACGCGACCCAGCCGGCGGAAAAGCTCGTAAAAGAGATCGAACGAGCCTTGTTGTAGATCTGTCTTAGTTTTTCGCCGGCGGAACCGGGTGGAGGACCTCCAACGCGATCTTCCAGCGAGCACCGTCGAGTTTCCAAACACGGCAATAGAAACCCTTTTCGGCAGTCGCCCCCTTTAACTCATACTCGCCATAAACAAATGCAAGGTCGCTGGACGATCCGCCGCCAAGGGGGTTGAACACCAACTCGTCGGAGTTGATCTGCCGCATAGCGTCCTGCTTGCCTTGAAGCGGCATCTTGCCCTCGCGAAGCAGGCGAATCCGCTGGTGGGCGGCGCGTGAATACGCTTTGCGGGCTCCGTACCGTTTTAGGTCTGATGCAAAGCCGGTCTCGAGCGACCGCCAGATCTCCAGATCAGCGACTTTTGGTTTAATTCTGGGATCGGCAGGCGGCGAATGCCAGTTATCTCTGAGAACATCCGCCTTTTCATGACCTATACCCAGGTCGAGCGCAAATTTCCATGTTCCGTCCGGCTCCTTTCTCCAAACGGTAAAGAACTCGCCCCAAGCGACCGGATCTTCTGTTTTTGAACGACTGAACGACCATGTCCCTGTGGTGTAACCCAATCGGCCGTCCGCCGATACGTCCACCCACGAAGGCCGCCACGAAAGAAGCGACGCATTGGGCGTGCGCTTTTGCCAATTCTGAAGGGCGTTTTCGACCTTGTCGCTAAATACGATGCCGTCCGGCGCAGCAAACGCAAGAAAGGCCGCGCGCGTCCCGCTGCTCGCGGCCATGTCGGCAAAGCTGTTCTCAGCGGCGGCGACGCTTGCGAGATCTTTCGAGCGATCATTCTGCGCAAGGGCGGTCCCAAGCAACAAAAGCAAACAAATATGGGCCGCCAGATATTTTTTCATGGACAGTAGTTCCAACGACTTGATCTTGCCGATCACGTGGCCCTTGCCTCGCGAACTATTTCAACAAATTGCCGCGCTCGCTCGGTAACGACATGTGCTTCACCCGCACGGATCGCCTTGACGTCGACAAGATCTGTGCCGACGCCGAGGGCGGATGCTCCTGCTTTGATAAAATCAGCTGCTGTCTTGAGGGACACACCGCCCGTCGGGATGATCTTTATCTGCGGGAATGGGCCTTTAAGGTTCTTGACATAGCTCGCCCCGCCGACCGAGCCTGCCGGAAACACCTTGACAAAATCGACACCCGCGCTCCAGGCCGTTATGACCTCGGTCGGCGTCAGCACGCCCGGCATGACCGGGGCACTGTATCGATGACAGACCGCGATCGTGTCGAGATTGAGCGCGGGACTGACGATAAACTGCGCACCCGCAAGCAAGCACGCGCGCGCCGTCTCGGGGTCGAGTACCGTGCCGGCACCGACAATTACTTCGCTGCCGTATTTATCCGCGACCTTTTCGATCACCTTTATCGCACCCGGCACGGTCATCGTGATCTCGAGGACGTCAACGCCGCCCGCCTTGATCGCTTCGATGGCCTGCATCGCCTCGTCCGCCGATGAGGCCCGCACGACCGGGACGAGGCCCAGCGATTCGATATGTTCAACGATCTTCCTTTTATCCATATTGATCAAATACTATCTTGCGACCCGGGCTCCGCCGCCCTTCATCACGCGCTGAACATCCGCCAGGCCAACCGTGGTCGTGTCTCCCGGCGTCGTCATCGCAAGAGCTCCGTGTGCGGCACCGCAGTTCACTGCCCACTCGGGGGACTCTCCTGTCAGAAAACCGTATATCAAACCTGACGCGAACGAATCCCCGCCGCCAACGCGGTCGAAGATGTCGAGATCCTCGCGAAGCATCGCCTGATAAAGCTGTCCTCCGGTAAAGCAGACCGCTCCCCAATCGTTGACTGACGCAGTTTTAGCATTGCGCAGAGTAGTAGCCACGACCTCGAAATTCGGAAAATCGGCGACAGCTCGACGGATCATCTTCTCAAAGCTCGTGACGTCCAGTTTCGAATGGTGCTCATCCTGTCCCTCGACCTCGTAGCCGAGGCACGCGGTGAAATCCTCTTCGTTGCCGATCATCACGTCGACGTATTTTGCAAGGTCGCGGTTCACTTCCTGGGCCTTGGCCTGGCCGCCGATCGCACGCCAGAGCGAATCGCGGTAGTTTAGGTCATACGAAATGACCGTACCGTGCTTTTTCGCCGCCTGCATCGCCTCTTTGGCGACCTCGGGAGTGGTCTCAGACAATGCGCAAAAAATGCCGCCGGTGTGGAACCACCTCGCCCCTTCTTGGCCAAACACGCGCTCCCAGTCGATATCACCGGCCTTCAACTGCGACACGGCGGTGTGACCGCGGTCCGAACACCCGAGCGCCGCCCGTACGCCAAAGCCGCGTTCGGTAAAGTTCATCCCATTGCGAACGGTCCGTCCGACACCGTCATATTTGACCCATTTGACATGAGATTGGTCGACGCCGCCCTGATACATCAGATCCTGGACAAGGCGGCCCACGGGGTTGTCGGCGAGGGCCGTGACCACGGCGGCGTCCAGACCAAAACAGCGTTTCAGCCCGCGCGCGACGTTATATTCACCGCCGCCTTCCCAGACCTCGAATGAGCGGGTCGTGTGAATGCGTTTGTCACCAGGATCGAGCCGCAGCATGACTTCACCAAGGCTGACGATGTCCCATTTGCAGTTATCTTTTGATTTTATATCGAGCATTGTCCTGTTTGGTGCCTACCGTAGACCATCCGCTACCGCAGGTGGTACTGAGACATCATCTTCCCATCCATCCGCCGTCAACGACCAAGGTATGGCCGTTCACATAGCGGCTCGCGTCCGAGGCTAGAAAGACCGCCGCCCCCGCAATGTCGTTTGGCTCTCCCCAACGCCCCGCCGGGATACGTTCGAGGATCTGGCGATTACGCGTCTCGTCGGCCTGGAGTGCCGCAGTATTGTTCGTCGCGATATAGCCCGGCGCAATGGCGTTGACGTTAACGTTCGATCGTGCCCATTCGTTCGCGAGTGCTCTCGTCAATCCGGCGACCGCCGATTTCGAAGCCGTGTACGCCGGAACATTTATTCCGCCCTGGAATGAAAGCAGCGACGCAATATTCACGATCTTGCCGCCGCCCTGAGCGATCATTCGCCGGCCGGCTGCCTGGGCGAGAAGAAAGACGCTGGAAAGATTGACCTCGATAACGGCGTCNAGTGAAGTTCATCCCATTGCGAACGGTCCGTCCGACACCGTCATATTTGACCCATTTGACATGAGATTGGTCGACGCCGCCCTGATACATCAGATCCTGGACAAGGCGGCCCACGGGGTTGTCGGCGAGGGCCGTGACCACGGCGGCGTCCAGACCAAAACAGCGTTTCAGCCCGCGCGCACGTTATATTCACCGCCGCCTTCCCAGACCTCGAATGAGCGGGTCGTGTGAATGCGTTTGTCACCGGGATCGAGCCGCAGCATGACTTCACCAAGGCTGACGATGTCCCATTTGCAGTTATCTTTTGATTTGATATCAAGCATTGTCCTGTTTGGTGCCTGCCGTAAACCATCCGCTACCGCAGGTGGTACTGAGAGATCATCTTCCCATCCATCCGCCGTCAACGACCAAAATATGGCCGTTCACATAGCGGCTCGCGTCCGAGGCCAGAAAGACCGCCGCTCCCGCAATGTCGTTTGGCTCACCCCAACGTCCGGCCGGGATACGTTCAAGGATCTGCCGATTACGTGTCTCGTCCGCCTGAAGCGCGGCGGTGTTGTTCGTCGCGATATAGCCTGGCGCGATGGCGTTTACGTTAACGTTCGAGCGTGCCCATTCGTTCGCGAGTGCTTTGGTAAGACCGGCGACCGCCGATTTCGAAGCCGTGTAAGCCGGAACATTTATCCCGCCCTGGAATGAAAGCAGCGATGCAATATTCACGATCTTGCCGCCGCCCTGAGCGATCATTCGCCGGCCGGCTGCCTGGGCGAGAAGAAAGACGCTGGAAAGATTGACCTCGATAACGGCGTCCCAGTCCTCTGCCGAAAACTCGGCAGCAGGTGACCTCCGGATCGTCCCGGCGTTGTTCACGAGAATGTCGATACCACCGAGAGTCTCGACAGTCTGGTCGACAAGCCCCATGCTCACGTCCCTGTCGCCGATCTCGCCCGCGAGTTCAACAGACCTGCGGCCGATCTCGCGAATGACGGCGACCGTCTCTACGGCGTCTTCCTCCCGGCGGCAATGGCACGCAACATCGGCACCTGCATCGGCAAGCGCGATGGCGATAGAGCGGCCGATGCCGGTCGCCGAACCGGTGACAAGCGCAACTTTACCGTCGAGTTTGAATCTATCGAGGATCATCTCCGTTCGATCTCGGTGATCTGACGAAATGCCGCCTTACAACGCGCCGTTGGCCTCTTGCCGGTCAAACCGCTTCCTTTCAGAAAGGTCTATTTATGTGACGCTTCGAGTCCCGAACCGCCAGCCGCGTACTCGGGCTGGACGTTAACGACGCCGAACTGCCGGTCATCGCCTTCGCGGTTCGCCGCCATCATCCATAGAAAATTTATCGAGCCGCCCGGCGCTGCGACGTTCGGATGATAGCCCTTCGGCATGATCACGACATCGCCCTCGCGGACGACCTGAACAAGCTCCGGTTCCGTACGGTCCGTATAGACCATCTGTATGCCGAACTGAGGCTCCGGCATATCGATGTACAAATATGCTTCTTCGAGCATGTTATGGTGCTCGTGCGGCGGCCACGACGTCCAGTTGCCTTCTGACGAAAATGTGACACCGGCCATGATCCGGCCCGCTTCGACGTTCTTACCCAGAAGTATGTTCAGGTCACGCTGCGTCGGCGGCTTGCCGGCGACGAAATGCAGCGCCTCATTTTCGCGGATCTCGTCAAACGCGACGAACTGTAGCGGGTATTTGTTGTCGACCGGCGCAGAGAGCTCGGCGAGGTCGAAGTGACCCTCGCTTGTGACCTCGATCTTCGAGTCGCGAGGCACATAAAGCGCATCGTACGGGCTCATCGAGAAACTTTGGCCATGTGTTGCGACCTTTCCGCTACCTTTCAGACAGATGAGGCCGGTTTCGTGCCCTCCATTCTCAAATGCGACCGGAGTATCGCCGGCGTCCAAAATTATCCTGCCGTAAAAGAGGTTCCGCGAAGCGGTGGCTCCGGGCGTCACCGTTATATTTCGGCCTCTTGCCTTGTTAGTACCTTTCACGACACAGGTTGCGGGATCGATGTTTTCTAATTTTATTTGTGCTTGCATAACTTTTAGATGGTACTCAAATACTCTTCGACTGCCACTTCCAATGCACCGCCGATGGCGGAGCCTGCGGTTCCTCGACGGCCAGCCGTAAACAAGTCTGCCCTGATGATCGCCGCCGGACCCCTTGACCTTTCCGATAATGCTCCTATTGATCGCAGCCTTTATCGGTTCCTCAATGAACGGCCAGCCGTAAACAAGTCTGCCGCTGATGATCACCCGCGGAATACCGACTCCCATAATGACGTTAGCGATGCCGATACCGAGAAAGTCACCGATCTTCTCTAGCGTCCGCCGTGAACGAGTGTCTCCAACCGAGGCCTTGGAGACGATCTCATTGAACCGCGGCACACTCTCGCCCCTTGACGGCGGGCGGTCGCCTAAATAAAGCGAAGCGGCCGAGGCAGCGGACGCGTACTGTTCCCAGCATCCACGATTGCCGCAGACACACGGCTTACCGCCGGCGACAATGGTCATGTGTCCGAATTCACCGGCGATCCCGATACCGCGAAATATCTGCCCGCCCATGACCAACCCGACGCCGATCCCGGTTCCAGATCTCACGAGAATAAAATTGCCCGCAAGGCCCTCTTCAGAATTGCCGATCTTAAGCCGCGCCTCATACATCGCGGCCGCTGTAGCGTCATTTTCGACGACGACTCTGACGGCATCGTTCAACCGGAACGCTGTCGCAATATCGATGTTTCGCCAATCCAGATTTGGAGCGAAGATCAGTTTTCGCCTCGCCGCGTCGGTCATTCCCGGGACGCTGACCCCAACTACCTTCAATTCGCGTTCAGGCTGATCGCGAAGAAGCTTGTCGAGCTTCGTTCGGGCAAGGTCCACGGCGGTCTTCGCGTCTGGAGGTGTCGTAAAATCCACCTCCTCGGCAACATCGCCCGCTAATGACGTCAAACCAACTTGAGAGTGCCGAACGCCGAGGTTGATACCCGCAATGATGGATCTCCTGTCATCGAAGGAAAGTACCCGTGAGGCCCTGCCGGGACCGTCGCCCGAAACAGACTCTTCGCGAAGGATCCCTTTGTCGATCATGGGCTTCGCGTTTTCGGTCACCGTACTTTTGTCAATGCTCAGACGGGCCGCGATCTGGGTCCGGGTTATTGGCTGAGCGGCCCTGATAAGCCGCAACATCTGATTTCCCTTGCCCGCAGAACGAAGCGGAGCCAAAAATGCGTCGGCAAGACCTGATTGGAAACCCGATTCGTCGCTCATCCCGTTATAACGAATTAGTTATTGTAACAGAGACATCATAACGAAACGGTTTGCTCCGCCCAAAATTGGAACTCGCGATGTTTCAGTATCTCGGCCTTGGCCTGGACGTCACCGCTGGCTGTCCGGCGGACATGCTCAAACAGGCGCGTGCCGACCTCGGCGATACTCTCCGTACCCTCGATAATGTTACCGGCTGAAACGTCGAGATCCTGTGACATTTTTTCAAATACCCTGTTATTCGAAGCTAGCTTCAATACTGGGGCGATCGCGTTACCGATAGTGGTGCCATTTCCCGTGGTGAAGACGACGACCGTGGCCCCGGACGCTACCAGGCCCGGCGTCGATTCCTGATCGTAGCCCGGACCCTGCATCAGGTTTATGCCTCGGGTCTTAGGCGTTTCGGCGTACTCTATGCAGTCCTCGATCCGTGTAGTGCCGGCTTTGACGATCGCTCCCAGCGATTTGATAGTGATGTTCAGCAGCCCGCCGGCTTTGTTGCCGGTGCTCGGGTTTTGATTGAGCACAGCACCGAATTTCGAAGCGTAATCCTTGTACCAATCGACCATCGCATAGATCTTGCGTCCGATGGCGGAATCTTTTGCGCGGTTGGCGAGCAGATGCTCCGCACCGCAGAATTCGGGCACCTCGGTCAACAACACGGTTCCGTGGCTCTTGACGAGTAGGTCCGAGCAGTAACCCAAAGCCGGATTTGCCGAAATACCTGAAAAACCATCGGAACTGCCGCATTTTACGCCGAGAACAAGTTCGCTCACAGGGAACTCTTCACGCACACAGCTATTTACTTCCGGCAGCATCCGTTCGACCTCTTTTAGCCCCAATTCGATAGCCGCCTGCGTGCCGCCGACGTCCTGAATACCTATTTTGAATACCGGTTTCTGGATCGGCTTATCACGCTTTGTGAGATATTTCTCTACGAACGAAAGATTGGTTTTTTCACATCCGAGATCGATAAGTATGACGCCGCCGACGTTCGGATGATCGGCGTAGTTCGACAGCGTGCGCATCATGACATCAAGCGTCGAACCATCCTGACATCCGCATCCTTTGTTATGCGGGATCGCGACAACGCCGTCGACGTTTGGATACTTTTCGCGGCTGTAATGAAGAAACTCCGACATCATCGAGATCTGCGTAGCCTCGTGGCTCGCGCACATCGACGTAGGCACGATCAAAACGTAGTTTCGCGTGCCGACGCGTCCGTCCGCCCGCCGGTAACCCATAAAGGTCTCTATCTGGTCAGCGGGGAAGTAGTCCGGAGCAGGTGTATGGAGATCTTCGGGGAGGTCCCGGACGACTGGCACGTCGTCGGACATGTTGTCGTGCGTGATCCATTCGCCTCGCAGGATCCCGAGCGATGTACCGATCGGCTGTCCGTACTGACGAACGAATTCGCCGGACGGGATGTCGCGAGTCGCAAAGCGGTGGCCGGGCGGCACAGACTGCTTCACCTCGACCGTCTCATTTATCGCGATCCGAAGAACAAGGCCGGCGGCCGTCTCTTTCTTGACGATCGCTACATTATCGTCCGGGTTGACGATTATGGCGTAGTCGCTCACCGGAACCGCTTTTTGCGCGATGGTATCCAACATAAATGTCATTACAAAAGATCCGGTAAAATATAGGTTCTCACATCGGGATGCAGGCGCACGAGCAGTCCCGGATTTTCATCGACCTGTCGAGCGAGGTCATTCTCATTGTCGGCGAGGTTGGTTTCGAGGAACCGCTTGAAACATTCGCGTTTTGCCGGGGCCGTTGAGGCGTCGACGATCGACTGGACGATCCGCCGTGCTCCGAGAATGGCTGCGGGGCCAAGCGTCAGTATGAACTTAGCCCTTCTGCACTCCGCCTCATCCTCTTCGGAGATCTCGCTCCCGCCTGCTTTGAATTTTGAAATATGGTGCTCAAGTATGCTCCGGCTTATCGGGATAATTCCGGCAAAGTCGTCAAACCGTGCACCCGAACCGGGCTTGATATAACAAAGGTGCGATGCGCCGCCGGCCTCCGGCCCGAAGCCAAGAAAGAAAAGGTCGATGCCGCCCAGGTTGTCGAGACGTTCGACATATGTCGAAAGCTCGGCCTCCAGGTCATCGGTTTCCGTCAGCATGGGGGTAAAACTCTTGATCCGCGGAAAGAACCGGGGGCCAAGGAGACGTTCAAAATCACGAACAAAACTCAGCCCGTTCGCCATCCGCATCGGCGCGAGGGCATCCTGGGTAAAAACGTGGAGCCGTCCGAGAAGCCCATCTATCTCGTCAGTGTCGGTAAGACGGTTTATAAGGCGAAACATCGCCTGCGAGCCTCGTCCGCCGAGAAGGATCATCGTAATATCACCTTCTTTTTCACGCGAGTATGCGACCAGTTCGTCGAACATAGCCCTTCCGACAGCTTCTTCGCTGTCGAGAATATTGTACGAGAATCGGTCAGACGGTTCGATGCGGGGAGGCTCAGACAAAGCCAGCCCGAGCCAGACGTTTTCGCCAGCGCGTCTGAAATCTATCGATTTTTTTGGTGATATACCCACGCTGTCAGCTATGCGGTCAATTTGATAACCATCATAATTGGTTTGACCAATTAAAAGCAAGTAATATCCCTGATTTATTTGCCAAAATCCATAAATTATCAATAAAACGAACGTGATGTGAAACAAATATGGGCAGTTATATGACTTGACAATTTTGGCGGCGGTGTTCCAAACTAGTGCGACATTAGCAAAATGGTATTACCTTTCGGTTGACGGCACTTTACCAATCGTTTAAGTGGTCCTGAGCTGACATGGTGTTTAGACTATGAGCTTTTCCAAACTGGACCTAGGCGGCCGGGCCGCGGTCGTCATCGGCGGAACCTCCGGCATTGGCCGTGCTATCTCACACGGCTTAGCCGAGGCCGGGGCAGATGTTGTCTGCACTTCTCGAAAACAGGAGCCGGTTAACGCAGCGGCAGCCGAGATCGAGAGCCGAGGCCGACGGTCGCTTCGGATCGTATCCGACGTTTCAGACAAAGCGTCGCTCGAACACCTTCTCGAAGAGACGGTCAAGGCGTTCGGCAAGGTTGACATCCTGGTAAATTCCGCAGGAAGGACCAAACGCGAGCCTACGCTAGACCTGGATATCGAGACGTGGAACGAAATACTCGAGACAAATCTAACTGGCACGCTGCGAGGATGTCAGGTGTTCGGCCGCCACATGATCGAAAACGGATATGGGCGTATCATCAACATCGCTTCGCTCTCGACATTTGTTTCGTTGTTCGAGGTGGCGGCTTATTCGGCAAGTAAGGCGGCGGTTGCATCGCTGACAAAATCGCTCGCGATCGAATGGGCTAAAAAAGGTGTAAACGTCAACGCGATCGCACCGGGCGTTTTTCGAACCGCGCTAAACGAAAAACTGCTTGACGAAAGCGACCGCGGGCGCGAGTTTCTTACTCGAACCCCGATGGGACGGTTTGGCAAAGTCGAAGAGCTCGCGGGCGCGGCCGTGTTCCTTGCATCTGAAGCTGCGAGTTTTGTTACCGGTGAAATTCTGACGGTCGACGGCGGATTCCTTGCCAGCGGTGTCAATCAGTAACGAATTGATGAGCGAGGAGCTCGAAGAAAAAACGCGGCGGATCTCGGACATGCTCGCCGCCGAGGGTCTTGACGCGGTCCTGCTCAACTCCCAGCACAACTTCGCGTGGCTCACCGGCGGCGGCTCAAATGGTATCGATCTAAGCCGAGAAAACGGGGCGGCAAGTTTGCTTGTAACTGCGGACGGTCGGCGTTTCGTTTTAGCGAACAATATCGAGATGCCCCGCATGTTGAGCGAAGAGGTAAAATCCGAACGCTTCGAACCGGTCGTATTCAGTTGGCAGGACGAAAAGGCAAATGCTGACCTGGCGCTCATGAAAGCAAGAGAGCGGATCGGGCAAAGTTCAACAATAGCGACGGACATCGCTCTGTTTGCATCGGCAAGGCCGGTCGAAAACAAGCTCGCCCCTCTTCGCTACAGTCTGACAGCCGCCGAGACAGTCCGTCTCCGGACGCTTGGCCGTGACGCCGGGGTCGCGGTCCGGCGGGCGATAGATATATTTGAGCCAGGCGAAACCGAGATCGAGATCGCCGAAAGGATGCGGCACGAGCTTACCGCCGGCGGAATGACGTCCGTCGTTACGCTGGTCGCGGCCGATGAACGGATCAAACGGTTCCGTCATCCTAAACCGACGGACTCACACTGGAAAAAATCGCTTCTCGTGGTGACCTGTGCAAAGCGGTCTGGCCTGATCGTAAGCCTTAGCCGTGTGATCTGCGTTGGAGAGGTCCCCGATGAACTGGAACGGATAACCAAAGCCGCGGCGTTCGTAAATGCTTCGTTGTTAAGTGCGACCAGGCCAGGAGCTACGGGAGCGGAGCTTTACGAAACGGCAGCGAGGGCCTACTTGGCCACAGGTTTTGCAGACGAGATAAACAAACATCACCAGGGCGGAGCGGCGGGCTACAAGACGCGCGAGTGGGTGGCACATCCGGCGAGCACGGAAACCGTGGTGGACGCACAGGCGTTTTCATGGAACCCATCGATCACCGGCACCAAGGTCGAGGAGACATGTATCGTAAACGGCGACGCGGTCGAGATACTTACGCGGTCACCGGACTTTCCCGAGATCGAGGTCGCTATTAACGGCAGAGAATACGTTTCGCCCGGAGTGTTGAGGAAATAGGAGCTTCCCAGATGAGCAATGAGACCACGACCGCCTATGTTGCGGGAACCAAAATAGGAAGATTTCGCTGGGTTATTTGCACCCTGCTTTTCTTTGCGGCAACGGTCAACTACGTTGACCGGCAAGTGATCGGCATTCTCAAACCGACGCTTGCTGGTGAATTCGGCTGGACAGAGCTCGATTACAGTTGGATCGTTTTCTCCTTCCAAACCGCTTATGCGATAGGGCTGCTGTTCGTCGGCAAGCTAATGGACAGGATCGGTACGAAAAAGGGGTTCTCACTCGCGATCGTCCTGTGGAGCATCGCGGCGATCGCCCACGCGTGGGCTGCCGGTATCGGTGTATTGTCGTCGCCCATAGTTGCGCCGCTGGTGAACGGAGTTGTCGGGGTCTTTAACACGATCAGTTCGATTTTTGGCGCGGCTCCGTGGAGCTTCGCCCTATCGACATCAGTCGTTGGGTTTATGGTCGTCCGGTTTCTACTCGGTCTGGGCGAAGCAGGAAACTTTCCGGCCTCTATCAAAACCGTCGCCGAATGGTTTCCAAAACGTGAGAGAGCTCTGGCGACCGGCATATTCAACGCGGGTACAAATGTCGGTGCGCTCGCCACGCCCTTACTCGTACCCGCAATCGTGCTCGCATGGGGCTGGTACGAGGCATTCATTTTCACCGGTGTCATTGGATTTATCTGGCTTGCCTTCTGGCTGGTTATCTATAAACGGCCCGAAGAGCACAAGAGCCTTTCGGCTGAAGAGTTGCAGTACATCCAGAGCGATCCGGTCGAACCCACGACGAGTGTTCCGTGGAGGCGGCTGTTTCCTCATCGCCAGACGTGGGCGTTCGGTATAGGTAAGATGCTGACCGACCCGATCTGGTGGGTGTATCTGTTTTGGCTGCCTGACTTTCTAAACAAACAATATGGGCTGGACCTCAAGAACTTCGGTATTCCGTTGGCCGTGATATACATCATCGCGGATGTTGGCAGCGTAGCCGGCGGCTATCTATCCTCAGCGCTGATCAAGCGCGGCTGGACGATAAATCGAAGTCGCAAGACGGCCATGCTAATCTGTGCGATCGCGGTTACGCCGATCGTATTTGCCTCGATCACGTCGAACCTGTGGGTTGCTGTCATCCTAGTCGGCCTCGCCGCGGCTGCGCACCAGGGCTGGTCGGCAAACATTTTTACGATCGCCTCGGACATGTTCCCCAAACAGGCGGTCGGCTCGGTCGTTGGAATAGGCGGTATGCTTGGTGCCGTCGGAGGAATGATCATGTCGCCGCTTGTCGGGTGGATACTTGACCGGACAGGCAGCTATGTTCCCATTTTCGCGATCGCGGCTTCCGCATATCTCGTGGCACTATTGATCATCCACTTGCTCGCGCCGAGGCTTGAGCCGGCGGTGATCGACTACGATTAAGCAGTTAGGGTTCGAATCTGATCCAGTCGATATCGGCCGAGCCCGCGTCGTTGAATCTCTGCGTCCGCGTATAGACGAAGCCGATCTTGGCACCGATCCATCGGCCCTCTCGGGCCTTGAATAGAGGCCCGGCGGCCTTGAAATCCTTGCCGTTCGTGCTGTACCCGAAATTGCAGACGCCGTCCGCTGAGATCTTCACACGCAGATAGACCTCGTTTGTCGCAAGTTGCCCAAAGGCGGTTTCGCTTTCGGAATTGCCCTTGTCCGCATCCGTGACGGTGGCACGAGAAACCGTCAGTTTACCGTCTCTGAAATTTAGGCCGATCCAGGAGTAGTCGATGCCCATCACAACCAAGGCAAAGCGTTCGCCGTTGAAACGCGGTTCGATGCGCACCTTTGCAGTCGCGGTAAATTCATCAGCCGGAAGCTTTTGCAGCAACAAATTGGGTACATCCCAAAGATTGCGAAATCCGTCGGGCAACTGTACGCTGTTCATCCGCAAGATACCGCGTTCCGGGAACAGAAATGCCCATTCAGATTCGGGATCAGCATGCCACTGCCACTGCTGGCCGATAGTGCTGCCGTTAAACTCGTCACTGTCCCGGGGAGTCTCAACTGGATAGGTCTTGCCGACGTTGGGCTTTTTGAATCGAAGAACCGGTTCGCCGATGACATCGCCATCTGGGTCGGAGCCGATCACCGGGAAACCGTTCTTCCAAACAGCAGGCTGCAGGTGAACTACCCGCCCGTATGCCCCACGGTCCTGAAAGTGCATGAACCACCACTCGCCGGTCGGCGTATCCACCAACGCTCCTTGATGCGGCCCATTGACAGCAGTGTTGCCTTGCGCGAGGACAGTCTTTTTTTCGTAAGGGCCGTAAATACTCTTCGATCTCAGAGCAAGCTGCCAGCCCGTCGCAACACCTCCGGCAGGAGCGAGAATGTAGTAATAGCCGTTCAGTTTGTAGAATTTCGGCCCTTCGACGGTCGGGTCACGGTCGTGGCCGTCGAAGACTATCACACCGTCATCGAGGACCCGCGTTCCCTCATCGTTCATCCGGTTGACGACGAGAATGCTCTTAATGCCAGCGCGACTGCCGGCAAATGCGTGAACGAGGTAGACGTTGCCGTCATCGTCCCACAGCGGACATGGGTCGATCCAGCCTTTTGCTTGCTTGACAAGGAGCGGCCGTGCCCACTCGCCGGCGGGATCCTTTGTCTTCGTCATAAAAATGCCGAAGTCGGGATCGCCATAATAGATGTAGAACTCACCGTTGTGATATCTGATCGAAGGTGCCCAGACGCCGCCGCCATGTTGAGGTTTCGCAAAAACATCGCGCGGCTCAAGCTCACGTACGGCATGATTGATGATCCGCCAGTTTACGAGATCCCTGGAATGCAGGATCGGAAGCCCCGGCACGACATTGAAGCTCGATGCGGTCATGTAAAAATCCGACCCGACGCGAACGACATCAGGGTCTGAATAGTCGGCGTTGATGATCGGGTTCTCATAAGTGCCGTCCCCGTTGTCGGCGGCCCACACTTTTGAAACGAAGTTGCCAGTCTGGGAAGCGACCGTCGAGGCCAGCAATACCAGCAGACAAAACAAGCGGAAGATCAATTTACAATAGTATTTTAAGGTCAAGGCTTTTTGATCGACGCCGCCAAAGCATCCGCGATCGCCAAGTCTTCCTGTTCTTCGAGGCGTTGTGCACGCTGGGTCTGTATCAGATGGTCGTGCATCGCCGTCCGTGCGGCCTGGGGGTCGCGCTCACGCATCGCGCGGTAGATATTGTGATGCTGTTCAGCGGACTGCTTTAGGTCCTTGGCCCGTTTGACCGTCTTGCTGCGGCTGTCGAAAAGGATCGTCGCGATCATGTTCATTAGCGACGTCAGGATCCGGTTATTGGAAGCGGCAGCGACCGTCTGATGAAAACGCATATCGTGAACTAGGTATTGTTCAGGTTCATCGAGCGATGCGTACATTCCGGCGATCTCCTCGCTCATCAGCGTGATCTGCTCGCTCGTGGCACGTTCGGCGGCCATGCCGGCGATGCTCATTTCGAGCGCAAGCCGGGCCTCGAACATCTCGTCTGAGGTGAACCCGTGAAGCGCGGCCATCATCCGCAGGGGACTGCTGTCGAGGGTCGGTGAGTCTTCCGCCTCGGCGACAAACGTTCCGGCACCCTGCCGTGATTGAAGTATCCCAACCGCGGTCAATGAGCGAATACCGGCCCGAAGTGTTGGGCGGCTTACGCCTAGCAACTTTGCCAGGTCACGCTCCGGCGGTAAACGGTCGCCGAGAAGCAGCTGGCCTTTGTGGATCATGTCGCGAAGCTGCGCGACAACGCCTTCGGCAGTAGTTGCTCTTTCCTCTGACCGCAGAGATTTGAAGATGTCGGGTTTTGACCTTGCCATTATTTTGGAAGCGGGTCCTCGAAGATCTTTATCAGGATCATAGAAAATCCCTTGCCCGTGACCGTTCTGCGATGCGGCGTGCCGCGCGGAACCATGACGATGTCGCCGGTTTTGATCGAAACGCTCTGGGCACCCGTAACGGTCTTTGACCTCCATTCTCCTGGAGTAGCCTCCTTAGGGTCGACCATCGTTCCGCCCAGTTCCAGTGTCGCTTCGCCTTTGAGTACGTAATAAACGTCGTCCGATTTGTCATGCAGCTCGACCAGGTCCCCGCTGCGTCGCGTATCGTGCTGAACAGCAACACGCGTTTCCATTCCGGCTCCGCCGATCAGGTCTTCGACCTTGGTGACCGTGGGGTTTTTGGAATCGACGTCGGTCTTGTCTGCGGCAAGCTTTTTTTCAAGATCTGCGATCGATTGTTTGGTCGTGACCACGAACGGCCTTATCGCCGTCGAAGGCTGACGGGCCTGTGCCGAGGCAGCGACAGCGGTCAGGACAAAAATGCCAATTAGAAGGATCTGTTTTCTTTTCATCTCGCTATTTTCCTTTTGACCGGTCGATCAGCCAGCGGCTCAAGTCCTGAGCGGCGGTGAAATTCTGATACTCATACGGCAGTCGGCGGCCGTCCGTATATTCATTGTAAAGCCACGGATCGCCGATGACGAACACCGACCCTTTGCCGTACTTAGCGGTCGCGATAACGATGTCGCCGTTGACCGTTAGAGCCGCCTCGGCGGGCTTGGTCACCGTGAGCGTCGAGATCTCCTTGACGTAGATCTCCTTGGTGTTCGGAAAGATCAGGTTCCGGTCGAGCATGATGCGTCCCATCTTGTAGTCGTTATTGATCACCTCGAATTTGCGGTCCTTTTTGAACTGGATGCCGAACGCTCCCGCGAGCGTATTGAAATGATCGAGCTCGCAGTTCTGGCCGTCGTTGCCGAACAGTGCGAGCACGCCGCCTTTCTTTACCCATTCCGAGATCGCTTTGACGTCGTCGGGGCCAATGAACTTCGGATTCGCCGTCTCTTTGTCGGTATCAGGATCGACTATGATATAGACATTCGCCCCGGCGAGGTTCGCGGCCGTCGGTGCGGTCGAGAGCTGTGCCGTCCTGCCGCCTGCCGTGCGAAACGTATTCATAAAGATCGAGTAACCCGAATCGAGCCGCTCGTCCAGTTTGTAATGGAACACCTCGTCTTTGCCCAATTTGCCCTTACGGATCTCGTGGTTGAAATAGTCATCGAGCAGGACAGTTTTGCCGCGTGCATACCAGCCTCGCTCGTAGGCCTCCATTTCGAGGGCGGCACGGATCGCGGGGCCGAGGCCCTTGGCGTCGTTGGTCCGCACCTTTTCGCTCATGTAGTATTCAAAACTGCCGTCGCGGTACGGATTGCCGCCAAGCCCAGAGACCGAAACCGTCCCTTCCCAATCCGTCTGACCCTGGGCGTTGGTCTTTATGAACTCCTTCTTTATGCCGGCCCAACCCTTGCTCGCGACGGTTAGGTATTTGTCCGGCAGGAATCCTTCGCGGACTCCTCGAGCGAGCGCAAAAACGAACATCGCCGACGCCGATGACTCGTGATAATTTCCTTTTGCGGTCGGCATGTCCAGAATATCGAACCAAACACCGGACGATCTGTCCTGCGTCCTGGCGATGGCCTCCGCCGTTCGGTTCAGGATGGCGATCAATTCACCGCGGCGAGGGTGGCTCTTCGGAAAGTATTCAAGGACATCGATCAATGCCACCGAGTACCAGCCCATCGCCCGAGCCCACGCGTGCGGCGAACGGCCTGTCGTTTTGTCTGCCCATTTTTGCTGCCTGGATTCGTCCCATGCGTGGTAGAGCAGGCCTGTTTTTTCGTCGCGTGCGTGTTTCTCCATCCAGACGAACTGGTTAGCGATGTCGTTCCAATTATCCTCATCAAAAATAAGCGAGTACTCGGCGTAAAACGGTTCGCCCATATACAGGCCGTCGAGCCACATCTGGTTTGGATATATGTTCTTATGCCAAAAGCCGCCCTCTTTAGTCCGGGGATTAGCCTTTAGCTGCGCCCGGAATTGATCCGCGAGGGCCTTGTACTTCAAATTGCCGGTCGCACGCCAGAGAAGCAGGTATCCAATAGCCGGTGTGATGTGGTCGATGTTGAACTCGTCCGCCCTGTAATCCTTGTGGTTGCTCTTTTCGTCGATCCAGTAGTCCATCCCCTTTTGGATGTGATTGAAATACTTGGCGTCTCCGGTCGCGTACCACATCGCATCGATCGCCTTTAGAATGACGCCTTGCTCGTATGTCCACCGAGGTGGAATACCTGGCTGATTTCTGGCATCGACCCAGAGTCTGTTCATTGCCGTGTCTGCCAGCTGCTCGGAGATCAGTTTGGACTGAGCAACGGACGTAACAACAAGGACCGTTATCAAGATCAGGATTGCAGAAGTTTTCATAGGTCTAATTTCTTATCGGTATAGACATGTTCCAGGTGTAGCTGACGCCGTTTTCGGTGTCCCCGGTTGCGAAAAACAGGTACGCAGGCTTGCCGTTTTCGAACAATACGTGCGGCCGTTCGGTTTTGCTCATTTTTCTAATTTTACCATCGGCCCATAGTACGTTACGGGAGACAGCGATGGCGTCCGCCGGGACTTGCCATTTAATGCCATCTTCCGATGTGGCATAAAAGATCTCTTTGTCAGGCGAATACTTTCGGCCCGTGTCCAACATCAATGCCTTGTATTTGCCGTTTTCGATCCAAATGAACGGGTCTTCGGCATCCAAGCCCATGTTTAGCGGTTTGTCTGCCGCGCGTTTGTATTCGCCGTCAAAACGGTCGGCGATGGCCAATCCGATCGCGTTGACCGTCAACCGCTCGACGCCTTTGTAATAAAGCATCACCCGGCCGTCCTTCAGAATTACCGGAGCGGCGTTACTTGTCAG
Source organism: Pyrinomonadaceae bacterium (assembly GCA_044228265.1). Lineage (GTDB taxonomy): Bacteria > Acidobacteriota > Blastocatellia > Pyrinomonadales > Pyrinomonadaceae > OLB17. Next base: position 98,695 of record JBGAVC010000002.1, read on the forward strand.
ATATTGTTCCCACGAATTTGGCCGGACATCGAGGATCGGTCTGTCGAGACGCTTCCACGGACCGAAGGGCGACTTTGACGTAGCAAGCCCGATCCTCTCATGCTGATGAGCCTCGATCTTGATCGGCGATTCGTCGTTGATCCGGTTATTCGGCCCAGGCCGCTCGCCGTGATAGGTCGTGCCGGTGTAATAGAGAAGATAGGTGTCTTTGTATTTCCGGATCGCCGGATTGTGTGTCATCTGGCCGTCCCAGAACTGCTCACCTCGCGGCGGCAATGCGATATCGTTGAATTTGTACGGTCCCGACGGCTTATCCGAAACCGCATGAACGATCTCCGAATTCGTCAGCCAGTACGGCCCGAAGCCGGTCGTCTTTGGCCAGCGGGAGGCAAACATATGATATTTACCGTCTTCGCCCTTGATAACAGATCCGCACCAGATCCAGTAGCCTTCCATCCTGAATCCGCCATCCATAGGCGCCGGCAGAAGTCGTGAGCGAAACTCGTTTGATGCGACACTTATTAACAACTTAGAGAGCGGGAGCCTTGCGTTACGTATCCCCTCGACGGCGAGTTTCGCCATTTCCTCTGCTCCCTTGGGGTTGAAATGCGTGTTGTCTTCGACGCCGTTAGGATAGTTCGGGTTCTCTCCTGCCTTTAGCTGGAGAAACAACTTGCGCGAACCTTCTTCGCCAAAACTCGTGAGGACAGCCGCACTTTTCGACTCCATGTCGATCACGGCGACGCCGCGCTGGGCACCGACTGCCTTCACGGCGGCCGGATACTCGCCGTGAGTCTTGACGAGAGCGCCGTTCTCAAATTTGCGACGCGACAACGGCGTCATCAGTACAGGAATCGCTCCTTTATCACGTGTTTCTTTAATGAATTTGACGAGATTGGCTCTGTAGTCCTCGGGCGATGCATAAACCGCAGGCTTGTCTTTTTTCTCGTCGTTATGACCAAATTCGATAAAGACATAGTCGCCTTTCTTTAACCGGTTCACGATCGACTGCCAGCGGCCTTCGTCAATGAACGATTTCGTGCTGCGGCCGTTCTGCGCTTCGTTGACTACCGTGACCTTCACGGGATCGAAGTACTGCTGCAGCATCTCGCCCCAACCGGTCTCGGGCCGTTTGTCCGCAGTCTTATTCGCACACGTTGAGTCGCCGGCAAGGTAAACGGTGATCTGCGCCTCAACTGAGAACACAAGCAGGAAGGCGAGAATGGTCCCGGCGACAAGCTTCATTATCTATTTCAATTCACTAATCAACTTGTCGTTGAATTTGACGTTCTCGAGCTTTACGCCTTTCAGATTCTTGACCACATTGCCGTCAGCGACATTATCAAATGTGCTGTTACGGATCGAAACGTTCTCGACCGGACCGGCATCGAGGCCCTGAATGTCGACGCCGAGCTTGCTCTTTGAACTCGTAAGGTGGTCGACGTAAAACCCGCGCATGACGGGTGTGTATTTGCCTTTCGCGCCTTCCTCGTAGTTAAAGTCGACGGTGATCAGGGCGTGCTTGACTTGGCCGACCTTGATGTTGCGGAAATAGAAGTTCTCGAGCAGACCGCCGCGCGACGCGTTGTTCTTGACGCGCAATGCGTGGTCGAGGTTTGGGCTGTCCATATTGCAGTCTTCGCCAAACACGTATCGGACGCCGCCCGAGATCTCGCTACCGACCGTAATGCCGCCGTGGCCGTCCTTCATC
>JBGAVC010000092.1:0-15317 GCA_044228265.1 Pyrinomonadaceae bacterium
TCGATTGAATCAGAACTTCACCCAAGCAAATCTTGCGGAGCAAGCGGGCGTGTCTAAGCGAACCGTTGAACGGCTAGAGGCAGGCGAATCGGTACAAGTTACAAGCCTAATTCGGCTCCTGCGCTCATTAGGATTACAGCGGCGTTTAGAAGTACTTTTCCCAGAACCTGTTTCAAGCCCAATAGCTCAACTGAAACTTCAAGGGAAAAAACGACGACGGGCCTCCTCGAAAGAACTACGAAGCTCGAAAGGGACGGGCTGGAGTTGGGGAGATGAGTCATGACAACGTTGGCTGAGGTCAAGCTGTGGGGACGCACCATCGGGGCTGTTTCGCTTGAGGATCGAAACGATGTGGCTGTCTTTGAGTACACACCAGAGTTCATGAAAAGCGGCATCGAGGTCTCACCGATTGTGATGCCGCTCACTGGATCAATATACGTATTCCCGGAGTTGCCACTAGTGACCTTTCACGGCTTGCCGGGTTTGCTGGCTGATTCGCTACCGGATAAGTTTGGCAACGCACTCATTGATGCTTGGCTCGCAACGCAAGGCCGGTCCGCTGATAGTTTTAATGCGGTGGAAAGGCTCTGCTATACGGGCTCACGCGGTATGGGTGCCCTTGAATTTTTCCCGAGCACGGGCCCAAAGGAGATGGCCTCTCGGAAGATCGAGCTTGACGCTTTAGTCAATCTGGCTTCGGACGTTTTGAACCAACGAAGCAATCTTGATACTAACTTTGACGATCCTGATTCTCTCAGAGATATCCTTCGCGTAGGAACCTCCGCAGGTGGTGCCCGGGCGAAAGCGGTGATCGCGTGGAATCGGAAAACCAATGAAGTTAGGTCTGGGCAAGGAAAAGCCGGCGACGGATTTGAATATTGGTTATTAAAGTTCGACGGAGTCACCGGAAATCGGGACAAAGAACTTGCCGATCCTCAGGGCTATGGAGCAATCGAGTATGCCTACTATCTAATGGCACTCGAGGCAGAAATACAGATGAACGAATGCCGCTTACTCGAAGAAAACGGCAGAAGGCATTTCATGACCAAGCGATTCGACCGTCTCGAGAACGGCGAAAGGCTGCACATGCTTTCATTAAGCGGCCTGGCTCATTTTGACTTCAACAATGCCGGCGCGTATGGCTACGAGCAAGCCATGCTGATCATGCGTCAACTTAAACTCCCGACATCCGCTATTGAGCAGATGTTTCGTCGGATGGCATTTAACATCCTTGCGAGAAATCAGGACGATCATGTCAAGAATATCGCTTTTCTAATGGGCAAAGAGGGCAAATGGTCTCTTGCCCCCGCGTTTGATGTGGCATACAGCTTTAATCCGTCTGGAGTATGGACATCGAGTCACCAGATGACCATGAACGGCAAACGGGATGGTTTTTCGATGAATGATTTTAAGGCATGCGCCGAGGCGGTTTCGCTTAAACGCGGTCGTGCAAAGTCGATCGTCGCTGAGGTCCGAAAGGCAGTTGAAAAATGGTCAGATTTTGCCGATACCGCAAAAGTCACCGGATCGTGGAAAACGCAGATCCAAGAGAATCTGCGTTTGGAGTTGTCGTCAATCTGAACATTATTACTGCCGATCCATCGTTCAGAGTTACAATTTCTTATTGCTGGCAGTTCACTCACCTCCAGAAGGCCGAAGTTACGTTTGCCTCTAACGCGCGTTCCCGGAACAGGGGCCGGGTTTGATTTCTTCCTCTTTTGTCGAGTTGGCGGTACCAGATGATAAGGGGTTTGACGTGAAATAGTACGAGGGATATGGACCCGGCTCTCGGCTAGTTCGGCAATATCTTTCATATCGTACGATGTTGCCACCGATAATTACTACCCGCTGTCGCTCGCCCCCGGATACCGCCTTAACGGCGCGATAAATGAACCGGACTTCTTCAAGAACCAGTTTTGCTTTGGATTCCCAAATACGTGTGCTTGATGCGCCGGCGAGTATAAAGCCGTCCATAAACTCCTACTATCAGAACGAATACGAGGCTCCGAGATTTACGTGATTTGCATGCTGCGCTCCGCTGAATAGATAAGTCGTGTAAAAGCGACGAAGCTCAAGGCCGATCGAAAATTGTGGAGTCCACTTAAAGATCGCCTCGCCGGCAAATGCCAGATTACGAGTACGCCAGTCGCGACGTGTGACGCTGGTCAGGTCTCGATTTTCAGGGTCGTCAATTCCAATAGTTCCATAAAAAGTCAATCGATCGTTCAGTGTCGGCGGAGTCAAACCGATCTGAGTCCATCCGCCGCGCGTCCTGATCGCACGAACGCCACCGGCGGTCGAAGCGACGCCCTGGCTAAAGGCAAAATCACTGTTGTAACTTTGAAAGACGCCGGCCTGAAAGCCGCCGAGGTTTTTGCCAAAAAACGCTTCCCCGGAGACACCGATTCGTTTTGCAAGCGGAAAATTCCAGTCGGCGGCAACACCGTATGTGTCGATGTCATTTCTAACATTGGCCGCACCCGTAAAGACGCGCGATCTTCCGTAGTGTCCTGAAAATCCTATCGCTCCTGACTTTTTGCTGCCAAGCCAATTTTTCCCGCTGAACGCGATCCGGCTTTGTAGAAATGGAACACGCGATGCCGCTCCACTCGTCGGCTGGATAAAGAACGCGGCGTTTGTCGCAAAGTCGCCAGTCTGCGGCGCAAGTACGGCTCCTTGCCAGGTTATGTTCGGCGTGATCTTTCTTTCGATTTTGATCTGAGGCAGCCGCGCCCAATTATTTCCCGCTCCGGCCATCTGCGGTATCGCCGCGGCCGCGAGCGAAGTCGGATTAACGGGAGCGAAAACCATCCAGTCCTGTCCAACTGTTACAGAAGTCTTCTCCCAGTCGAGCCTGGCGTTTGCGAGTCGCAACCTGACAACGCCAAAGTTCTCGCCGATCCCAACCGATGGAAAACCACCGAAGAAATCGGCTTCGAGAATAGCCGAGAGCCGTGCGTTCCCAACCTTAGCCCCCTCGACCTTCGCCCCCAAGCGAGTTTGCCTGACGCTTGCACTTACATTTCCGCTGCCCGTTGGCGTGGCAAACAGCGGAACGTCCGCATTATTAGTTCCGCCACTGTTGCCAAACGCATTGAAGTAGATAGCCCCGTATGGGGTGATGCGCGCGGATCCGACATCGACACCCAGATCTTTTTTCGGTTGAGGAGCTTGTTTTACATCTGTTTTCGCAACATCCGCTGGCCTAGTATCAGGCTTTGCCGGCGGATCGGCTGGCTTAGCTGACGCGTTCTTCCCGAGCATCGCTTTCAGCTCAGCCATTTCGCGACGCATTGTTTCGACCTCACTTTCCAGTTGCTTTACACGAGCACTCATCTCATCTGCCGACGGTGTGCCACCGGGCGTCTGGGCAACGACTGTAAGGCTGAGAATGGACGCTATTGCTGCTATAAGTACGAACTTTAAGAACTTGATATGCATATGAATACCTCTACTGAATCAACTCGGTCGCTCACAATTTTTCCGCGTGTAGTACCACCAATTGAATATATCGTTTACCGATTGCGGCAATATGACGCAGATCATGTTTTCTCGCCGTGCAGAGTGAGACCTTTAATGTTGTCGAGCGAGAACCGAAATAGAACTTCGGCCAAGGAGATTGGCAAACGGCACCGCAAGTAGAGTCAAGACCGTAAGTAGGCTCATACTAAGAACAGCGGCGGAAGAACAGGAAATGTTGTTTGATTCCTTCAATCGAAAAATCAAGGACCTGCGCGTATCAGTGACGGATCGCTGTAATTTTCGATGTTTCTATTGCGATCCTGATCCGGCCCCCTGCACATCGAGTGATACGACCCTGTTGACGTTCGACGAGATATACTTTCTCTGTGATGTGTTCGTCTCTCTCGGGATTGAAAAGATACGGCTGACCGGCGGTGAGCCTATGGTAAGAAAGGGTCTCGACCAACTTGTTGCTGAACTCTCAAGCCTCAAACGCCATGGCCTTCAAGAACTCGCGATGATCACGAATGGTAGCAACTTCGCAAGTAAGGCCGACAGTTTACGATCGAGCGGCCTAAACCGCGTGACATTCTCGCTGGATAGCCTAAAGCCGGGCACATTTCGCTCAATTACGGGCTCCGACAAAATGTCTTGTGTGCTCGACTCAATAGAGGCCGCTCGTTCGGCCGGATACTCTGATATAAAGGTCAACGCTGTGATCGTCCGGGGTCAAAACGACGATGAGGTCGTCGACCTTGCTCGGTTTGCCAGGAGAAACAGTTTAACCGTCAGATTCATCGAGTTCATGCCTCTTGATAGAGGACGTATCTGGGATCACAAACATCTGGTCCCCGCCACTGAGATCCGGGAAACAATAAATTCGGCCTTTCCAATAGTTCTTATAAACCCGTCCCGCAAAGGTGAGACAGCGTGGAGGTATCGCTTTGCTGACGGGACAGGCGGCGAGATCGGTCTGATCGCTTCCGTCACAGATGCCTTTTGCGGCGACTGTTCGCGAATTCGACTTACGGCCGATGGGCAGATAAGAACATGTTTATTCTCTACCCAAGAATATGACGTAAGAGAATTGCTGAGAAGCGGCGGATCTCGAAGCGAGGTAACCGAACTAATTCGTTTTGCTGTCGCGAGAAAGGAGTACGGCCACAAGATCGGTTCCTCGACATTCACAAATCCCTCACGGCCTATGAGTTCGATCGGTGGCTAAAAATATTCGTCAAAACATGACTTAAGTCATATTCTGAGCAATCCAACCCGCATAGCATTCCAATTGTTTCACTCATTTTGTGACAACAGAAGACTATGATGCGGCTCAACGTTCACGTCCCGGACGCGAACTACCATCAAAACCTTATCTCGTGCCAAGTGGCGTGTCCCGTCCATACGGATGCACGCGGCTATGTTCGGGCCATAGCCGACGGCCGATTCGAGGAAGCCTATCTAATTGCCCGCGGGCCTAATCCATTCGCCTCGATCTGCGGTCGCATTTGCGGTGCCCCGTGCGAGATCGCCTGCCGCCGCGGAAAGATCCCCAAAGTAAATGACGATGGAAAATTCGTCGGCCAGGACCGTCCGATAGCGATTCGTGCCTTGAAGCGTTTTGCGTGCGACCAGTTCGGGCCCGAGGCGAGGCCGAAAAACGAGGTTTTGGAGGCGATCAGGAATTTTATCCCGCCCGTAGCGGCAGATGCCGAGGAACTGGCCGCTCTATTAAGGTCCGCGACCAATAGTTCGGTCGAGAAAGGCCACGGCGAAAAGATCGCGGTCATCGGAGCCGGTCCCGCGGGCCTATCGGCGGCACACGATCTTGCCTTAATGGGTTTCAAACCTGTCGTATTTGAGATAGAGCCGGTGGCGGCGGGAATGCTGGCGGTCGGCGTCCCGGCGTATCGGCTGCCGCGCGGACTGATCGAAAAAGAAGTTGCCGTCATCGAGGCACTCGGCGTCGAGATACGGTGCGGCGTCAAGGTTGGTGAAGATATTACGTTTGCAAAACTTCGCAAGGATTTTGCGGCGGTTATTATCGCGGTCGGCGCAAAATCTTCACGCGGCCTCGGTCTGATCGGTGAGAGCGGACCGGGCGTGATAGGCGGTGTCGATCTACTTCGAGCGGTATCTCTCCGCGAAGATCTTGAGATGGGCCGCGAGATCGTCGTTATCGGCGGCGGAAATGTGGCGTATGACGTCGCGAGATCGGTCGTCAGGCAGATCGCTTTTGACACCGCACGGACGGCGGCACGGCTTTCCGAGACCACGAATGTTCATCTCGTTTCGCTAGAGGGTGCCGAGGAAATGCCCGCCGATACGATCGAGATCGTCGAGGGCGATGAGGAAGGCATTCGCCGCAGCAACGGTTGGGGGCCGACCGAGGTGGTTCGTGATGAGAATGGCAATGTGACCGGTGTCGCCTTTCGCAAATGCCTGCGTGTCTATGACGAAGAGCGAAAATTCTCGCCGCTCTATGATGATGCAGAAAAGAAAGTTATTCCCTGCGACACAGTGCTTCTTGCAGTCGGCCAGGCGCCTGCCCTTTCATTCCTTGAGAACGGCGGAAAAGATGTCGAACGAATGCGGGGCGATTGGCTTAAGGTCGACCCCGCAACGCTCCAAACCACCGCAAAAGGCGTCTTTGTCGCGGGCGATCTCGCCCACGGAACGCGTCTGCTGATCGATGCCGTCGCCTCGGGCAAGGCAGCGGCGCGTTCCGTTTATCAATACCTGACCGGTAAAACTCTCGAACACGAACTGGTAAAAACGCACGTCGTCCTCGACCGTTACCGCCGCGAACGCGGTTACGAATCGATCCGCCGCGTCGAGGTGCCGACGATCGAGCCGTCCGAGCGTCTGGAACATCCCGAGAACGTTGTCGAGATCGGTTACAGCAAAGAGGAAGCGATGCGCGAGGCGTCACGCTGTCTGGACTGCGGCGTGACACCGGTATTTGACGGCAGCCGGTGCGTGCTTTGCGGCGGCTGTGCCGACGTTTGCCCGACCGAATGTTTGAAGCTCATTTCGCTCGACGGTCTCGCGTTTGATACCGATATCGACAAGATGATCGATTCGTCGATCGGAAAGGACGCGGACCTGGGCGAAAACTCGGCGATCCTGAAGGACGAGGACCGCTGCATCCGTTGTGCGCTTTGCGCGATCCGCTGCCCGGTCGATGCGATCTCGATGGAAAGAGTCACATTTTCAACAAATTGGAGTTCTGTATGACGACACATCCAAGTGAAAAAAAATCACGTTTTGACCCGGAACCGATGCCGCGGCGGGATTTTCTAGGGCTCGCGGCACTGGGTTCGATGGCGGCGGCATTTGCTCTTTCGATCTTTGGAATGCTTAAACTGCCCAAAGCGGCCGTGTCAGCCTCGCCGGCGAAGAAATTTAACGTCGCGTTGCCAGACACGCTGCCTGAGGGCGAGGCATTTATTCCGCCGGGCCGAAACGTCGCCGTTTTTCGCGATGCCGAGGGTGTATTTGCGATCTCGACAGTCTGTACGCATTTGGGGTGCATTGTCAAAACGAGCGCGGCCGGATTTGATTGCCCGTGCCATGGATCTGGATTTCAGAAAGATGGCACGGTGAGAAAAGGCCCGGCTCCGAAGGCCCTGCCGTGGCTAAAGGTCGCAAAGAACGGTGCAGTGCTAACCATCGACGAGGACGCGAAAGTTAAGACCGGAACAAAGGTGTAGATCATGAAAGCAGAAGGCTATTCAGCGTTACACGAATTTTGGATCAATCTGCGAGGCATCCCGAGCCATGTTTACCGGGCGATGTTTCGCGGCGGTCCGCCAAAGACCGATCGCACACGGTCTTCGTTTATCTTCGGCAACGTCTTTCTCCATCTGCATTCGGTCCGCACACACCTCTGGAGCCTGCGTTGGAGCACGACGATGGGGCTCGGCATCATGACAACCGCGGCGTTTCTCATAACACTGGTGACGGGCATTTTGCTGATGTTCTATTACAAGCCATACACCGACGTCGCCTATCAATCGATCAAGGACATTCATTTTATCGTACCGACCGGAAGGTTCATGCGAAACATCCACCGTTGGGCCGCGAACGTGATGGTGATCGCCGTGATACTGCATATGGCGAGAGCGTTTTACACGGCAGCGTATCGTAAGCCGCGTGAGTTCAACTGGTTTATCGGCTGGGGTTTGCTGGTTGCGACGCTGGGACTGTCATTCACGGGCTATCTGCTTCCGTGGGACCAGCTCGCCTACTGGGCGATCACTATCGGCGCCAATATCGCACAATCTCCGCGTGAGATCACGGATGCTCTAAACATCACGCAATATTTCGATATTGGCGGTCTGCAGCGGGAGATCTTGCTGGGCTCCGACAAGGTCGGCGAGGAGGCGTTGATCAGATTTTATCTGCTTCACGTGATGATCCTGCCGTTGGTGCTCGTCATGCTGATGGCTGTTCACTTTTGGCGTATTCGCAAAGACGGCGGGCTCGCGAAACCAGCGAACGCCGACGAACTGGTAACAGAAGAAGCGAAAGAATTTTACCCGGTCTTCACCGACGTACCGACGAAAACCTACCATCTTGCCGCCGTAGTCAAAGGCAAAACATCGGCGGTCGGCAGCGGGCCGGAGCACACGGTTCCGTCGATGCCGCACCTATTTTACGCCGAGCTTGGCGTTTTGATGCTGACAACTTTGATCTGCGTCGCCTTGGCTTTTATTTCCGATGCTCCGTTAAAGGAACTGGCAAATCCGCTCGTTCCGGAGAATCCGGCAAAGGCACCGTGGTATTTTCTCGGGCTGCAGGAGATCGTCTCTTTCTCCGCCTTTATGGGCGGCATCGGCATTCCGATGTTGTGCGTGATCGGCCTGGGGCTGATACCGTTTCTCGACCGCGAAAAGGAAGGAACGGGCGAATGGTTTGGCGGCCCCGGCGGTTGGAAGCTGGTGAAATGGTCGGTTCTGGTAGGATTTGCCGCGTCGATCGGTGTCGAGGCATTTGCGATCCATTTCGGATGGCTTCGCGAGTGGTTTCCCGATATTCCGCAGCTTTTTATTACATTTATCAATCCCGGGACCGTCCTGACGGCGATCTATGCTGCCTATTCTATATGGGCGGTCCGCCGTTACAACTCGACGCGGGCCGGGGCTCTCGCGCTGTTTACGTGCTTTTTGTGCGGCTTTATTGTGCTGACGGTGATCGGCACGTATTTCCGTGGCCCGAACTGGGACTTTTTCTGGTCACCGTCAGATTGGGGAGGCCATTGACGTTATGAACAAGAATAAGTATCTGTTGATGGTTTCAAGCATCGGGGTGTTCCTGCTCCTCGCTGCCGCCGCAGTGTCCGAGAACTTTATGAAGGACTGGCACGGCATTCAAGGCAGTGCTAAAACCACCGAAGGCCCAGTCGACTTGCGGCTGCGACAGATCGTAAATCCGCAGCTCAAGGTCACGGATCGCTGCGTAACGTGTCACGTCGGAATGGCTTCCGGCGAGCAAATCACGACTGACCAAAAGGTTGGTGCGGCACACAAACCAGTCGTCCATTCGCCGACCGAGATCGGCTGCACGACCTGCCACGGAGGACAGGGACAGGCGACGGAGAAAGACGACGCGCACGGAAATGTGCATTTTTGGACTGAGCCTATGCTGCCCGCGAAATATTCCTACGCAAGCTGCGGAACCTGTCACACACCGCTCAATGTTCCAAATCTGCCAACGCTGGAAAACGCCCGCAAAACTTTCGAACGTCTCGATTGCTACGCCTGTCACCGTCTCGACGGCCGCGGCGGGACGCTGCGTCCGGGCGGGAACGTGACCGGAATGGAAGGCCCCGACCTTTCACACGTTGGGCTAAAGGGTTACAACGCCGAATGGTACGCGGCTCACTTGCAAAAATCACAACAGGCGGCCGACGGAGTGTGGAAAACATCATTTCGGGAAGTTAGTGAAGCAGATCGTGCGGCCCTAAAGATCTTTCTGGATACCCAAATGGGTGCGCCGAAGTTGATCGAGGCAAAGGCACAGTTCAACTCGGTCGGCTGTGCGGGCTGTCACACGGTCGGCACGTTTGGCGGAGATGCCGGGGTGAATCTATCGCTTTCCGGCTTTAAGGATCCGAACCAGCTTAATTTCACTAAGGTACCCGGCGAACACACGCTGTCGAACTGGATAGTCCAGCATTTTCGCTCGCCGACCTCGACGGTCGCAGGTTCGCAGATGCCGGCTCTGGGTCTCTCGAATGAACAGATCGATCTGCTCACGCTTTATACGCTGTCGCTGCGTCGACGGACGCTGCCGGATACGTATTTGCCGAAAGACCGTGTAAAAGCGATGCGGTTCGGCGCACGCGAATTCGCAAACAACGGCGAAACGATCTACACGGCGGTTTGTTCGAGCTGCCACGGAGCAGACGGCCGAGGGACACGATTCTCGGGCATTGTTCCGAATCCGTCGATCACCGGGCCGGAGTTTCTACAGCTTGCGTCAGACGATTTCCTGTTCCAAACGATACGAAATGGGCGTCCGGGACGGCCGATGCTGCCGTGGGGCGACCGGGTGAATGGATTCAACGACGACGAACTGCGAGCTGTAATCGCCTATATACGCGCTCTCGGCGGAAACGTTCAGGCACTGCCTGATCCCAAGCCGCAGATCTGGGCAATGGGCGACGTGAATCTCGGGGCGACACTCTTTGCGTCGAACTGCTCGGGCTGTCACGGAAAGAACGCCGTCGGCGGCGACGGCCCGGCGCTTGGCAATAAGGCGTTTCTTACGAGCGTTTCGGATACGTTTTTGGTCGAGATGATAAAGAGCGGACGAAGCGGGACGGTGATGCAGGGCTTTGCAAACCCATCGCCGATCAGACGGGTGCTGACGCAGACCGAGATAGAGTCGATCGTGGCTTATATACGTTCATTGAGTGCGAAATAGCCCAAGCAATAAACGAGGAATGATATGAAAAAAGAAATTTCAAGACGCGAGTTTATGGCACGTATAACGGCTGCCGGTTTTGGAGCACTCGTTGCGTCCACGACGAACGCCTGGGGCCTCGAGGCCATAACCAATCCGCTGGCCGCGTATCCGAACCGTGATTGGGAAAAGGTCTATCGCGACCTGTGGGCGTATGATTCACGCTACACCTTTACCTGTGCTCCAAACGATACGCACAACTGTTTGCTCAACGCACACGTTCGTCAGGGCGTCATCACCCGCATCGGCCCGACGATGAAATATGGCGAGGCTGTCGATCTGCTAGGTAACGGCACCTCGCACCGCTGGGACCCGCGTGTCTGCCAAAAGGGCCTGGCGCTCACACGGCGTTTTTACGGCGACCGGCGGGTCAACGGAACGATGGTTCGGGCCGGTTATAAGAAATGGTATGAGGCTGGCTTCCCTCGCGGAGCCGACGGGCGGCCACCGGAGGAATATTTTCAGCGTGCCCGCGACGAATGGGTGCGAATGTCTCACGATGAAGGCGCCGTCATCGTCGCCGCTGCCTTAAAGAACATCGCCGAGACCTACACCGGCGACGAAGGCAAGCGAAAGCTCAAGGAACAGCACTACGACGAAGCGACGATCGAGGCCACGCAGGGCGTCGGTACGCAGGTGATGAAGTTTCGCGGCGGAATGCCGCTGCTAGGCATGACGCGTGTTTTTGGAATGTATAGGATGGCGAATTCGATCGCATTACTAGACTCTCACATCCGCGGCGTCGGGCCGGACAAGGCGATGGGGCCCAAAGGCTTTGACAATTATTCATGGCACACCGATCTGCCACCCGGACACACGATGGTCACCGGCCAGCAGACGGTCGAATTCGATCTCAACTCGGTCGAGCAAGCTAAAACGGTTGTTGTCTGGGGAATGAACTGGATCACGACCAAGATGCCCGATGCTCACTGGCTGACCGAGGCACGTATGAAAGGCACGCGGGTCGTGGTTATCGCCTGCGAATATTCGGCAACGGCTACGAAAGGCGACGACGTCCTCGTCGTTCGTCCAGGCACGACGCCGGCTCTCGCACTGGGCTTTGCCAACGTGATCATGCAGGAAAACCTGTACGACAAGGAATATGCCCAGCAATGGACGGACATGCCGATCCTTGTCCGGATGGACACGCTCAAATATCTCAAGGCAGCAGAGGTTTTTGGGGGCGATCCCGCAGTCCTTAAACAAACATTTATAGTCAAGGATGGCGAAAAGGCCCCGCCGCCGATCAAGCAGACAGTGCAGAATGTCGTGCCTGAAAAGCTCCGGCTTGAATGGGGCGATTACGTCTTCTGGGATGCTAAGAAGAATGCCGCACAGCCGCTCACCCGCGACGATGTCGGCAAGAATTCCAAGGCCGTGGACGCAATGCTCGAAGGCTTCGTCGAGGTAACCCTGGCGGACGGAAGCAAGGTCAGGTGTCGGCCGGTATTCGATCTGGTCAAGGAGTACGCGGCACATTTCACGCCGCAGACGGTCGAGGAACTGACTTGGGCCCCGGCCGCCGCCGTGCAGAAACTGGCCCGGCATTTTGCCCAAGATCCCGGGACGACGCTTTTTGCCTTGGGGATGGGCCCGAACCAGTTTTTTAACAGCGACAACAAGGACCGCGACGTCTTCCTGCTCGCGTCACTCACGGGAAATGTCGGGAAGATAGGTGGGAACGTCGGATCATATGCCGGAAATTACCGCACCGCACTGTTTAACGGGGCACCGCAGTACATTAACGAGGATCCGTTCGACATCGAGCTAGACGAGACAAAAGCAGCTCGGCCCAAGCAGTACTGGCGGGCGGAATCGGCCCACTACTACAATCACGAAGACCATCCCCTGCGTGTGGGCAACGCTCTTCTGACCGGCAAGACCCATATGCCGTGCCCGACAAAATCACTCTGGTTCGCGAATGCAAATTCGATCCTCGGTAACGTCAAATGGCACTACAACATGGTCGTCAATGCTTTGCCCAAGATCGAACTAATCGCCGTGAACGAGTGGTGGTGGTCGACGTCATGCGAATGGGCGGACGTTGTTTTCGGCGTTGATTCCTGGGCGGAGCTTAAACATCCGGACATGACCGCATCGGTCACAAATCCGTTCCTGCTCGTCTTCCCCAAAACCCCGATCTCGCGGATATTTAACACGATGGGCGATATCGAGGTTTATGCTACGGTCGCGTCAAAACTCGCCGATCTGACTGGGGACAAGCGTTTCAATGACTATTGGAAATTTGTCCGCGAAGATCGCACCGACGTCTATCTTCAGCGGATACTCGACCATTCGACAAATACGAAAGGCTACAAATTCAGCGATCTTCACGAAAAGGCGATAAACGGCGTACCGGCGATCATCAACAGTCGCACAACGCCGAAAAATGTCGGATACGATCAATTGGTCGACGCTACGCCCTGGTACACAAAGAGCGGCAGGCTGGAGTTTTATCGCGAAGAGGACGAGTTCATCGACGCGGGCGAGAATCTACCCGTTCACCGCGAACCGGTTGATTCGACATTCTACGAACCAAATATCATTATCTCCGCGCCGCATGAGGCGATGCGTCCGAAAACGCCGGAGGACTACGGAGTCAAACGCGATGATCTCTCATGCGAAACTCGCTGCGGCCGCAACGTCATCTACACTTGGGCCGAAGCGAAACAGACGGCTCATCCTCTGATCAAGGACGATTACAAGTTCATATTCCACACGCCAAAATTCCGCCACGGCTCGCACACCACGCCGATCGACACGGATATGAACGCGATGCTTTTTGGCCCCTTCGGCGACATCTACCGTCGCGATAAACGTTCGCCGTTCGTTACCGAGGGATACGTGGACATCAATCCGTCCGATGCTCAGGAACTCGGAGTAAATGACGGTGATTACGTATGGATCGACGCCGATCCAGAGGATCGTCCTTTTCGCGGCTGGCAAAAAGATAAGAAGAATTATGCATTCGCCCGGCTTCTCTGTCGTGCGAGGTATTACCCGGGCACGCCGCGTGGCGTGACGCGGATGTGGTTCAACATGTACGGAGCGACACCCGGTTCGCAGCAGGGACAGCAGGAGCGTAAAGACGGCCTCGCAAAGAATCCGCGAACTAATTATCAGGCAATGTTCCGCTCGGGCTCACACCAATCGGCTACCCGGGGTTGGTTAAAGCCAACGTGGATGACCGATTCGCTGGTCCGGAAAGGGATGTTCGGCCAGGAAATGGGTAAAGGATTTGCGGCAGACATTCACTGCCCGACTGGTGCGCCGCGTGAATCATTTATCAAGATCACCAAGGCCGAACCGGGCGGCATCGGCGACGAACCGCTATGGCGTCCGACCAAGCTTGGCATCAGGCCGAGAAATGAATCGGATGTCATGAAGCGTTACATCGCTGGAGATTTTATCGGCAAGAAATAGAGGTTTATATGGATCTACTACACCTACATTTGCTGTTAAATCATTTTCCCGTCATTGGGATCATCATTGGTATTGCCTTGCTTCTGCTCGGTTTCGTCACCAAGAGCGATTCACTAAAACGTGCGAGCTTGGCGATATTTTTCGTGCTCGCCTTGTTAACAATAGCGGTCTTCCTAACCGGAGAGCCGGCAGAAGAAAGAGTTGAAAAATCCCCCGGCGTCTCAAAGGCTCTCATGGAAGAACACGAAGATGCCGCGATGCCTGCGCTGATCGCGATGGAAGTTACGGGATGTATAGCGGTGATAGGACTCTTTGTGTCATTCCGTGCATCGAAATTCGCCAATATCGGCTTCGCTGCCGCATTGATCCTTTCAGTCATTACGTTTGGCCTTATGGCTCGGACCGCAAATCTCGGCGGGCAGATTCGACACGCGGAAATTCGATTAGGCACCGCGGGACCTGGTAACGAAAATCCTGCGGCGACAAAAAGCAGAAAGGACGACGATGACGATAAGGACTAGAAGAGTGATGACGAGATATCTGACGGGTGAGACTTTGGGCGAAAGTTAGACACCAAAATGGACACAACGAAACTGCATTTACTGTTCAACTATTTCCCGTTTGCCGGAACCATTATCGGCCCAATTGTTCTGATCTATGGAACACGACGGCGGAGCGAAAAGACTCAAACGATAGGCCTCGGAATCCTGATCTTGACGGCGATCCTGACACTCGTTGTTTTCGGGACGGGTGAGGCTGCGGGTAAGGGGTCTGATCTCTTGATCGGCCAGGTATGGACTAATATTCAGGGTCACCGGGCATCGGCCCTACCGGCCTTTGCAGTGATCGAGGCGAACGGTATTTTTGCTCTTTTCGGGTCGATCAACCTGATGCGGAAAAAAGCTCTGACGAAATGGCTCATCATTATCGTCCTCTTGCTCTCGGTCGCATCGGTCGGCCTCACTGCTCGAACAGCGCACCTCGGCAGGTCCATTCACTCGGTGAATGCCCCAATAGCAAGGTAAAGAATCGAAATTACTGATGAACGAAAACAATGAAGTTATCGACAAACCAACGACACGGAGAACAAACATATGGCTCGCGTAAATAACTGGCAGCTCGGACGAGAAATGTCCTATTGGTATCCGGAAAGCAGGCCGCAAAAGCAATTTGCCGCCGTTTTCGATACGAATAAGTGTATTGCGTGCCAAACCTGCACGCTGGCGTGCAAAACGACGTGGACCTCGGGCAAGGGTCAGGAGTATATGCTCTGGAACAACGTCGAAAGCAAGCCTTACGGTTCCTATCCGCTTGCCTGGGACCTTAATCTTCTGAGTTTGCTCGACGGGCAAAATTGGGGCGAGGAAAATGGCGAATCTGTTTACAAAGGAAGTACCATTTTTGAGTCAGCACCGGCCGGCGAACGCGTTCTCGGGTGGCGGCCCGAGGATGAAGATTACGCATAT
>JBGAVC010000093.1:0-15078 GCA_044228265.1 Pyrinomonadaceae bacterium
GCACCTGTCTCGCTCTCAAGCTCGCGCCATATTTCGTGCGACCGACAAGCGAACGGGACAAAGTGCTCGCCCTCGCCGATCGCCAGCCGCGTGATGCGCGTGTCGCCGTGCGTCGACCCGAGCGTATGAGGCGGGGAATACCTGTCGATGCCAATAACCCTCGCGCCGCGCGTTGCGAGTTGGTACAGAGCAGCGCTCCCGACGGCGCCGAGACCTATGACGATCACGTCTGGGTTCATTTCTTAGCCGGTGTGCATTAGACCCAGCCCTTGTCTCTGAAGCTCCACAGCGTGGTGCAAAATGTCTTCATTTCACTCTCGAGGCCAAGCGTCACCCGGCAGTGATCTTCCATCAGCGAAAATTGCCGTCCTACGCGTATGTTCTGCGTAGCCATTCTCTGGTTGAATTCCCGTATATTGCCCTTCAGCTTGAACATGACGAAATTTGTTTCGCTCGGAAGATGTGCGATCTTGAGATCATCCAGGGTCCCGAGCAAGATCGTGCGGGAACGCTCATTCGTCGCCAGGCTCTCTTTTAAGAAGTCCTTATCACGCAGCGAAGCCGACGCGGCCAACAGTGCGAGGTAATTTACTCCATTTCCGGTGGAATATGCCATCAGGCGTTTTCGTGTTGCGGGCGTAGAGATCGAATATCCCTGCCGCATCCCGGCCATCCCATAGACCTTCGAGAAAGTGTGGGCGACGATGACGTTGTCGCTTTTTGCGGCGCGTTCGTTGAACGAGTAGAATCTCGGGTCCTTGGCAAACTCGTAATATGCCTCGTCGATAAAGAATGTCACACGCGACGGAGCGACACGCATCCATTCTTCGATCTCGCGACAGTCGGTTATCGTCCCGGTCGGGTTGTTCGGATTGCATATATACACGAGCACCGGCCCGGGATGCGCGGCCGCAAGTTCGCGCATCTTCGGGAGGTCGTGAGAATAGTCGGCACGAAGTGGCAATTTCATTATTTTGGCGGGAAGCGGAGCCGCGTAATCGGCGACCGACTCGAAGGTCGGATCGGCGATAAGTATCAACGCCCCGCTCGTATCGTACGCCTGTGTCACCATCTGCAAGATCTCGGCCGAGCCGCAGCCGAGCGTGATGCAGCCTGACGGCACCTTATGGTGCTCCGCCAACTGCTTGCTAAACGCGTCGGCGTAGGCGAAAGGGTAACGATTCGCTTCCTGGATCCCGTCGACGATCGCTTTCCTGGCTGACGGTCCCATGCCGAGGGCATTCTCATTTGAGTTGAGGCGAATCACCGCGTTCTCGGTGCTGGGAGAAACCGCGAGCGATCCGGCCCTGGTGCCGATCCAATCGCGACCTGAAAACACCGATGCGACAGCTCCCGCCGCTCCGACCGAGATGCCAGCCCTCAAAAATCCGCGTCTATCCATAACAGATCTCCTCCTGAAATGTTTAGTTTTCGGGTAAGCATACCACGGTCTGAAATATCTCACTCTCGAAAGGTTCGAGTCATGCTAATATCGGCTTTATTGAAATGTCAGAAACGCTAAAAGAACATGGGATCCACGCTCAAAATCAGGAATTCCGAAGGTATGACCAGGTAACCAAGGAGCAGCGGTATCACCTCGTCGAACACCCCGACTCGGAGATGTTCGACAACGATTACCGTATCGAGACTTGCGACCTGAGATTGTTCTTCGAGGGCGGCGAAGAGGGAGAGCAGCAGTTTGCCTCGGACCTTGGCCGCGCTTTGGAAGGTATTGGGTTCGCGATCCTCGAGGGCCACGGCATCGATCCGTTAATCTATGAATTAGCCGAACGCAAGGTAGTCGAACTTTACGAAACGTCCACCGTCGAAGACCGACTCAAGTACGCGGCGAAAAGGTTCGGCTCGGTCAATCAGGGCTATTTTCCGATCAAGGAGACGACAAACATTCATCCGGACCTGGTCGAAGGCTGGGTGTTCTGCCGGCGGGCGTTCGATCTCGGTGAAGACCCGGAATACAAGGCAACTGATTTCTGGATCGATCCTGAGTACGAGCGCATCTTTCGCAGGGTGGTGACCAGCGAGGAGCGGCTGATACTTCCTGTCATGCAGAGCATCCTTCGTTACTTGGGTTGCGATCCGCATCTATTTGACGAAAAGCTTACCAAGACAAATTTCGGATTCAGGCTCAATTACTATCCTCCCATCTCGGCAGAGGATGAACTGTCCGGCGCCGGGCGGATGCTTGGTCACGAAGACGTCGATCTGTTCACATTTCTGCCCGCTCAAAACGTCGACGGGCTGCAGGTCTATAACCAGGAAAACGGCAAATGGATCAGGCTAAATGCTCCGCCCGGAACGATCGTGCTCAATACCGGCGACTATATGCAGCGGATCACCAACGACCGGCTCCCGTCAACGACCCATAGGGTGTCCAAACCGATCGAGCGCGCTTCATTCACCAAACCCCGGATCTCAATGCCGATGGCGATCTATACCTGGGAAGACGAGATCCTCGAGGTCCTTCCGGGCCTCGGCGAACCAAAGTACGAACCGGTCTCAGCGATCCAATTTCACACGAGTATTACCAGCAAATACTACGGTGACGACTACGCCGTAACCGATAGATAAGAATCAGATCTCAGATCGCGAATGTTATCCGGAGGTCGTTGTTCTGGCCCCCGTTAATTTGTAATATTTCAAAGAAAGATAGAATATCTCGCTCAAAACTTGATCGATGATAAAGGCCGGCTTAATTGCCACGACGATCCTTCTTAGCGCTTTCTGTGCGTATGGGCAGCAGAGCGCGACACCTGCCGGTAAAGCAAATGGTGCTGGTGTTGCTGCGTCCGGCGACGATCTCGATCGGCCGGGCGGAAAGACCAAAGCGCCGACGGAAAAACTGCGGCCCGTGGTGGTCCCGAAAACTTCGGCTCCGCCCGTGATCGACGGCCGGATCGATGAAGGAGCCTGGGGCAATGCGGCCGTATTCAAGGACTTTTATCAGACCGGGCCGGGATATAACACCGCCCCGTCAAAACCGACCAATGTCTATCTCCTCTACGACGAAAAGAACCTTTACATTGCGTTCAAATGCCTGGACGACCGCGACAAGATCCGCTCTACCGTTGCAAAACGCGATACTTTAGGCGATGAAGACAGCGTAACCGTCTGGCTCGATACCTACGACGACCGTCGCCGGGCCTATGTCCTGACATTTAATCCTTTGGGCATCCAGCAGGACGGTATCTTGACCGAAGGCCAATTCATGGGAGCCGATCTCTCGGTCGACATAGTCATGGAATCGAAAGGCGTGATCGAAGAATGGGGCTGGTCGGTCGAGGTCAAGATCCCGTTTAAATCGCTCCGCTATCAGGCCGGCAAAGGGAAGAATTGGGGCTTCAACGCGGCCCGAACGATCGCCCGGCTCAACAACGAGGTCGACCGCTGGCTACCGGACGACCGCGAGGTTTCCGGCGTTCTGATAAAGCACGGCAGGATCACCGGGCTCGACGAGATCAAGACCGAGCGAACGCTCGAGATCGTGCCTAGCATCACGGTTTCCGAGACCGGCCGTCGAAAACGGACGCTTCCTGCGTCAGCATTCGCCCCATTCGGGCAATTCGATCCGATCTTTAACCCGATCGGCCTTAAAGACCCCGGAAAGTTTGTTAACGACCCGGTTAAAGCCGATCTAAGCCTGAATCTTAAATATTCGCTTTCGCCAAATATTACCTTCGACGCCGCCATCAATCCCGACTATGCCGAGATCGAGGCCGATGCACCGGTCGTGACGGCAAACCAGCGGTTCCCGATATTTTTCGCCGAGAAGCGCCCGTTCTTTCTCGAAGGCAAAGACATCTTCGATACACCGCTTCAATCGTTTCATTCGCGGACCATCGTCGATCCCGATTTTGCGGCAAAACTTACCGGAAAGATCGGAAAGAATACGTTCGGATTGGTCGTAGCGTCGGACAACGCGCCCGGAAATTATTCCGAGGACGACCGAGCGGCGATCGCCGAGTGCCAGCAGGCCCGGCTCCTCGACCCGCCCAGCTCCAAGCGAACCTGTGCAAACGAAGAATTCCTCGACAAGAATGCTCTATTCGCGGTTTTGCGCCTTAAACGCGATGTTGGCAGCGAGAATAAGATCGGATTTTTTGGAGCGGCAAGGATATTTCCGAAAAATCGCAATTCCGTCGCCGGATTTGACGGCCGTTTCAAGCTCAATCCGAAACTGGTCCTGTCATTTCAGGCTCTCGGGACGTTTTCCAGTAAGTATTTTTATGATCCGGTCTTTAACCAGACTAGCTATCGGACCGGAAACGGCCTCGGGTACTACTTTAACCTGGATTACACCGCCGAAACGACGGGCTGGTTTGCTGAGATCTCAGGCCGAAGCGCAGATTACCGTGCTGATGCCGGGTTTACGAGCCGGACAAACACAAATCAGGCGTTTTTTATGAATCGGTTCAGTACCAAGTCGAATCCGGCCGGCGCCGTTATTAAGATCGACTGGCGGCAGATGTTTCGCTACTATTTCGACTGGGCCGGCCGATTTCAATACGCGAACATCGGGACGAGTCTGGATGTCCAGCTTCAGAAAAACCTGGTCCTTCACGCCGCCGCAGGATTTCACTTCGAAACGGACTACGAAGACGAATTTGGCCCGCGTCGCAATCCCGCGACCGGACAGGCCGGAGCGTTCTTTGGCCTCCCGACCCGCTCAACCCGGGAGCCATACTACAGCGCTAATTTTACCAAGACATTTAACAAACAATTGTCGGTGTATGGCATGGTTGGCCAGATCCAAAATGCAATGGACTACGACTTTGGCTCAGGGTCAAAGTATTCCCGGGCCAGCCCCGCATTTGTCTCGTATTTGAATGGCGCTCAGTATCAGAACTATCTCAGGCTCCTGTATCTCTTTCGGGCCAACCCGGCGGGCTCGGCACCCTCGCTAAACGCCCTTGCTCCGCCGCCGCCGTTGGACCCGGGCAAAGGCTTAAACTTTTTCGTCCAGGGCGGATTTGCTTACAAACCGATCGATGCTCTGCGGATCTCGCTCGACTACAACAGGAACAAGCTTACGCGTAACGATACCCATCAAACAGCCTACGACGTAAACATCTATTCACTGCGTTCTACCTATCAGTTCACCAGGTTCACGTTTATTCGGGCGCGACTGGATTACAACACCTTGCAGGCCAACGCCGGCGGGCAGCTGCTGTTCGGCTGGAACCCCAATCCCGGCACAGCCTTTTACGTAGGCTACAACGACAACATCAATTACAACGGCTACAGCCCGCTCACCGGCCAGTTCGAACCCGGTTTCGCCCGCAACAGTCGCACGTTCTTTATCCGCGCATCTTATCTCTTCCGAAAGAACTTGTAAGAACGGCTTGCCGCCCGATTTGCGGTCAAGATCGCATCTCCGCACAGAGAATATGACACTGCCACCCACCATTTCATGTACTTGTCGAGAAAATTCGCGACGAGCTCCGGGCAAAGCAGGACGGCCGTTCGGCGACGATAAAAAAGAGGCTGGCTTCGCAGCCGGCCCCTTTTCTCTGTTTGAGTTGAGTTAATTGCTATTCAGCAGAAAAGACCTGCACGGTACGTCGTCCGAAACGCCTTGCTTCAGAGCAGCTCGGCACCCAAACGTCGATCCGTTTCCCCTTGATCGCGCCGCCCGTATCGGAAACGAGATAAGTCCCGCTCCATGGGCCTGCACTGATCGTGACGCGCGAACCGAGCCGTAAAACTCTCGGGTCCGCTGCGATCAATCCGCGACGGACTCCATGGCCCATCGCCGTCCTTCCTGAAAAGCAGTATGCCGTTGCGGAAAATGCCCCGCGACTAGCTCCTGCACCCTTTGCCTTGACCGATGCGGTCGTTTTTACCAATTTTTTATCGTCAGTCTGCTGAACTTGTAAAATGTTTTCTGTATTAAATTCTGACTTTACTTCTTTTTCTACCTGCGAATTATTCGCTATGGCGAGGGCGGGATCGGTTTTGGTCTGAGCAATGATAAAAACTACGAACAGACCGGTTACAACCAGTACCCAACCTCCTCTAACGAGGTTTTTCATTAAATTCTCCTATGTTTCCGCCTTCATTTAACGCGATAACAGCGTCCGAGACCGGAGGCCGTCAGCGGCCGTATCGCAAATCAAGCTATGAAAAATGAAGACTCGTTTCGGCACGGGATTATGCCTGTTATCGACCGATCGCGATCGATACATAGGAGGAGGTTAGCATTTTAGGCCCCTGATGTCCACCCCGCCGAAAACCGCAACCCCTTATGCTATATGCAATTGCTGAGTTTTAAGGGGCTTACGCGTGTCAATTTTTTTTATTTTTGATAGACTTCCACTACGTAACCGGCGTATTCTTTCGCCGTTTTGCGGCCTCGATCCGGGTACGAAAGATAGGAGAATTGTATGCAGGAAAGACGGAGCGGAGCTCGGCATGTAATCTCGTTTCCGGTCCGCGTCAAGTGGCGCGACGAAAACGGTAAAGAGGTCATCCAGGAAGGGCTGACCGAGAACGTCGGCCTGCAGGGGACGCTTGTATATCTGCCGAGGTTCCTGCCGCGGGTTGGCGGCAAAGTGTCGCTCACTGTGACAGAAAACCCGGACGACGAGGTTACCGTTACCGCTTCCGTCATTCGTCTCGAACGAAATGCCGCTCACCCCCAGGCCGCACTTCTGCTCACCGACGGCATGCGTGTTTGGAAAAAGAAGGTCTGGGAATATGCCGGCGATATGATAGCGGCTCAGCAGCCTGAACCGCCCGATGAGTGGTAGATAGGTTGGCGGCCGGCGAAACCAATATTTATGAGAATTCTCGTTCTCGGCGCCGGCCGAATGGGCTATGGTGCCGTTTTTGATCTTGTCCACAATTCGCCGGATGTTTCGCAGGTAACGGTCGCCGATATCGATCTAAAACGGGCCGAGTCCGTTACCGAGGCCATCGGCACTTCAAAGGTCGATGCTCATCATCTCGATGCGTCGAGCCACTCGGACGCCGAGCGGCTGATGCGCGGACATGACTCGGTCATTTCGTGCGTCAACTACTGGCACAATGTAACGCTGTCGAAGGCGGCGATCCGCGCGGGGGCAAATTTCTGCGACCTTGGCGGCAATAACTACATTGTCGATGAGCAGCTTGGCCTGGACGCTGAATCTAAAGCGGCAGGCATCAATATTATCCCCGACTGCGGGCTGGCGCCGGGAATGGTCTCGATCCTGGCAATGCACGGCGCCGCCAAGTTCGACTCGGTCGATGAGATACACATCCGCGTCGGCGGCCTGCCACAGGACCCTCGGCCGCCGCTCGATTATCAACTCGTCTTCTCGGTCGAGGGACTCATCAATGAATATTTGGAATCCGCGCGTGTCATCCGCGACGGCCAAATAACCGAGGTCGAATCGATGACCGAGATCGAGAGCCTTTCCTTTGAAGGTTTTCCGCCGCTCGAGGCGTTCCAGACCTCCGGCGGGACATCGACTCTGCCTGACACTTTCCTCGGCAGGGTCCGCGAGCTCGACTATAAGACCATCCGGTACGCCGGCCACTGCGAGCGTTTTAAGACCATGATCGATCTCGGCCTGTGCTCGAGCGACGAGATCGATGTGGACGGCCGCACGGTCAAGCCGCGCCGCGTGCTCGGCGAGCTTCTCCAAAAACACCTGCCGGCCGACGGCCTCGACTACGTGCTCGTCAGACTCGACTTCGCCGGAACGAAAAACGGTATTACGGAGCGTTTTCGCTATGACATTATCGACAAGACCGACGAAACGACAGGCCTCTCCGCGATGATGCGGACGACCGCGTTTCCCGCCTCGATAATCGCCCAGATGATGGCCCGCGGCGACGTTCTCACTCGGGGAGCAACGCCGCAGGAAAAAGCGATCGACCCCGTCGCGTTCGTCGCCGAACTCGAGAGGCGAAACATCTCTGTCAAGATCAGCAAGGCGTGACGCCGCCTTTTATTCGAACAATGAGCCGTTAGTAAAAAAAGCTGCCCGGGAACGTTTCGTCCCGGACAGCTTCAATTTTGGCCAACGGCCCGATCGACTAGAACTGCAGACGCAATGAGAATTGGATCTGCCGCTCGCGGTACAGCGTGCTGTCCGTTCCCGTAACTGCACCGAATTGTTGGTTATAGGTCAAAACCTGCCCCGATCGAGTATACAGTGTCGAGTTTTCCCCAAACACATGCGTCCGGTTGGCTATATTGAATCCTTCAACCAAAGCCTCGAGATTTACCGTTTCGGTAAACTTGAACCGTTTCGACAAACGGGCGTCGAGGTTCCAGAGGCTGGGTAGCCGGTAGAAGTTGCGCGGGTTCAACGGGAAGCGGTTATCTCCGTTGGAACCATTTAGGCTCGTACCCGAAACGGTTCCGTCAAATGCACGGCCCGAATAGTAAACAAAGATCGGGGAGAACGACCAGCCGTTAGCTACGTAATGGACAAATGACGACGAACTGCCCTTGTACAACGTCGGCGAGAACACGGCGCTCGCGACAAACTTGTGGCGAACGTCGTTGCTGCTCGGTCCCGAATCATAGCTCCGATCGAAAAGGTCGTAGGGGCTGTTTGTCTGCGTAAAGGTCGCCGAATTCTGGTTGTCATCGGTTGCCTTGGCAAACGTGTAGCTTACGTTCCAGGTCATGCCGCGTGCGAACCTCTGTCTTGCCTCAAAGACCAAGGCGTCATATTGAGACCCGACTGTACTTTCGATCTGTGTCATTGCCTGCGTGCCTGTCACGCGGCTGTAAAGGGGAAGCGTAAACGAGCGTCCGTCGAAAGGTCCGCCCGATACTGTGAAGGGGGCGGTAGTGGCTCCGCTGACCCGCTGGTAGTTATAGTCGACAAAGGTGGGAAGCGAGCGGCCCAGACTGCCGATGTACGAAACCGAACCCGCTATCTGGTATCCGAACTGGTGTTCAAGGATCAGGTCGTACTGGTTGATCAGCGGTGCCTGGAAGTCCTTCGCAAAGAACTGGATCGCTGCACCAGCGAACGTCAAAGTCGAGGGATTAAAGACATTCGGGAATACAGGCGAAGCCGGGTTGACCGCTGTTGTTGCTCCGCTGCCGGTAGTTTTAGCGATCGATAACTGCGACTGGCCGCCGGGATTACCGGTATTGACCAATGCATTATAGAGTGTCGAGTTCTGAATACGGCCGTAATAAATACCGTATCCACCACGCAAGCTCGTCCTGCCGTCGCCCATAACGTCATATGCAAAGCCGATTCGCGGCCCGTAATTGTTCGTGTCGCTCGGCATAAAGCTGGTGGCCTCGGCGACCGTCCTTCCGACATTCGGGATGACGGTAAGGTTTGACGTATTAGCCAAGGTTGGAGACGGCAATTTTATATATTCCCATCGCAAACCCAGGTTCAGAGTAAGGCGAGGCGTGATGCGGAAATCATCCTGAGCAAAGAAATTGTAGTCGATGGTTTTTACGGTGTAGCCAGGGTTGCCGATACCCTGCTGGTAGTTGCTGGTATAGCAGCGGCCAGCCACGTTAACGGCAGGAGCCCCTCCGGAAGGCTGATTTGTGCACAGCGTTCCCGCCGCAAGCGGCGTCTGCCAGTTCACATAGTCAATGATGAAATCATTGATGTTGTTATAGCTGTAGGCGCCGGCCTCAAAACGCAGGTTGGCGATGATATCCTTGACGAAGTTTATGTCGCCACCGAACTTGAACGTGTGTCGACCGTTGATCCAGGTCAATGTGTCGGCAAACTGATTACGTCTTTCGTCGGGGTACGACGGCCGTTCCAGGAACGTCGGTGTGCCGAACTCGAGTCCGTTCGTCAGGAAAATGTCCGGAGCACGCACGCCTTGGGTCGCGGTCCGGGCCGTTGCCGGCTCTCCCGGAAGGGGTGGCGTGCTGAACTGATATTCAAAATCGCGTCCGAACTGATACCGGAACTCGTTCAAGACATTAGAACTGAATGACGAAGCCAACTTTGCATTGAACGAGTCGACCTTGACGAAATCGTCTCCAAAGCTCGACCTTCCGCGCTGATTGACCGCCTGCGTTTGAATACCGTTAGGCGATTTCCAGCGAAGCCGATTGTAGCTAACCGAGAGTGAGTTGGCTTTATTGATCGTCCAATCAAGCTTGGGAAAGAAAAGTGTCTGATCGCCCTTCCGAGGTGTTTCGCCGGTAAGCGAATTGAGAAAACTCAGCGTGTTGTTGACTTGCGCAAGGGTTAGACCTTTTCCACCGCCGGTACAATTCGGGATTGTCGTGCCGAGCGTACCGGTCAAACAAGCGGTGTTTGCGCTCGACAGATAGTCCCCTTGGTTAAATACCGCCAAACCAGGGAAATTACGCTTTTGCTGGTCGTAGTTAAAGAAAAAGAAAAACCTGTCTTTTACTATCGGGCCTCCAATGCTGCCGCCCCATTGTTGCCGAAGATCGATCGGCTTTGCCGGAACACGCGGAATCGCAACGCCGTTGACCACCTGTGACCTAAAGGCCAACGGGTTACGTGCACCGTTGCGGTTATTGCGGTTGTAGTAGAACACTTCGCCGTGAAATTCGTTGGATCCGCTCTTGGTGACGGCGTTGGTTACACCGCCGGCGGAACGTCCGTATTCGGCCGAATAGTTCGAAGTGTTGATCTGAAATTCGCGGATCGCCGCCTGGCTGATCACATAATTGATACGCGTACGGCCGCGTTCCTCGGAGAAGAACGCCTGGTTATTGTCACCGCCGTCGATCGTATTGTTGTTCAAGAGGCCCGAGATACCGCGGAAACTGATCAGGCCGAACGTACCGTCCGGGACAGCACTCGGGCTTAAGATAGCGAAATTGGACCACCGGCGTCCATTTATCGGACGGTCGTTGATCTGTATCTGATCCACACTCTGGGCGTTTGAGTTATCACTGGTGTTCACGACGGGTGCCTCACCCGTTATGTTGACCGTCGCCGTCTGCCCGCCGACCGTGAGCTTAAATTCTATCGGCGTCAGCACACCGACCTGAACGATCACGTTGTCCGCCTTGGCAGGTGCAAAACCACTCACCGTGGTCTGGACCGTGTACGTGCCCGGCTGAAGATTGACGATACGAAACGCGCCGTCCGATTCCGTTACAACGGTCGACGACATATTCGTCCCCGTGTTGGTTGCAATGACCGTCGCGTTTGGAACCAGAGCTCCCTGCGGGTCGGTCACTTTACCGGTGACACCGCCTGTGGTCTGGTTCTGCGCAAACGCATGTCCGACGAGCAAAAGCGCCGAAAACATGGCAGCCGAAATAAATTTAATGATAAGGTTTCTAGCCATTCTTTTTTGACCTCGTTTTTGGATTCTTCGTTTAACTACCGGGTTAGGACCGTCTCGTAAACTGAAAATTTCGAAATTTTGGATATTTGTCTTATTTTTTGGATTCTACCCGCCGCTATGCGGCCAGCAGCATCTCCCCCCAACGGTCTCTAACGCGTCACATTTTCGACGTAACCCGTAGTTGCTCTAACCTTTGCCGATGTTAAACCCCGCGAGGCGAAGCTGCGTCGTGGAGCAACACGCGGCCGAAGTTATCAGTACGTCCGGGAATACGCAATTTGAATTCCTAAGAGCGATTTGAACATTGTAAACAAAAATCGGGGAAATGCACGCGGGAAGTCGTTAATTTTTGATTAACTCTTGTAATCTATCATTCATACCGAAGATTACTTTTGCAACTATCATAGCGGGCGTGCCGTCTTACTCAGATGGAAAACCGGCAGATGCGGATTTGCGTATTCTGGAAGTTATTTGTAATATGCTTGGTTACAGAACTCGCGGTTGCCGGCTCTGTATGGATTGAAAAGGGGGAATGATCGTGACGGCATATTTTGGAAACTTGACTTTTTTGTAATTATTACATATGTTTGTCACGAATTAATAAGGAGGGCTGGTCAAAGCAGCCGGATCAATAAATGTTCAGTGAAGTCGAAAAAGGGGGAATAATGGCACAGCAAGTAGAGTATTCTACATCATCATACAAGACGCCATTGCATCATCGTATTCTTGCAAACATGCCCGTACAGGCAAGTTGGGTAGACAAAATAAGCGGCGAAACAGTAAAGGTCGAAGGGTTGACGGAAAATGTCGGCGAGAGCAGCGCCTTGGTTAATCTCGAGACTCTGCCGCCGGTCGGCAGCCAGGTCCGTCTCAGGATCCTCGAAGAGGACAAGGCGATCATTGACGTTGCGACGGAAGTGATCCGGGTCGAGCGTGACCCAAGCAAACCGCTTGCGGCGCTCTCGATCCTTGAGAACCTCAAGAAATGGAAATCGACCGCCATGTCTGCCGCCGAAAAATGGGTGACGCGTCATTGGCAGCTTAACTACGACGAGGAGTGGGTCAATTAAATTGATCCACTCCCATTCGTGATCACAATAGCGGGAAATTTCGATGAAGTTTTCCCGCTTTTCTTTGTTTAAGCGCCGGAGCACTCAACTCTCGGGTCCGGAAATATCAACCAGCAAGGATGGCGTCGTCCATCATGCGGGCGTCGTGGCTGTGCTCTGAAAGTCGGCAAGGCTGCTGGAAATGGCCGGGACGAGGTCGTGTCATACCTGATCGATCTTGTGAACGGGGGTTGTCCGGTTTAGGTGTCTTCTCGGCCCCAAAGTGATCCAAACACCCTGACGCTGTAAGGTTCCCTGCTCTTCTAGGCCCGCCAACATCTTTGATACCCATTGCCGAGAGCATCCTATATGGTCGGCGAGCACCTGCACTGGGAGCGGCAGGCTGATTCGAACGCAGCCGTTGTCGTCGGATGAGCTGCAGTTATACGAGATCTCCTCGAGCGTTTCAAGTAATCGGTCAGATGAACGCACCTTAGACACAGTCGCGAAAAAACGGCTCAGCAACCGGTGCTTATCGCGGCTGACGTGGCGGAGCACATCCATGGCAAGATCCGGGTCATCCTGAAGCTTACTGAGAAACTCAACAGAATCAGCTTCCTCGAGTTCGCAATCCTCTATCGCGACAGCGGTATACGGGTAATCGCTCTGCGCCGCGGCACTATCGATCCCGAACAGGGATCCCGGCCCAAACAAGTCAGTGATAGCTTTGCCGTTGGGCATTAGATGGGTCGCCTGCAGCCATCCTCTCCGCAACACATATACTTTGTTTACACGTTCACCCTGCCCAAAGACCTTTGCCTGCCGGCCGACCGTTCTCAGAGTTATCATTTCCTGGAACCACTCCGAACGTGAGAGGCAACACCGTTTGGCAGGTGTGCAATTGAGACAACTTTTGGCGATCGAAGTTCGTCGCTCGGCCCGTACTGCCGGCAATGTAGCGTCCATACCACTCTGATTTGCCTCTTCGAACATAGGCAATAGATATCTGATCCTAAGATACCGCGGCAGAAATGATCTGCTCCACGGCTGAGTACGCTGAAGAGAGCATTCCGCCAGACGTGGAAGACGTAGAATTACCTGAGATTTCCGATTTCACAGTCCAAACCTATCCACACCATTGGGCACGAGTTAACAATTACGAGTGTCAACTAGTTTACAATCTCCTGAATCTAGTTGCTATATCGCCCGCCTTCAACCCGCTAGAATTTTCACAAAAGTTTCACGAAGCAAACCTGCCGCATATTTCCGGGGTTCAGGCGGGTCAAACGATTGGCCATTAGGGTTTTGGGCATGTGATCTTCCGCAACGACCGCGACCCATAACCTTAACATTCTTCCAATGGCGGACCTTAGCTGTGTCGCGGCCATATGGAACAGCATAAGGACATACATATATGAAGATTACTCGTAGAGAATTTGTAAAAAGTGCGGCGATATCCGCCGCCGCTATCGCGGCGTGGAAAGGATCGATCCGAGAGGCGTATCCATATTCAAGTAGTCCCGGACTGATAAAATTTAATCAGGCGATGCGATCATTCGGCGTCGACATACCGATAGCCACGAGCAACGGCTTATACACCGGCGTGGACGACTACACGGTCGTCGCCGGCTGGTTCCGGGATCAACTCCATCAGGGTTTACCGGCAACCGGAACGCGTCTGTACGGCTATGGTTCAAGCGTCGGAGTGAACGGCCAGATTATGCAGGGGCCGGTCGGGGCTCCGGTCGCCGCCAGGCATCTCGGGCACGCGATCATCGCAACCAAAGGACGCCCCGTCAGGATAGCTCACAGGAGCGCATTACCCCCGACCCATATCATCCCGTTTGATTCGACCATAATGATGCCGAGCCTGCGTCAGGACCGGGAAGCAATTCACCTTCATGGCGGCCTAGTGCCGTGGGCGAGCGACGGCGGGCCGTACCATTATGTTTCAAACGCGGCTAACCCGGGCGGTCTTTTGACGGGGGCATCCGTGGTGAACTGGCTTCCGGACGCTGCGGGAGTTCTTACCAACGATCTGTATTATCCGAACACACAAAGCGCAAGGTTAATGTGGTATCACGACCACGCGATCGGCACCACCCGGATGAGTGCGTACGCCGGCCTCGCAAGCGGTTACGCACTTACAGATCCGGGTGATCCGGTTGAAATCGAACTTAGCTCATACGGGTATTCACCGACTCAACTGCTGATGGTAATTCAGGATAAGGTCTTTTGGGACCAGGCCAAAGACGCGGGCTTCGGAACATACGTAACCGGAGCACTGCCCGGCGATCTTTGGTATCCGTACATCTATGAAAAGACCCGCTGGAAATTAAACGGCACGGGCAAGAATCTCCCGCTGCCGTCGGCGATACCTGAGTTTTTTGGCGACACGATGCTGGTTAACGGGCTTGTAACTCCGTTTCAGACGATATCTGCCGACCGCCATCGTATTCGATTGCTGAATGCGTGCAACGCACGTTTCCTGAACCTGAAATTTGTCTACGACGCCGGAAACGGAGAGCCCGCTGGTGGATATTTGGCCCCAACGGTAGCACCAGTTAACGTTTGGAAGATCGGGACCGAAGGAGGCTTCCTTCCCAAGGTCGTCCAGGTGCTGCAGAACGGGTCTCCGATGCCGGGCTTTTTGCCGACTGTTTTCAGTCCAGGGCCGCTGCTCATGGGTCCCGCGGAAAGGTTCGACCTCATCGTCGACTTCTCAGCATGCCAGGGCAAGCGCGTCATCCTTTAC
>JBGAVC010000094.1:0-14668 GCA_044228265.1 Pyrinomonadaceae bacterium
GACGGTTCGACAAACCTGGCGTTTACCGAGGACCGGACAAAGCGTTTTGAGGCCGCCGGATGGCATGTTTCTGAGGTGCTTGACGGCAACGATCTGAAGGCGATCGAAAAGGCGATACGCGAGGCTCAGCGTGTAAAAGACAAGCCGTCGCTGATACGCGTTCACACGATAATAGGCTACGGCATGCCCAAACAGGGCACGAGCAAGGCACACTCGGACGCTCCGGGCGAGGACGCGGTAAAAGAGACAAAACGCAATCTCGGATGGCCTGAGAACAAGCAGTTCTTTATACCAAAAGAGGCCCTCGCTCATTTCCGCAAAGCCGTTAAGGACGGAGCCGCCCGCCAAAAAGAGTGGAGTGCATTGCTGAAAAAATATGAAAAGGCTGAGCCCGAACTCGCTGCCGAATTCAAGTCGATAAGAGAGCCCGATCTTCCTCGTGACTGGGAACGCACTCTGCCCAAGTTTGACGGCGTCGAAGCGAAAGCCACGCGTGCATACAGCGGTGACGTAATCAATGCGATCGCCGATGCATTGCCGCAGCTTATCGGCGGCTCGGCAGACCTGAAACCGTCGAACAACACCTACATCAACTCGTCGGCCGATATACAGCCCGGCGCGTACGAGAACCGGAACATCCACTACGGCATCCGCGAGCACGCGATGGGGGCCGCGATGAACGGAATGGCTTTGTTCGGCAGCATCGTGCCGTTCGGCGGGACGTTCCAGACGTTTTCGGACTATATGCGGCCGTCGATCAGGCTGGCGGCACTGTCCCATATTCAGGTGATCTATGTGTTCACGCACGATTCGATAGGCTTAGGCGAAGACGGCCCCACGCACCAATCGGTCGAGCATCTGGCCGCCCTCAGGGCGATACCCAATCTTGCTGTAATTCGCCCGTGCGACGCCCATGAGACACGCGAAGCCTGGCGTGCCGCGCTAAAACGCCGTAATGCCCCGACATCGCTCGCATTCTCGCGGCAAAAGGTCGCGCTGATCGACCGAAAGAAACATGCAAACGCGACGGGCCTGCACAAGGGAGCGTACATCCTCGCCGAGGCGGAAACAAAAGGCGGAAAGGCCGCCGCGCCTAAGCTGATCCTGATCGCAACGGGTTCCGAGGTTGGACTGGCGATTGCGGCCGCAGAGAAGTTGAATGCGACCGGAACGCCTACTCGCGTCATATCGATGCCATGTTGGGAGTTCTTTGACGCTCAAACGCAAAAGTACCGCGACGAGGTCCTGCCCCCGAAGGTCACCGCCCGCCTGGCCATTGAGGCCGGCGTCTCACTTGGTTGGTCCAAATACGTCGGTGACCGTGGAGACACGCTGTGCGTCGATCGATTTGGTGCGTCGGCGCCGGCTGAGGATGTTTTTCGGGATTATGGGTTTACGGTTGAGAATGTCATCAAAAGGGCCAAAACACTCGTAAAGTAATTGGATAAGACGGATCTTCAGACGATCAAGACACCTGCGCTCTTACTCGACGTCGATCGAGTCAGGAACAACGCCGCGCGTATTGCCGACATCGCCCGCCTCAACGATATACATCTGCGGCCGCATATCAAAACACATAAGTGCATCGAGGTCGCGCGTATCCAGACCGAGGGTTTTGACGGTGCGATCACGGTCTCGACGCTCGCCGAGGCACGTGCTTTCGGGGCGAATGGATTCACGGACATAACTTATGCCGTTCCGATCGAGCGCGGGAAATTTGCAGAGGCAATTGAGATCTTCCGAATCGGAACAAAGCTCAACCTGCTCACGGACGATGCCAGCACGGCAAAGGCGCTCGACGAGGCCGCTGCCAAGGCGGGCGTCAAGTTCGACGTTTTTCTGAAAGTCGACTGCGGTTACCATCGCTGCGGCGTTGAGCCAGAGACGCCAGAGGCGATCGAGATACCGCGGATCATCTCTGACGCGGCGAATCTACATTTCGCAGGCATTCTCACACACGCTGGACACTCGTATGACGTTAAGACAGTCGACGGTGTTCGAGAGGTCGCACGCCACGAGCGGTCCCTAATGGCCGGCTTTGCTGAAAAGCTCCGGAGCTTGAGCATCGAGGTTCCGACGGTCAGCATAGGATCGACGCCGACGATCAGTCACGCCGATCATCTCGAAGGTATCGACGAAATTCGGCCTGGCAACTACATCTTTTACGACGCTTATCAGGCGACGCTTGGGAGTTGCCGTTTTGAGGATTGTGCTCTCGAGGTTCTCGCCGCGGTCGTGCATCGCAACCCGGCCCGGCAGAGGCTTGTTGTCGACGCGGGCGGCATTGCTTTGTCAAAGGACCGCGGAGCCCGTCACCTCGATGCCGATTGCGGCTACGGCCGCGTTCGCCACATTGACGGCTACGAAACTGGAATGCACGTCGGCGAAGTTTCGCAGGAGCACGGTGAGATCGATGTTGCCAACCGTGCCATGTTCGACCGGTTCAAGGTTGGCGACCGCGTTCGGATTCTGGCAAATCATTCGTGCATGACGGCAACTCAGCATTCGTATTACAACGTGATTCAAAACAACGAGATAGTAGATCGATGGGAAATTCACCGCGGATGGTAGCACTATGAACAGGGATATTTTGCTGGAGCAGCACACCGCCTGCTATGACGAGAACAACTGGTTCGTAGCCGTAAAAAACGCGATCGACGGCCTGACGGCTGAACAGGCTGCATGGAAGCCCGCCGGCGCCGACAACTCGATCTGGGAAGAGGTCAATCACCTCATTTTTTGGAACGAACGATGGCTGCAGCGTTTTCGCGGGGAGCTAAATGAACCGCAGGACGTTGAAAACACCGGCACGTTCAAATCGGACGAACACGACTGGCAGGCGACCGTCGACAAGCTTAACGACGTTATGGAAGAATGGCGCGAGCGGCTGAAAACAATAACGGACGAGAAACTACTCTCGCCCGTCAATGAACAATATAAAGAACCATGGTGGTCGCCGCTCGCCCAGCAGAACATCCACAACGCCTATCATACGGGCCAGATCGTGCTGCTCCGTAAGCTCCAGGGGAGTTGGGACCGGTCGAAGGGCGTCAGCTAGTTCTTGCCGCAGTCCGAGTGCTCCCAGCTCACGAGCTTCATATTCGAATACTGGTCCATCGAAACCACCGTCCGGATCATTTGCGTATTGCCTTGCTCACCGACCTTCATGCAGATGCGATAGGTCGGCGCGAACATGCCCCTGACCTCGGCCTTTAGGATGCTGTCGATCGTGTGTTTGACTTTCATGTCGGCGGAGTGTTTATCGACAGCAAAATTCGCTGCCAGACCGACGCCGGCATTGTCATTCGGAACCGGCTGATAGTCGCCTTCGGGTTCGCCGCATTTCACTGCCTTCCAGGTGACTAATTTGTGGTTCGAGTATGCGTCGACCGAGACGATGGCCTGTCCGGACGATGGTTTGCCGGCCGCGTCATAGTTGATGCAGAGACGGAAAAGCGTATACATGATCTTGGAGCCTTTTCCACCTTCGCTTTCCGCCTTTGCTACCGCGACCAGCTTAAGTCCCTGCTTGGCCTTTGCCGCTCGCTCTTTTATCGCAAAATCGGCGGCGAGTCCCGCTCCCGGGTCCTTGACGTCGATCACCTGAAAGTTGCGTCCCGTGGGCGCCTGTGCCCACGCGGTCGGAACCAATAACAAAACGAGCGCAAACACCGATAAAAAGGTCACTTTTCTCATATTATTCTCCATAAGACATGTCAGACAGTTCTTAATCGCCGTCCTCATCGTCGCCGCAGTCCGAATCTTCCCAGCTCGTGAGTTTGTAGTTGCCCTTGAGGTCGACGTAGACAACGGCCTTTACGAAATGAACTATCTCGGCTTCCGCTTCCTCGCCCGCGGATACGACGCGAAGGCAGAGCCGATAATTAGAGCCCGCGACGACCTGCCTCTCGGCGTGAGCGATGGCCTTGAGGGCCTGGGACTTACCTGATCTCTCTGTTTCAGCCTTTACCGCGAACGATGCCGCCGCCCGGGCGCCCGAGTCCGAGTTCGGTATCTCTTTGTAACCTCCGGTCTTTTGTCCGAATGCAGCCGAAGCAAAGACAAGCAAGGCCGTCAGAAAGAGTCCGCTTTTTAGTAAGTGATGTGTCATGGCCGGTGTCGTTTACGATGTTAGTTTCTTGGTCTAAAAATTCAAAGTAGTCAATGACTTAGCGATCAGAAGAGGCTGCGGACCGCCGGATCAAAGTCAATATAGCTGATAAATCCGTTCTGGTCGCCGCCGTGCGCCAAATGTCTAGGAGCCAAGGTCGTGTCCAGAAAAAAGATCAAACCGATGTCGGTCGTAAACCCGCGGTTGCCATTTGAGTCGGCCTCGGTCTTTAGCTGCGGCCGCCACATTTCCTCGAGCGATGAGCGTTTTAGAACGCCGTCATAAACATCGCGTCTGGCAGGATCGCCTACCAGGAAATTGAGATATTTGACGATGTCGGTCACGGGTGCATTGAGCCCGCTGTTCGATACTGTGATGCCCGTGTTGGCGTCGAACCTTGCTGCGGTTCGCTTGCCCTTCTCGATGTGATACGAGTGCGAGCGGTATTTAAGCAGATGATACGGCGTCGCATCGAAATAGCTTCGGTACATCTCCAACGGTTTGAAGATGTTCTTGTCTATATAGACCTCATAATCGTCGCCGCTCAATTTCTCAATGATCTTGCCGAGAAAAACGATCCCGGGGTTTGAATAACTGAACTTGCTGCCCGGCTTGAAACGGATCTCGGTGTACGGAAACATCGCGACAAGCTGCTCATACCTTGTCGGTTCGAACGGCTCCCAGTCCTTACCGCTGCCCCACGGCCACGTGCCGCCGCGAAAACCCGCCGAATGCGTCATCAGATGACGGATCGTAATGTCATCCATCGACCCGAACGGGTTATGCACCTCGCGAAGCTCGGGCAGGTATTTGGTGACCGGATCGTCGAGTTTGAGCAAGCCGCGATCCCTTAGTTGCATGATGGCGATGCCGGTAAAGGGCTTTGTGTTCGACGCCCAGTGGTAGATCGTGTCCGCGTCGACCGGCTGCCGCTTATCGACGTCCGCCATGCCGTAATAGTCGCTCGCAACCGTTCGCCCGTCCTTTAGAAACAGAAAGCTTGCTCCGACGATACCGGCATCTTTGCACACGCGGCGAAAGTCCGCTATGAATTTGGAATACGAAGTGTCCATCGATGTTTGCGACGCGCAGTTTAACCAAACCACCAGAATGCAGACCGACAAAAAAATAGCGCGCTGCATAGAACTAACCACCGTGCTTTGACGCATATTCTAGAACCAAAGGGCGATCGAACCAAATCGGTCCGACCGTTGTCTCCGAGCTCTACCAGAAGATAGCTTGTCCCATGTTCCAGTGTGTCCCAAAAGCACGTTGGGACAAACAAACCGATGTTGCTCAATGAGTTACGGGCAAAATTCGCGG
Organism: Pyrinomonadaceae bacterium; assembly: GCA_044228265.1. Taxonomy (GTDB): domain Bacteria; phylum Acidobacteriota; class Blastocatellia; order Pyrinomonadales; family Pyrinomonadaceae; genus OLB17. Next base: position 5,435 of record JBGAVC010000094.1, read on the forward strand.
AAATTTCAAAAAAACCGGTCTGCCTATTTCTCAACCAGTGAGATCGCGGCGTCGAGTTGTTCGTCTTTACCGTTTGTCAGGCCGTTTATCGTCTTTGAGATTCTAAGAGTGGGTTTTATACCGACACCATGATGCGTAGAACCGTCGTGTTTGAGCACCTTCATTCCGGTCCAGACGACCGTGTAGCCGCCTGGCAACACAACAGGATTGACATTACCGTTCGTGCCGGCGGTCGTCTCGCCGACAATGCTGCCGAGCTGATATGCCTCGACGATACCCATGTAGGACTCCGCGTAGGAGATCGCGCGTCCGTCGGTCAGAAATGCGATCTTGGCGCTTAGCCGCGGGGCTTCGGGTTTGAGGTCCCAGCGTCCATCGGTGTTGTAATCGATCTTCTCCTTTTGATCGGGTTCAGTGATGATAGGCACCATCCACCGGGCCGATCGAAGAGGTTTGTCGGTCAAATGCGTAAGCACCATTGGCGAGACGCTCGGGTAGCCCCGCAGGTCGAATACGATGCCCTGTGCGTTTACGAGTTGAGGCAAGGCCTGTTTGAAATCGTCATCGCTGATCCTGCCCAGGTCGATATAGAATATCCGCGGTTTGACCTCCGCGATCTTTGCGGGTCTGATCTCGGAAAGATCGTTCGAGCCGGGGCCGCATTCGATCTCTACATTCCGAGGCGGCGACGTCCCTGTCCGGACCGTGAGCAGGAGCTTTGATCCTTTGGCCCCGTATCGCAATGTCTCCATCGCCGCAAATGTTCGCCATTGCGGAGTCGCGGCAGATACCGTGCTCTCGATCTCCGTAATAACTTCACTTGCGGGACGACCGTTAATGCTGTCCACTACGTCGCCGGGTTTGAGCCCATCGGCTTTGCCCTGTAGCGCGTTGACGACGACGACTTTGCCTTCCACGAGATCAAACAGAACCGGCACTGCATAGACATTCGGGTCCGAGCTATAGCCAACTCGACCGTGGCCATCTTTCAATGCCGCGATCATTTGCCGCATTGTTGTCAGAAACGCCAAGCCATCTTTGTCACCAGCGGCTCGCGACAGCGAGATCCGAAGCTGCCGATCCCAGTCGACATTGACCACATCAAAATATGGAAAGAAGTGCTCGAGGACATTCCATATGAGCGCCACGTCCGCGAGCCTTGTTGCCCGGTCGTTGCCCGAGTAGCCTGTCAGCAGATCCTTTTCAGGGTCGCGTCGATAGGTGCCATGCGGCACCGTTCCGGTTTGATCCTTGTAGACCGCCAACGGAAAAACACAGGATACGCCCGCCCCAAGGTCGGCTCTGAACGGCCGCCGCTGATCGGTCGAGGCGTTTGTGTCCCGGCCTTGCGACGGAATCGTTTCGATCCTCTCAGTGCGATACGGACTGTTCGGATCGCCCTGGCCAAATCCTGTATGGCGGTAAGAGATCAATTTCAGCGACGGGGCGTCGTTCGATGTTGGCCGAAATCTCCGATCCGGCGGCTTGGCGGCCGTTGGATAAACGCTAAGTTCCGGAGCCACCGGGCGAAAGATATTCTCGAGCTTTGCCGCCAATGCCTGGCGGTCCGCGGCTGACTCGATGGTTCTCATTCCCTCGACGGCGATCGCGTCCCAATTCGCACCGTTTGCTTCGTCACTCGGATAGAAGTGCCGTATGTATCCGAGCAAGCGAGTGAATGCGATGACGTTGTCTAGCGATCTTCCGCTCAAGCCTCGCGCGGGTTCCGTCACCGACTTGAACTTGCCAAGATCAGTAATGGAGACGTCGTCGATCCAAGCGCTTCCTCTACCGGACAGGATCATGCCGATATTTAACACCGCGGCGTTATCGTTGATCTGGCCAACTATCTCAAAGTATGTCCATTTGTCCGACGTGATCGGACGGTTCGCCATATTGTCGAAAAATCCGTTCTTTCCGTCCGCCAGGTCGGCACGCATCCAGAGTCGGGCAGCGGAGCCGTCGCCATCTACGACCCGAACGGCGGCACGAAACCGTATTACGTGTCCGCGATAATTCGTCGCGTCGATGGCCTGCATCAGGTTGCCGAACGCCCCTCCTTTGATAGAGGCGTTCGGAATGAGCCCGAGTTGCGCACATCGTTTCCCGCTTCTTACATCGGTTTCCGTAAGCACGGCCTGATAGCCTAGTTCGCGAGTCGGGGAAGACCAACCGGTCGGTAATTCACCCACCCTGCCGTCCTCGAAATCGAGATTTATCGGACGTGGGTTTACATGATCTGCTTCGACATAGTTTGACTGTGCAAGCCCATAGCAAGGCGCAAGATAGATGAATACGGCCGCGAGTACTACCGAGAGCTGAGGTCTAACCCGTTTTGACATTTATAGGCGACAGATGCGGACAGTCCAGCACGCCGAGGCTACTGCCTAAGGAGGATCAAAAACATTTGAAATTCAGGCGACGCGATATATCTCGCGATAGCCGCTGTCGACGAGGTCCATGTAGCCCGACATGGCTGCCTGGACGTCGCTGCTTGAGGCTCGCTCGTGCATCAGGCGGTCAAATGCGCCGATGTCATCGACCTCGACCTCGACGACGACCGTCCAAAAGGTGGCGACCTGGTCAACCAGCACACGGGGCGTTATGCCGTCGCCCGCGATCAGAGCGTGGGCCGCCTTAAATTTCTCGATTACCTGTCCGGCCTTACCAGGCTTGCACTTAAAGACATTACGGATTACAAACATTAATTCACCTCCCGCGAAAAGTTAGTTGTATCGGTCGCATAAATTCTGTTCCCGATATTGTCGCAAGTCAACCGGACGGCCTGTTCGTGAGCCGTCAAGAATTATGAAGTGGTTTCACCTGATACTCGGGGTCGCGTTATTCGTAGGCTTTACCGTTACGGGCCGGTACATGCGTGTCGATTTTCCAGACAAGGACATGATCCCGCCGGAGTTTAGGCTGCTCATGCGGTCGCGGCATATCTACATTTTGTTCTCGGCCCTGATACATATGGCATTGGGCGTTTATTTTACGCTCCGCCCGCATATCGTGCAGCGGATATTGCAGATCTCGGGATCTGCCATTCTGACAGCGTCGAGCGTGCTTCTGGTGTGGGCGTTCGTGGTCGAAACCTATCAATTGCAGCATTATTCAAACTTGAGCCGTTACGGGCTATATGCGTCGCTTGCGGGAGTCGGCCTGCACCTCTTTGGCGGTATAAGTGTGAAGACGGCGTCAACCGTGTGATCCGACAGAAAGACTCAAGCTACCGCCGTTGGGCGTGAGTTGTTATCATTGAAACGATGAGTATTTACGAGGAAATGGACGAGACCCGCCAGTTCGCGTGCCGTGTGATCGCCGATCATGCACGTTCGACGGCATTCGCGATAGCGGACGGGATCCTGCCGGGCAACGAGGGCCGCAACTATGTGTTGCGCAAGATAATGCGCCGCGCCATCTATCACGGCCGCGAGCATCTTGGTCTCACAGACGCGTTCTTTTACAAAGTGTGCGACCGCGTTGTCGACGAGATGCGCGATGCATTCCCCGAACTCGAGACGCAACGAGAGTTCATAAGCAAGATGGTTCGTCTCGAAGAGGACCGTTTTGCGAACACTGTGACAGTCGGATTGGGAAAACTTTTTGAGCTATTTAGGGATGATTCGTTCACAAGGCTTCTTGATCTGACCTTTCGTAAATATAAGGCGTTAGGAAAGACAAATGAACAAGAGCTAGCAAAATACTATAAGAAAGAAATTCGTGGTTTAAAGGAACGTCGGGAGGAACGGTTCGGCACTCCAGGTGATCTTGCTACTATTCTTGCGAGACTGGTGTTTGAGAACAAGTTGCCACCTTCCGTTACTCTGTTTCTAGTTAAGTCTGAATATCCTGACGACGAATTAGATAAAACCAGGTTCGGACTCGAACTTGGCCAACTCCTCAGCGTTCATGGTTCACCTCGTGAAAAGGAGATTGGTCGTTTATTGAAGTCAAGCGGCGATTTTCGCCCTCATTTCGATACTTTGGACGCCCTTTATGAAGACATCCTCGCATTCAAAAAGTTTGCCCATTTGTATGACACTTACGGCACTCCCCGAGATTTAATTCGAGTATACCTGGAAGGACAGGGTAGACCTATTGACGAACAGGGGTTTAATGACGCTTTTGAAATTGCGTTACAGCAGCTGCAAAAGCAGTCGGGCATAGGCAAAACCGAACGAAAGAGCGAGGTCTCGCCAGTTTACGCTGAAGTTCTCGAATCCGTTGGAAAGAACGTTTTCCACGGGTACGAAGAGACGCTCACCGACGGCGCCCGCGTGCTCGCGATCCTCGATGGTGACGCAAAGATCGACGAACTTGCGGAAGGCTCACAAGGCAGCGTGATCCTCGATCAGACGCCGTTCTACGCCGAGTCGGGCGGCCAGGTCGGTGACGTTGGAACGCTGTCCGGCCCCGAACTCCGAGTGATCGTTACGGACACCTATTCGCCGGTCGCAGGATTGATAATCCATAAGGTCAAAGTCGACAAAGGTACGTTGAAAGTCGGCGATACTGTCACCGCGTCCGTCAACGTCCAGAAGCGAGACGCGACGCGGCGCAACCACACGGCCACGCATCTCGTGCACGCGGCGTTAAAAGAGGTGCTTGGGTCGCATGTCAAGCAGGCCGGGTCGGTCGTCGCTCCCGGATACCTGAGGTTCGATTTTGCCCACTACCAACCTTTGACCGCGGCGGAGATCGCCGAGGTCGAGGACCTTGTAAACCGGGAGATCCTTCAAAACGAGCCGGTCACGACCAACCTGATGGCCATCGAGGAAGCAATGCGAAGCGGTGCGGTCGCAATGTTTGGTGAGAAGTACGGCTCAGAGGTAAGAGTACTGAGCGTCGGAGACGGCAAATTCTCAAAAGAACTCTGCGGCGGTACTCACGTCCGTGCGACCGGCGATATCGGTGCGTTCAAGATCACGTCGGACGAGGCGATCGCTTCGGGAGTCCGCCGTATACGTGCGATCACGGGCTTTGATGCCTATCACAGGTTCCGCGAGGACGAACTCCTCATCGACCGCAGCCTGGCGGAACTCAATACTCAGCGTGACAACTTGCCAAACGCGATAGCACGTCTCCAGGACGAGCTTAAGCGTACGCGCAAGGAGATGGATGAGCTCAAGCTAAAAATCGCAACGGGCTCTATCGGCTCCTCTGCGAACGGCGACGAAGCACGCGATGTTGCAGGCATCAAGGTACTTGCAAAGATCGTCGACGGGCTCGACGCAAATGGAACCCGACAGCTTTCGGACACGCTGCTCGCCCGACTGAAGTCCGGTGTCGTAGTTCTCGGCCGTTCCGACGAAGGAAAGGTCGGCCTGATCGTACGCGTGTCGAGCGATCTTACGAACAGGCTCAAGGCCGGCGACATCATTCGCGAGATCGCTCCGATCGTAGGTGGCCGCGGCGGCGGCAAACCCGACATGGCCGAAGGCGGCGGCACAGATCCATCTAAACTCGACGAAGCCATCGAGACTGCACACAAAGTCATCGAAAACTTTCTCGCCTAAGAAATCGTTACAACCTATTAGGCAGGGCATTTAGTCCTGCGACGGCGCAAAATTCCTGTCATTAAAGGACAGTTGCCGGTGTTTTCTAATTAGCTGCAGGTGTCCGCATTATGGACTTAGGTACGGCGAAATCGTTTGGAAGATATGAGATCGGCTCAAAGATCGGCCAGGGTGGAATGGGCGAGGTCTTTAGCGCTGTCGACCCGCAATTGGGCCGAAACATCGCTATCAAGCTGCTTCCGTCCGAATTTACCAGCGACGCCGACCGGCAGGCCAGGTTTCGCCAGGAAGCCCGCGTAGTCTCCGCACTCAATCATCCCAACATAATCACGATCTACGAGATCGGCGAGAACGAACACGGCAGCTTTCTCGCGACCGAGTACATCGACGGCAACACGCTCCGCGATGTCGCCCGCAGCGAATCGTTAACGATACCGAAGATACTGCGTCTTATCGAACAGGCGGCACACGCCCTGGTTGCCGCGCACGCCGCAAAGATCGTCCATCGTGATATCAAGCCCGAAAACATAATGGTCCGTCGCGACGGGATCGTAAAAGTGCTCGATTTTGGCCTCGCCAAACCGAACGATGAGTCCGCAGTGAGCGACAGCAGTTCAAATCTGACCATTCCCGGAACTGTCATGGGCAGTGCGCGTTACATGTCGCCGGAACAAGCACGCGGACGCGAGGTCGACGAGCGGACCGATATATGGAGCCTCGGTGTCGTTATGTACGAGCTGCTCGTCGGGTTTGCGCCCTTCGACGGCGAAACAAACGCCGAGACGATGGCCAACGTCATTCACAAAGAGCCGACGCCTATCGGTCAGGTACTGCCGGGCGCTCCGATCGAACTCCAACGTATCTTGAGAAAGGCCCTCCAAAAGGACCGCGATGAACGCTATCAGAGCGTCAAGGATTTTGCTCTGGATATCAAAGACCTGCTGTCGGATCTCGAACACGCGGACAGCGGGGAGCGTAAGGCCCATACAACGTCTTCGCCGCAGTTCAGCGAAAATCCGACGATCATTCACACGACCGCCGATCCGGCCTGCGAGACCGGTGAAGCACGTGCGGCTTCCGGAGTGATGCGTACCGTTCATCCGGCCAAGCGGACGCGGAGTCCCGTTTTTGTGGCCTTGGCGGGCGGGTCGTTGCTCGTGATATTGGTCATCGGCGCACTTGCCTGGTACGGACGTGGACGAACGTTAATGGCAGCATCTGCGTTCGACAGGGCGCAGATATCGCGTATCAACACCGACGGCAAGATCCAGTTGCCTGCGATCTCTCCCGACGGCAAATACGTGGCCTATGTCAGCGGCGATGCGGGCAATCGCAGCATCGTCGTGCGACAGATCTCGACCGACAGCCAGGTTACGATAGTTCCCGCGACGAACCTCAATTTTTCGGCACTGTCGTTCTCGCCGAACGGCGATTACGTCTATTACTGCGAGACGCGCAGCGACTTTAGCCTCAATACGCTCTATCAGGTGCCGACGCTCGGCGGCACACCGCGCAAGTTGATCGAAGACGTCGACAGCACGGTTTCATTTTCACCGGACGGGAAGCAGTTCGTGTTCGTCAGGCACGTCTCCAACAACAAGGAGGATGTGGTATTCATAGCGGATACGGCAACGCTTCAGACACGAGAATTGACAAGTTCGCGAAAAGCGGGCTTTGACTTTTTCTCGATGAGGCCCGCCTGGTCTCCAAAAGGGCAGATGATACTGCTCGGTACCGGAAAACGGCAGAGCGGCTCGGTCAGCGAGATGTCGATCGCGGCCGCATCGGTCGACGACGGGTCCGTCAAGCTGCTCAACACGGGCAGGTTTTTGTCGGTCGGTAATTTCGTCTGGTTCGCGGACGGTTCCGGTTTTATATTCGCAGGCCGAGAAACACAGTCGGCACCCGTGCAGATATGGCGCGCCGGTTACCCGGACGTTCAGATCCATCAGGTCACCAATGACTTTAACGACTATGGCGAGGTCGGGCTCTCAGCTGACGGCAGTACGATAGTGACGATCAAAGGTGAAGCGGCGTCTTCGATCTGGAAATACTCGTCATCGACCAAAGACCTTGACCAACTGACCGCGGATGGCCGGAACCCGGAAGGAATGGGCGGCCTGGTGCGTACGCCTTCACGCCAGATCGTGTTTACACGTCGCGAGGGCAAAGAGACTAAGATATGGATCGCCGATGCAAACGGCAAGAACCCACGAATGGTCGGGCCGGTCGACGGCTCGGGCTTTAGCCCGACGGTGACCCCGGACGGCCTGCGGATCATTTTCAATCTACAGAAGTACAGAACCTCACGGATATGGAGCATCGGCATCGACGGCACCAACGATGGCCCGCTCGTCGACGAAGGTCCTGAATCTGCAGACTATAACCCGCAGCTCACGGCGGACGGCAAGACCGTAATATTCCAACGCCAATTCACGAACGAAGATCGCTCGGCGCTGATGAAGGTGCCGGCCGCAGGCGGACCCGTCTCTGTCTTCTATTCAGACAAGGAACACGGAGCGTGGGGCCCGCGGGTGTCGCCCGACGGTACGCGCATCGCGTTTACGGTGTACGACGTCGCTACCTTTATAAAGAGGGTGGTGGTTGCAAAATTAAATGGCGACAACTTGGGGGAGATCGAACGCGAATTTGACTACAACCTGATAAATCAGATCGCCTGGGCACCGGACAGCAAGAGTCTGACATTCTTAACGAGCCGGGCAGGCCTTCCTAATGTCTGGAGCCAGCCGCTCGACGGTTCTGCACCCAAACCGCTGACCGATTTCAAATCGGGCCAGATCTTCAATTTCGCGTGGTCCGGCGACAAGGAACTCCTGCTCGCTCGCGGAAGCGTTAACAGCGATCTCATCCTGATCCGCGACTCGGGACGCGTCGGACGCGCGTCTGACGTGGCAGGCATTTCCGCCAGCATTCCCGCTTCGTAAGGCATCTGTACTGTAATTAATTCTTACCCTGCCGCGGTCATCTTTCTATCACTTTTAGTGGATGCTGCGTTATGCTTGTCGGGTATATGGCAAGTGTGCTGGCAACCGCCGAGGTCGGCCGTGTGGACGCCGCGACAGCGGAAGAAGTAAGGACCGCCGTCGAACGCGGCCGTGACGCGTTTCAAAGCTGGCGAAAGACTTCGTTCGACGAGCGTAAGAGGCTCGTAATGGCGGCCCGCGAGGTCATTATGGCCGATATCGACGGGATCGCTCATCTCATTTCGCGGGAGTCGGGCAAACCCTTTGGCGAGGCGATCTCGATGGAGATCGCACCGGTGCTGGATCTGATGCAGTATTTTGCCCGCAACGCGGAACGGCTGCTCAAGCCGCGTCGCGTCGGGATCGGCCTCTACGGACTGCTCGGCCGTTCTTCGAGGATCGTCTATCACCCGCAGGGCGTCGTCGGCATAATTCCTGCGTGGAATTACCCGTTCTCGATACCACTCGGCGAAGCCGTCATGGCTCTAATGGCCGGCAATACGGCCATAATCAAGCCCTCTGAACTGACGCCGTTCGTCGGGCTCAAGATCGGCGAGATCTTTGCGAAGGCGGGTTTTCCTGCCGACGCTGTTCAGATCGTTCCCGGTGCCGCCGAAACCGGTGCCGCGCTCGTCGACGCAGCCCCGGACAAAATAATGTTCACCGGATCGGTCGCTACCGGTAAAAAGATCGCAGCCGCAGCCGCCAAGAACCTCACGTCGTGTGTGTTT
>JBGAVC010000095.1:0-14614 GCA_044228265.1 Pyrinomonadaceae bacterium
TGTCTCGATCAACGCCCAGTCGAGCGGGCTCAGAAACAGATTCCGGGCCCGCCGCCGGATAAACGTGTCTGCGATCACGGTAAAATAGTTGAAGTAATTCAAGTGTTTGCCGCCGATGTGGTGGTATTTTCAGGGCCTACGGCCGCCGTCCGCGAGCGATCTGCCGAAACGGCCCCGAGGCATCACCTGAAATGCTACGCAAGCCGTCGGGGTAAGTCAAAAACGGCATTTATTATGATAAGCTAGAGCAAATATGGCAGAACGTCGCGAACGATTTGAGACCTCGTCTGGGATCGAACTTCCCAACGATTTTAACCCCGAAAACACCACGCCGGTCGACTACGGCACGGACCTCGGCGAGCCCGGGCAGTTTCCGTACACCCGCGGTGTCCGAAAAAATCTGTACCGCGGGCGATTTTGGACGATGCGGCAATACGCCGGTTTCGCGACCGCCGAAGAGTCGAACGCACGCTACAAATACCTGCTTTCACAGGGCACGACCGGCCTGAGCGTCGCGTTTGACCTGCCGACGCAGATCGGGCTCGACAGCGACGACCCGCTCGCCGCCGGCGAGGTCGGCAAGGTCGGTGTCGCGATCGACAGCCTCGACGACATGTTGACGCTGTTCGACGGCATTCCGCTCGATCGCGTTTCTACGTCGATGACGATAAATGCGACGGCGTCGACGCTCCTGTGCCTCTATCTGGCGGTCGCCCGGCGGCAAAATGTCGGTTTTGACAAGGTCAGCGGTACGATCCAGAACGACATTCTCAAGGAGTACATCGCTCGCGGAACGTACATTTATCCGCCGAAACCGTCTTTAAGGCTGATAACCGACACATTTGCATTCTGCGCGGCCGAGGTGCCGAACTGGAACACGATATCGATATCCGGCTATCACATTCGCGAAGCGGGCTCGACGGCCGCTCAGGAGATCGCGTTCACGCTCGCTGACGGCATTGCGTACGTCCAGGCTGCACTAGACGTGGGCCTTAAAGTCGATGATTTCGCGCCTCGGTTGTCGTTTTTCTTCAACTCGCACAACAATTTGCTCGAGGAAGTGGCCAAATTCCGCGCCGCCCGTCGGCTCTGGGCACGGATAATGAAGGAGCGATTTGGAGCGAAGGATCCGAAATCAATGATGCTGCGTTTTCATACGCAAACAGCCGGTTCGACGCTAACGGCACAACAGCCCGAGGTCAACATCGTCCGGACCACGATCCAGGCCCTTGCGGCGGTACTGGGTGGGACTCAGAGCCTGCATACCAATTCTATGGACGAGGCCCTCGGCCTTCCGACCGAGCACGCCGCAAGGATCGCACTCCGCACACAGCAGGTCATCGCCAACGAATCGGGCGTCGCCGACACGGTCGATCCACTTGGCGGCAGCTACGCCATTGAGGAACTCACCACTCAACTGGAAAAAGCCGCTGTTGAGTACATCGAAAGGATCGACCTCCGCGGCGGCATGCTAAAGGCGATCGAGGACGGATACGTTCAAAGCGAGATCCAGGAGGCCGCTTACGCCTATCAACGGGCGGTCGAGTCGCACGACGCTGTTGTCGTCGGCGTCAACATGTACCGGTCCGAGGAGGATGAGCCGGTACCTGTGCTCCGGGTCGATCCCCAGATAGAGATCGATCAGGTCGCCCGGCTCCGGTCCGTCCGGGCAAATCGCGACAGTTCGGCCGCAGAAAACGCCCTGGCTCGAATCGAGGACGCCGCAAACGGCACTGAAAATCTTGTCCCGCGTATCCTCGACGCGGTCGAAGCCCACGTCACCGTCGGCGAGATCAGCAACACACTGCGAAATGTGTGGGGCGAGTACCGCGAATCCATCACCGTCTAGCCAGTAAAGCTTTCATTTTGAACGCCAGATCAGAGGATATTTTGATGGTAAACACTGTTTATCTATGTTATCCTTTCGTTTGAACTTGCCTCCCGGCGGGTTCGCGGCACCGATTTTCGCCTTCTTCCCTCAAGGCCCAGCCAACTCTCTTTGGATCAATATGGAAAAGCTGAACGAGTACCTAAAAACGCTGTTGTCTACATGCGGGGAAGAGCTGCATCTCGAACCCGACAAAAAGCCCTATGTGGTAACGGCCGACGGGTCGAGAGACGTCGCCAACGTCCCTATCCTCGGCACGCAGATCAGCATGATGGTATTTCCGCTGATCCCGCCTGAGACCAAATCAGAGTTGCCGCACCGCTCGGAGGTCGAGTTCGTCCATCCGCACAACCTCGGAAACTTTAATTTTGTCGTTCAGAAATCGCCCGCCGGGTTCAACGTCACTATCCGGCCACTGATCAGCGAATACGGAAACGCATCGAGGCCAGCCGCGAACGAGCTGCCGCCTGATCCGCCGTCACCGGCTGCACCGCCCGAGCCCGTTCCCGCGATCGATACCATCAACTACGACAGCGCCTCAGCATGGCGCGACGAGAGCGTGCCGATACTGGTCCCAACAGCTTCCGCCCCCGGCCTGACTATCGATGTGCCGCCCGAGGTACTCGAGTACTCAGGTGTTGCCGGTCAGCCAGAGATCGAGGTCGTTTCGGTAAATGCGCCGGAATACACGACCGTGTTTTCTCCGACCGCCGAGTACGAGCCGCCGGGCAACCGAAACGAATTTGCCAGCGAGTACATCCCGCCCTCGGCCCCGCCCTCTTTCGAATCTCCTCAACCGGTTCACACCTTTGAGCCGCAGCCCGAGGTCCAATCCTTCCAGCAGCCGCAAACGTCCGTCACGAGCTTCGAGCCTCCACCACCCGCTATGCACGACTTCCCTTCACCGACGCCGCCCGTCCAGAGTTATCAACCGACCCCGGTCTCGACGTTCACACCGTCAGCTGCCAACCCACAGATGACGGCGAAAATGGATGCACTGTTTATGAAAATGGCTGAGATCGGGGCTTCGGACCTCCATCTCTCGGTCAGCATGCCCCCATTGGTCCGCAAGGACGGCAAGATGGCGCAGCTCCAGCCAGGCGACACGCAGTTGACTCCCGAATCGATCAGGCCGCTGCTGTTGTCGATCATGCCGGAACGGAACCAGAAGGAATTCGCCGAGCGCAGCGATACCGATTTTGCGTACGAGATCCCGGGCCTTGCCCGTTTTCGCTGCAACGTCTTTGCTGATCGCAAAGGAATGGGCGCCGTGTTTCGCATCATTCCGAGCAAGATCCTGACCGCGGAGCAATTGGGACTGTCAAAGGCGATCATGGATCTGTGTTCGCTTTCGAAGGGTCTAGTCGTCGTCACCGGCCCGACCGGTTCCGGCAAATCCACGACGCTGTGCGCGATGGTCGACTCGATCAACAAGAACCGCGAAGACCACATCATCACGATCGAGGACCCGATCGAGTTCGTCCACGACAACCAGAAATGCCTCGTCAACCAACGCGAGGTACACAATCACACTGACAGCTTCAAGGACGCACTGCGTGCCGCACTTCGCGAGGACCCGGACATCGTGCTGGTCGGCGAAATGCGAGATCTAGAAACGATATCCATCGCGATCGAGACAGCTGAGACGGGCCATCTCGTCTTCGGCACGCTGCACACTACGACCGCGGCATCGACCGTTGACCGCATCATCGACCAATTCCCTGCCGACCGGCAGCAGCAGATACGCGTGATGCTTTCGGAATCGCTCAAAGGCGTCATAGCCCAGACATTGCTGCCAAAGAAAGGCGGAGGCCGCGTTGCTGCACTCGAAGTGCTCATCGTGACGCCGGCGATCTCGAACCTCATTCGCGAGGGCAAGACCTTCCAGATACCTTCGTCCATGCAGACCGGTCGAAACCACGGCATGGTAATGCTCAACGATGCTCTGTTCGAGCATGTCCAGAACGGAACCGTCGAGCCGCTGGACGCATATATTAAGGCGATCGATAAGGCCGGTTTTGAGACTCTGCTCACACGCGGCGGGTTCAAGATCTAATCGCTATCGGAGATCGAGTGGTGCTTGTGCTCGATGTCAGACCGGAGACGGTTCACGCTCGCGCCGAAGATTTAACAGTAGTTTCCCCACGGCAATCGCGCCGCTGACTCCTACCGCAAATGCCGCGCCTGCGGCAAGCGGATGAAGAGAGGCGGTCGTGTAGACGCTGGACTCGGCCACGTGTCCGTCGTAATGCCCGCGCTCGCGCAGACTGTCATCAACCGAGTAATGCAGGCCTTCCTTCGACATATCGACGTACTTTCCTTCTTTACGCTGGAGCCCGATCATCGTGTTCTCCATCACCACATCGGCAGTTCGCGGCATATAGTTGCCGAGTGCCGACAGCATCTTGCCCCCGGCTCCCACGAAAACGTCGCGTACTGGATTTTCGGCCGCATAGAGGATGGTGTCGGCGACCACGTCGGGTGAATAAACGGGCGGCGGATTGTCGGCTTCGACGCCGAGATAGTTCCTGGCGTGATCGATGTAGGGCGTATCGATCGCCGCCGGTTTGATCAGCGTGACCGAAATAGGCGCCGATTCGGCCTCAAGTTCCATTCGAAACGCCTCGGTAAAGCCCTTCACCGCGTGTTTCGATGCGCTGTACATCCCCTGGATCGGTATCGCCCGGTCGGACAACGTACTGCCGACGTTTATGATCGTTCCACCGGCGAACCGCATGTGTCGAGCCGCAATGAGGGAACCGTTGACGACGCCCCAGAAGTTGGTGTCGAAAAGCCGCCGTGAATCCTCTTCCGTGACCTCCGCCAGGCGCCCATAGATCGATACGCCGGCATCGTTGATCCAGGTATCGATCCTTCCGAAAGCCGAAACCGCCTGGTCCGCCGCAAGCGATAGGTTCAGCGAGTCTGCGACGTCCGCCGTAAAGAACATGGCGTCACCGCCCTGCTCGTTCAGCTCCTCTGCCAATTTTTCGAGTGCATGCTCATTTCTCGCAATGAGCATAAGCCGCGCCCCGCGTTTGGCGGCAGCACGGGCCGTACATAGGCCAATTCCCGAGGTGGCGCCCGTTAAAACGATAACCTGTTCATTCAGCGGTTTTTGTTCCAATTTCACTTCTCTCACCATTTTCCTATCGACCCGCCGTCGCGTGGCGGGTACCGCTCGTTGAAACCGTCGCTGTCTCAAGCGAGCTCGGTGCGTCTACATGGGCCCCCTCATCGACGCCCACTCCTAAACGTTCGACCAGCTCACCTCCGAGCCAGCCGCCTACGAGTGCGAAGGCCAAACCCAGGAGACTAAAGACGAACGCCGTAGTCGGCAGCAGCTGGGGTGCGCCCTGCCGCAAAAAGAAACTCATTATAAAGAGAACGAGCCCCACGACGTTTGCGAGCCCGTGCATCATACCGATCGTTCTTGCCCGCGTGCCCTGCGGTATGGAAAGCCAATCGATGAAGCCGAAAGGAGCTGCGATAAAGCCGCCTACAATGCCCGATATCAGCATCCAGTAGGACGCGACCGTCATGACTGGATTTCCGGAGAACAAGTGGATAACGTCAAAGATCACCGACATGGACAAAAGCCCAAGCGGAAATACTATTAATATAGGATGAATCGAGTGACCCAGTATTTTGGCTTTTCCTTTCATAAATTCACCTCTCTATCCTTTATTCGAGGCTAGTTGACGGATGGGCGAAGTACTGTATGATGGCTTACGAACTGTATGACGCCTGACGAGTTCAGAAAGATCGCACTCAGCTTTACGGGAACTGAGGAACGCTCGCACATGAATCATCCGGACTTTCGGGTTAACGGTAAGATCTTTGCGACGCTAGGCCCCGATCTCACATGGGGAATGGCCAAACTCACCCCCGAACAGCAGGAATGGTTCCTGCAAACATATCCGAACATGTTCCGGCCGGCCTCGGGGAAATGGGGAGAAGGCGGAGCAACGGTCATTACCCTCGCGGATGCAGACACCGAATCGGCGGCCGAAGCTCTCACATTGGCCTGGCAGAACATAACCGCAAGACCGAGAAAATAGACCCTCGCCTTCCGACCCTTCTCACAGATTGTTGGATACAATACAGACGCGCTGTCCATGGCCGTATACCCTTTTAACATAACAAGTTAAAAGGGGGCTTTAGATGTTTGATTACTTAATTGTAGGTGCCGGTTTCGCCGGCAGTGTGCTTGCGGAGAGACTCGCCAACGGCTCGGGTAAACGCGTCCTGATATGTGACAAAAGGCCGCATATCGGCGGCAACGCGTATGATTTCTACAATGACGACGGTATTTTGGTTCACCGTTACGGCCCTCATATCTTTCATACCAATTCGGCTGAAGTATTTGATTATCTGAGCCGCTTTACCGAGTGGCGCGAATACCAGCACCGTGTGCTCGCGTCCGTTGACGGCATGTTAGTGCCGATACCGATCAATCTCGACACTATCAACAAATTGTATGGCCTCTCGCTTACCTCGTTCGAACTGAAGGAGTTTTTTGAAAAAGTACGCGAGCCGGTCGAGCACAACCGTACTTCCGAGGATGTGGTTGTCGGTGTTGTCGGCCGCGAACTTTACGAGAAATTCTTCCGTGGCTACACCCGAAAACAGTGGGGTCTAGATCCTTCGGAACTCGACGCTTCGGTTACGGCTCGCGTACCCACGCGGACCAATCGGGACGGTCGCTATTTCACCGACACGTTCCAGGCGATGCCGCGGCTTGGATATACGCGGATGTTCGAGAAGATGCTGGACAGCCCGAACATCAAGATCTTGCTCAACTGCGACTACAAGGAGATCTCGGACGAGATTCCTTTTCGAGAGATCGTCTACACGGGGCCGGTCGATGAATTCTTCGATTTCCGATACGGAAAGCTGCCGTACCGCTCGCTCGAATTCAAGCACGAAACGCACAACGTCAGTACTTTTCAAGATGCTCCGGTCGTAAACTACCCGAACGACCAGCCGTATACGCGTGTGACCGAATTCAAATATTTGACCGGGCAGGAGCACGACAAGACGAGCATCGTGTACGAATATCCGCGGGCTGAGGGCGATCCTTACTATCCTATCCCTCGCAAGGAGAACGCGGAGCTTTATTCCAAATACAAAGCCCTCGCCGACACTCGTCCGGACGTGCATTTTGTTGGCAGGCTGGCGACTTACAAGTATTACAACATGGACCAGATCGTCGCGCAGGCGCTCACGGTTTACGGCAAGATAGTCGGTAAAAAGCGTCTCGAGGCCGCAAAACTCGATTCGCACGTTTACCGGCCGGCACCGGCGAGGGTTACCGTCCCGGCGCTCGGAGCGATCGCAAAGCCGGATACGATGCCCTTTGCCCTTGTGCCCGGAAGCGGCCGCCCGAGAAACAACGGCAATGGAAACAGCAAACCGATGCTGCCGAACGGTTAGACTTACGTAAGCGCCGAACGGCGTCTGTTAGAAAGATCACCTGGCGGGCCAAGGCGTAAATTCGTTGCTACGGAAACGGATCGCCTTGGCCCGGTTTGCGAAACGGAGCGGGTTTCCCTATCGTCGTGTATTGGTGAAGTGAAGACGAAGTGAGTATTTCCGCCGAGATAGTTCGCGACTTCAAAGACCGCTTTGGCGGCGAGCCCCTTCTTTTCAGCGCACCGGGTCGTGTTAACCTGATCGGCGAGCATACGGACTACAACGAGGGATTTGTTCTGCCGTTCGCCATTCAGCAGCGAACGGTGGCAGCCTGCACACCGCGCAGCGACTCGACCGTACGCGTTTACACTCGAACCCTCGAAAAGTCGGCGGAATTCTCGCTCGACGAACCGCCTGCAGGCGAAAAAAAAGAGTGGAGCCTCTACATTCGCGGGATGGCCGCGGCGCTTGGACGCCGCGGTGTCCGGCTCAAAGGCGCGAACATTGTCATCGATTCTGACATACCTTTTGGCGCGGGCCTCTCTTCCTCCGCGGCACTCGAGGTGTGCACGGGCCTGGCCTTGTGGTCGCTTTCGGAAAACTGTCCTGACCTGCGCCAGATCGCCCACGCGGGACAGGCCGTGGAGCACGAATTTATGGGCGTCCGCTCCGGGCTGATGGACCAGCTGACGTCCGCATTTGGCCGTCGCGACAATGTCCTCCTCATTGACTGCCGGTCGAACTCGGTCGAATACGTCCCGCTCCAACTGAAAGAACAGATGCTCGTCATCTGCGACACCAAGGTAAAGCATGAACTCGCCTCAAGCGCCTACAACGAGCGGCGGGATCAGTGCGAAAAAGGAGTCGACCTGCTCGCCGGCCATATCGGCGAGATCCGATCGCTGCGCGATGTGAGCGTTCAGGATTTCGAGAGTCATGAAATGGCGCTTCCCGAACCCATCAGGCAGCGCTGCCGCCACGTAGTCACCGAAAATGCGCGTGTGATGGCGGCCGTTGAGGCGATCAAACAAGGTGACTTTGTTGAGGTCGGGCGGCTTATGTATTTGTCCCACGCCAGCCTGCGAGACGACTACGAGGTTAGTTCTCCCGAGCTTGACCTGCTGGTCGAGACGGCATCGCATCTCCCGGGCGTTCTGGGAGCCCGAATGACCGGCGGCGGCTTTGGCGGATGCACCATCAATCTGATCGGGAGCGATCTTTATGACGAATTCGAACGTGAGATACGTTCGAGATATAGCAAGGCTTTCGGCAGGGAGCCAACGATCTCGCAGGTAATGCCGTCAGACGGGGCCCGGCAGGAGCAGGTCAATCCGCAGACGGGGCGGTCCTGATGTTCAGGTCACCAACTGCGGAGCGGGGCGAGCTGACGTATTTGCGAAACTGGTCAACTAGCGAAGTCCCGATCCACCTCGGTCTTTTTGCCTCACGATTCAACTGGTACAGACCAAGCTCAAGATAAAAGTCCTCAACGGGTTCCCTGGCAAATCGATAGCGCCAGTCGACCATCGTAAACAACGGGAACCAGGTGTAGCCGATCACCGGGACGCCCTCGGCCCGCAAGGTCTTAATCGACGCCACGGAAGACCTCAGCCACCGAAGGCGAATATCGTCGGGACCGAGCGCGCTTGTCTCGGTGATCATTATGGGTACACGGTAACGCTCGTAATAGTGCCGGATCAATTCCGCAAAGCCATCGCCTTCGGGCTCGACCTCGCGAAAGGCTATCTGCCCGGCCCTGCTGAGATAGATCTGCTTGGTTGACCACTGAGGGTAGAAGTTCATCCCGACCACATCCAGCTTGACGGGATCCTCCTGAAACCGCACCAGGTCGTCGGGAGCCGCTCCGTTCCGCAGAAGCCACGAGAAAAGCAAATGGTCGTGTGCCAGCATTCCCGTTATAAGGTCATAACAAATGTAACCGCGACGCGTCTCTTCGCGGGCCAGCGACGCCAGGTCTTCGCGGATCGTTCGCGTCAGGCCGGTAGCCTCGACGTGAAACATTACCGAGTCGGGATCGACGGAACGGATCGCCTTTACGGTACGGACTATTCCCTTGGCGATCTGTATCATGAGCTTGATATAGCCCTTTTCGCCGCGAAGATACGGCGGCCACAGCCCGCGCATTCCGCACATCAAGGCCGTGATTATCGGCTCATTCAATGGCGTGTAACATTTGGTCAGGTGCTTGTATTGTTCGGCGACGGCTGCCGAATATTCGGCAACATGCTGCGGATAATTGCGATTGGCAAACCCGCGTTCCAGCCAGTCGGGACATCCGTAGTGCATCAGATCGATGATCGGGACGATCTTGAGTTCCTCGACCATGTAGCCGATCACTTCGTCCGTCCAACGCCAGTCGAACCTGCCTCGTTGCGGCTCGACCTTGTACCACGGTATTCCCCATCGCAGAGCCTGAACACCGATCTCGCTGCACAGATCGAGGTCTTCTCGCCAGTGCTCGTAGTGGCCCATCAACTCGTATTCATCGAGCGGGTTATGGCCGTGCCGCACCTGAGGGACAAAGGTGTCCTCGATACCGGCCGCCCATATAAAGTCTTTGCTCTTTTGGTAGTCGGGATCAAGTGCCCGTGCAAGATCAATCACGAATATATTCAGCTATTAAGTATTTGCGGGAGGCGACAAAAAAATAGTACGTTGCCGCTACGCAGGGCGCAAGTTGCCCCGTAAATTCGTGTAACGGATCATATCAACCTCCGCCGTCGCATGACGTACGATGATCTCGACGCGATGACCGCCACCTGTGACGGTCGCTCTCCCGACCTCCAGGCCGTCGACGTAAAGGATCCGTGTCCCGCCGATCGAGAGCATGCGGAACTGGTGAAATACACTGGTGCTGAAACTGTCCGGAAGCGGGTGATCCAGCCCGTCAAAGCTCAAATACCAGCCATCAACCTCGCGCCCAAGCTCGGCAAGATCGCCGCAGCCGAACTTCATCGACGGATCGCCGCCGCCTGGATCGGTTATCCTCAAGTTGACGGCCATCTCGAAATCGCCCGGCTCAACTTCTCTTCCGACCGTTACCGGCGCGCCGCCGCTAAGAACAAGTAAACGTCCGTTCGCCAGCTCCGTCGAATCGCCAGTGGCCCTCCATCCGCGGGCGGCAATGTCCTTGTCCAAAAACGTCTCTTCAAACCAATCGTCTGTTGGCGCGAACGGCATCGGCTGCGGCTCGAATGACGGGCCGGCTACAAACAAGCGATCACCGCCCGCGAAGTCCATTCGATCTAGGCACAAGACACGTTTGTCGTTCTCCCATCGATGATAAACGCAATACAGCTCCCGGCCGTTCGGCCCGCGAACGACCGAATTATGGCCGGGTCCAACGACTTTTCCCGGTATAGTGTGCAGCAACGGAAGCGTCTCCAGGCCGTCGACCATCTGAGGCCATTCATCGTCCCTATCGAGCGAATCGGTGACGGCGTAGCCCACGCCGTATGTTATGTTCTGCCAATTGCCGCCGCTGAACATCTCGAAATACCGGCCCTTTCGCTTGAGCACGAAAGGCCCTTCGACGGTGTGCCAGCGGACTCCGCCTTTCTCCTGCCGCGCCGGATCATAGACTTGCCAATCGTATTGGGCGCGAGTAACGGGTATCGGATGACCCGACAGGGTGAAGGGATCGATCATCCTGTCGACAACGGTCCCCGTCCCGATGTGCGAGTGTTCAAGAAAATCCGTCGCGTAGAACATGTACCAGGACCCGTCGTCGTCGATGAAAACATGCGGGTCGATGGCAAAATCCTGGAACGTGAGTCTCCGGCCGGTGTCGGCATAGGGGCCGGCAGGATCGGGGCTCGCGGCGACGCGTATCTCCATGAACGTCTCGTTACCGACGCTGTAATAGAGATAGAAATTGCTTTTGTAAGCCGTTACTTCGGGTGCCCAATAGAGATCACCGGCGGCGATGCCGGCGGGCAGCGGTTCCATGGCTCCGGGTAACTCTCTCCAATTGACGAGGTCAACTGAATTGAGCATTCCGAAGACACGTCCGTCCTTGGCGTGACCCGTACAAAACGCAAAATACTCGTTCACCGACTTGAGCACAAATGGGTCGGGGAACGAGTCGTGATAAACCGGATTTGTATATGTAGGAAATGTCTTGTCCGCCATGTCCCGCGGCCGGCGTTAATTATTGGATGGCCGTACCTGATGCGTAATGACAGATTTCAGTTGATCGATATCAGAGGTAAACCGGCGGCCCGGCTCCCTGCCCTGCGGAGCATAGCCCCACACACAAACGTCCCCTTGACTTTGATGAAGAACGCTTCTCAAAGCCTCGAATCTCGCGGGCAGACTCGTGACCTCGAGCATGACGACATCGGGCCGAGTACCCACGGTAAAGTCGGACAACTCCTCGATCGCATGACAGACGTCGTACGCCCTCCATGCAACAAATCCGTTCTCGTTGAGCCAACCCGCGACTTCATGGGCACTCGCGCCACGCTCAAGCAATAAGATCATCGTCCGGTTGTTGTTTTCTGTCGCCATAACTATTTACTTTGCAGCATCATAGGCGATTGGCCCCGGTCCTACTGTATGGCTGGTTACAATTTGGAGCGAGCCGGACGGTAAGATGCTGACATTATGAGCGACTTATTCGGCGGACACCTTATTGGCGGCTTCGAGTGTTCAACACATCGTCGCCACGACGGTCGCCGCCTGGACATGATCGCTGCGACCCAACACGATCGATTTGCTTATGAGGACTATCGCCGTCTCGCAAATATCGGAATTAGGACTGCCCGCGACGGCATTCGATGGCACCTGATCGAAGCGGTTCCAAACAAATTCGACTTTTCAAGCGTCGAGCGGCAAATGGACGCAGCCAACAAGGCCGGCGTTCGTGTGATCTGGGACCTGTTCCATTACGGCTACCCCGAATCCATCGACATTTTTTCGGATGAATTTAAGGAGCGTTTCGCCGCACTAGCTTATGCGTTCGCAGAGTTTGTCGAGCGCCGATCCCCGGGGCCGCTGTTCTTTGTTCCTGTTAACGAGATCTCGTTCTTTGCCTACATCGCCGGTGATATAGGTCGGTTCTATCCGTACGGTTCAGGGCGTGGTGACGAACTGAAGCGCCAGCTTGTAAGGGCCGCCGTTGCGGCGATCGAAGCGGTCCGGTCCGTTCTTCCCGACTCGCGGATCGTGTTGTCGGAACCCGCCACAAATATAACTGCGCGGCCCGAGCAGCCCGAATATTCCGTCCCGGCGGAGCGCTATCGTACGGCCCAATACGAGGCGTTCGACATGCTGTCGGGGCGTCTTATGCCGGAGCTTGGCGGCCGCCCCGAGTATCTTGATATCATCGGCGTGAACTATTACCCACACAATCAGTGGTTCTACCCCGATCGCGAGATGATCGCCCTTGGCGATCCGCTCTATCGCCCTTTTTCCGAGGTCCTGGTTGAGATCTATGATCGATACCGACGGCCGATGATCGTTTCGGAAACCGGCACCGAGGACGACCGCCGCGAAGGCTGGTTCAGGTACGTCTCCGCCGAGTGCCGCCGAGCCGTAAGCCTGGGAGTCGAGCTCGCCGGCGTTTGCTTATATCCGATCGTTAATCATCCGGGGTGGGATGACGAGCGGCACTGTCATAACGGACTTTGGGACTATTGCGACCGCGAGGGCGAACGGCCCGTTTATGAGCCGCTCGCCCGCGAGATCGGGCAATTCGATCTGAGAGACCCTGTTCAGGCCGCTTGTGCTTCGAGCTCGAGGACACCGCTCGACGACACAAGATCCTGGCCTGCGTTGGCATGAGTTTCTACGTCGACGACCCGGTTTATCAAGCCCCGCATCGCCAAAAACGTCTTGTCCCACGATAAATGTCTGAGAAACTCGTCGGCCTTGTTGAGGCGTTCGGTCCTATCCTCGGTCAAAGCTCTTTCGAGCCCGGAAACGAACTCAGCGGGCGTCGACGCAATACGCACAAGCCCGTTCTCTCCATATGGACGGACAACGTCCGCGATCGGCGTTGAGACGACAGGAAGTCCCGCAGCAAGGAACTCGGGTGTTTTTGTCGGGCTAATGTAACGTGTCGATTCGTTCAACGCGAACGGCATCATCGCCGCATCCCAGCCCGCCAGGAACGCGGGAAGCCGGCCGTAGCTCTGCTGTCCAAGGTAATGAATATTAGCCCGTTGCGGGAGGTCGCTTTCATCGATCTTTACGACCGGACCGAGCATAATAAAGTTCCAATCGGGACGCAGATCGGCAATGGCGGCAAGTAATTCCAGGTCGGCGCGCTCGTCGATGACGCCGGCAAATCCGATCCGAGGATGCGGGATCACCGCCTGCTGTTCGACGTCGCCAAGTATGCCGCGCGCCCTGCCAAAGTGTGCGGTGTCGATGCTCGAGGGAAACGCGTAGACCGACGCATGCTGATCGCGTTTGGCGTCATAAAGGCTCTGCCCGCCGGTAAATACAAGGTCCGCCCGTTCGAAAAGCTGCCGCTCACGTTCGAGCAGGTCGGGCGGAGCACCACGAAATGCAGAAAGCTGGTCCATGCAGTCGTAAACGACCGCTCGCGGCGAGAGTGCATCCGCCCAACCGAGCAACATCGGCGTGTAGAACCATGCGATGAAGTTGTCTATTTGATAGCGGTCACACATCTCGGCGACGAGACCCGAAACGAGTGCCGCGTTGTCGACCGTTGGTTTGCAAACGTAGACGTTATCGGGCCGCTCGGAAATAGCGATACGCGGTTCGCCGTCCTTCTGGACTGGCTCCTCGATAAAGAACACCCGCCCGCTGCGCCCAAAACGGCTCATCAGATGCTGCGGCCGCTGATAAACAAAGTCCCATCTGAGGTGAGAAAAACAGATTACGTCAAATTGGTAGCTCATAATTTCGGTTGAACAACCAATAAGATACTTGTCGGCCGGGCGGCTTTCTGTCGGATGTAATACAGACCTACTTGACCACGGTCACGTTATTAACCGTAAGCGTCGAACCTATAGCCCGATGAAATGTGACGATCGCTTTGTTAAGATCCGTGCGGGCCTGGATCTCGCGGCCGCGTGCCGCCAGCAGGTCGTTCTGACGCTGTGCCACGAGGAAAAACGTCGCGGTCCCGTTGCGAAACTGGCGCTCCTCGCTTGCGTACAGTTCTTCGGCCGCCGCCCGCGCGTCCGAGGCCGAGGTAAGTCTGGATTGCGCGGACCGCAGGGCCTGAAGAGCGTTTCGCACGTCGGCTTCGATCACCTGTTCCTGCAGCTCGCGCTGATTTTGAATACGGTCCGCTTCGGCCAGTTTTGCTCCGAGATT
>JBGAVC010000096.1:0-15744 GCA_044228265.1 Pyrinomonadaceae bacterium
ATCAAGGAACAAGCCGAGATCATACGTAAGCAACAGGTCGATCTCGCTGCACTGAAGGTACTGGCCTGTACACAAAATCCAGCAGCGGCAATTTGCAAACCACAATGACCCAAGAGAGAGGTGGAGGTGGAGGAAGTGAGCAACAAGCTATTGTCCGTCGTTCTTTTTATCTTTGTTTCAGTTTATTCGGCGTCGGCACAAACGACCGAATTCACATACCAGGGCCGTTTGCTCAATGCCTCGGCACCGGCAAACGGCAGCTACGATTTCGAATTCGTGTTGTTTGATACGATGTCGGCGGGCTCGCAGATCGGGCCTTTGTTGTCCCGATCGAATGTCGTCGTGGCGGACGGGATCTTTACGGTCAAGCTCGATTTCGGGAACAGTTTTCCGGGAGCGAACCGATATCTTGAGGTCAGGGTTCGGCCGACGGGGCAGCCTGGGATCACGATATTATCGCCTCGGCAGTTGCTGAACAGCAGTCCTTATGCCGTGAGAAGCCTGTCGGCGGATGTTGCGACAAATGCAACCACAGCAACGAGTGCGACGACCGCCACGAATGCGACACAACTGAACGGTCAACCGGCGTCGTTTTATCAAAACGCCGCGAATATCAATTCGGGTACGCTTAACTCGGCGCGCTTATTCGTTCCACTCACGCTGTCCGATTCGAGCGGCAGTCATGTTATCCGCGGCGATAACGCAGGTGACAGTGGGATCGGTATATATGGCACTTCAACCGCTTTAACCGGCAGTGGTAGAGGAGTTTACGGGAGCAGTGCCAGCCCTAGCGGGATCGGCGTTTCCGGTATTGCCTCTTCGACAACGGGATTCAATTTCGGCGTACAAGGAAGCAGCAGTGGTTCAAATGGGTCTGGCGTATACGGCGTAGCCACATCCGGAACTGGCCTTGCATACGGTGGAAATTTCAGCTCCTATAGCACGTCAGGCGTCGCTGTTTACGGTTATGCACCCGCCAACTCCGGAGCCACGAGAGGCGGCTTCTTTCGCACTGATAGTACCTCCGGATGGGCCGTCGAAGGTTATGCGACCGCGGGGACGGGCTCGACGATTGGCGGGTATTTCGTGAGCGATAGCACTTCCGGACGAGCCGTCTACGCAAATGCCGGAGCCGGGTCCGGCACCATTTACGGTGTCTATGGGTCGGCAAGCACAGCGGCCAGCGGCTATGCCGTCTATGCCTCAGGCGACATGGGAGCAAGCGGACTCAAGCCATTCAGAATAGACCACCCGGACGATCCCGCAAACAAGTACCTGCTCCACTACGCTACAGAGAGCCCCGAGGTCATGAATTTCTACTCCGGCAAGGTGCTGATCGATAACGCGGGCGAGGCGGTGATCGAATTGCCCGCTTACTTTGCCAAGATCAACAGGGACCCGCGATACATGCTCACGGCGATCGGAGCCCCAATGCCGAAACTGCATATTTCGCTGGAGATCGACGAGGCCGCCTTGGCCGCCGGGGCCAAAACAGGGCCGAATGAGACGGCTCCGAAATGCTCGTTCCGCATCGCGGGGGGCGTTCCGGGAGCCAAGGTCTCGTGGCGTGTCGAAGCGGTTCGTAACGACCGCTGGGTCCAGAATCGCGGTGCCGCGGTCGAGGTGGAAAAACAGGGCCTCGAAAAAGGAACATACCAGCACCCCGAATTCTACGGGCAGCCGAAAGAAAAGGGCATCGATTATAGATCAGAAAGAGAACTTACCGACCCAAAACGCCCCTGATCTGCGGCTTGGGTTCGTGAAAAAAGGAGTCGTTATGAAAATAAGAATCATATCGATGATCGGCAGCCTCCTTGCGGTGCTGATGACCGTCGCGGTCTGGCCACAGGCTGGAGGTCCATTCGTTATACAAAAGAGCGTCGTTTCAAGCGGCGGCGGAACCGTGACTGGCGGGACTTTTACAATAGACGGGACGATCGCGCAGGTGGTCGCGGGAACGAGGTCCTCTGGCGGTACGTTCGATCTGGCGAGTGGATACTGGGGCGGCGGAGCCGAGTACGCCCGGAAGGCGGCTTTCGATTATGACGGCGACGGCAGGACAGACGTTTCCGTGTTCCGGCCCTCGGACAGGAACTGGTACTTGGATCGATCACTAGCGGGTTTCGCGGCATACCAGTTTGGTGCAACCGGCGATGTATTGACCCCGGCCGACTTTACTGGAGACGGCAAGACCGATTGCGCTGTCTGGCGTCCTTCGAACGGCGTCTGGTATATACTGCGCAGCGAGAACAACACGTATTACGGTGCCGCGTTCGGGTTGAATGGTGATGTCCCGATACCAGGCGATTTTGACGGTGATGGCATGGCCGATCAGGCGGTCTTCCGGCCTTCGTCAGGAGTTTGGTACCTTCAACGGTCTGCGGCGGGGTTCTCGGCGACCCAATTCGGGGCATCGGGCGACCGGCCAGTCATTGGAGATTTTGACGGCGACGGCAAAACGGATATCGCCGTGTTCAGGCCAACGGAAGGAGTGTGGTACCGGCTAAATAGCTCGAACAGCTCGTTCTTTGCCATGCAGTTCGGCGCTGCAAGCGACAAGGTCGTTCCCGCCGACTACACGGGTGACGGCAAGACGGATATTGCCGTCTGGCGTCCGTCAGACGGCACGTGGTACATACTGCGTAGCGAAAATGGGACGTTTTACGGCGTCCAATTTGGCCTGTCGACCGACATTCCGGAACCGGGCGATTACGATGGTGACGGAAAGGCCGACTTCGCGGTATTTCGGCCGTCTAGCGGGACTCACTATTTTCAACGATCGGCGTCCGGCTTTACCGCCGTCCAGTTCGGGATGTCGGGAGACAGACCCACGGCAAACGCTTTTGTTTATTAGCCTAATGCCGATAAAAGCGAAGGCCGCATGAAGAGTGAGCAGCCTTCAACAGTTCCGCCCGCGATCATTTTGTTGCGTTCGTCGTTCCGCAGCTCAAGCTGCCGTTTGCCTGAAACACAATATACGGAATGCGGGTCAAGACCTTTGGGTCCCCTGTCCAAACACATGACGTGACCACACGGTTGTATTGGCCGGTAGATGTACCGGAGCCGTCTCCGGCAATGAACTTGATCTGCCCGTTGGAAGGCATGGACACTGCAAGGCTCCCCTTCCAGCCTGGCTCAAGGTGGTAGTTGAGCACATCCTGCATCCCGCGGGGCTCTTTTCCGTCGACCCATATCAGCACTTTACGGCTGTTCTTGTTCTCGGTGACCGCGTAAAACTTCGTCACGGGCTTCGGTGTCGGAGTTGGGGTCGCCGCTTTCCAAAGATACCCTTTGACCATGGACATCCCGCGGTGGCCGGAAGCGGCGTTCTGCGACCAGGTAGCGGGGTCGGAATCGACTATCGTATATTCACCCGCCGGGATCTTTTGATTAGGCGTCGCAGTCCAATTAGCATTCGGCACGCCACCCTGTCCGGGCGTTCCTCGCGCAGCCCACGGGCCATAGATCTGGCCTGCAGCATCCCTCAACGCGATCGTTCCGGGGCGGGCACCTCGGGCATTGTTCCAGTGATAATCCATGATCGACGTAATGACATAGGGCTGCCGGATAACAAATTTGGCGGCCACGGTAGGCCCGTTGCCTACGGCGTCGATGTTGCCGCTGTTGAACAGCACAACCTCGTCCGCTCTCGATGCGGCCGATGCCGGACGATCAATTTGAACGAATGACATGCCGATAGAAACTACAGCTAAACCAAGCAAAAATAGAAGTTTTCTCATTTCTACACCTCCTCCTCGAGTCAGGGCGCGCCGAAATGATCGTTGCCGACGTCCTCAAAGCCCAAGGGAAGATCGATCTTGCACCCTCGGGCTCGGAGGCACTCTCACTTGTTTAGTGTGCGCAAACGATATGCCAGACGTGAGTCTGAACTCCGATATGGAAGGCCAATAAACACGGGGGTCGCGGTTTTCTCGCTTCGCGGGTCGAATGTTTCAGATGAACTATGTCGCGGCGAATATGAAATTTCTCGCAATGCGACGTGCAAATAGTCGGTTACCCGACAATGATCGTGCTGTTGGAGAATTGCGGCGTAAAAGTGAGCGGTTTCTTATCGTCCGACAACAAGCCTCGGAGCACGTAGATCCGGACGAGAGCGCGGTAGTCAGAACGCGCAAAACGTTCGACAAGCTGGGACATGCGTTCGAGGTCGGCCTTGCCAAGTGCCTGCATGTGCGTCATGTAGCGAAATGCGAGGCCGCCGTTCGCACGGGTCGCGTTATTGTTGCTGAGGACCAATTCGCTGTTTCTAAAATCCTGGCCGCGCTTCTCGTATTTGTTTAGAACAGCCGAGGCCTGTACGTATTCGTTCAATTGGTCGATGACGGGCTCGAACATGCGAAACGCCGTCTCGGGTTCGATCGTTGTATAGCCGCGTACGACTTCCATCATGTCGTTCATCTCATCGCCGTCGCTTGCGTAATCACCGGTGAGCGAACGGGCGTCCTTCATGATCGCTTTGGCGGTCTCGATGTTGGTGTCGCCGCCCTTCTTGAAATACTGCAGGCCGAGGTCAACGAGCTTTTGTATCCGGTCACGGCGATTCGTCATTGCTCCGATCATCGCCCGAGCGTCCTCGAGTTTTCCGGCCGCCGCGGTACGAGCGATCTTCGCCGAATCATATTTGTCCTGAGCTATGACGCGTTCCTTTTCGTCAGGTATCTGGTCGATCAACTTCTTCGCCCTGGCCTCATCGGTTATTTGCCCGATCTTGCTCTGTAGAGCGGGGTAAGCCTGCGACTTGATGGGACCGTCAGGCATTTTGGCCATTTGTGCGAGGATGTCTTCGGGCGTCGAGGCCGGATCGAAGATCTTCTGCATTTCC
This sequence comes from Pyrinomonadaceae bacterium, assembly GCA_044228265.1. GTDB lineage: Bacteria > Acidobacteriota > Blastocatellia > Pyrinomonadales > Pyrinomonadaceae > OLB17. Next base: position 4,844 of record JBGAVC010000096.1, read on the forward strand.
TGGATACCTTTCATTTCGGCCGGCAACGAGCGCTGGCTTTCGGCCTGTCGCTGCTTGAGAGCGGCGGCCCGCTCGGGAACGATCTTTTCGAGGATCGGGATGGCCTGGCCCATGATCGCGGTAACAGTGATCGAAGTAGACGGTTGCAGAAGAGTATTTACAAGCTTGTTGGCGAGGTCCCTGATCTGGGCATCTGTGAAAGCAAACTGTTTTTCGACAGGTGCGGCCGAGGAGTTTGTTGTCGCCGGGGAATCCGAGCCCGTGACCGAAGCCGAAGAGGACGAATTTCCCTTGTCTGCGTTTTGCAGAAAAGTGAGTGCGGTGATCATATCGTTCTGATTTTTTACCATGTCAGAATCGATCAGTTTCTTGATCACCTCGCCCCCGAGTTCAGCGGCCCGTTTTTCGTCTTTTTTGTACAACTTTTGAAGCAGCGGCATCACGTTGGAGGTGACGCCTTTTGTGAGCCCGTCCTTGATGAGAGCGGCGGCCTTGTCAGGATCCTCGTCGGCAGCAAGCAACGCATATTGCTGCTCGAGCGCTATCTCTTGCTGGACACGATATTGATCGATGTCAAAGTTCATGACATTGATGGGGCCTTTATTAGTCTGCTGCGACGCTTTGACAATGGCTTCGGCAAGTTTCGGCGGACGCGTCTGTAAAAGCAGCTCGAGAGCCAATACGGCATCGTGCCGCGCGACAAGCGGCAATACCAGGGCACGTGGGTCGTTAGGATCACTGAACGAGAAGACCATCGTTCCCGATGTACTGTCGCGTTTCTCACGCTCACTGTCGGTGTAGAAATTTGAGACGTCGATCGCGGCGTTCCTAAACAACTCGCGTGCCCGCTTTTCGTCAAATCGCCAGTAAAGATCAGCGGTCATCGCATTTAGGACTGCCCGGTTTTCCGGCAGACGGAGGGCATTCGCTGCGGCGACTGACTCGTCGAGCATCTGCAAGATCCGCTCTTTTTGCGCTTCGATCTTTTTTTCTTTTTCCGGGTCGGGAGTGGGAGTCTTTGTCTGTGCGAATACGGAAACCGTCGAAAAACACGAAAGCAGGATCAGCGGCGCGAGTAAACGAAGTCTCATGGCAGTAATACCTCTTTCTATTCGATCACGAAAGGAATCGCGCCGAGATTATATCACGGCAATCGCGGCCAAAACGCACGTTATCATTCCGCCGTTGAGTCCGTTCAGGATGTTCTTCGATACGATCAATTACTGCTGTCTGTCGCGTTTGCCGGCGACGGCGACGGCTGGGCGGCAGGCTTCTTACTGTCGGTCAAAAAGCCACGCACGACGTATAGTTTGACGATCGTTCTGGCGTCCGTCCGGGCGAACCGATCGGCGAGCCGGCTGGTCTGGTCTATGTCGGCCTTTCCGAGCAGCTGGAATTGCCTGATGTACCTGTAAAAAAGCTGGTCGCCCCCTCCGCCGGGCCCACCGCCTCCGCCGGGACCGCCAAATCCGCCCGGCCCTCCGCGGAATCCGCCACCGCCGCCAGTGCTTGCCTTTAACACTAATTCGCCCTTTTTGAACGACCGGTTACGGCGATCGTAGCGGCTCAGGACGGCCGATGCGTTGACCATATCGTTGAACTGATCGACGATCGGTTCCATCAGCCGAAATCCTGCATCGGGTTCAACCACGGCGTACCCCGCGATGACCTCCATCAGGTCGGCAAGCTCGTCCTCATCGTCGGGCGATGGATTGACAAGTCCGCGAGCGTCTTTCATCAAGGCTTCGGCCGATTCGATGTCCTTTGCCGTGCCCTTGCTGTAAAAGGCAGTCGCAAGCGAGACCAGCATCCTAACTTTGGTTTTTGGTTCGGTAACCTTGCCGATCAGCTGACGTGCGTCGTCGAGATTGCCGCTCGCGGCTGAACGCGCGACCTTGGCCGCTTCGTATTGATCGGTCGCGGCTGCACGTGCTTTCTCGTCGGGTATCTGATCGAGCAGCTTGCGGGCGCGCGAGTCGTCGGTGATCTGACTGATCTTGGGGCCGAGAGCGGAATAAGCCATCGTTTTCTCAACCTCGGTCGGCATTTTGGGTATCATGGCGAGGATATCTTCAGGCGTCGAAGTGGACGAGAACATCGCCTGTCGTTGTGCGTTTCGTGCGTTCTGCGGCGTCGCGGCCTGCTGCTGCTTGAGCTGGTTCACCTTGTCAGGAGCGTATTGCTGGATGACCGGCAACGCTTGATTGATCTGATTTGCGTTCGGGCCGTTTCCGTTTCCGCTCAAATTCGACTGCGTCAGATACGACGCGATCCTGGCGGCGAGCGCCTTGTCCTGATCGTCGGAGAATCGAAACACCTTTTCGCCGGGTTTCGTCGTTGTCGATTGCGTGTTGCCGACCTGAATAAAATTAAGCGAAAGCCGAAAGTAATTAGGATTCGCGGTCCAATCGCCGTCGACGATCGCCTTGACCACTTTAGCCGCAAGCTCGTCCGCCCTTTTGGCATCCTTTGCATAGAGTTGCTGAAGGGGTGAGATGACACCGTTAGTGACGCCTTTGGCAAGCGAGTCGGTCACTATTTTGACGATCTTGTCCGGGTCGTTGGCAGCTGCCAGAAGGATCAGCCTTTGCTCGAGGGCTTGCTCCTGAGCGACCGAAACTCCGTCCAGGTTCCGCATGCCGCCCCTTCCGCCGCCGGGACCGTTCTGGCTGCCGGCATTTGGGTTCGGAACCGAGGCTTTTACCATCGCTTCAGTCAATTTCGGCGGACGTGTCGCGTAAAGCATGTCCAGGGCCATCTGTGCGTCGTGGGCCGCGATGATTGGCAACAACTCGCCGCGAGGGTCCGTGTCAAAGAACATGAAATTGTTTCGTGCGTTATCGCTGCGTTCCTTTTCGGTTTCCTGATTGTAAGAAATGATCTCGTTCGGGACGTCCCGAAATAATTCTCTAGCACGCTTTTCGTCAAAATTCCACAAAAGATCGCCAGCGAGTGTGAAAACGATTGCCCGGTTGAGCGGAAGTCGCAGCCCGGCGCCGTCGCGTGCGGCCTGATCGAGGATCTGCAGAACCTTTTCAGCGGTCTCTTTCGCCTTGGCATCTGAATCGGTGTCCGAGGGCGTCGGAGTAGGCGTCGGGGTCGAGATCGTCTGGGCCGAAGCAGCGATCCCTAATGAAAATAAAAAAACCGTCAAAAAAGCGAGCTTTTTGATACCCATTTCATGTCTCCTGGAAAATAATGCTGAGACTGCCATTGTTGCGGTCCTAAGCCAACTAGTTTTGACGCGCGGCACGGCCAAAAGTTTTAACTAATATCCGTATCGCGCGAATATCTCGAATCGTTCAACGATCATCTCGTGTGAGAACGTCTCATATCCGGCCGTGTCGAGGGTGCCGTCGCCTATAAGCATTGGTCGCGGAATGAGAGCACAGAGAGCCACCGCGTCTGCCTCGATCTCAGGCCGCGTTTTTCGACCGACACCGTGAAAATTGGCCGTAGCACCTGATTCGGGAGTGTGAAGCAGAAAGTGCGCGAGTTCGTGAAACTGTACGAGTAGCTTCCTGGTGCCCGTGAGCCGGCTATCTATCGCGATGAAATCGCGGCCCATCACACGGTAATAAAATCCGTCAGTGCGGAGCGGCATCTCGACCACGCGGACGTTGAAACGTTTACAGATCCGCGCAAAATCGATCTCGGTGAGCGAACGCTCATTCCACTCGAACCCCAAACCAGCGATCTTTTCGAATATTAATCTCATGGGAGCCGTGCCGGTTACTGCGCATTGTATCACAAATGCAACCGCCCGATCGCTTACCTCATATTGCGGTCGAGGACGTTTTTCGCATCTCGAAGAGCATCGATCTTTTCGGTCCGAGAGAACGAGTGCCATCCACCGAAGAACACTACGCCGTAGTCCGAGGGGAATCGCCTCCCCTCATGACGCAGCCATTCGCTCATGACGTACTGCGGATCGTCGTTAAGATCGAGTGCCCGTTCCAGATCGAACACGTCGTCGACGTCCGACGGTAGGGTCTGTCTCTGGCGCCTTGTGTCGGTTCCTGCGAGTTTCTTGTCGATGAGTTCTTCGATCTTTTCTTCGATAAAGCGTCCGAGATCGATGGGCGGCAAGTCACCCGCATACATCTCGCCACGGCCCAGTAGAAGCCAGTTTATCGACACACCTGTTTCATGAGCTATTTTGATGAGGACCTCGGTCGCCGGCAGCCGGCCTCCAAAGTAGTTCCGCACAGTAGCGTGCGGGATCCGCAGCCGACGTGCGATCTCTGCCATCGACGCATTGTCAAACACCTTGAGAAGACGCGAGCGAAATTCTTCATTCATAATACGCGTAAAACGAGCGTTTTTGTCTTTGGCGCACATGTTACTATGTTCTGCTGTTAATTCAAAGCCCGGATCCGCTTGGTCCGGAGAGATAAAAATCCGCCCTCACCGGGTCAATTGCTCGGAAGACCCGTGCAATTCGGCTTGACATTTGTCCCGTGGGCTCTTTATATTGTCTAATTCGGCTTCGGCCGAAGTGGCCGCCGTGCAGTGGCTCGAAACTGCGGTAGATCGTGAACATATAAGGTCCCCGTCAACCGTTATCTCGAACACCTTGCCGCCGGCGGCATGTTCCAACCAATCGGCCACCCTAGCTCAGTTGGTAGAGCATTCGATTCGTAATCGAAAGGTCGTCGGTTCGAATCCGACGGGTGGCTCCATAGTTAACCTGCAGTAAATAATATACTTACCTTACATACCGCAAGCGGCCCGCGAGGGTCGCTTTTCTTCTTGCACACATTCCTGCACGCAAATCAGTCAATGATTTCTCCGTGACCGGCTATCCGTCATTCGCGATCTAAGGTCAACTAATATGATCCCATGTCGCATTTCCTCAGCACCGCTCAAACATTGACAACTTCGATCAGGATTCAGCCGTGATTTTAGCTTACAAAGGTTGTCGGCGATCTGGTGCGGTACTCGCAGCACAATAAAACATTGATGGGATCATAATGCAAATAAGATCGTTGCGGCGAACAGTGTGTGGGTTGATAACCAGGAATGATTATGCATATTCGTAAACCACGGTTCGCACGGCGCGCAATCGCTCTAAGACTAAGGGGAGAAAGGCAATGGATACAACGACGCTCATTATTATTATAGTGGTTCTGGTACTTTTATTCGGCGGTGGCGGCTTCTGGTATCGGGGGCGGCGGGGTTAATTAGGTTTGTCAGCACGAACTTAAGATAACTCATGACAAGGACTAACTTGCCTGGCAGAACAAATCGAGCCGGGCGCTTGGGAGCGCCGCTGCTGTCAGCGCCGGGTGGGGTTCGATCGGAGAATCAGACAAGTAACAGAAAAATCACCCAACTCGCGATAAGCGATAAAAACAAAAAGGCGGTGTATTTGAAGACCTTATTTCGAAGAGCAGAACTTCCGATCGTTTGGATCAAAAAGAGTTTTGAAAGGTACGAAGCCGCGACAGAGATCGCAAGCAAGCCACCCAAGAACTTAACACTGAAAGCCCCGGCATCATGCAATTGAATATTGGCGATGACGGATCCGTGGATCTCAAAAAGGGATACGAGGAAGGTCAATATCAGGAGTCCGCTTTGTCCGAAAACATTTTGTAATAGCTTTGATAGCGAGAGGATCCCAATAATAAAAGCCGCAAGCTTAAGTAAAGGTACAATATCGAGCTTTACAGGTTCTAGTTTCAGGCGGCGGTGACGAAGTTTCCGAGAGGTAAGAACAATTGTGAACGCTGTCATCAGGATCGGGCCAAGGAATATCAGCAGGAGTGAAAGGTGAATTTCCGTACTGCCTAACAGAAGCAATACTATTCCTTCGATCAGCATTGCCATCGTCGCTGAAAGAAAAGTAAGGGTTTCCTTCCCGATATTCTCTTGGATAGCTAACTTACTCTTTCTAGCCAGGGAAACCGTCGTCGCCGTACTTGAGATCAGGCCTCCAAAGAATCCGGTCAAAATAGCTCCCTTTCTGTTGCCCAAAAGTTGGATCATGGCTGCTCCAAAGGCTTGAATAAATGCCAGAGCGAAAACCATATAGGCTGCTTTCTTTAAGCTCAGTAGGCCCCATGGGTCAACGGGACCGCTCGGCAAAAGCCAAGCGATCAAAAAAGACACCGATATGACAATTACCGGCTTAGTCCATAGTCTGACCAGCGTCATTGTTCAACCACGGATAAAGCAATACGGTTCGGGAGATGAGCCACCGCATGACCTGAACGGCAGTTGCCTTCAAGCACGTTACTTCTGTGTTAAGGTGAAAGTCGGCGGCGATGTCGGCGATCACCACACAATGATCGTGATCGTTTGGCGAGCCGCCGCCTCGGATCTGTGTATATGGAGTCATTTTCCACATTTGCGTTACTCGCGTTTGGGTTTGCGCTCGGCCTCAGGCATGCGGTCGAGGCCGATCATCTCGCGGCGGTCTCGACGATCGTCACGCAGCGAAAGAGTCCGTGGAGCGCGTCGCTCGTCGGTGGTTTGTGGGGCATCGGCCACACGATCTCGCTATTTGCCGCGGCGGTCATAGTGCTCGCATTCCATTTCGAGATCAGCCCGCGTGTCGAACAGACGCTCGAGTTCTGCGTGGCGCTGATGCTGATCCTTCTCGGCGTCGATTCGCTCCGGCGAATTTTCAAGGGCGGACAGATCCACATGCACACCCACAAGCATGGCTCTCTTGCACACTTTCACCCGCACACGCATGAACCGGTGACAGCTCACGCCCCCGCCGTCGTCGAGCACAGCCACAAGGAAAATCGCATCGGATTTCGCCCCGTGATCATCGGCATGGTCCACGGGCTCGCCGGCAGCGGAGCCCTGATGCTGCTGGTTCTCTCCACCGTTTCTTCGCCCGTAACGGGTATCTTCTACGTAATTGTCTTCGGCATCGGATCGATCGCCGGGATGATGCTGATGAGCCTGTTGCTAGGCCTGCCGACGTATCTGACCGCGCAGCGGTTCGCCGCCGCGGCGCGGGTTGTTCGATTCGTCGCCGCCGTCTTCAGCCTCGGCCTGGGTATTCAGATGTCCTACGAGATCGCGATCAATGGGCAGCTGTTCGGATGAGTCCACTGGGAATTTGACCGTCCGCCCGAAAAGACCGTGCAAAGGAACAACTTAGTAGACAATAGAGTTGGGGGTCGGCTTGTCACCGGCCATGCCGAACTGAAGCGCACTAAACCCGGATGCTGATCGAAGCTCGTACCAGGTTCCCTGCAAAGGCCTGAATACCGCGATATCCGCCTTTCCGTCGCCATCATAGTCGCCCGGTACCGGCAGATCGCCGCTGCCGCCGAACGCGGAACCATAAAACGATCCGTCCTCGCTTCGCAGGATGTACCAGGTCCCGTTCGAGGGCCGCCAAACTGCTATATCTGTTTTGCCGTCGCCGGTGTAATCGGCAGGAACGACCTTATCGGTCGCGGCGCCGAATTGGATAGCAAAGAACGATCCATTCGAACTGTTCAACCGGTACCAAGTGCCACCCGAAGGCCGATAAAGAGCAATGTCGCTCTTCCCGTCGCCGTCAAAATCGCCTATCGTCGGCACATCGCCGTTCGTCCCGAACTGTGTCGCCGAGAATCCCGAGGTCGAGCGCTGCAAGTACCATGTACCGCTGGAAGGCCTGAATACAGCGAGGTCCGCCTTGCCGTCTCCGTCATAGTCAGCAGGAGCCGGAATGTCACCATTCATGCCGAACGCGGTTCCATAAAAGGTGTTGTCCTCGCTCCTCATGACGAACCACATGCCTGTCGAAGGCCTGAACACAGCAACGTCGGTCTTTCCGTCTCCGGTGAAATCCGCCGGTGCCAGGATGTCGGCTGCCGCACCGAATTGATAGCCCGTAAAGCCCGCGGTCGAGCGATTGAGGTACCAGATGTTGTTCGAGGGACGGAAGACCGAAACGTCCGATTTGCCGTCGCCGTCATAGTCAAATGCAGCCCGGCGTCGGCGCCGCCGCCGCCAAATTGTATTCCCAGATCCCGCGGCCATGTGTTGCGATCTTGACTACCTGCCAAGCCTTCGATATCTCCAGGCCGAAAACTGCTACCCGCGGCAGCCCGTTGCTGAACGGGATCCAATTCGCCCCACCGTCGGTCGAGCGAAAAACGCCGATGTCTGTTCCCGCAAATAGGTCCTGTGAGTTGTTTGGGTTCACAGCAAAAGCATTGACCGGCACATCCGGAATACCATTCCCAGCCGCGACCCATGTCGGAGAACCCGACAGCAGATTCGTCGTTTTCCACACATGCTGCCCCGAGGCAAAGGCCGAATCCATTCAAAGCGACGTAACCAACATTTTGATTAGCCGGATCGATGGCAACGCGACCAATATACCGCGTGGGTATGGAACCGGTGATGTTGACCATCGTTGTGGCTCCTGCCGTGGTCGACGAGAGAACTGTACCTGCCGTTGTGCCCACAAGCCGGACATCATCGTTTTGCGGCGAGATGGCGATGGCGTTATCGTGAGCAGGCAGAGCACCGCTGACGTCCGTCATAGTGGTGCCCTGATTGATAGAACGGTAAAGCCGATTTGTACCGTAATAAAGCGTGTTACCGATGCTCCCGGGAGCATTGGGTCCGCCGACTAAAGGTGCGTAAAAGAGAACCTGATCAGCACAGTTGATGCCGTTCGGCGAAACCTCCACAGCCGTAGAAACCGGCCCACTGAGGATTTGAGTTAGTACCGGTACTCGTCGAACGGACAAATCCCAATTGTGACCCGGAACTGTTGAAAAACGTATGATAAGAAATCACGTTTGTCGTATCGACCGCGTTCTTGTCGATCACGGTAAATCCGCCATCGCCCCCGTCGGTGCGCATCCAGGTTGTGCCGTTTGGCGAAAGGAACTGCGTTCCGTTGTCCTGAGTCCCGCCGATCAGGAAATTGCGGTCCGTCGGATGGAGAGAGAGAGCCCCATGAACTGGCTCGCACTGAATGAAGCGTTGTTGAGCGTTGTCCACGTGATCGTTGCCGCGCTCGCATTCGTCGTTTTCCAGATTCCGCCATCGCTGCCGAAATATACGATATTCGGGATCGATGGAGCAACGGCGATCGCCTGTGTGTCTGTGTGCAGTTTGTCGTGTTGGACGCGAAGGTTGCCCCACCGTCTGTCGATCGGCCGAAGTGTCATATTCGGGTTACCGCCCAGATAAACTCGGCTCGCATCAGTTTGGGTCCACGGCCACTCCGATGTCATAAAAACACTGCGAACCGCAGAAGCCGTTATTGACCGAGGTTGGGAATGTCAATCCCCCATCCGTCGACTTTGCAAGGGTTCCCGTGCCCATCCCTGTCGCTGCGTAAACGGTAATGACTCCGCCGACCTTGTTAACTGCGAATCTGGTGCGGCCAAGTGTTCCTCCGTCGCTGTTTACAAGCGTTCTAGAGAATGAGGGTACGGTGTCGAGAGCGTTTGTTGACAGATACACGCCGCCATCACCGCCGATGCCTATTACGCCAACCAAAAATCGTGCCGGATTTCCTGGTTCGATCGCCAAGTCAGTTACCGACCGGTCCGTCCCGCTCGTACCCTGTATCGTCAGCTTCTGAAAAACGGGTTTGCCGTCATCGCGTTCGTCGATCGGTAAACACCGGCGTTCGGCAGCGTAAGGCCCTGTGCGTTATTTCCAATGCCCGCAATACCGCTGGTCGTTGCTGCAAAAACGATGTTCGGGTCTGTCGGGCTGACGATGATTTCGCTGACCGCACGACCGGTAAATACGTCTGCATTGCTGGCGTCTTTATTGATGGGCCTGTTAGGACCGATTTTTGCTGTTCGCATTGTTGATGCGATAGAGCCCCACACCGATAAAACAGCCGCTGCCACAGAGCGTCGATTCCCCGGTCCCGACGAATACGGTCGTAGGATCGGACGGTGCGATCGCCACAGCACCGATTGCCAGCGACATCGCACTGTCCATCAGCGGTGTCCAAGTCGTTCCTCCATCGAGGGTCCGGTAGAGACCTCCCTGGGCCGTTCCCGACATAAACAATATTCGGGTCGGTCGGATGCACGGCGATCGCGCTTACCCGGCCGCTATACGCGGTCGAAGCATTGACTGGAATCGGTGCCGGGCCAAGCGGTGTCCACGAACCAGCCTGTGCCTCGAGTCCGCGTGCCTGGAGCGTGATCTCATTCGATTCCATCTCGGCGATCGCTTTCTGCCGCGAATCGACCTCAGCCGTGTCCCAGCCACGCAGCATGCTGATCTGTTCGGTGCGTGCCTTGAGGTAGTCCTCTTTATTAAGACGAATTCCTGGCGGGAGGTCGGCGTCATCGTCGTCCATGTCGCGGCCTGGATCGGCATCGACCGTCCTAAACTCGGAATAAAGAAATACGATGGGTACGGTGAGCATACCGAGGACAACCAGCAGGATCAGCGTTCGCAAAGATTTCATTTTGGAGGTTCTGACCGGGGCCGCGACGGGCGGGTTCTAAGATGTTGCGGGAGAGCAAATGTTTAAATATATAAAAACATATCCAAACAATGCGCAACAGTTTATTTGTGTCAGGATCGCCCTATTGGGCAAAGAAATAACGGCTGGTAATGTCAGCGATAGCGGCGGCTACTCCTTGGTCTCTTTATATGTTGTCGTACGGTTTCAGCTCACCCGTGAGCGAGCCCAATCATAATATCAATTTTTCAGCCGAACGAGGGATTAATTGATATGGTAGATCAAACTATTCAAAAAGTTGATCGAACTACGTACAGATATTAATGCCGGGCCATCATAAAATGATGCCTGAAAATCATTGACTTTAGTAGAGCTTATTGTCATTATTTCGTGTGCGAACTGTCGGGAACGGCGATCATCGCCGAAATCAGTTTGCATAGGCTTTCTCCGAACTTCTTCAATTCGATCATTTCTTAGACGACCAAGTCGACAAGGGTACTCG
>JBGAVC010000003.1:0-94977 GCA_044228265.1 Pyrinomonadaceae bacterium
GTTGTGTGGGCGCTTTTCGTTCAACCCGCGGTCGCTGACCGACGCTGATTCGATCCGGAAACTGTCTAACATTCGGTGATCTCCATTGAAACGTGAAGTACTAAAGTTCTTTATTCTTATTATTTATCACCGCCGACCAAAGGCGTTACCTGAGCTTGGTCGTTACGGTGGTCAATGGCATTCCGGTGCGAGAGAGCCATAAGCATCCCGAGCATCACGAAGCTGGTCAACAGGCTGAATCCGCCATGGCTCACGAACGGCAGTGTAATGCCTGTCATTGGCAAGGCTCGGGTAATGCCGCCGATATTAACAAGCGCCTGAAAGCCGATGAACGCCGTCAAACCTGTTGCACATAGCTTGCTGAACATATTACGAGCGTCAAGAGCCGTCCTGATGCCTGCGTTAACAAATATGATCAGCGCCAACGTTATCAACAGTCCACCCCAAAGTCCAAGTTCTTCGCCGATCGCTGCATAGACATAATCGGAGTCGGCCACCGGGATGAGTTCGACAAATCCGAGACCAAGGCCGCGACCGGTCTTGCCGCCCGACGACACTCCAAACGTCGCCCGCGAAGCCTGAAGAGCGTCGTCGCCGAACCATGCCTCCTCGTTGAGGTCCTTTAGTTTCTCTTTGGTCTCCCTGACCGTTTTGTCGTCTTCCTGGCGGGCGGCGATCTCGTCTTCATCGGCGTTAGGAGTATCTTCGCCGGCCGGTGTGGATTCACTCCTGGTAAGGGCGTACATCTCGGTAACGTCCTGGTCGGCGATCTTCTTGATCTCGGACGAGATCTCCGAAGCCCGCTTATCTAGAGCCTTCTTTTGCGGATCGCCTTTTGGTAGCTTTGCCGAATCGGCCTGGACCTTCGCCAGGTCATCGTAAAGCGGCTTGGCTTCGGGCTTTCGTTCGATCAGATCGGCCTTGTACTGCTTCCAGTAGAAGTCCACGAGATCACCTTTCCACCAAACGGCATCGGGAGGCGGCGGATTCAACGCGTCGAACCAGAGATGGAAACGCTGCGGAATTCGTCGCGGCAGAAGATGCGTTTTGATCGGTTGGGCGATTGTGGACAGCAATGGAACCCTGATCTGAACGCTCGCCGGCATCGCCGCAAGCATCAGGACAACGGCAATTGTCACCACCGAACCGACGAAGACGATCCGCTGCGGCAGTCTCCGGACCGCGACCAAGTAAAGCGTGATATATACACCGCTGAACACCATCATTTGGCCGAAGTCCTTAAGCAGGAAAAACGGAATAAAAGGCATTGCGGCCATAAAGACCATGGGCAATAGGTCCTTTGCACGCGGAATGCCCCAATATGTCTGCGATAGGTTCTTATAGAGGCCAGCCAGCACCGCCGCGAATCCAACCAGGAACGGGATCTTTGAGGGTTCCCACGGCGTCATGTTTCCGATCGACTTACCCTGATGAGACGTTACGGCGGCCAGCACCAGGGGGCCAAGAGTCAACAAGACGAGGAAAAAGCCGTTTCGCTGCAAGAAACCGAGCACGTCTTCACGCTTCATTAGGAAGATCGTGGCAGTCAGACAAAAGATCGCAAATAGCGGAATGATCGTGAATTCAGAGGTCGCAATATCCCACAACCCGACCTTAGACGGCCTGGGTTTTTCTTTCGAGAGGTCTACGGGCGAAGGCGGCGTAGCCGGAAGGCCCATCATCTGCTTTTTATCTGCAGGATAATTCTCCTGGATATAATGCATCTGCTGGGTCGCGATCTTTTGCTGCCGAGCCTCCATCTTATGCTCTTTGGAGATGTACTCGTCATCGCTGAAAAGACGATACTGGATCGTCAACCCGACCGAGAACATCAGGACTGCCGACGTGTAAAGCGTCCAATTACCTTGAAATTTCCCAAATCGGGTCAGGAACAATGGCAAAACCGCCAATATGAATAAAAGGCCGAGATTTCGCGCCGCGGTCAGGGTCGAGGTTTCGTAACCTCGGATCAAAGCGCCGTAATAAATCGCATAGTGCGCTATCGCCGCGAACACTATGATCAGCAGCAAAAGAAGCAAATGCGATGACGCCCGGTTTTTCATATCTTCCCGAAAATCGGTCTGTGCCGATGCTTACCGGCGTTTCTTTGGCGGCGATGCCGGCGTGACTGTTCTCGGAGTGTATTTATCTCCCAGCAGGCCAAGCTGTCGGGCTTTTTTTATCACATCGATAGCGATCGGAGCCGCGGTCGTGGCACCGAATCCACCGCCTTCGACCACGACGGCGATCGCGAGCTGTGGGGCTTCCGGAGCATTCTCGGGCCCCAGCGGAGCGATGCATATGAACCAACTGTCTGTACGTTTCTGAAGGACGGGCTTGTCATATTCGACCCACTCGCCCTGAACGCGGCGACGTGCCTTCACGGTCTTGCGCGTGCCATCCGCGTTATAAACCGGCACAACCTTTTCGGCAGTTCCGGTCTTGCCGCCGACCCGAACGTCCTTGTCCATTCGCGAAGCGAAGAGTCTCAACGCGGTGCCTCCGGGTTCGGACGTGACGCCGGCCATCGTTTCACGGATATAGGCTGCCTGCTGCGGCGAGATCACCTGCGAATACGGCTTTGGCTGAATGTCAGCCTCGATCTTAGGCTTCATCAGATAGCCGTTCATGTTCGCCGGGATCGACGCGATCAGGGCCATCTGGAAAGGCGTCATCTGTGACGCGTAGCCCTGTCCGTAACCTTCAGTTCCGAGATCAAAGAGGTTAATACCCGGGCCGGTGACTATCGTTGCCCTGGCCGGGGCGATCGACTGGGCGATGCGGCGATCGCTTGCATTCCATATATCGGGGAACAGTCCTTGAGTACCTGTTTCTGCCGGTGTCGCCACTGCCGCGATGCCGACCGCGTCGGCGGTTTCCTTAAGCCTGTCCCGCCCGAGCATTACAGCGAGTTGGGCGAAATATTGATTGCTGGAGACAGTGTATGCCATCCGGATCCCCTTTGGTTCGCAGCCGCCGTCGCAGCCGCCTGACACGGATTTGGATCCCGGGTCATAGTGCTGAGTTGCGTCGACGATGGGCCTCATTCCTTTGACGGGGAAATAGCCTTCGGGATAGCTGGGAAACGTGGAGCCGTCCTTACCGGCGCGGTACGCCGAAATCATCGTGAAGGTTTTGAATGTCGAACCGGGCACATAGAATGCCCGCATGGCCCGGTTCAGGAGCGGCTCATCGCGTTTGTTGCGGTCCAGCTTCGTCAGGTCGTCGTTCGTTTTGACCTCGCTGAGAAGAAACGACGGCGATGCATACATTCCAAGAACATCTCCCGTCTGCGGATTGAGTACGACGATCGCGCCTTTACGTCCTTTCTTAAGTTCTACGTCGAGCAGTTGGGCAAGGTAGACCTGCAATTCGCGGTCGATCGTGATCCGAACGTCCTTTTGCTCCTCTTCGGGTTTTTTTACTTTTGTCAGGATCTCCCACGCCTCGGGCATAGGATCGGCTATGTGTTTATAGAGCGTCCTTTCGAGTCCGGGCGAGCCGATCTCTGTACCGAGAAGGGTCGACATTTCGCGGTCAAGCGCGAAAGTGCGGTCGATCGTGCCGTCAGGGGCCTTTTTGTAATAGGCGAGGGCCTTATCGAGTTTTCCGGAACGATCGAACATCCAGCCTCGAAGCTGCGATGAAGTGGATCGGCGGTACCTCAGGTCGCGGCTGCTAAGTTCCTGAAACCGCTGGTTGTCCCGTTCAGCCAAGACCGCCCAATAGAAATGGAACCCGTAAACGAAGATCGTGAGAAGAACGAAAACGACTTGCCATATACGCAAGCTCCGGTTTGTAGCCGTCGAGCTCAATTTCCGGCGGACCTCTTTGGGCAGACTTTGCTCGTACGCAAATCTGATCCGCCGATTGCGAAGGAACGACAACAACAAAATTACCACGAGGAACCCAATGCCGATGAGATAAACCAGGCTTAGCCCGGCAGGGGTACGCTCCAGGATCTGGCCCCCGAACCAGTTTTCGGGCCGGTACTTCTGCCAGTCGATAAAGAAAAGTGCCAGAGCGCCCATCATTTCTTACCTCAATCTCGTCTCGGGCCCGTCATCAACGGTTTCTGCAGTTGTCTCATTCTTCGACTCATCCTCCGCGTTAAGACGGTCCGCGACTCTAGAAGCTAGTTCGCCGCCAGGCAATGTCTGGCTCGGGGCAGGAATGGCCCGGATCGTGTCGTCAAAATTTCCTTCCGTCCCGGATGCTTCAGCCGCCTCCGGGGTGTCTGGTGCCTGCGGAGAGGATACGCTTCTAAATTCAAAACCGCCGATTTCAGTAGTTTGTCCGGCCAACTCCTGTTCAGCAACGTCCTCTTCGACGACGACCGGCCGGGGAACGTATTCAAAGCGAACGCCGACCAGTCCAAACTTGACCTCATCCTCGGGCTCGATGACGGTGGCCTTTCCGTATGCTAAACGTACGTCATTGATGAAAGTTCCGTTGGTCGAACCCGTATCGGACACGACGAGCCTGCCGTCGGCATTTATCGACAAAGATGCGTGGATCTTCGAGACACTTCCGTCGTCGATGACGAGCGCATTCGAGCCGGTCCGGCCCACTGAGAGGCTGCCTTCGGAAGGGAATTCGAGCCGCTTTTCCTTTGGCACGGACTTTATCTCAAATCTCGCGATGAACGCTTCGCGGACGGTCTTTGCTGGGGCTTTAGGGACCAGGTGATCGAGCTTCATCTGTGGAATGGTCACGTTCAACTGCACGTCCGGGTCCTCATCCACGAATTCCTCAAAACTGGCCACCAGCTTGACGCCCTCGACAAAATAGTCCGCTTTGACCTCCAGCGTGACCGGGGCGAAGGTGTAATAGAGCGAGTCGTTTATGTGATCGATCGCCGCAGTGAGCAGCTCGAATTCCAGTTTCTTCAGCGATGCTTCAGCGTCTTCGGAGAACTTGTCCCATTGCATTCGAAGCTTGATGTTATGAGGAACTACTCGGCCTTTGCCGGGCACGCTTTTGGCTTCGGCATCCAGAAGCTTTTTGAGCCTGTCAATAAGCTCACTTGCCGCAAGGCTGCTCGATGGCGTCCACCTTCGGCCCGTGAACCTGTCGAACGTATCCCCGAGTTTTGTCAAAACCCCCTGAAACAGCCAGTCGATGGTCGTTCGTTTCTTTGAAAGCGGCAATTTTCCGGTCATTTAGGACGGTCAAACAGTAGGCTCGATCACTTTACGCGAATGATTTTAGCCGATATTTGCTGCAAATAAAAGCATATCGTAATGTTGATTTTCGATGTTCAACAATGTACAATATTTTTGGAAAGTTTTGTGCATTTCCCGTTTCCTATATTAACGCCCCATAGTTGACAGCTTTTTTGCCATCTCCAACCCGTCCGGACGGAAGGAAAAACGTATGAAGAAACGGTCGTTTGCAGTACCTCACGGCGAAGCGGGATTCTCTGTGGTCGAATTGCTCGTAGTCGTTGGGATCATCTTGGTGATGGCCGCGATAACCATTTTCTATGCAACGGCCCACAAGAAGGCCTATCAACCCGACGAAGAAGCCCTCCAGATCGCCGATATTCTACAGGAAGCCCGCCAGCGTGCCCTGACCCAACGCAGGCCAATGCGCGTCGAGATCAACCTGAGCAATAACACGGTGAAGCTTTATGACGAAAACCGGGACCAGACAACGGCCACCGACGACGTGCTTCTCCGCGGTCTTACGCTTTACTCGACCGCCAATGTCAAGATCTACACCAATCCAACAGAGGCCTCATACACGCCGCCTGAAACGATGCCCGTACCTGCCGCGGTATTCAAGGCGAGCGTTTATCCTGCGAGTATCAGCCAGACGGTCTGCACTATCAGGTTCCTTGCCAATGGACAGGCAGTCGACGCCGGAACGAACGCCATCGGCTCTGGGGCGGTCCCGACCGGCGTGACTCTTTACGTATGGTCGCCAAACCAAAACACGCCGACCCAAGCGGATATCCTGCGCAGTGTGACGGTCCTCGGTCCAACCGGTGTAATTCGGCTCTGGGAATTCGATCATACCTCCACCGCGACCAATAAGTGGAAGGACTCGCGTCGAAGCACTTCCTACGGAACGGCCAACGCCACACCTTAAAGGGGTCCGAAAGATCACTTCCGGAAACATCTAAATGACAATGAAAGCTTCAAAACAAAGCGGTTTCTCGTATATCGACGTCATGATCGCGATAGTGATCATGATGGTCGGGGTCCTCGCGATGGCGGGAGCACTTTCTGCAAATCTCGTCCGATCGATGGAATCGGAGAAGAGGATCATGGCCAAACAATTAGCGCTTTCGACGATCGAATCGATCATGTCAGCGAAAGACATCGAGCGGCCGGGCGTGGTTGACGGATGGGACTCGCTCAGGAACGTGATGACGAGTGTACCGGCAGGCGAAATAAACGGAATTTTTGTCACGGGCTTCAACCCGGTTCGGCTCGATGAAGGTTGGGATGGGGTCGCCGGGACCGCTGACGACGCGTGCTCTGGTTCGGGAGCGTGTTCGGTCTCAGGCAGGCCGTCGAATACGAGCGCGATCGTTTCCGGTTTTCAAAGGCAGATCGTGATCACGGACGTCGCCGACTCCGAACGCCCGTCACCTCCCAATCCGATAACACGCCGCCGAATAGATGTGACGATAAAGTACTTTGTCAACCAGGCGACCCGCACCGAAACGGCGTCCACCATCATAACGAATTATTAAGGGGCTCAAAATGGACTTGAAAGCTGTTCGCCAAAACGCAGGCCCGGAGCCGATTCGAAACACCCAGGCCGGATTCAGCCTGCTTGAACTGATCGTCGCGATGGTCATTTTCCTGATCATCACGGGTGCGATCTACGGCCTGCTGCAGTTGGGCATGTATGACCGTAACAGGGCAAGCCGACGGACCGACGTTCTCAAGAATGCCCGTGTTGCAGTGTATATGATCGGCCGCGACGTCATGAACGCCGGACTTGGGTACCATCGGGTCGGGGCGGTGGTCCCGGACAATCTCAATTCGAGCCTTCTCGGCGTGGCGGCGGACGTTGACAATAGCCGCGACATGCTCACCGCGATCGTTGCAGGACACAACAGAAATACGAACAACCTCAACGCAGACAACACGGTACGGACCGATACGATCGCTTTCGCTTACCGGGATGTAGATTTTAACGCGGGAAGCCCGATCACGCTGCAGGGCGTTGCGGCGGCATCCGGCAACGCTGCGGTACCGCGTTTGACAGCAAGCACGGCGACCGGAGCGGCTGCGGTTCAGCCCTACGACCTGTTCTTGGTCGAATCCGACACATCCCAGATAGCCATCATGGCAACTGCCGCGAACGGTGCTAACACATTCGACGCGGCGCCCGGCGACCCGTTGGGTATCAACCAGGCGTTGAACGGCGTCGGCCAGGCAGGCAGCGTTCTTCGGCAATGTACGTCTTCGGCGGACCAGAATTGTACGACGTATCTCGCGACCGCCAAGCGATTCTACCTCGTCAGCTATCAGGTAAAACCCGACGGCACCCTGACGAGAAAGATCTACGGCAACAATCGCGGCGCGGCTTCGACCGCACAGATCCAGGAATTGCCTCTCGCGTACAACGTTCAGGATTTTCAGATCAAGTACGTTCTCGACGACGGGACGATGGTGGACAGTCCGTCGGCAGGAGCGGACGGCATCGTTGGGACCGCAGACGACGATTGGCAGGGATTCAATAAGATCAGGCAGGTCATGGTGACCATTTCGGTCCAGTCCACGGAGATCGACGAAAAGACCAAGAAACCAGAATCGATCACCTTTAAGTCAACTTTTGCAACACGAAACCTGGCATACGACGCCGGATAAACATAGTAAAAGGGAAGTAACTATGAAACGGTTAAAAGTCTTCAAGAATTGGCTGCGGTCGAAGAGATTCACCTCGTTTGCTGCAGAACACCAGGATGGCTCCGCGATCGTCATCGCCATCATGGTAATGCTCCTTCTGATGGGATTCGTCGCTCTGGCGGTATCCCGGACGAACAGCGAGACGATCGCCTCGGCGAACGACGAATCCGAGACGAAGGCGTTCGAGGCGGCCAACGCGAGCCTCGAGATCCTTACGCGGAATTTCAACAAGATATTCGAGACCAAGCTGACCATCGCTCCCAGCGACATCACACGCATCCAGTCACAAACCCCGCCTGTATTTGACAACGATTACAACTTCACGCAGACGGTCACCCAGACCCAGGCGACCCAGGACGTGGTCATGACGGGCCAGATGTTCCAGGGGCTCAACGCACGACGCGATGCGTGGCAGCTTGACTCTGTCGCTACCGACAAGATGACGGGCGTCGAGGTCGCACTCCGCCGAAAGTTCTTCAATAACCGCATTCCGGTATTTCAGTTCGGCATTTTCTACGATGACGATCTCGAGTTTCACCCTGGCCCGCGCTTCGATTTCGGCGGACGTGTTCACACAAACGGTTCGCTTTTTCTGATGGCGAATACGGGACTTTACTTCTCGTCCAAGGTGACGGCCGCAAACCAGATATTCACCGATGTTTCTAAAAATGGCAGCCCCTGGACAAACTGGGACGAAAACGTGTTTGTCAAGAATGCTTCCGGAGTCTACGTCCAACTCTTGCATAATATGGGCAGCGTGCTCGCGAATCCGGTCAACGGTTCGCCTCTAACATCGAGCCCCGAACCTACGGCCTACGCCGATGCGAATTGGCCAACTTACCAGAACCTCTTTCAGGGCAATCTGCTGGCCCGGACGAGCCCGCTGCAGCTTCCCATTAAGATCAACAGCGACATCGAGCAGACCAATCTCGACTACGTCGAGGTAATAAAACGCGGCAAAAACGTCGGGGATCTCTGGGACGACGGTACAGGAACCGTGGCCACGCCAAGCATCACACCGGTTGTCGCCGCAACCTCGGACGACAAGGTAACGGCGGCCGAGCGATATTACAACAAGACCGGAATTCGAGTTTCGCTGGCGGACAGCAAGGCAAAATTGCCGGGCTGCGCGACAACGACCGGTGCGCCGGTGTCCGGATGGTGCGGTGTCCGGCTCGATGCTGATGCTGCACCCGGGCCGACTGGCACGTATACTGCGGGAGGCTCCAAAGGATATCAGCCGCTGGCAATGACCGGATCTCCCGCGTACACAGCGACGCGGCTCAATGGAAAACGCTTTGACACCGACACGAAGGAACTCTGGATCAAGATCGAAACCGTTGTCTACAATCCATCGACGATCGCCTATGACACCCAGGACATAACTCAGGATATTCTCTCGCTCGGCGTCACTGATGTGCCGACTTCGTCGACGGACACGAATTTCAGGATCGCGGACGCAAATTACTACACAAACGGCATCGACAGCCGGTCGATCATCGAGCTCCAACGATTTGTAATGCCCGGCCCAGCCGTTCCAAGCACGAATAATTTTATTTCGTCCGTAGGTTCCTATAACTACGTCACTGCAGGTTCGGTGTCTACAGGACAAAATTGCGTTTCGGGAACTGGGTGGAGCACCACCGGTGCTGACACCGGAACCATCACGGGTTCGCCTAACTTTTTCCCCAATAACTTCTCCGGCGACGACCGAGCGCTGATGCGTAGTGCAACGATCGCCGGCATTACCGGAAAGGTCCCGTGCGTTGTGCCTTTTCCGATCAATATGTTCGACACCCGCGAGGGACTCTACAACGACACATCGACGGTATTCAATCCTACCAGCACGACCTCCCCAGGTTATGGCACGAATGTACCGTGGGCCGGCGTGATGAGTATGGTCGACATCGACGTGGCTAACCTGAAGAGGTTTCTCGACGGCACTTACAACTCCAACATGCCGACGGGGACGCCGTACTACACGGCCACCGGGCACGTGCTTCGCGGCAGCGACATTCCCCAGAATAACGGGTGGATCTTCTACGTTTCGGACCGCCGCGGAGACTACGATTTCGACGGCGAATATGACATGGAGGACGTCTACGGTGCAAACGACGGAATTCTACAGGTAGGCGAAGACATAAACCATAACGGCACACTGCAAGCCGACTACACGAACGAAGCCGTACGATACACGGGCGGCAGCGGAGCGACCGCGACGAGCATTTCGCCGGATATAGCGGCCGTTTTCGATCATAAATTCTATCGGCGCGGAATTCGTCTTAGAAACGGCACTCAACCTCCGGGAAATTACGACAGCACGACGCCGTCTAACACCAAGGGAATGGCCTTCGCTTCGGAACAGGGAATATACGTACAGGGAAACTTCAACGCGACCGGCATTTCTTCTGTCGGAACCCCGACGGCGTCTAATCTATATTTGCCGCAGGGCACATCGGCCCATATTCCGACTTCCGTCACCGCCGACTCCGTCACTGTGCTCTCGAACGGCTGGAACGACGCCGAGAGCTTTGTATACCCGTTCTCGATGGGCAACCGCAACGCTACCGAGACGACGCAGCGGTTCGCGATGATGTCCGGAGATACGCTAACGACCCTCAACGGCACGCCAAACCAGGGCGGTGGCGATCTCAAGATGAATGGCGGCGTGCATAATTTCCTGCGTTTCCTGGAGGACTGGGGCGGCGTTCGGCTAAATTATGCCGGTTCGCTGATCAACCTCTACAATTCGCACAACAATAACGGGCCATTCAAATGCTGTAACAACGTATATTCACCGCCGGAACGTAACTGGGTATTTGACGCATCGTTCCTCGACGTCAACCGTCTCCCGCCCGGAACGCCCTACTTCCAGAACATCCAGATGACCGGATTCCAACGTGTGAATTAAACGGCAACTCGCACACGTATCGACGAGGCCGTCTCCCTAAGGGAGGCGGCCTTTCTATTTGTGACTACAAGACCTTCATATGTAACTTGAAGACTCATCATATAACAGATTGAATATACACATGTTAATGGATATCCAAGTTCTTTGTTTACCGATCAACTTTTCCGGAAATCAAAGCTCTTGACGTCGATGAAGTGGCATCGAGAACACCTTGTTGCTCCGAGTGACTGACCAGGGCGACGACAAGACATCGATAAGAATTGGAACTTTGCAGGTGATTGGATGTTAAATAGAATACCGTGGATCATTATGCCGCGAACGTTAGTTCGGTTTGCAGGAGGCAGGTCTTATGTTCAGAAAGTCGATCTTTGCCAGCGTGTTATTAGTTATCAGTTTTGGAATTGTCGGGGTGACGGCCCAACAGCCGCAACCGAATTCGATGCGGGCGGCGGAACCGGTCAAAGTGCCAAAGACAGTTGAGGGCGGCGTGCTGAACGACCGTGCCAAAGAACTGCCGATCCCGGAATATCCGGAGAATGCCCGGTCGCGAGGGATCGGCGGAAAGGTCGCGGTGAGTGTCACGATCGACGAAACGGGTAACGTGATCTCGGCCCAGGCTGAGGTCCAGGAGCTCAAACTGAGTGACAGACCTGAGAGCGAGCGGCACGACGAGGAGCCATTAACGTAGTCGCTCAAAAATGCGGCAGAGAGCGCCGCCCGGATGGCGACGTTTGCACCAACGCTTCTAAGCGGAGTACCGGTAAAGGTCACGGGCACTATTATTTACCGCTTTGACGCGGAGACGGGAAAGGTCGTTTCGGCACCCCGTGAGGCGAGCGGCGGCGTGCTTAACGGACGTGCGGTGTCGCTGCCCACGCCTACATATCCACCGGCCGCAAAGGCCGTGCGCGCCGAAGGCACGGTGACGGTGAAGGTCCAGATCGGTCCCGAAGGAAATGTCATTTACGCAAGTGCCATTTCGGGCCATCCGCTGCTGCGCGCGGCGTCGGAAGCGGCCGCCCGCGAGGCAAAATTCTTGCCGACGCTGGTGGAAGGCAAGCCCGTTACGGTCGCCGGGGTTTTGACGTATCAATTCGTTGCGCCTAAGAAGGACGATCAGTAGCCCTCCGATTATTCATCTCAGTTTGCGGCGGCGATATATCGAACGTACATGCTGCGTTTGTCGTACAATTAGGCGATCATGTTCTGTCCGAATTGCGCAGTCCATAACGACGAAACACAGCACTACTGTCGAATGTGCGGCCTGCAGCTAGACGCTATTGCCGCCGAGCTGACGCTCCAAAAGCCGTCACCTGAAATGGCCGTGTTGCTGAAACGGAAAAGACAAGCCGAGATGCTGGGAGTCGTCTCACTTTCGACCGCCGGCATCATCGGCCTGATGCTTCTAATATCCAAGGTCTTTTACTACAAGCTCCTGCTGCTCGGGCCTGATCTTCTGTTCGGCGGGGCTTTGGGCGGCTTGATCCTGTTCCTGCTGGCGTCCGTCTTCTTCTTTAACTATCCAAAGCTCTTTCTTAAGATCGAAAGCGTCAACCCGCGTTTTCGCGGTCAAGCCGTACCGGCGGCGACAACAAACAAACTGCTCAATGACCCGCCCTTCGAACCTGCCAGCGTCACTGAGCACTCGACGGAGATCCTCCGACAAAAGTAGTTCGCCGGTAATACAGCGGTATCGCCCTTGCTGACGCATGGGGATCGCCAATCGTCATTACGATCAAAGGATTGGTCTCTAGGCCTTGGCGGCTGTCCTCAACCGGTCATCGCGGGCCGGACCGGCGATCAGTCCCATGACGGCGTGGCCGATCGTTACAATGCCGATGTATGCCGCGGCATCCGCGAGGATCGGAGCGATGCCAGGTGCAAATACCATCCACTCGGGAAACAGGGTCGCGTACATGTAGTCACGTGGCGGACCGATGATCGCGACGATCCCGATGAAAACTGCCAAACCGCGCCAGCCGAAGCGGCGTGCAATTTGCCAGGTGACGAGATAGATCGGGGTGACCGAGACGCTGAGTCCGATGTAAAAGAGCGAGATGAACAGCGCGCTTCGGTTGATCGGCACCGTCCACATCTCGGTCGAATTGCCGGCGAGGATCGCTCCCATTCCAAAGACCCCGACAACCGCACCGCCGACAACGGCCCCGAGAATGCGTCGCCACGTCGGACGCGTAAAGTAAACCACGGCGAAAAATGCGGCCAGATATGCCAGGGTCACGATGATGATTTGAAGGATCGTCATGAAAGTAACTTATGCCTCATTAATAACATTCGCCCTCGAATTCGCATTTCGCGGTCGCTGAAGGGGCAGATCAAGGGCATAAGAGCATTCATTTTTCGAACTTACCGATTGTGATATCGTATTTCTGGTCAAGGGTCATCTTACTCCACATGACGCCTTACAGATGAAAGAGCTTTCGCTGATCAATTCCCGGCTCGACAGCCGCTACGACATACGCGAGGTACTCGGAAGGGGAAGTTACGCCGAGATCTTTCGCGCGACCGACATTCTTGCCTCGCCGCAATCGCCTCACAGCACGGTAGTTATCAAGGCGCTTAATGTCTTTCTTCAGGACGACCTCGACGACGACCTGGAGCGCACGTTGGTCGAGAACTTTCAGAATGAAGCAATTGCTCTCGATCGGGTCAGACACCCGAACATAATCAGCCGCATCGGCCATGGCACAGCGCGCGATCTGGATGGCAAAGTGTTCCACTACCTTGTTCTCGAATATATGGCCGGCGGTGACATGCAGAGCGCAGTACGAAAAAGGAGCATTCCGCCGCAGCGTTCGATGAAGTATGTCGAACAGATATGCGCCGGGCTCGGCCATGCCCACAGTCGAGGGGTCATCCATCGGGATATCAAACCGCAGAACCTGCTGTTGACGGCTGACCGTGAGACCGTAAAGATCGCGGATTTCGGCGTGGCGCGATTTTCGATGGCCGAAACGCCGATCACGCGCGTTGGAACCAATATTTATGCTCCACCAGAGCATACTCCGCTAAATGCGGGCAATACCGGACCGCTCGATCAGGCCAAACTGACGCCGGCAGCCGACATCTATTCTCTGGCCAAATCGATCTACACGATCATAACCAATGAAACGCCGCGAGCGTTCTCGAACCAGCCGATCACTTCGCTTCCTCTCGACTACCGTGACGAGGAATGGTCCGAAGAGCTTTTGCGTGTGCTGCGGCGAGCGACCGACGACGACCCGGCGCGGCGCCCGCAGTCGGTCGAAGAGCTATGGAACGATCTGGCAAATGTACGCCGCTCGATAGAGCATAGCGAGGTAAACACGGTAGTGTCTCCGCGAGAAGAGCCTTTGGCGCAGGTTTCGCGTGGATATTCTCCACTTGTTCCCGAACAGCCGCATTTTGAGGCTATCGAGGAGTCCCCGGCCAATGTAGCCGCAAACGCCGTCGAGAGGCATCCGGCCTTGCCGCCCGCCGATGCCCGGGGCTTGCCGGATCCCGCGAAGGGAGAGGTTTATTCGATCACGGGCAACAGCCAGCCGCCGGGAAAGGCGTCCTCACGCGTTGTAGTCCCCAAGAAGAGAAGCAGCTTACTCAGGCGCTTCGCGGCGTTTGCAATATTTTTGGTCATTTTCACCGGCATTCTTTATGGCACGCACGCCTACATGCGAAATGCGGGCATCCTGCCCGACCTTCGCAATGCGTTCAAGACCCGGACTGCGGTCGCAAATACGGATATCTATCTTCGGCCTGATCCAAGCACCGATAACGACCCGATCGGCCTTGTGACCAAAAACTCAAAAGTGAGGATTGTAAATTCGCAAAATAACTGGTATCAAGTTGATGTGGTTGAGCAGGGCCGCTCCCGTGCAAATACCTCGTCGCAGACCCGCGGTTGGCTGAACGGAAAATACCTCGACATTGACCCTAACTAGATCTTAAGGAGATAGATTTGAGCGTTTTAGACAAGGTCAGGAAATGGATCGACGGCGACAGCTCGGAGCTTGTGCTCGAGGAAGCAGCGCGCGATGCACAGATCAAGCCACGCAGCAAGGCCGAGGAATTCATCGTCAAGATCGCCAAAGAGGTCGAGAGCGTGATGCAGAACGAGCTGGTCCCGCTGCCGCAGGGAACGGCGATCATTCCGAGCGAATACGTGATCTTTCTCAACGGCGACGACGATAAAGAATGGCAGGGCGTTAAGCGAAAGGGACTCGAGCAAGGCCTCTATCACATACTCGCGGAGCGGGCCAAAGAGATCGCCGGTAAAAAGAAACTCGAAACCAAATCGTTCGTTATCGAACTGCGGATAGATGGGACGCTCGAGCGCGGTGACGTCCGCGTCCAGCATAGTTGGGAAGAGGCGGCAAGCAATAAAACGGGCGTTCTGGCCCGGCCGAAGAGCCTGCCGAACATCGCTCCGCCGCCCATTCCGACCCGAAGCGCAGTCCCGCCGACGAATCCCGGTTATCGACTGCCGACGTCGCCGCCGGGGACATTCGAACCGCCCGTCGACGCGCCATCGACCATACCCCAGGCCAATATACCGCGGGCAACTCCGATCGCAGCCGACGACGGTGAGGAAATGACGCACGTGGCGAGCCGAATGAAAGAGCTCTATCGTCTCGAAGTATGGCGTGGGGGCGTGCGTCAGAACGTCGTGCCTATTTACCAGAAAGAGGTCGTGATCGGCCGCGGATCCAAGTCGAAGCCCGTCGACATACCACTGGCCGGCGATGTCGAGATCAGCCGGCGCCATTTGACGCTGGTCACGGACGGGATGGGCAATTTTTGGGCGGTCAATGAAGGACGAAATCCGGCGGCTGTCAACAATTACGAACTCCCCGCAGGACAGCGCATCTCAGTCACGCCCGGGAGTGCGCTCAATATCTGCAGCTACATGCTTAGAATTCAGCCTAGATGACGGTCGGTCCGGTCAAAAGGGAACTCGCCCTTTTCGATCGACCTCAGCAGATCGGCAAGAGCGGCTTCTGCGTTCTTAATGACGTCTTCGGGATACGCAAGAAGAGCGGCGTTTTTCTCAAACTCGTCCCTGTCTAATATTTCCTGCCTGCCATCCGGCCAGATCACCACATCGATATCGAGGTCAACATAGTCGAGAGCCCCGCCCGCGAATTTCGGCGGCATGTTGATATTACAGTAGAAATTGCGGAAGCGGCTGTCGGCTTCGTGAAACTGAAATACGCTGAACCACTTGCCGATCGGGAAATACTCGATCGAGACGGTACCTTTTCGGATCAATCCAAGGTCGTCGTGTCGGACATCGCGGTCGAATTCGCCTCGGAGTACAAGCAGCGAATCGGAGAACTCAAGGATCTCGGCCGTCCAGGTGCGGCTGACGGTGCCGTCGTATTTTCGTGAATTGACGGTGACGGACGCCTCTCCAGATGCCGCGGACATGTTTATTCTTCTGGTGTCCTAACGACCATGACCGAGCAATGGGCGTGATGGACGACCGAGTTTGAGACCGATCCGAGCAGGAGCCGCTCCCAGCGGTTGTAACCGTGCGAGCCGATGACTATGAGGTCCGTACCTCGTTTTTCAGCGTTTTCAACGATCCGGCTGTCGGGCGAACCGAACTCGACCTCGCTTGTAATGGTGACCGCGTGGCCATCAAACTTGTTACGCAACATGGCTGATGCATCATCGAGGAGCTTGGCAGCAGACTCTTTGGCCACCCTTTCAAGCTCCGTAGTATCGGGCAAATAACCCCCGTAAATATCCACCGCAAGAGGTACGGCCATGTCAACCACGCTGATCACGTGGACCTCGTCGCCGTCGCCCAGCGCCAGTCGCTGGATCATCGCCAGAGCAGCCGCACTATGTTTGGTTCCATCCGTAGCAAAAAGGACCTTCATTTCAGCACCTCGCGTTAATCGGTCTGGACGGCCGCGGGCCGTAACGTTCATTCTTCGTCGTCGTTTTCGATTCGGCCTGTGTATTTATTTCGGAGTTTACCAAGGAGATCGAAAAGCACCAAGCGCTCGGTCTCGGTAAGAGAGCTCAGACAGTCCTCCTCAAGCTCGAGCCATTGGGCCTCGATCTCGGTGCGAATGGAGCGGCCACGCTCGGTGAGGAAGATCCGGGTCGAGCGAGCGTCGTCGTCGAGCCGCGTGCTGTCGACGAGCCCAAGTTCGACCAATCCTTTAACGGTCTTGTTGACCGTCGGTGCCGCGACGTCGAGCCGTGCGGCCAGGTCGATCTGTCTTAGTCCGTCTGCCTTCCACAATTCGAGCAGCACGAAAACTTGTCCGCCGTGAAGACCGATAAGCCCCATGTGGCGCTCCAGCGAACTTCGAAACGCCGTTCCAACCTTTGCCAGCAGGTAGCTCGAGGTCTCTTCAAATTTGATGAGGTCGCTCACAAGTGCTTATGATCAACTGCTTTATGCGAAACGCTGAGCAGGCTATTATGTTACCGTTAGCCTGCTAATAATCAATGATTAGCCGCCTAAGTATTATCAATTAGCCCGCTAATAATCAAACCTTAGCACGGTATGCATTTATTGAGAAGTCGGCTAATATCGAACAATGCGTAATGAGGACAGGCTAAAGCAGGCAAGGAATCTCCTGCTAAAGCTCCACAAGAGGCTGATCGATGAGGAACGCATGGCGTTCGAGAGGTTTAATGGACCGCTGACCGCCGGGCAATTCTTGAATATGCTGCTCGATAACGACCGTTTTGTGTGGCTGCGCAAGTTGTCGATGCTGATCGCGGAGATCGATGAGATGTTTGACCTCAAAGACGGAGTGAGCGGAGACATGGTCAGAGCTTGCCTCACGAAAACGGCTGACCTCGTAGGTATGCGGGACCCTGACGCGGACTTTAACTCGAAGTACCGAGCTGCGATCGAGAAGGACGCCGTTACTGCGGGAATGCACCGCGAGCTGACGTCCCTTGTTTCAGTGCCGCTCGAGTAAGCGGTTGGATCAGCCTAGGAACGGCCGCTTTTCTTCCAGTCGGTGAGGAACGTTTCCAGCCCCTTGTCGGTCAGTGGATGTTTGACCAGTTGCGTTATCACCTTATAGGGAATGGTCGCGACATCGGCACCCGCCAAAGCGCAATCCACAATGTGCATCGGGTGACGGATCGACGCAGCGAGCACCTCAGTCGCGAAACCGTAATTGTCGTAGATCTGAACGATGTCGCGGATGAGCTGCATTCCATCCTGGGCGATGTCATCCAGCCGGCCGATAAAGGGCGATATGTAGCTGGCGCCGGCCTTGGCGGCAAGAAGAGCCTGGGCAGCCGAAAAACAGAGGGTCACATTGACCTTGGTGCCTTCATCGCGAAAGCGCCGAGTCGCCTTTAGGCCGTCGAGCGTGAGCGGGCATTTGATCACGACGTTCGGAGCGATCTTAGCGTACGTGCGGCCCTCGCGAATCATCCCATCGACATCCAGAGCGGTCACTTCCGCCGAAACGTCGCCTTTGACCAATTTGCAGATCTTGGCCAAGTGCTTCTTGAAATCAACGTCGCCTTCTTTTGCGACTAACGACGGATTGGTCGTCACTCCGTCGATAAGGCCCAGTTCGGCGGCTTCTTTGATCTCGTCAAGATTCGCTGTATCAATAAAAAATTTCATTTTTCCCCCGGAATTCAACTGTATTTGATAGTTCTAAGCCACCGTATTGCGCAAAACACCGATGCCCTCGATCTCGACCTCGCAGACGTCACCCGAGCTGAGCGTCGACACTCCCGACGGCGTTCCTGTCGCGATCACGTCTCCTTCGTTCAAGGTCATCATGTTTGAGATATATCGTATCAAAAAGTCGACGGGGAAGACCATTTGCGAGGTTCGTCCGTCCTGTCTGACGACACCGTTGACTCGCGTCAACACGCGAAGGTCAGAGACGTCAAGCCCGGTCTCGATATTCGGCCCGATCGGGCAAAAGGTGTCGAACGATTTGGCTCGGGCAAACTGTCCGTCCTGACGCTGCAGATCTCGTGCTGTCACATCGTTTAAGCACGTAAATCCGCGGACGTACTGCATTGGATCGTCCGATTCGGATAGGCAGGAACATCTGCGTCCGATAACGATGGCGAGTTCGCCCTCGTGCTCGACCTGAGAGGATTGCGGCGGCAGGACGATCGCGTCACCATCGCCGATCACCGCCGACGGAGCCTTGAGAAAGAGAAGCGGCTCTTTGGGCACGTCGTTACCAAGTTCCATGGCATGGTCGGCATAATTTCGGCCCACGCACACGATCTTCGAGGGGCCAAAAGGCATTTCGATCGGTATTTTCATATTCAGCCGCTATCTGAGCGTTTCAGAGACCACCTCAGAGGGCTCACTGACGTTCCCGGTCTTGTCAGTTGCCGTCAGATAGTAGTAGTACGTCTTACCTGACTCGACCCGTGTGTCCTGAAAAGTATTGGTCGTTAATAGTTCGGGCGTCAACAACGTCCACTCCTTTTTTGGCACCGCGGGATCCGTCGAACGGTAGATCTTATAGCCGGCAATATCCTTTTCCGGATTCACTGCAAAAAAGAGCGAGATCATGTTCTGACCCACCGCCAAGGTGATCGCCGCCGGCGCGGACGGCGGAAACGTATCGACAGGCTTTACTCTTACAACATTGCTTTCCTGGCTCTCGATCGGGGCCGCCGACTTGCCGACCGATACCGCCCGAACAAAATAGAAGTACTCTTTGCCGAAATCGAAAAACTCGTCCGAGAATTCGGTTCCGGTGAGGGGCGACTTGTTCAATAGTTTTGCGGGCTCTTTTTCGGAAACGGAACGGTAGACATTGTAGCCGAGCACGTTGGGAGGCGTCGTCGCGTCAATGTTAACGGACGACGGTTGCCACTTCAACAGGACCGCTTCCTGCGTGACCTCTGATGAGAGGGAAGTCGGCCGCCCGGCGACCTTTGCTGAGGGCTCGATCACCAGGAAATTGGAAAATGCGGCCTTCTGCCCGGAAGCATTTGCAAACCGCATTGCATACCGGAGACGCGCCGATTGGCCGGCAAATTCGAGCGTGTCCGCGTAGCTCAGCGTCTTCATCCCGAAATCGGAGTCCAAGATCGCGAGCGTCTTGATCAGGGTGCTCCGGTTTGCGAACTCCTCTTCGGAGAGGGTCAGAGGTGCGTCGGCGGCCTCCGCCAGGCGGTAAATATCGATCCTGTCGATGTTCAGCACACTGCTGCGATCTGCGTTTCGTGCCGGCATCTTCCAGGAAAGTATCACCTGGCTGCCGCGTTGAAACCCGTTAAGTTCAACGCGTTGCTGTACGCGTTCTTTCGGCGGGATCGGCGGCGTGCGTTTTCCACAGCTTAAGCCGGTAAGCAGAACAAATGCTAAAACCGCTAAAGGTGCTTTTCGCTTTAACTGCTTAAGCGGCGTTGGCAATGTCTGCATAATGTTCAGCACAAGCTTAAAATTACAAAATGTACTGGCGCAGGTCCTGGTCCTGAATAAGACTGCTTAACCGGTCGTTAACGTAATTACGATCGATCGTCTGCCGCTTTTCCTGAAGCTCGTCACCCAGGAAACTTATCTCCTCGAGCAGCTTCTCGACCAAGGTATGAAGGCGGCGGGCACCGATATTTTCCGTGGTTTTGTTGATCTCTTCGGCCATTTCCGCGAGGCAGTCGATGGCATCGTCGGTAAAGACGAGCCCAATACCTTCGGTGTTTAAGAGTGCCTGATATTGCTTAATAAGCGAATTGCGCGGCTGAACAAGGATCCGCTTAAGGTCTTCGATCGTAAGCGACTCCAGTTCCACACGTATCGGGAAGCGGCCCTGAAGCTCGGGTATCAGATCGGACGGTTTGGCAACATGAAAGGCACCGGCGGCGATAAAAAGAATGTGTTCGGTGCTGACCATGCCGTATCGAGTATTGACGTTGGTTCCCTCGACGATCGGCAGCAGGTCGCGTTGTACACCCTCGCGTGAGACCGAAGGATTGCCGCCGGCTTCCCTTCCTGCTATCTTGTCGACCTCGTCAAGAAAGATGATCCCCGACTGCTGTGCCTTGTCGAGAGCCTGGCGGGTGATCTGCTCCATATCGATGAGGCTCTCCTGCTCGTCCCGCATCATCGCGACACGAGCTTCGCCGAGTTTCATCTTTCGGCGGACGGTTTTTGCCGGGAACATGTTGCCAAACATGTCACGCAGATTGACCCCCATCTCTTCCATTCCCTGGCCGCCGACGAAATCGATGGTCGCGTTAGAGCGGTCCTGGGTCTCGATCTCGACAAGCCGGTCGTCCAGATCACCGTTTCGGAGCTGTTCGCGAAGCTTTTCACGAGTCCTCGAAAGCGAGTCACCGGTTAACTCCGCGTCACCTCCATCGGGCTGCGTCTGATAACGAGAATCGGACGCGGGTAACAGGATGTCGAGGAGCTTTTCTTCTACATTTTCGGCAGCTCGCGGTTTTACGTCTTCGAAGGCTGCTTGCTTTGTCATGTCGACCGCCACGTCCGCGAGTTCGCGGATCATGCTCTCAACGTCGCGGCCGACATAACCAACTTCTGTAAATTTAGATGCTTCGATCTTTATGAACGGGGAATTTGCGAGGCGAGCAAGTCGCCGGGCGATCTCGGTCTTTCCGACTCCGGTCGAGCCGATCATGAGAATGTTCTTGGGAAGGACGTCTTCGGCCATCTCGGGCGGCAGTTTTTGCCGCCGTATGCGGTTTCTCAGGGCTACCGCGACCGCCTTTTTAGCGGCATTCTGGCCGACGACATAACGGTCAAGCTCGGCCACGATCTGGCGAGGCGAGAGTTCATCGAGTTTTGGCTGCGCAGGCACAGTCTCGCCGCTGAGGTATATTGCCATGTCAGATCTCCTCGACCGTGATATCCGAGTTTGTGTAAATGCAGATCTCGCCGGCGATCTTGAGCGATTCTTCGGCGATCTCTCGAGCGGACAGCGAAGTGTGACGCAGGAGTGCCCGTGCGGCGGCCAGCGCATACATGCTGCCGGATCCCACAGCCAGAAGGCCGTCGTCCGAGGCGATAACGTCGCCTTTTCCGGAGATCAGGAATGCATCGGCGGCATCCGCTACAATTAGCAAAGCCTCGAGATTTCTGAGATATTTATCCGTTCGCCAGTCTTTGCTGAGCTCGATCGCGGAACGCTCAAGCTGACCCTGAAACTGTTCCAATTTCGACTCAAATCTAGCTAGCAGCGAAAAAGCATCGGCAGTCGAGCCAGCAAAACCCGCGACTATCTTGCCGCCGTGGAGCCGTCGGATCTTGCGAGCGGAACTTTTTATCACCGTCTCACCGAGAGTGACCTGCCCGTCGCCCGCCATCGCCGCCTGGCCGTCGCGACGAACAAGAAGCACGGTCGTCGATCTGATCGGCGCTGAATTTTTCACTGTCGGCATAAAACTTCATGATAAAGCTTTAATTTCAAATGCTCAAATTGACATAAACCGACCATTTGTTTGAACATTAAAGGGTTATGGCAGTCAGGCCGAAAATAGGCATAACGATGCGACTCGAGATCGAGACGCGCCGCTTTTACCTTGGACGCGACTACAGCGAGGGTGTTGAGGCACTTGGCGGGGCACCGGTGCATTTGAGTCTGATCCCGGATCGCGATTATGTGTCATCTGTGCTCGCAGGACTCGATGGCATACTGCTGCCGGGGAGCGACACCGATGTCGATCCCGCGTATTATGGCCAGGAACCGCATCGAAACCTGAAAAGGGTCGTTCCCGAGAAGGATGAGACCGAGCGGTTGGTCATCGAAGAAGCTGAGAAATTAGATTTGCCGATCTTTGCTATCTGTTACGGAATGCAGGCGCTTAACGTCGCACGTGGTGGATCGCTAATACAAGACATCGATTCGGTCTTCGGTGAAGCGATCAAGCATGAACAGGGAACTCCGCTTGCCCGAGGATCGCACGGATTGCGGCTGGAAGAGAACAGCATTCTTTCCGAACTTGCCGCCGAGATAGGATCGAATGGAGACTTGCGCGTCAACTCGCATCACCACCAGGCTGTCGAGCGGGTCGGTAAGGAGTTAAAAGCTGTCGCGTGGGCGTCTGACGGCATCATAGAATGCGTCCAGGACACAAGGCCGGATAGATTTGTACTGGGAGTCCAATGGCATCCCGAACTTTCGTGGTCAAACGATCGGTTTTCGCGAGGTTTGTTCGAAAGATTTGTAATGGCCTGTAGAAATGCTAACTGACAAGCCGTTTGTTCTAAAGAATTAGAGTCGATCGATTTAAGTAAACCAGCAGTAATGTTCGTGTATTGGATGAGGATATCCATGAACCGTTACATTAAACAAGTAAGCATAAAGAAGGTGGTAATTGAGGTTAGTGCGGACGCAAAGTTTTAGAAACCGACTCAAATGGACAATCCTGTATTGGTAGGAATTATTTCGTGGTTCGTTCCCGGGGCTGGCCACATCGCCGCGGGCCGATACCTCCGCGGCGGTGTTATTGCTGCGGTCATATGGCTGATGTTCATCGTAGCCCTGGCAAGCGGCGGAGCACACTATCCTGGATTCGATTTTAAGGATGGTGCACTCCTGTATTTGCTGAACGTCTTTGCTAGGCTTGGCAATGGGCTAGGAGCGATAATTAGTTGGTTCATCGGCGCCTCGCCTTCACCAAACGTCGCGGCCCTAGCGACTTTCGAATACGGCGGCCGCTTTTTGGAGATCTCGGGACTTCTTAATTATCTTGCAGCGATGGATGCGGTCGACATCGCCCTGGGACGAAAGAAATGATCCATTTCCTATATCTGATAGGCTTTGCCTTTTTTGTCTCGGTCGTTTTTGGTGCCATCGCGGACGGCACGACGAAAGAACGTGTCTGGTACGCCGGCAAGACATTTCTCCAATTTCTGGTCGTGAGCCTTGTACTGGCGTGGGTCCTTTATTTCATCCCGCGATAGAGTCGTGCCCTGAATGGCCTTAGTTGAAACCGAAAGCCTCATTCTCAAAAGCTACAACCTGGCAGAGGCGGATAAGATCGTGGTGCTCTTAACGCACGATCATGGGGTCGTGCGCGGCGTCGCTAAGGGCGCCAAGCGGTTGAAGAGCAAATTTGGCAGCGGGCTCGAGCCGTTTACGGCCGTTCGCGTCACGTATTTTCAGAAAGAGGTGCTGGAACTGGTCTCGATCCAGAAAGTCGAATTGACCCGATCGTACTTTGCAGCCGCCAGCGATCCGGATTTCTTAAACAAATTCTCCTATCTGGCTGACCTTTTGATCATCTTTTCGCCGCCTCATGATCCAAACGAGACGTTGTTTCGAATGGTAAATGCATGTCTCCAAACGGCGGACAAAACACCTGAATGCCTGCTATCCATTGGCGTTTATTTCGAATTATGGCTGCTTCGCCTGTCCGGATTTTTGCCCGATTGGTCGCGATGCAATATCTGTGGCCGCGAGCTTGATGCGTCGGAGACTGCGGACCTCTCGGCAAATTTTCATTTGACCTGCACGCGGTGCCGACGAGCATCCGGAGCTTCGATCGTGACGGGCCGGAATCGCCAGATCTTCGCCATGGCACGTCGGGCTTCGCCGGCGGAGTTCTCGGTCGCGACGGCTGACGATAACGGGGAACTGAAGGAACTATCACGGCTACTCAAGCGAATACTCTCGCAGGCGATCGGCCGCGAGATCAACGGCGAACGGGTTGCCTCGAACAATAACTCTTTGTAGATGAAGCACATAGGCTGGATAATCTCGAAATACCTTGTAAGGGCGATCGCACCTTACTTTGTATTTTCGTGGCTGCTCCTCAGCGTCATCCTTTTTGTGCAGCAGGCCAGTCGCTTTTCGGATATTTTCTTTAGCGCTAACATTCCGTCGCACTTGATCTGGCAACTGACCGTCGCGTTGATCCCGAATGTCATTTCGTTCACTTGCCCGATGGCGGTTCTGGTCGGAACGATCATCGGGCTGTCAAAAATGCAGGGCGACAGCGAATTGGTCGCGGTACGAGCGGCAGGCGTCGCCAACTTTCAGATCCTGGCGCCGGTCATAGTACTCGGCCTGGCATTATCGATCTTCGCTTTTTTGGTGAACTTAAAGGGAGTTCCGATAGCGGCGTCGCTCGTTCGAAGCGTCGCCCTGCAGACCGCGATCCAGAAGCTCGAGTCGCCGATCGAGCCCGGCGTTTTCAATACCGAGATCGCGGGATACACGATCTATGCCCGTTCGGGCGACCTTACTGCAGGGCATTGGGACAACCTTTTTATATTCAATCAGGATCCGTCCTCCGGCGCGGTGCGCCTGATCACTTCCGAAACGGGCCGTATCGACCTGACAGAACACGAGTCGGAGCTTGTCCTTGGAAACGCGAGAGTGGCGACGCTGCCTGCGCCCGGCTCAGCGGGCAACTACGCTGTTGAGAATCTGGGCGAGGTCCGTTTAGCGATCAGGACGCGCCGCGGGGAACTGATCCAGAAACTGGGTGAGAAACAGAGCACGCCTGAAGAACTTGGCCTGAGCGAACTCGCCGATTATGCCGAAAGCCGCGAGGGCAAGGATAGGATCGAGGCCCAGATACTGGCACAACGAAGAGTGATCTTATCGATCACGCCGTTGATCTTTTGTGTTCTGGGGACGGCAATGATCCTGCGATTTAGCCGCGGCGGCCGTGGGTTTGGTGTCTTTCTCTCGCTCGTCAGCCTGATCGGTTACTTCCTGTTGGCGTTCTTGGGCGAACAGATGGCACGCACAGGAAGAGTACCAGTGCTCGTCGGCGGCGCGTTGCCGATCGTCGGCAGCGCTATAGCGATAGGATGGTTCAGCCTTTCTGGACGGGTCCTCTTTATGAGCGAATGGGCGTCGCGGGCCACGGCATTTTTTTCCGGTCTCAGGCGGCCGCGTTCGCGGATGGAGGTGCGGAATCTCTTCGTTGACCTTACGACAGGATTGCGCGATTTCGATCTCGTCAAGGATCTATCGAAATATTTCTTACTCGCGCTCGGCTTTCTGTCGTCACTGTTCCTGATCTTTACGGCATTTGACCTGTGGCGATTTGCGGGCACGATCGACGGCGGCGTGTGGATGCTGGTGAAATATCTTTTTTTCCTGCTGCCGTTCGTGTACCTTCAGATAGCACCAACGTCGGCGATGATCGCCACGCTGGCAACATACGTCATCAAATCGCGTCAGAACGAGATAGTCACGTGGACCTCCGCCGGCGAAAGCGTTTACAGGCTGCTCGTGCCTTGTTTCCTGTGCATGTTGCTTCTGGGGTTGTTCAACTGGGAAGTGCAGGAGCGCGTTTCGCCTTCGTTCAACCGGCTGCAGGACGAATATCGAAGTCAGATCCGCCGCGGCGGAACGGCCGCGAATGCGGCTGGCCGGTACTGGGTCGCGGCCACGGATCGGATCTACTCGTTCAGCCTCAGTTCGGAAGACAGCTCTGCGTCTGATAACGAGCAGCGAATCCATTGCGAGGCTCCCTGTGTAACGGATCTCGCGGTTTACCAATTCGCAACAGGGAAGTCCATCCTGCAAACCGTGTACCGTGCAAAAACAGCAAAATGGATCGGGGAACGAATCGTAATGACCGGTCCGGTGGAGAAGGACACGATCGGGGAGGGTAGTATTGCTACCGCGAGGCTGGAAGATATCGTGCTGACCGAATCTGACGACCCATTCGACGAGCTTGGCGGCAAACCCAGCCACATGACCGTGTCGGGTATCCGTCATGAGGCCCTGAGCCGGGACTCTGAGAACGAACGAAGAAATTTTGCCGTCGCACTCGAGAAACGGTATTCCACGCTCTTTCTTCCGCTCGTCATAGCGATGTTCACGGCTCCATTCGCTCTGTCGATCCACCGTTCGGGCCGCGTCGTGACGTTGGGGTACGCGATAGGACTCTGGCTGGTCTATACTTGTGTCACGAACGTTTTTGAGCAATTTGGACAGAGCGGCTATCTGCCGCCGGTTTTTGCCGTCTGGGGGCCGCTTGTCATGTTTTCGATGCTCGGGCTATATCTGATCTCGCGTGTTCGTACCTGATCACGGTTAAACGATATGAAAAAGCTTGCATTCGCCGTACTTTTCTCGCTCCTGCTGACGATCTCGCTGTCTGCCCAGTCCGCTGAACTCGATCGTCAACAGAAACGGGCCCGGAACGTTACGATCACACGCGACGACTGGGGCATCGCTCACGTCAAGGGAAAAACGGACGCCGACGCGGTCTTTGGCGCGATCTACGCCCAAGCCGAGGACGATTTCAACCGGATCGAGACCAATTACCTCAATTCGATCGGCCGTCTCGCGGAGGCCGAAGGCGAATCCGCGATCTGGAGCGATCTGCGGCAAAAGTTGTTCATCGACGTCGATTCGATCAAGTCGCAATACGCGTCTTCGCCAACGTGGTTAAGGTCGCTGCTCGATGCATGGGCCGACGGCCTGAATTTCTATCTCGCGCGTCACCCGGAGGTAAAACCTCGCGTGATCACACATTTCGAGCCATGGATGCCGCTGACATTTAGCGAAGGCAGCATCGGAGGCGACATCGAAACGATTAACCTCGGACAGCTTCGTGCCTTTTACAGCGGCGTGCGGGCCGACACAGCCGAAGCCGAAGATTTTGATCCACTGGCCGAACCCACTGGATCGAATGGCATTGCCGTCGCCCCTTCGAACACGCTGTCACATCATCCGTTGTTGCTGATAAACCCGCATACCTCATTTTTCTTCCGGTCCGAATTGCAGATGACAAGCGACGAGGGCCTAAATGCGTACGGCGCATCGACGTGGGGACAATTCTTTATTTATCAGGGATTTAATGAGCATTGCGGCTGGATGCACACATCGAGTGCGGTTGATGCGATCGACGAGTACATCGAGACTGTTATCAAAAAGGACGGCAAATACTACTACAAATACGGCACCGAATCTCGGCCGTTTACAATGTCGCTCATAAAGGTCCCGTACCGCACCAAGGACGAAATTGCGGAACGCAGTTTCACGGTCTATCGGACCCATCACGGCCCTGTGATCCGCTCGGATGGCGATAAATGGGTGACGATCAGCCTGATGAACGAGCCGGTCAAGGCGTTGATGCAGTCATACAGCCGTACTAAAGCAAAGAACTACGCCGAGTTCAAACAGGTAATGGAGCTTCACGCCAATTCTTCTAATAACACGATTTACGCCGACTCGGACGGCCATATCGCCTATTTTCATGCGAATTTTATCCCGCGTCGCGACCCAAAATTTGACTGGACAAAACCAGTCGACGGCAGTGATCCGGCCGCGGACTGGAAGGGACTGCTTTCGGTGGACGAATCGCCGAATTTGCTCGATCCGGCAAGCGGGTGGCTTTATAACAGCAACAACTGGCCATGGTCGGCTGCCGGGCCAAGCAGTCCTAAACGTTCGGATTATCCGCGGTACGTCGACAACGGCGTAGAATCGGCACGCGGACGTCACGCCATTCGCGTCCTGGAAAAGAAAAAGGACTTTACGCTCGAGTCACTCAATACGGCCGCCTACGACACATATCTAACGTGGTTCGATCTGTCGCTGCCGGCACTCTTAAAAGCATGGGACTCCGCGCCGGCGGCCGAACCGTTAAAGTCAAAAACGGCCGAACAGATCGAACTCCTGCGTAAATGGGATCGCCGTTGGTCGGTCAATTCGGTCGAAACATCGCTCGCGGTAATGTGGGCCGAGGACATCCAGCGGCGGACCGCGACCGACGCCCGCCGCGCCGGCTTGGCTGTCGATGAGTATATTGCGACACGAGCGGCGGGAAATGTCCTGCTCCAGTCGCTCGCGGCCGCAAGTGACAAGTTAGCCGCCGACTTCGGCAAATGGCGGACACCGTGGGGCGAGATCAACAGGTTCCAGCGGCTTACGGGCGACATAGTCCATCCCTTTACCGATGCTGGGCCAAGTATTCCAGTCGGGTTTACTTCCGGTATTTGGGGTTCGCTTGCTTCGTTCGGTGCACGGCCATATAAAGGCTCTAAGAAGATCTACGGCACTAGCGGCAACAGCTTTGTCGCCGTCGTCGAGTTTGGAAAGACCGTCCGTGCAAAGGCGGTCACCGCGGGTGGGGAAAGCGGCGATCCGAAGTCAAAACATTTCAATGACCAAGCCGAGCGATACAGCAAGGGCGACCTTCGCGAGGTCTATTTCTATCCAGCGCAGCTTAAGGGGCATACAGAACGGCAGTACCATCCGGGCGAATAGCGTGAGCAATTGGATCTAGTACACTACTGTGAAACGGTGAATCCTGATCCGCCCGTGGTTTCATGCGCCTAACCGGGGAAGGGAGCCGGTCGACCTTGCCGCCCTGACGGTGGAGCTTTTGTTACGATGGAATGGCACGCGGGCAAGTATGGTCGTCCCGCTCCCAGGCCGACTCTCGATCTCAAGCGTTCCATTCAGCAGGGTGACCCGCTCGCGCATGCTGATCAAGCCGAGACCACCGGGAGGAGAGGCGTCCTGCGAGATATCCTCGGGATCGAAACCACACCCGTCGTCCTCGATGATCAGGGTGACGCCGTCGTCGCGACGCTGCAGCAGCACGTTCACGTTCGAGGCATTCGCGTGTTTAAGAATATTATTGAGAGCTTCTTGAACTATTCGATAAAGGTTCGTTTCGACGTCTTTTTCGAACCGGCCGCCGTTTTGTTTGGACGCCGAGTTTGAATGAAACTCGGCATTGACCTGATGTTGATTTGACCACTCCCTCACAAAGCTCGTCAGGGCATTTTCGAGGCCGAGCTGCTCGAGTTCGGTCGGGCGCAGTTCCCACGAAAGATAACCGATGTCGTTGTCGATCTGCGAGGCTGAACTTTGAGCGTCGCCTATGGCCGCATCGAGAGCCGGATGGTCCCGCGTGAGTGACTCAATTTGCAGCCGGAGCGCGGTCATTTTCTGACCGAGATGATCGTGGATGTCGCGGGCGATCCTATGCCGCTCGGCCTCCTGGGCCTCGATGATCGTGTGCATGATCTCGGTTTCGCGGCGCGAGCGTTCGGCGAGTTTTCGTTCGGTGGCGTCCGAGATCACAATGACGGCACCCTTTGCCTGGCCTCCGTCGTTGATCGGGGAAGCGGAATCGTCAACGTAGATCTCACGTCCGTCTCGCGCAACTAGTATTGAGGGCTTTGTCCTGCCCGCTGCAGGCCTATGCCGGAGAGTGCCGGCGAGAGGGATGTCCACCGGCTCACGAGTTTCTTCATCGAGCAGACAGATGACATCGGAAACCAGCGCACCGCGCACGTTCTGTTCGTGATATCCGGTGAGTTTCTGAGCGGCAGGATTCATATAGGTGATCTGCCCCTTGACGTCCGTGGCAATGACGGCGTCGCCGATGCTGTTCAGGGTGACCCGAAGCAGATCGCGTTGCCGGGAAAGGTCCTTCTGCGTGCGTTTCAGCCCGCTTATCACCAGCACGAGAAACACATAAAGCGACAAGGTACTGAAGTAGCCGAACCATGCCCTTGCGATCGAACTGTCCGGCGGGATCGCTGTGTAAATTATCGTGGTCGCCTCGTAGAGGATCGAAAGGAGCAATCCGGGCCCGCGACCGCAATACCAGATCACCGCTACGAGTGCGAAAATGATCGGGATCGTAAGATTGAGTTTTAGATTGACGTAGTTAAGCAGCAGAGCTAGCCCGATAACGGCCCCGAAT
Organism: Pyrinomonadaceae bacterium; assembly: GCA_044228265.1. Lineage (GTDB taxonomy): Bacteria > Acidobacteriota > Blastocatellia > Pyrinomonadales > Pyrinomonadaceae > OLB17. The sequence goes on from JBGAVC010000003.1 coordinate 30,391, forward strand.
GCGAGCAAAGCAACCCCGTACCGGAACATCCAATGCTCCGTCCACGTTTCTTTTGGCGGTTCCGCGGCCTCCAGCAGTCTGATGCTATACCTCCTGCACGTTCAGTCTTATGGCCTAAGGGTCGAATTATTGGGGCAACTGCCGTGCGGCCACCTGAAACGGAGCTTGTAGGAGAAGAAGGCAAATGATATAGCTTGCGGTCATTCTGTTTCTGTATTCTGGAATACATAATGATCCGAACGAGCATTATGCTCGTGGCAACCAGAACGCGAGAACGTCAGGCTAACGTAAACTACGTCTTCAGATATCGGCCGGCTTTTTCGGCGGCATGGGGACGATCATCGATACGCGATTGCGGTAGGCATCGTATTCACCATGCATCGACTTGATATCACGCTCTTCCAATTGAATTGCGACTAAAATATAGAGGGTGGTGACCGCGGCAAACAAAAGATGGCCGTAGGTCATTCGGGGAGTAGCCCAGAACGCGATGATAAATCCCAGCATGATGGGATGCCTTACAAATTTGTATAGGAAGATCTCCTTGAAACCGAGAGGCTTATATTCTTCGCGCTTGGCGTAAAGATACACCTGTCGAAGTCCGAATAGGTCGAAATGGTTGATGAGAAACGTGCTTAGCAGAACCATCAGCCATCCAACGGCAAAGAGGCCATACAACACGTATTGCCCGATCGGATTGTGCACTTCCCACAAGACGTCGGGAATTGTTCGCCATTGCCAGAACATCAGGATGAGAGCCAGGCTCGAGAACAGCACAAATGTGCTTCGCTCGATCGCGGCAGGCACGATCTTCGTCCACATACGCTTGAACTCTGGTCTGGCCATTATGCTGTGCTGAAGAGCAAAAATGGTCATCAAGCCTATGTTCATAATGAGCGCCCTCGTCAATGTCGCGGCGGACGGCCCCGTGTCGATCGCTTTGGGAACGAGTAGATTTCCTACAAAGCCAATTGCGTAGAGAAATGTGACAAAGAACACCACGTAACATAACGCCCCGTAAACGAACGCGAGTATTCGACCCATAGAACCATGTCCTCCTATCTTCCGGCCAATCAGCGCCAATTAACCTAAAACAAAAGATACTGTCTGAGCGAGTTCAATGTGGAGTTGAAGCCAAATATATATTTTAATTCGGTTCGGTTGTCAATCGTTTTTTGCTCGTCAGGTCGAAGTGATGCATCAAGTAATTTAAGTTTAAGTATTGAGTATGAATGAACAAGAAAAGGCCCGGTCAAATGCCGGGCCTTATCAGTAGGGCTTAATCTGTCGGATTCGTGGACCTTATGTTCCAGTTTCCCAGCTCGACATGTACTCGAGCATCTCGGGCGTAAGTTCGTCGATGTTGACACCCATAGCACGGAGCTTGAGCGAAGCGATCTCCTGATCGACCTCTGGCGGCAGAACATGTACGCCGGCCGCCAATTTACCTTTGTTTTTAACAAGATATTCGGCCGAGAGTGCCTGATTGGCGAACGACATGTCCATAACGGATGCCGGGTGGCCTTCGGCAGCCGCGAGATTGATCAGACGGCCTTCACCAAGTACGATGACGCTCTTACCGCCGTCCTTGGCGATATACTCCTCGACGAACGGACGTCGCTTTTCGGGCGGTTCCGAAAGGTCTCTGAGAGCGTCGAGATTTAATTCGAGGTCGAAATGCCCGCTGTTGCAGACGATCGCGCCATCCTTCATTGCCTGGAAATGCTCGCGATCGATGACGTGACGATTTCCCGTCACAGTAACGAAGAAGTCACCCACTTTGGCCGCTTCCTTGATCGGCATTACGCGGAACCCGTCCATCACGGCCTCGATAGCTTTGATCGGGTCGATCTCGGTAACTACAACATTAGCTCCGAGACCGCGTGCACGCATCGCGACGCCCTTTCCGCACCAGCCGTAGCCGACAACGACCAGCGTTTTTCCAGCAAGAAGTACATTAGTTGCACGCACGATGCCGTCGAGTGTGGACTGGCCCGTACCGTAGCGGTTATCGAAGAAATGCTTTGTCTGGGCGTCGTTCACGGCGATAGAAGGGAAGTTGAGCACGCCCGCCGCGACCATCGCCTTGAGACGAACGATGCCGGTCGTCGTTTCTTCGGTCGTCCCGATCAGGTTATTGATGAGCTCGGGTTTCTCCTTGATCATCGTCGCCACGACGTCCGAGCCGTCGTCGATGATCAGGTTGGGATTTGTTTCAAGTGCCGCTTTAACATGCCGCACGTAAGTGTCTGTAGACTCACCCTTATGGGCCATCACCGGGATACCCCAATCGGCGACAAGGGAAGCCGCTACGTCATCTTGTGTCGAGAGCGGATTCGAGGCGATCAGCAGCGATTCGGCACCGCCGGCCTGCAGCGTGCGGGCGAGGTTCGCCGTCTCGGTCGTAATGTGAGCGCACGCGACCAGTTTTACACCGGTAAGGGGCTTTTCAGCCTCAAATCGCTCACGGATAAGCCGGAGAACGGGCATCTCACGATCCGCCCACTCGATCCGCTGTTTACCCTGCGGGGCAAGATTGATGTCTTTGATATCGTATTCCATTGATGTGCCTGGATTAGCCATTGGTTCCAACTCCTCTTTCAGCGGCGAGCCTCAGGGCTTCGGCCTTGTCAGTCTTTTCCCAAGAGAACTCATCGTTCAGACGGCCAAAATGGCCGAAACGAGCCGTTTGTTTGTAGATCGGACGGCGTAGATCGAGCGTTTCGATTATGGCCTTGGGCGTCAGCGTGAAATTCTCTCGCACGATGTCCGAGATCCGCTCGTCATCGATCGTGCCCGTCCCATGGGTGTCGATAAGCACAGAAACCGGCTCGGCGACGCCGATGGCGTAGGCAAGCTGGACCGTGCATTTGTCGGCAAGGCCGGACGCCACGACATTTTTAGCGATGTATCGTGCCATGTACGCGGCAGAACGGTCCACTTTGGTCGGATCTTTGCCCGAGAACGCTCCCCCGCCGTGCGGGGCATAGCCACCGTACGTGTCGACGATGATCTTGCGGCCCGTGACTCCGGCGTCCCCCATAGGGCCGCCGATGACGAATTTACCCGTCGGGTTGATGTGATATTTGGTGTTGTCGTCGATCATGCCGGCCGGGATGACGGGTTTGATCACGTGTTCCATGATGTCAGCACGGATGTCCTCGATATCGAGATCGGCTGTTTGCGAAGAGATCACGATCGCCTCAACGCGAAACGGGCGTCCGTCGCGATATTCGATCGAGACCTGCGATTTTCCGTCTGGACGAAGATAGGGAATCGTGCCATCGCGACGTACCTGGCTGAGCCTGCGGGTCAGGTTGTGGGCCAGTTGGATAGGCATCGGCATCAGTTCCGGGGTCTCATTGCAAGCGAACCCGAACATAAGGCCCTGGTCACCGGCGCCGCCCGTATCGACACCCTGAGCGATGTCCGGCGACTGCGTTCCGATAGCATCGATCACCGAACAGGTGTTCGAATCGTAGCCGAACTCGGCATCGTTGTAACCGATCTCGTGGATCGTATCGCGGATGATCGTCTTGTAGTTGACCTGCGCGGTCGTTGTGATCTCGCCGGCAACCACCGCAAGTCCGGTCGTTACAAGCGTCTCGCAGGCGACACGTGCGTAAGGGTCCTGCTCGATGATCGCATCCAGAATTGCGTCGGATATATTATCGGCTATCTTATCCGGGTGGCCTTCGGTGACCGATTCGGATGTGAATAAAAAGTTTCCGCTGCTCAATTATTTATTGCTCCCTTTATTGAGATAAATCGTTAAGTTGCCGAGGAATAGCAAAACGAAAATTTTACCCATTTTTGAGGGTGGTGTCAAAGATCGAAGGTCCCATTCGAAAACCCATCGACGGTTAGTTCGCTCTAGCATTGGCAAAAAGCATAAGGAAAAACGTCACGGGTTCGAGGCCCGACATTTCGTCCGGCCGTAAAAGTGAATATGTTTGAAATACCAATGGGAGGCGAAGAAGAAGGATCATGGGCGTTACTAAAGTAACAATCCGGCTGGAGACTGACGATTCGGAAATAAAGGACTCGAACCGATGGAAAGACGGCAGAACATATCTTTTCCTTTTTCCATTTCCAGCTGAAAAACTGCGCGCCGGGGAGAGAGGCCGATGGGACAGTGACCGCCAGATCGATATCGACAGCGTCGCGGGCAACGAGCACGCGGTTTATAGTTGGGACATCGTTAACAAGCGCGTAGACATTTTAAGCGCAGGCTGGCAGTCGCCGGACATGACGGAGGTATTGGTCAAACTGAACGGCTTCAACCGTATCGAATACGGCGGCGGGACGGGGACGTTCAAGTTTCGAAAAGCGGATCGTGCGATAACCTGGAAGATCGAAGCGACCAACGAAACGGGCTAAGAAGAGAAAAGGCTCCCACAGCTATGAGATGTCGATGCCTTTCACATATTCATTGCGTCTGATAATAGAGATTATGTAGAAGATGCAAAGGCGTTCGGCTAGCCGATCAATTCGGGCCAATCCTCGGTCGGCGGAGCGTCGTCGTCGGGCGGGGTGTCATTCTTATTTGACGCAGCCGAAAGGTCCAAAACACGCTGTTCGACGTAGATCGGACAGTCGAGCCTTAGCGCCAATGCGATAGCGTCTGAAGGCCTGGCGTCCAGGAATACAGTTTCGCCTTTCTTATCCAACAGCTCTATTCGGGCGTAAAACGTATTATCGGAGAGATCTGTGACCACGACACTCGAGGCGAGCAGTCCGCACTCGATGATGACGTTTCTAAGCAGGTCGTGCGTCATCGGACGCTGAGGTACGATCTTTTCGATCTCCAAAGCGATCGCGTTGGCTTCAAAGGCGCCGACCCATATCGGCAGCACGGTCTCGGAGTCGATCCCTTTAAGCACCACGATCGGCGTGTTAGTGTTGGGATCCATGATCAGGGCCCCGATCTTTACCTCAACGAGCGAAGTCTCTGACGCCATTACACTACCTCTCCGAATAACGAATTAGACTTGATCTCGGTCACCTTCACGTCGACGATCGAACCCAACAAATCAGCCGATCCCTGAAAATTCACCACCTTGTGGCATGTCGAATGCCCGGTCATTGCACCGTCAGTCCTGCTCGCAGTACCTTCAACGAGTACTTTAAGCGCTTTATCCTGATAACGTTGTAACCTTTTCTGTTGAGAAGCTTTCTGACGCCGCTCTAGTTCCAGGAAACGGCGAGTTTTGTCCTCTTGCGGAACCGTATCTCCGAGTTCGTATGCGGGCGTGCCGGGCCGCGGCGAGTACTTGAAAATATAGGCACTGTCGAACCCGCAATACTCGACCAACTCGACTGTCTGAGCAAAATCTTCTTCGTCTTCGCCCGGAAATCCGACAATTATGTCGGTTGTGATCGCGATATCCCGGAACGAGGACCTTATCCGGTCGATCTTTCGCTTGTACTTGCCGATCGTATGCCCACGCTTCATAGCCGTGAGAATCCTGTCGCTGCCGGATTGCACGGGCAAATGTACCCAATTGCAGAGATTTTCGTGCGTCTCGATGGCCTCTACTATGTCTTCGTTGAAATCGCGAGGAAATGAGGTGGTGAACTTCACTCGTTCGATACCGGTCGCGGCCACGGCGCGAAGAAGCCGAGAAAAGGGCGAGTTCCCTGCAAAACCTTCAAGTCCTTTCTCAAATAACGGCCGGTAACTGTTGACATTTTGGCCAATTAGATGGACTTCCCTGACGCCTTTTAGCATGAGATCACGTACCTGACCAACTATCTCGGATGCCGGCAGCGACCTTTCGCGGCCGCGTGAGAACGGTACGATGCAGTAAGTGCAGAACTTATTACATCCTTCGATGATCGGCAGGAACGCTACATACGCTGAATGGCGGTACTCATCGGCGACGGTCCAGTCGTAGTCGGTATCTCTGTCGTTAAGATCGACAAGCGGCTTGTGGGTCGAAAGAGACCGTTCAACAACGTCCGCAACACGCCCCGTGGCTTGGGTTCCCAGGACGAAATCGACGCCTGAGATCTTTTTGAACAATGTTTCGCCCTCGAGCTGTGCGACACATCCCGTTACGCCGATAACGGGCTTTTTGCGTCCTGAATTTCGGAAGTTGCCAACACGTGTATAGAGCTTCTGTTCGGCCTTCTCCCGCACGGAACAGGTGTTCAAAATGACTACGTCTGCATCCGACTCGTCCTCGGTCATCTCGAAGCCGCTCCGCGCCAAAACGGTCGAGATCCGTTCCGAATCCGAGACGTTCATTTGACAGCCGTAGGTTTCGAGATACACTTTTTTCATAGATGAAGGAAGGAACCGGATACAAGCCATTCACGAAAAACGACTTCGTCCACCTGCATTTGCATTCAAATTATAGCTTGTTGCAAAGCACAATCCAACTAAAGCCGCTTGCGGAGCGGTTGTCTCACCTCGACCTTAAAGCATGTGCGTTGACGGATTACGGCAACATGTATGGGACCGTTTCTTTCTACAACACGCTTATAAATAAAGGGGTCAAGCCGATCGTCGGCTATGAGGCGTACGTCACGACCGGCAGCCGTTTTGATCGCAGTTTGGCACTCAAAGCCGGTGAAAAGCCTTTTTACAGGGTCGTCCTTCTGGCGAAGGACCTGGATGGCTATCGGAATCTTGCATATCTAGCCTCCAAGGCTTTTACCGAAGGCTACCTGCACCGGGCTCGCATTGATCTCGATCTACTCGCAGAGCGAAGTGCCGGACTGATAGGACTCTCGTCAGGGCCGGACGAGATCGTCGGACACTACCTCGCGATCGACGACCGGGCAAAGGCCATCGAGTCGGCTAAGCGTCTTGAGGATATTTTTGGAAAAGGGCATTTTTTCCTCGAAATTCAGGACCGTGCCGAGCAGGCCGCGATCGACACGACGCGAAAGATCGTAGAACTCGCTCGCTTTGTCGAGATTCCGATTATTGCCACAAATGACGTGCATTATCTGGACCGCGAGGACGCACGTGCTCGCGAGGCGATGATCGCGTTGGCTGAAGGCCGCACTCTTGGTGAAAAAGGCCGGGCGGATGTCGATTCTCGCAGATATCTGCGGTCTGCAAGCGAGATGTGGGATATTTTTGGCGACGAGACTCCCGACGCCCTGTCCAACACGGTCCGAATCGCCGAAATGTGCGAGCTGGAACTGCCACAGGGCGACAAGCATCGGCAACTTCCGAACTTCCCGATCCCGCCGGAATTCAATTCGCTCTCTCCGGACGAGTATCTGGTTCACGTAGTCAAAGAAGGCTTCAAATTTCGCAAAGAGTCCCAATGGGACTCACAAAGCGCTGACGGAACTCTAAAATACCCTATCGCGGAATATGAAGAACGTCTCGATCTTGAGATCGCTACCATCCAGCAAATGGGGTTCTCGGGCTACTTTCTCATCGTCTGGGATTTCATCAAATATGCACGCGAACGAGATATTCCGGTCGGGCCCGGGCGCGGTTCTGCTGCAGGTTCGCTTGTTGCATATTGTCTTCGCATCACAGACGTCGATCCGCTGCAGTACGATCTTCTGTTCGAGAGGTTTCTCAACCCGGAACGTCGCGAGATGCCGGATATCGATATCGACTTCTGCATTCGCGGACGCGGCGAGGTCATCGATCACGTGACCGATCTTTACGGCCGTGACTCGGTCTGCCAGATCGTCACATTCGGTACGCTGGCATCCAGGGCGGCAATAAAGGACATCGGTCGCGTGCTGGGAATGCCATACGGCGATGTCGAACGGATCGCTCGCATGGTACCGCCGCCCATCCGCGGACGAAATGTGCCCATAGCAACTGCGATCGAAGAGGTTCCTGAACTGGCTGCCGCGATGAAGAACGATGCCCGTGTAAAGGAGCTTGTCGAGCTGGCGTTAAAGGTCGAGGGCTGTGCGCGGCACACGTCGGTCCACGCAGCGGGCGTTGTGATCAGCCCCAAACCGCTGCATGAACTCGTGCCGGTCAAGATCAACGACAAGGACGAGCTCACGAGCCAATATCCGATGAACGACCTTGCGCTCGTCGGGATGCTCAAGATGGATTTCCTCGGATTGACGACGCTGACCGTAATCGCTGACTGCATTGCTTCGATCCGCGAAAGACTCGGTACCGAGATCGATTGGGCCGCGATCCCGTCCGACGACGAGAAGACCCTGGCCCTGTTTGGCGAAGGGAAAACAGAGGCTATTTTCCAATTTGAATCATCCGGCATGGCTGATATGTGCCGGCGATTGAAACCCAGAGAACTTGAAGACTTGTCAGCACTGAATGCGCTATACCGTCCGGGACCGCTAGACGGCGGAATGATCGATGATTTTATCGATCGGCATCGCGGCCTTAAGCCGGTCGAGTACATTGTGCCTGAGATGGAAGAGATCCTCGGCAACACGTTCGGCGTGCTTGTCTACCAGGAACAGATCATGCAGCTTGCTCAAAAGCTGGCCGGTTACAGCCTCGGCGAGGCCGATATGATGCGACGGGCGATGGGCAAGAAAAAGAAGGCGGATATGGACGTCCATAGAGATAAATTTGTGGAACGTGCCGTCGAGCGGGGTCAAAAACGAAGAGTTGCCACCGAGATCTTCGAGTTGATGAATAAATTCGCGGATTACGGGTTCAACCGCAGCCACAGCATGGCGTACGCCGTGCTTGCGTTCAGAACGGCTTATCTAAAAGCCCATTTCCCTGCCCATTTTTATGCTTCTGTCCTGTCGCACGAGGCCCAGGACAGCGCCAAAGTGTACAAATACTCGAACGAGCTGCGGTCGATCGGCCTTTCGCTGCTGCCTCCGGACATAAACGAAAGCGACGAAGGATTTACGCCTGGCGAAGGAGCAGTGAGATTCGGACTCACGGCGATCAAAGGCATGGGTACCTCGAGCGTTCAGTCGATCGTCGAGGCTCGGCGTTCGGGACCTTATACTTCCCTCTTCGATTTCTGTTCGCGTCTTGGTGCGGGAGCGTTAAATCGACGCGGATTAGAGAGTCTGATCGCGGCCGGGGCCTTCGATTCGTTGATGCCCTCTTTCATGACTTCCGGCGAATGGAGGGCCAGCCTTACCGCGTCGATCGAAATGGCTCTTCAGCACGGACAGAGATTGGCGGAGGATCACGCGCGAGGACAAAATGCCCTGTTTGGCGCATCAGATGAGAGTGGCGGGGCAACGCCTTCGGAACTCGTCCAAGCGGCGGGATGGGACGGGATGGAAATTTCCCGCCGAGAGAAAGCGTCGATCGGGTTTTATCTTTCATCGCATCCGCTGGACGGTTTCGCCGAGATACTCGAGGAAATGGGGATCTCAAACATCGCGGACCGGGGCGAGCTAAATGGCGGCGACAACGTGCGTATGGCTGGCATGATATCGATGCTGGCCGTCCGTCACAGCAAAAAAGGCAACCGGTATTGCATGTTCCGATTGGAAGACCGCTCTGGCGGTATCAAGGCCATTGCGTGGAGCGAGACTTATCAGACACATTCGGCTCAGCTTCAGGACGACGAGATCATCGTCGCTGAAGGCCGTATCGAAGCTTCCGAAGGCCAGGAGCCAACGCTGATCCTCAGTCAGGTGATGTCGCTTGATGAGACCATTGCGAAGGAAGCGCGAAAATTGAACATAACGCTGCCGGCAAAGAGTGCCGACCGGCGGTTCATCGAGGACCTATTTGTCTCGATCGGCGGTACTAACGGCGATTGTGACGTGTTTGTTGATCTACCGATCGAGCGAGCGACGGTACGGCTCCATGCGCCGGGGATCAAGATCGAGGGCAGCCGGGCGTTGCAGCGAAAGCTTGAGGGCATGGGCTGCCGCGTTGACTGGGTCCGGCGATGAATTCCGGCATTGCGGTGTGGTATTGGTGACCTAATTATGACTACGACAGCTTTTGAGCGGGTGCAGACGGCCAGGCATCCTGACAGGCCTTATTCGATGGACCTGCTCTCTGAGATCTTTACGGATTTCGTCGAGCTTCATGGCGACAGAAGGTTTGCGGACGATCCGGCTATGGTCACTGGTTTCGCAAAGATCGATGAAATAGAGGTCGCGGTCATTGGACAGCAAAAAGGCCGGGATATCAATGAGCGTCGCCACCGCAATTTTGCGATGTCAAAACCCGAGGGTTACCGCAAAGCACTGAGGGTGATGCGTTTGGCAGAGAAATTTGGCCGTCCCATCGTGTCCATCATTGATACGCCGGGAGCGTATCCGGGTATCGATGCGGAAGAGCGCGGCCAAGCCGAGGCGATCGCATTCAATTTGCGGGAAATGGCTTCGCTCAGGGTCCCGATCGTGGTCGTGGTACTCGGCGAAGGCGGTTCGGGCGGAGCACTCGCTATCGGCGTCGGCGACCGGGTTTTGATGATGGAAAACGCGGTCTACTCGGTCATCACCCCCGAAGGCTGTGCGGCGATCCTCTGGAAGTCCGCTGAGCGGGCACCGGACGCTGCCGAGGGACTGCGTTTGACCGCCGCCGATCTCAAGAGTTTTGACATCATCGACGAGATAATCCCGGAACCTGAAGCATGGACCGTTGCTAATGACAAGCAAGGAACTCGTAAGAGCTTTGATAAGATTGCCGCCAGCCTCAAGAAAAGCATCGCAGCGACGCTGCGGTCCCTATCGAAGATCGACGATCAGCAACTGCTCGAAAACCGTTACAAGAAGTTTCGAAAAATGGGCGAGTGGCTCTAACAGGCTACTTCGGCAGCCCTTCAACCCGCTTGTTTACCTCGTCCCAGTTCACATTGGCCATAAACGCGTCGATATATTTCGCCGCGGCGGCCCCGTAGTCCATTTGATATGCGTGTTCGTACATGTCGAGAACCAGCAGCGGCACGCTGAACGGCGGATTGTTTGTGTGGTCCGAGGACCAGTAGTTGTGGCACTCCCTGGTATGAACGTTGTAGGCCAGTACCGTCCAGCCCGATCCTCCTGAAAGCGCGTTCCCGGTACGCTTGAATTCGGCTTCCCAGGATTCGTAGCTTCCGAACCATTGTTCGATGAGCTTTTTCGCCGAGCCGTCAGCTTTGCCGTTGCCGCCAAGATTCGCGAAGTACTTTTCATGAAGCACGATCGAACCCGTCCGTATCAGTTCCTGTCGCTTCAGGTCGCCATATAGATACGCCGGAAGGTCTTTTTCTTTTGACAGGGCCACGAGCCTCTGCTCAACGACGTTCAGAGCTTTGACGGCGCCGGTGTAGTTGTTTTCATGATGCGACCGGATGAGCTTCTCTGAAATACCGTTCAATTTCGACGGATCGAACGGCAGCGGCTTTGGCTGGTGTTTGCCACCGAAGGCCATTGGGAGACTCTCGGTCTGACCAACCGCCGTGCCGCTCATCAAAATGCCCGCGCCCGCAACAAGGGCGCCTCCGAGAACGTCTCTTCGAGAGATCTTTGTCATATACTGCCTCCGTGGCGGCCTTTCACAAATAGCCCGCGGTGGTTAGAACGGAATGTCGTCGTCGCCGGCAGGGGGAGCGGACTCCGAAGCCGTACTCGCCGCGGCCTTGCCCGCTGATGCTCCCGCTGCGGCCGAGCCGCCGGTGTACGCCATGTCGGGCTCGTCATGCCCGCCGGTACTATAATCGCCACCGCCGCCATCGCGTGCACCCGCGCTGATGAACTGCATGTCGGTGGCCTGTACGTCTAGTGTGTAACGGCGATTATTGTCCCTGTCGGTCCATTCTTCGATCCGAAGACGTCCTTCGATATAGACGGGGCTTCCTTTGGTCAGGTACTTGGCAGCATTCTCGGCCTGTTGACGCCACAAGGTGACTTTGAACCAGGTGGTGACATCCTGCAGCTCGCCCGATTTGTCGCGGCGTTTTTCGTTCGTCGCCATCGTAAAACTGCAAACTGCAATGCCTTGCGGCGTAAAGCGGAGTTCAGGATCGCGGCCCAAATTACCGACGATGATTATCTTATTAAACGACATAATGATCCTCCCGGGAGCGGCCAGATTGAAGTGAACGTTTGCCTTATTATAGTCATCAATACTTTGCGGTCAAGGCTGTGTGATAAAATCGAATTTTCTCTCATCGAGACCTTTCCGGCGTATTTTCCAAGGAAAATGACCACTGTTGATAAACAAGATCCAGGTCTTCTAAGGAGACTCACGGTCGGATTGATGGTTGCGGCCGCGATCGCCCTGCCCAGTTTTGCGCAGAGTAAGCCTGTCGACGAGTTACAGATCAAGCGGTGCTGGGAGCACCGGTATGCCGGTACCGGTGAAGATCAGTTGACCGGCGACTCGATATCGATCTACATGGTCCGCGACGGCTCGATCATCGACGCTGTCTCACGTGACACAGGAGTTCTGAGATGGACAAGCGATCTCGGTGGCTCGGTGGCGTCCAATTTGATACTACGAGATCAGACGCTTTTCGTTGTGCGGCGGACGATCGTTGCCGATACCAACAAAACCGCAACCGCCGAACTTCGCGCCATCAGCACTTCGACCGGGATAACAAAATGGAATACGTCGCTTCCGGACACAGATTCATTCACTTTGTGGGCGACTCGTGGGGCGATAGCTGTCGTTTCCGGTGATGGGACATTTCGCAGCGTTTTGACAGCCGATGGATCTATCAAAAGCCCAGTGCAGGCTAGTGTCGGACTTGCCGTCGTCGCTGAAGGCGGCGACGATGGCCGCATGTACTACGTGACCGATGAAAAAGAGATCCGGTACCTGGCCACAGGCGAGGAGAAGAGTTTATTCGTTGCGAGGTCCCCGTTCAAAATAACCTCGATCGGGATGGGTCCGGAGGATTCCATGATCTGGGGAGACGAGCGAGGAAACCTGACTTCGTTCGGCGTCGCCGAAAACAAGCTTCGTTGGCAATTCAAGAGCGGCGCGAAGATAAGCGATATCGCCCGGGTGAACGGTTTCGTTCTGGCCGCCTCGAACGATGATTTTGTTTACGCGATCAGCCCCGGCAGCGGCAATCGTGTGTGGAAAAGGCGAATGTCCGGTCGGATACAGGCGATGGATGCGGTCGGAGGCAGAAATGTTCTCGTCAGCACCGTCGGCGGACACGGTTTGCTGCTGCTTAGCGCCAAGGACGGCAAGATCGTGGGTCAGGTTTCATTGGGCGATGACGAAACCCCGATCGCGGCGACGGTCATCGACGCGTCCTCATTTGCAGTGCTGACCCAGTCGTCACTTTCGGGATACTCGCTCGGCGACTGTATTTCCTAAAAATCGAGTGGCCCGCGTTGAAGCGCGGGCCACGAAGACATCATTACTTTTTTGAGCGTTCGCCAACCTTAATGGCCAACGCTATGGTCGTGTATCATCGAATATATTTCGTCCTTAACTTGTAACTTCTTTTTCTTGAGCGTTACTTCTTCAAGTTGCTCGTCGTCGTTCGGGTAGGAAAGGTGGGCTAGCTCAACCAGTCGTTTTTCGTAATTTTCGTGCTGATGTACCAGTTCTCTGAACGTTGGATTATTTTTTAGCAGTTCGTCGCGGACCGGATCAGCAACTGACATGTCCATAGCGTTTTGTCCTCACTTTTCAAGTCTAACCGCCCGATCTCGCGAGGGTTATCGATCACGTACCGGGCTTAGGTTCATCTTAGCCCAAACGAAATGCGTTTTCAAGGGGATTTATCGACTTCGGCGGCTATGTCGGCCGTCCGATATCACACCGCATTAAAACACCGTCCTCGGTCGGATCGGTATAGAAGGCTTTCCTTGTGGAAACGGCGCGAAAACCGTTTTTTTCGTATATTCGCCTGGCGGGTTCATTCGAAACGCGAACTTCAAGCCACACCTTTTCGACGTGCCGCTTGCGGCAGGCCGTCATGAATGCCTCGATAAGCGTCTGCCCGCAGCCCATCCTCTGAAAACGCGGATCGATACCGATGTTATATATCTCGGCGTCCGCCGCAGCCTCGTTATCGAGCGAGGGCACGATGCGTCCCACGATAAATCCGACGGTCTCGTTCTCGAGCGATTCCAGCCGGAGCATTATCGCATCCGTGTTCTTTAACTCGTCCAGGTAATGTGCTGCGGTCCATCGATTAAGGTTAGTGTCTTCGGCAATCTGGATAAGGCCGGCGATGTGCGACGAATCGATCTCGCGAATGCGTATTTCCGGACCCATTTAGATAAAATACTATCTTTGCTTGCCGACAAACAGAGGAGTATCTAGTCCGTTTACCTTGCCGTTTATGAAACCTTTGCCCAGATGAGCTGCCAGATCTTCCCCGCAGTCTATCAGCGATTCCCCGTATTCATGATAAAGCGACGTGAAGATCGAATGATGAACCACGAACTGGCGAGGTTTGGCGGTTATGACACGGGCCCGGAACTCATCTTCGAAAAGGGCCTCGGGAGCGGCCACATCATATAGCATATCGTCACGACGTGAAAAGTACTGAACACAGAACCGCTCGCGGCCTAGCGGCAAAGCTGCGGCCGGTTCGTCTCCCGGAGCGATCAATGCGATAGCTTCGAGCGTTGACACGAGTTTCACCGGGATCGCGAACGGGGCCGCCAGACCTATCGCGGTCGAGATCGCAATTCGGATGCCCGTGAAGCTCCCAGGCCCGGCTCCTACAACGATGCATGATAATGCTCGGGCCTGGGTATCGCACCCTTTGAGTAAGGAGTCTATTGCGGGCAGGATATCAGTCGCACGCGAAACGCCGGCCTCGCCCGAAACCTGCTCAACGAGATCGTTTCCGCGGAACAATGCCAGGCTGCCGCTGCCAATGGCGGCCTCGACGGCTAATACGTGACGATCTTCGTTGGTGGTCAATGCCTTTGAAAGATCGACCGGGCGATACGCTTTACCGATGGTCCGAGTCGCCGGAAGAAACTTTTGAATTGATAATGCACTCGTGTTCGGGCGGCAAAACTGCCTTCACACTCTATGGTCGCCTGTATCGGGTTAGGCGGCAATCGTTTCTCAAGCTGTTGTACGAACGTGACAGGGTCATGAACGTACATGTCGATAGATGCGATGCGAACACTGCTTTTCCACTCATTTTCGACGGTGTTTATCACCCATTCGGGAACCTCCGCGCTCTCGGACGCGAATGGCAGCCCCGAAATATCGAGATCGAGATATTTGTGTGTAAGCCCGATCACCGTCAGAATCCATTGCCGACGTGTTGGGCTAACGATATTTAGGCAGCGGTTCCAGTCGAAGTCGCGAGGACGGTTCTCGATCGCGTAGTGGATGTCCCAGAGCCTTTCTTTATAAGCACCTCCGTCGTTCAGCCAATGCACGCACAGAACCCGTAGGTGATCCTCTGGCCTTAAAATCCGTACGGTAGTATTCTCTATTTCGATCGTCTCAGAATTGCTGAACAGGTCTTTCCATTCGACGGTATCGAGGTGCCGGAGGCCACGGTGAAGGTCGACGCCGAGACCCGCATCACGTAGGGCAGGAAACAGCTCCAAGGCTCTGTCGTAATCCACCGGGTCGACTGCAAGATCGACGTCCGCCGAGCGGCGGAAATGTGTCTTGGGATAAAACCGCTGTGCCGCGACGCCTTTGATCAGAACCGGTTCGAGGCTGTTCTCGCGAAAAATCGCGACGACCCGGGCCGCGTTAACTCCTTGTGCCTTTCGCTCGATGAGGCCCCAGCGGAAATCATCGCTCGACGCTAAGGTAGATGTTTCAGCCTCGCCAAACACAAAAAAAGAGTAGCAAAGTCGAGAACACTTCACTACTCGTCAATCTCTTGTTGGATCCAGGACTTACGGGACGCACTGCCCGCCGCTAACGGCGAGATTACAATTCGTCTGAGACGTGCATTGTGTCTTTCCCGTGCAATTAGCATTAGTTAAACACGCACATGATGTCGACGCCATTGCATTTGGCGGGGCGACAAGCGAGGCGACAATCGGAAGCACGACGATCGACGCAAGACCGATCTTTTTAAGGACATCACGCCTGGACTGGCCCGAGAAACGTAAGGCGTGTCCGCTTTGGAGCAAGCCTTTTTCATTTAATTGGTCTATTGCCAACCAAATGAGGTCCTCGTTAACCTTGCCGCCCGCGGAACGCTCGAGCGCAACAGCAATATCGTTGATCGAGTTCTTGCCATCGCATGATCTCCAAACGAAAGCCGACGTCTCATTGAGACAATGAGCTTTGTTATTTGAGAGGTCGTAAACCAGTACCTCGCCCGGCAAGTCCTGTACCACCAGATCCCTGTTCCGGGCCAGCGGATGATCAGAGTTCATGATTTTCTCCTCCAGACAATATGTACAAATCGAGCGATAACTAACGCGCCGATCTCAGGTTTTTTCTATAAACGAAATGATGTCGTCCAGGCAGATTTTCGTGTCACCCCTGAAACTCTTTGCGATTATGGCACGGTTTGCAACTGTTTGCAACACCTTAAGCGTTTGTTTAGTGTTGGCGCGCAGCGGTATTGCTTCGGGCAATATCTTCATAATCCCGATGCCTGGCGTAAGTTTCTTCGGACGCCACGCGGCGTCTTTTTTGAAACGGGTAAGGATGACCGCAAATACAGGCAGCGGATCGCGTCCAACGCGGCCGCCGAGCCGGGATGCCGCGACGTTTGAGCGGCGTCCGGAGCCGTTGGGATCGCGGATCGAAAGCCTGCGGGGAAACGGATGCAAAAGTCCTTTCTCGTCCAAGATCGCGAAATCATCGGAATAATAAACAGCGCCACGTTTTACCAATTCAGCGACGAGCGTTGTCTTGCCTTGGTAACTGTCAGCGGGAAATAGGACACCTCTTCCCTTCCACGCGACGGCACCGGCGTGGAGAAAAACGAGGTCTTTTGCATACTCGGCGACGTGCACGCGCAAAAGGCTCTCGTAGTAGTTGAAAAAAGCCCGCGTGTGCGGCGACTCGGACTCGTTTCTGCCGTTGATGACAAGCACGAACTGGTCGCGGACCCTATTTATCGCGAAGATGTGCTCCGCCTTTGCAGCGTCGATCTCTGAAACCTTGCCGACGAGCGATACCTCGGCGATCCGCCGAGCCCTGTCGAGCACCCGGCGGCGATTGCTCTCGATGCGGATACGGACGCCGTAGGATTCAAAGGCAAAAACGTGCATGACTCAATATTTGACAGGGCCAAAAAGGCAGTTTCGTTTCCAGCACAGTATCAGCACCGCAGCGGACAGGCCGAAAATGGCGATAAAAAGGACGATGCTGCCGGTTCGCGTCGGACAAAAGAGAGCGAACAAAGCTACGGCGGTGATAACGGCCGAGATAACTCCGTAGAGTACCGTCACAGAAAGGTGAGTGTTCCCGGACATTACGAGTCTTTGGTACAGGTGTTCGCGGTGGGCCAGCCAGACCCTCTCGCGGCGGGCCGCGCGCCTGAGAAACGTAAGCACCGAGTCAAAGACGAACGGCCACACGAAGATGACGGCGGCCAGTGGCAGAACACTCGCATTTTCGCGGTTCTCAGTTCTAACAAGCATCGGAAGGGCCGCGAAGACAAAACCGAGGAAAGCACTGCCCGCGTCACCCATGAAAATTCTCGCGGGAGGCCAATTGTGCATGAGAAAGGCAAAACTTACGAATGCCAATGTCCCTCCAAGCACGTAGGCCGTCGGCAACTCCCAATTTATGCCCAAAAGCAGCCACCCGATGCCCGCCGTCAGTGCCTGGACGCCCGCGATGCCGTCGATCCCGTCCATAAAGTTGTAGGCGTTGACGAGCCAGATGATCCAGCAAAATGTCAGTAATATACCCACCCGTCCAATATCAAATGCCGGCACGAAGCCCGGGATCGAGATCGACGAGATGTATCCGTCCGAAATGATCAGGAGGGCCGCAGCCCCAGATTGAACAAGCAGCCGCCAGAAGAATGGGACCGAATAGACGTCATCGAGCCAGCTGACGGCCACTATCAGTCCGGCGCCGCCGACAAATCCCCAGGACGGGGCGAAACCGGTCAACTGACAGGCGAGCAAATAGGTCAGCAAGGTCACGACCGCCAGGACGAGGCCGCCGCCCCGGGGGGTGGGGATGACGTGCGAACTGCGCGCGTTCGGATGATCAAGTACACCGCGTTTCAGGCTCCAACGGCGAAACAGGGCGACGCCGAAATACGTCACGAGAAACGCACCTGAAAATAAACAAAGCTCCAACAAAACCTTTAAGCCTACTGTGAACGTGCGGTCCGGTATCTCGCGATCGCCGGTTCAATCGCAAATTCTTCCGACTTGTCCGGAATGACGTCAATGGAAGTGACAAGCCCCATCGTTTTTTTCTCGAGACCGTCTTTAGTGTCCTGTCCGACAGCTACGATCCGGGTACAG
This sequence comes from Pyrinomonadaceae bacterium, assembly GCA_044228265.1. Taxonomy (GTDB): domain Bacteria; phylum Acidobacteriota; class Blastocatellia; order Pyrinomonadales; family Pyrinomonadaceae; genus OLB17. The sequence continues at coordinate 48,652 of JBGAVC010000003.1, forward strand.
TTCTTATACAGCCATCTATCGACAAACCCTGAAATATCTGTCATCACAGTCTGCTTTCGCGATGTATCCGTATTGTTGCCCCGTATCAGAAGTGTGTATTGCGCCCCGCGGATCAATGAAGCGAGCGCAACTGCGAATCGTGTAGAGGTCGACCTGCTCGCGATCAATACGTGGTCGCCGGCGCTGAGACCGATCATGGCCAGAAACACCGACGCCACTCCGAATTTGAGTCGCGGAAACACCGTCACGAACTCTCTGTTCACCATTCCCTATTGCATTACCTTAAGGACCTTCGAGCGCCCTTTTGAGAACGCGTGCCGTTGCGTCATCGTTTTCAGGCTTTGCGAGCCAGTCGAGTGCATATTGTCTCGCACTTCGGGACATTTTCTCGTATTCCTCGTTATCCATGCTGATGCATCGCTTGATCTGTTCCACATATCGGTCGGGCTGCTCCAGAGGAATGCTCCAACCGACATTGCGTTCTTCGAGGTCGTTCCAGACGGTCCGGTTGCTTATCAGGAGAGGACAGCCCGCCGCCAGGGCCTCGATGATAACATAGCCGAAATTTTCGCTAAGCGTGGGCAGCACGAAGAAATGAGCTTCACATAGCCGCTTTAATGCGTCCGCGTTGGGTAACGCTCCGATCGCGTTTATTTTTAAGTTTTGGGGCAATCGGCTGATCACTTCCCGGCATCTGGCCCAGTATTCTGTGTTCTCCAGCGGCCCCACGATGTCAAAGGTCACATCACCTTCGACTATCGCTGTGAGGCGTTCGAGGAAAAAGTCAATATTCTTAATGGGAACAACGCGGGAGACGAAAACGAACCTAACGCTGCCGGGAACCTTTGCCGGTTTCAACTCCTGTCTGTAGTCGGGCAGTATCGACCTAGGTGCGAGGTCGGGTGCCACCATCACCTCGGCGTCTCGCCCCATTACCTTGCGGATCTCGTCTGCCTCGGAATCGAAGGACGCTTTCCAAATAACGCCATCATAAAGCGAGCGAAACTTTGCATATCGAAGGAATAGTTTTTTTTTCCCGGACTTTATCGCAAGTGCGTGCTGCGACATTTCACCGCAAGAGGCGAGGATGACGGGTTTGCCGCCGATAAGGCCATTTCGTCTGGCCGAGAGCAATTGTCTCGTAGGCATGCTGAAAACACTATTGAGGAAGAAAGCATCCGGCCGGACATCCGCCGACAGATCCGCCACTTTCCGAGTCGTGAGGCTGCCAGGGGAGATATAAAACACATTGGCACCACTTACTTCGTTCCATTCGTTTGTGGTGACGTCTGTATAGACTGCCGAATCGTTCTTACAGTCGTGATTTCGCGTTATGACGAAAAAATCGTATTTGTCCCGAAAACGGTCGACGAGGTTGACGACCATCCACATCCCGCCGCCGCCCCTATAACCGGGCAGATATGAATCGCAAAAGATCAGGAAGCGCTTCTTCATCAAAGGACGGTGCTTGTATGACGGCGTTGGCTCACGTATCCGAGTACGATCTTGCTGACGGTTTGTGAGACATTCTCTACCAAATATTCTGGGGGCGCAGTCCAGTTCGCCGGCTGGGCGATCGCTAACTCGACCGCTCTTAGGATGGCATCGGGGTCGGCACCGCTAAGGATATTGCTGCCACACTCGATCGTTTCGGGGCGTTCGGTGACGTCGCGTACAGTGACGTTCGGGATACCGAATATCGAGCACTCTTCCTGAACTGTCCCGCTATCGGTCAGCACCGCAAGCGAATTTTTTTCGAGTTTGACGAAATCAAAGAACCCAAATGCATTCAAGAGCCGAACCTTGCTTGTCGCGGGTGCAATGCCGAACTGGTTGATCTTTTCGGCCGTACGCGGATGTACGCTGACAAGCGTCTCTTTGCCGAACTTTTCTGAGACAGCCGCGAGGGACTTGAAGATGCTGATCAGACGTTCGGGAATGTCGACGTTCTCAGCCCGATGCAGCGTGACCAGAAAATATTCGAACGGCATCACGTTCAGTTTTTTCAGGATCTCGCTTTCTTCGATCCGCGTCGAATAAGACTCCAGCACTTCCTTAATGGGGTTTCCGGTGACGAAGATCCGGTCGCGATCGATGCCCTCCCGGACTAGGTTCTCCTTGCTCCGTTGTGTATACGGCAGCAAAACGGTGCTCGCGTGGTCGATGAGCCGGCGGTTGACCTCTTCGGGGACTCTGTCATCAAAACAGCGGTTACCCGCTTCCATATGAAATACCGGTATTTGCCGCCGTGCGGCAGGTATCGCGGACAGGGCGCTGTTGGTATCGCCAAGGATCAGAATACGGTCCGGAGTGTGTTCTGCGATCGCCTCATCGCATTTTGCGACGATTTGACCCATTTGGTCGGCAAATGACGCGGAACGAATGCCTAGATGGACGTCTGGTGTCCGCACTTCGAGATCGCGGATGAAAATGTCGCTCAGGCTCTCGTGATAGTTCTGTCCGGTGTGTACGGTGACATGTTCGCAATGCTGGTCGAGCACCTTCATCACCAGGCATAGCCTGATGATCTCCGGGCGGGTGCCGAATATGGTCATTATCTTCATACGAAACCAGGAAACCTGTCGTCAATTTGCGACGATGAACCTTTCGATCTCCGAACTCGCTGTGGAAAGCAGACCGCGAAGTTCATCGACGCCAATAGTGTCATCCTTTGAAGAATACTCTCCCGTTAGAGCCGGTGTGAACGATCTCGATCCCCTGATCTCCGGCAGGATCGGCAGTATTGCGTAGAAACCGTTGGATTCTACGGTGCGAAAACACTCTTCCTCAGAGACCATGATCTCGTGGATCTTTTCGCCAGGACGGATACCCGTGTATTCGATAGGAACCTCACGCCCTCCCATCAGGGCCTTGGCGACGTCGGTAATGAGTGCAGCCGGAACCCGCGGAACGAATGTCGCGCCGACGAGATCGCTGGAAATGGCCTCGAATACAGTGTCGACCGCCCTGTCCAGGCTCAGAAGGAAACGCGTCATTTCAGGCAGGGTGATAGTTATCGCATGACCCTTACGGATCTGCTCAACAAAGAGCGGAACTATCGACCCTCTCGAGGCGATCACGTTGCCATACCGAACGCAGTTGATGACGACGTCGCGGCCGTTTCGATTCGCTTCGATCAGGATGCGTTCCTGCAGGGCTTTGGTCATTCCCATCACGTTAATGGGTTTGCAGGCCTTGTCGGTAGAGATCCCAATTACCTTGCGGGTCGGGAGCGAATTCTCGCGGATCGCGCGGACGATATTTTGGGCCCCGACGACATTTGTCATCACAGCCTCGAACGGAAAATACTCGCAAGATGGTACCTGCTTCAACGCGGCAGCGTGGAAAACGATGTCGGACTCACGCATCGCAGCCAGCAAGGCGGCGTAGTCGCGAACATCGCCGATCCTGAACTTTAGCAAGCTCTGCGAGTTTTGATAAATGATATCGTCGGTTGCGGTTTCTCGATGCAGAAAATCGAGCCGCATATAGTGCTGTTTTGCCTCGTCCCGTGAAAATATGGTGATTTCGGCGGGCGTGCCAATTTCACCAGTCAGAATACGACGCACGAGCGTTTGCCCGAGCGAGCCGGTTCCACCGGTGATCAGCACTCGTTTGCCTTCAAGTTCGTTCATTTTTTCCAGTCGTCGTATGGCGTAGTGTCCGCGGCCATCTCAGCGATCAGTTGCTCCCAGGGTTTTGGCCTGAACCCCGTCTGGCTGCTAAATCTCGCCCCGTTCAAGCTGCGGTCGATCTTAAAGTCGCCCGACGGGACGATCTCTATTCCGGCATCGTAGTACTTGTTGATCAATTTGAGCAGTTCGAATTTGTTGATCGGGTCCGAGGCGATGTGGTACAGACCGCTGAGTTCCTTGTGATCCGTGATCAAACTCGTAATTATATCGGCAAACTCGGTGGTTGGAAAGCCGGAGTAGATCGCATTAATATATCCGTTGATCCGCTTTCCGCGATTTGAGAGAGCCCATTCCAGCAAGCCGTGAGCGGAAGTCAGTTCTCTACCTACTATCGAGGAGCGGATCGTGAGGCAGTTTGGACCCTCGACCTCACCGAGTCTTTTGCTCATTCCGTAGAGATCAGTTGCGTTGGGCGTGTCGCTCTCACTGTAAAAGCCTCGAACACCGTCAAATACACAATCTGTACTGATCGAGATCAGCCGGGTTGCGTACTTTTCGCTAAAAGCCTTTAAGATATGTGGAAACAAGGAGTTGACTTCGAGATTTGCGATAGCGTCCGCGGCATCACGGACCTGCTTGACGATACCGCAGGCGTTTATAACAACTTCGGGTCTAACACTCTCGAATGTTGCCTCTATAGACCGGCGGTCCTGCACAGTTACGTTTTCAATGGTCCGAGCCGGGTCAAAGATCCCGAACCTTTCCACCGCACTAAAACTACCGCGTATCGTGCCGGTAACATCAAAGCCGCCGGACAATCGCTGGACAAGCTTATGTCCCAACATTCCGGATGCTCCAAAAATGAGAATCTTCATCGCTTATAAAAGGGGAGTGCGAATCTTTCGCACTCTTTGAATGTTAACTGAATCCTCCGGAATGTTCGATTTCGCAGCCCTCAAAATGCGTTCCTAGACACTCTTAACCGGGTCGTAATATAATCTCGGTTGCGTCAGGGACATATGCAACTCGAAAAAAAAGCTCTAATTACTGGAATCAATGGACAAGATGGCAGCTATCTTGCGGAATTGCTGCTTGAAAAAGGATACGAGGTTTCGGGGATCGTAAAGCGAAACTCGGTGACCGAATCGCAATTCTCGAGGATAGACCACATTCGCGACCAATTGAAACTGTTCTACGCGGATCTGACCGACCTCGCATCACTTTCTCATGTAACCAAGGAGATACAGCCCGACGAGATATACAATCTGGCAGCGCAGTCTCATGTACGCGTATCTTTCGATCAGCCAGTATTGACGGCCCAGGTCACCGGCATCGGTGCACTAAATGTGCTCGAATCGGCAAGACTTTACGCCCCCAAGGCGAAGATCTATCAGGCGTCGTCATCAGAAATGTTCGGCAACAGCGTGGATCCGGACGGTTACCAGCGAGAGACGACGAGGTTCAATCCGGCTTCACCGTACGCGTGTGCAAAGGCATTTGCGTACCACATTTCGCGCAACTACCGCAATGCTTACGGGCTGTTTGTAAGCAATGGCATCCTGTTCAATCACGAAAGCCCCCGACGAGGAACCAACTTCGTGACCAACAAGGTCTGCAAGGAGGCTGTCCGCATCAAGTTAGGCATGGTTGACAAACTACCGATGGGAAACCTCGAATCAAAGCGGGATTGGGGCCACGCCAAGGATTACGTCAATGCGATGTGGATGATGCTTCAGCAGGACGAACCCGACGATTTTGTTTGTGCTTCGGGAGTACCGCATAGCGTTCGCGATCTGCTCGAATACGTCTTCGGCAAGCTGGACCTCGATTGGGAGGAGTTCGTAGAGATAAACGATCGTCTGCTGAGGCCCGAGGAACTGCACAGTCTCAAAGGTGATAGCACAAAGCTCAAGAACTCGATCGGCTGGGAACCGAAATATACATTTGAAACAATGTTGGACGAGATGATCCAATATTGGATCAACGAGTACGAAGGCAAGGACTCAAAATCGGTAGCGAAGATCTGACTTGAAGCGTTACTTTAACTAAACTGATCCAAGTAACTCACGGTAAAGGCTTTCATATCGGTTTGCGATCGTTCGAGGTGAGAATCTGTCAACGTTTTCGTAGCCGGCTTTGATCAGTTCGTTGCGCAAGTCGCGATCATTTACGATCTGAAGCACGGCCGCCCGGATCGCATCCACATCTTCGGGATCGACCAGGAGGGCTCCACTCCCGGCAGTCTCGGTCATCGGACTTAAGTTACTGGTAATGACCGGCTTGCCCATCGATTGACCCTCAATTATCGGCAAACCGAAGCCCTCGAATTTTGAACAGAAAACAACAAGATCGCACTTCCGGTATTCTTCATGCATCTCCTCATCTGTGAGCTCAAAATCGAAATCATAATCGATCCCGTTTTCTTTTAGCACAGCCTCAAGATCAGGATCCACTCTTCCGATCAACTTCAATCTTACTGTCAACCCTCTTATTGCGCGTGCGACGTTTGGGACGTTCTTATTTGGCATCGTCCCAACCTGCAGGATCGTCGGCAATTGCTCATTGAACTGCGGCTGAGCATCACTGTCGGTTTCAAGCGTCAGCGGCAGTTCCAGTACCTTTATCATTTCTTCGGGACAACCGGAATACTGGATGATTTCGCGTTTGGTTTGCTCCGAGATAGCAGTGATCCGGCTTGCACGGCGGAGCGGCCAATCGAGATACAGTTTCTTCAGCAGCCAATATCTGAGCCCAGATTCGTCATACAGGAACCGGCAGTCCATGATCGAGAGGATCGTGCGACGGCGAGGCAATACAAGCGCGAGATAATGAACGGCGCCTGTTATGTGGTAAATATCCGCTCGTTTTTTACGAAAGAAAAGTAAATTGCCGATCGTGTGCCAAATACGTGGTCCAAATGGCGCCTGCTGAAACTCATAGTTCACGTCTTTGGCGAGACTGGAGGCTATCGATCGAAAAGCTCGTTCGATGCTGACGTATTCCGACGTCTTTCTTTCTATATAAAGAACACGGATGGCCATATTCGCTGTGCAGGCAAGTTATTTGTATTGGGCGAGTTCGGGCTGGGACCGGATGAAATCTTCGATGTCGGATAGTGAAACGACGGTCGTTCCTATGTGCCCCACAACGATGCCAGCGGCCACGTTCGCGATGGTTGCCGCGGTCCTAAAGCCCAATCCGGCCGCTGCCGCGACTGCGAAAGCGGCAATGACGGTGTCGCCCGCACCGGTCGTATCGAAAACCTCGTGGGCCAGCGCATCGAGGTGAAGCGGAGCATCACCACCGTCGAACAGCGTCATTCCGTGCTCACCTTCGGTTATCAGCACCGAATCGAACCCGATCTCGGAACGCAGACGACGGCCGGCATCGTTGACCATGTCAGGCGTCGTGAGATGAGAACGAACAGCCTCGCCTGCCTCGCGCAGATTCGGCGTGACGACCGTTGCACCCTTGTATTTGGCGAGGTCTTTGGACTTGGGATCAACGACGATCAACTTCCCTTTTGACCGCGCGAGTTCAAAAACGCTTTCGAGAAGGCGATCTGTCAGGAAACCTTTAGCGTAATCCGAGATAATGACTGCGTCCGCACTTTCCAACGAGTCGGCGATGACGGCGATCGATCTTTCAGCATCGTTGTCCGTGATCGCGTCTGTGGTTTCCTGATCAAGCCTGACTACGTGTTGACTATGCGCCACGATCCGAGTCTTGACCGTCGTCTCGCGGCCGTCTATTCCCACCAGACGACGATCGATCCTGTCATTCTCGGCAATAAGCTCATCGAGAAGCTCGCCGTCCCGGTCCTTGCCGATTGCACCAACTAAGATCGCCCGTGCGCCGAGGCCGGTGACATTGGCAGCCACGTTAGCCGCGCCGCCGGCGGCGACGGATGTCCGGCCGAGTTTTACGACCGGAACTGGAGCCTCCGGTGAGATCCGGTCCACTATCCCCCAGAGATATCGGTCGAGGATAAGGTCTCCGATCACGAGGACCCGGACGTCGGCGAATTTTTCAAGCGACTGCGTCATTCTCAAGAGTTTGCAGCAATTTCCCTATCGACCGACTCACACCATATGTGTGCGATCGTTATATGGCCTTCCTGTATGCGTGCTGTCCGCGCGGATGGCACCATTACACACACCTCGCAGAGCCCGGCAAGTTTCTTACCGTTCATTCCCGTCATGCCGATGACGGAACAACCCGCTTTTCTCGCCTCCATGACCGCCGCGATGACATTCGGCGAATTGCCGCTCGTGCTGATGGCGATCAGGCAGTCGCCTTTTGCAGCCAGAGCCTCGACCTGTCTTGCGAAAACCCGGTCAAAGCTATAATCGTTGGCAAGTGCCGTCAAGGCAGAGGTGTCGGTGGTCAGGGCTATCGCGGGCAAAGCTCGACGCTCGCTCTCGTATCGGCCCACGAACTCGGCAGCGAGATGCTGCGCGTCGGCGGCGCTGCCTCCGTTGCCGCATATGAGCACTTTTCCGCCCTTCGAAAACGTATTGTAGATCAGCCGGGCTGCGGCCTCGATCGATTCACCGCATTCGCTCTCAATGCGACCAAAGACTTCGATATGTTCTTTCAGCGAGTCGATATTCGAACCCGTAACCCCTTGGTCGCTGGAGCCCGTTCGGTCGCTCCGGCGGATCGATTCGACAATAGAACTGGACGAGAAATCGTCTTTTAGCGGCAGCGAGTGGACCTGGCCGCCGCGGCTCAGGACCTCATCGGCTCCGACTATCTCTTCTGGTTTCCAGTCGCCGCCTTTTACAAGCACATCCGGTTGGATCTGGCGGATCACCTCGGCCGGAGTCGGCTCGTCATATATGACGACACGATCCACACAACGCAGCGATTCCAGGATCTCCTTTCGCGATTTCTGATCGACGTAAGGGCGGCCGCTGCCTTTGATCTTTCGGACCGATTCGTCACTATTAATTCCTACGATGAGTTCGTCGCCGAGGGCCCTCGCCCGCTTTAGGAGGTCGACATGGCCCGCGTGAATGATGTCAAAACAGCCGTTTGTAAAAACGATCATACCCAGCGTCAATTCCAATCAAGAAATTATAGCATCTAGCGTCAGGACGGCTTAATTCTGAGAGTCGCCGAAGATCCAAACGCTCGGTTGGTTTCGAATTTGAATGCGAATAAGTTACGACTGGTTCGGATTCGCGGTCCTGCTGGATACTATTCTGTGTGCCTGATCCTCTTTAGCAACAGAGTCACGAGCATCAGGCTCACTGCCAGGACCGCTAGCGTTCTGATGAACGAAGGAAAGATCGTGGCGTAAAACGACTCATAAGAGACGACTGTGAGAAGCGGAAAATACGCTACCTTTTTCCAGATCGAAGTTGTCGGCGTGTCGATGAGTGTCGAGTAGATGATCCTAAGGTACAGACCAACGAGAATCATCCCGAGCGGCACTCCATAAGGGCCAAAATTCCTGATCAGATCGCCGAACGGTGATATCGCAAACGAATTTTCCCCAAAATCGAAGTATAGGTCGCTGTACGCCCGAGCATCGGAGGTATTGGGCTTTTCGGGCCAGAAAAACCTCGGCACGAACGAGGTTGTGGCGTCATTGATGATGTTATTTTCGAGTCCGTAACCCGCTTCAAACGGAGCAAGCCTCTCGTAGTTTGACACAACGACAGCCAGCGAGCTCAAATTCTCGACCCTTTCGGAGAGAGCCATTGCCGACGATGAAATAAGAGTCGACGGATCCTCTGACGTAAGATAGTCGATGGTCGCTCCAACGAGAGAAGCGTATTCACCGGCTTCCACACGAGTTTCGGAACCCTTGATATTGCGAAAACTGTTTCCGTAGATCACACCGATGATCAGGGCGAGTGTCGCGGCCGAACCCAGTACCACTGACGACTTTAATGTCAGCTTTCTCCCCGAATATAGATACGCCATCATTATGGGCAAGACGCTGACGATCAAGCCGCTGCGGCTGCCCTGGAGAGCCATTCTCAGCGGAGTAAAAGCGATCAGGGCCGCCAGTACCACCCAATAGACAGCGCGCTTTTCTCGGGTGTAAAAGATCCCCAGCCAGAGCATTACATATCCAACGGTAAGCACGGTCAACAGAAAATACAGCATCGAGTCATAGATGCCGACCTCGGAGACTTTCTGAAAGCCCAACACACCCTGGATCAGTCCGATGACATTGACGCCTATTCCGATGAACATCAACAGCAGTCCCGGCAGCCACAAACGTGTGGGCGGCCATTGCCAGTCCGGCAGGATGCTGTCGATCCTGCGTGCCAAATATCCTCCGATCGGCAGCCCGTACCCGACCATCATTCCGATGAACCCCACGCACACAAGTACGAGGCTGTACGGTAGGTTATACCTTGGGTCCTCGACATGCATCATGATGAATGGATTTGCCATGTCGAGGGATATGATCACGCCGCCGATAACGAATGCGGGAAAGATATACGACCACACTGCGAACACTAACGGGTGGAAAAGGTCGAATTTGCCCTTGTAAAGCAGATACGCCGAAGGCGTCAGAACCACCGCACCGGTCATAAGTATCCACGGAATGAGGTAAGTGCCCCCCTTTGTTCCTTCAAAGCCGCCGGCCATCCAATACAATATTCCGGCGATCGCGGCTACCGCGAACCAGATAAGACCCGCCGCGGAGAGCTGGCGATTTCGACGGTGCCTAATGGCCACGATCCTAAGATGACTGCTGTCTTCCATTAACTTCCTGAATTAGATCGCGCCACCAAAGCGCGATGAGGTTATTGATCGGTCTCCTGCCCGGCAAGCCGACAGATCGCGATCACGCCGTCAGCCCATTGAGGCGCGAACCAGACGCAAACATCGTTGATCGCGTTCAGAATACGGCGGCCGGCCGCCCGATGTTCACCGGCTAGATCGTAAAACATGAAATTGGCTACATCAAACCCGTGCCTTTGAGCCAAAAGGGTGAGCGTCGCGTACGAATAATACGCGACGTGGTCCGGGTGCACCGGCTCATTTCTTCCATAGTTTCGCGTGAGCGAGTACCAAAAAAAACGCATTCCGCAGTATGCATTGATGGTCGTCACGATAAGCTCCGTACCTGGGTTCATGAACCTCTTTATGCCATCGAGGAACAGGCCCGGATTATTGAGGTGCTCGATCATCTCGCCCGCGACGATCACGTCAAACGTCTCGTCTAACGACACGTCGTCGAGATGTTCAAGGTCCGCCTTGTAAATGTTCCGGGAGCCGTGGCTGGTCAATATGTCGATGCCGGCCTGATCGAAATCGAACCCGTACAGATCGTCAGCAATCTGTTCGAGCTCAAAATGGAGCAATGAGTCGCTGTCGATCGACTGCTGTGTGTAGGGATAGTTCGCGCAGCCCAGATGCAGCACTTTTTTGCCGCGGCAATGCTCCCGCAGCACATCGAGACGCTGCACTAGCTCGATCTTTTCGGCTGTTTTGTCGTTTTGTCGAAACATCGGTTGACTATGCGCGTCTGAAAATAAAATTAACGGCCATTTCGCGCTCATCAGCCGTAAAGTAGCGGACCGAGATCAGAGTGGCCAGATAGACCAGGCCTCCCGTTGCGAACCCGGCAAAAACGACCAAATATCTCGGCGTAATCAGGTAAAAATATCCCGTCAGGAACAACGCGGTGATTATTGAAGCAAAACCGGCTTTCGATAGTATCGCGAACCAAAATCGCCATCGCGAACCGCCGAGGCAGTACTTCTCAATTATAAACAACATTGGCAAGGTAATGGCAACCCCCATGAGTCGCGACATCGCAATTCCCGCGATGCTCCAGTCGCTTGCGGTAACAACCATCAACGGGATCGCCACCGCCATCCAGATAAAACTGATCAGAGAATTGAATGCTGACAATCTGAAACCTTCGGCAAGTTGCCAGATGATGATCATACCCGCCATGAGGCCGAACGTAAGCGAATGGATCACCAGGACCGGGTAAGCGATCTCGGACAGGCTGGGACTGATCCAGACGCTTAGCAGTGCTTTTCCGCCGATCATCAGTGACGTCGACAAAAACAGGATGAGCGCGACGGTCATCTTCGTAGCCTTTTCATACAAAACGATCAACCGGTCCCGATCGCCCATCAACTCGTTCACAAGCGGAAACAGAACGAGAGTAAAGCTGGAAACAATGCCATGAAGATATGTCCCCAGCGTCATCGGTATGATGTAAAACGTCGCTACATCAGTACCGAACTTTCGAACGATCCATGCGCGTTCGAAAGTGAGCAAAACGTTGCCGAATATCTGGTACACGATGATATTTAATCCGTAACGAAGCACCGAGGGCCACTGGCCATTCTTAAAGACGGGACGAAGCCTGAACTCTGGCAGACGCCGGAGGGCTTGCGTACCGAACGCGACCGCCATAAGGCAAAGTGCGACGAGGTTCCATGTGAGGAGGGTGACGACGCCGTAACCCAGATATGCGAGCGTGACGTTACCCGAGTTTATCAACAGGCCGCTGATGTTTGTCAGCAGCAAATAGCTTCCAAATCGGTGCAAACCCTGAAGTACGAATTGAAAGATCTGGCTCAGCATCGTGATAAAGATCGCCGCACACGCGAGATACAACCCGGTCTCTCCAAGCTGAGCCTGATCAGGAGGAAGCGATAGTATGTCCGAAACGATGAATTTTGCACACAGAGCAACAACGATGATCCCGATGGCGACGACTGCGAACGAAAACCAGAACGTCGCAGCAACAACGTCTCCGATCTTCTGGCTTTCGCCAGCCGCTCGATATTCGGCGACATATTTCGTCAAGACGCGTCCGATGCCGAACGTGAACGAATAGGTGATAAATCCAAGGATTATCGAATATAGCCCGAAGTCTTTGTTACCAAGCTTCCGAACGATCAGTGGGGTAGCCACGAAGCCGATGATGATCGGCAGAAACCACGAAAGCAGGCTGAAAGCGGTATTAGTGATCAGCTCTGTCTTGCGTGAGGTCGTTCCTTGCATGTTTAATGGGGAGTATCGTTAGCGTCCGACTATTTCATCGCGGATCGCGTTGATCATAGACCGCAAGCCGCTGCTGAGCGACGTCTTCGGCTCCCAGCCCAACAATCGCCGTGCAAGCGTTATGTCGGCGATCAGGTCCAACGGGTCGTCGCCGGAGCTTCCGAGCTTGCCGATAAGCAGTTTCTCCGGATCAGCCCGGCATGTCTCCCAAACATTCACGGCCAGGTCGAGAAGTGCAGTGCCTTTGCCGGATGCTATGTTTATGATATGGCCGGCAGCCTGTTCCGACTCGACGGTCAGCAGGACAGCCTCGGCGACGTCGTCGACATAAACAAGATCCCTTTTCTGGACCCCATCCGACATAGAAAATGGTCTGTTCGATACAGCCGACGTTATCAACTGGGACACAAACATCCATGACGGCTGGCCGGGTCCATAGGTCGTGAAAGGCCGCAGTATGGAGACACCAAATCCCGTCTTGTCATAGAGTTCCAACGCATATTCAGTTGCTTTTGTCTTTGATCGCGCATATGTCGACACGGGTTTGGGAACCATGTTCTCGTCAAAAGGCGTGATATTCGCTCCGTACTCTGTGGACGATCCCAGGATCACGGCCCTCTCGACACCGGCGTCGGCGGCCGCGTCAAGCAATCGGCTCGTCGCCTCAAAATTGACCTTCATGCATAGCTCGCCTGTTGGATCGTCCATCAGCGATGCCCCGACAAGATGTATCAGGATCTGTGGCCTATGTTTGTGCAGGACCGTTCGAACGCTGTCCAAGTCCGTTACGTCAAGAAATGCGGTATCTACCGATCCATCAACGTCCAGTGCTCGGCGGCGATAAGTTACGAGCGGCTTTATACCAGAATCGATCAAGGAGTGGACGACCGCGCGACCGATAAAACCGCTGCCGCCGGTGACCATGATCCGTCTAGATAAGAGCGCAGGCATCAAGATAAGAGCGCAGGCATCATGCAGAGGGTGAGGTCAGGAACCGACGATACCAGTCTATTGTTCTAGCAAGCCCCTCGTCGATCGAATATGTGGATGTCCAGCCGAGTGTGTCGCGTGCCTTTTGTGCACTAAGTGATTGATGGACGATCTCATTGCTCGCCTGGTTCAAGATCACGGGCTCCAGATCCACCCTGCCCATTAACTCCAGTATCCTGCGTGTCATTTCCAGTACGGTCAACTGAACCTCGTTACTGAAGTTAAAAGCCTCTCCGACGAGTTGTGCGTCCGAATGCATGAGCTCTGCAAGCCTGATGTACGCATCGACGGCGTCTTCGACATAGAAATAGTCGCGGATGTATTTACCGTCACTGCGGATGATCGGACTCTCATCTCGAATGACCGATTTGATCGTTCCCGGTATTAGACGGTTCCAGTTGAGGTCGCCGCCTCCGAACAAGTTGCCGCAGCGCGTAATACAAACGGGGAGGCCAAAAGTGTTCGAGTAGCTCTGGGATATGAGGTCGGCACAGGATTTACTTGCGTCATAGGGGTTTCGCCCCGCGAGCGGCGTCTCCTCGGTGTAGGGAAGCACCTGGTGCGACCCGTAAGCTTTGTCAGACGACGCTACAACGATCTGCTTCACCAGTGACGAACCCCTCGCGGCTTCGAGCAGCGACCATGTGCCTCGTATATTCGATTCAAAAGTAGAAACCGGGCTGCGATTTGCAGTGCCGACTATGGTCTGGGCGGCGAGATGAAAGACAGTCGCGATCTCGTATTCGTTCAATACACGTTCGAGCAACGACTGGTCGGCCAGGTCTCCGCGAACGACCGTCACATTAGAGATCGAGCCGTTTTGAAATAATTCTGACTCAGGGACCCAGTCCCGGATCAGCACGACGGTCCGCGCCTTCAGTTCATTAAGGGTCCTGGTCAGCCAACTTCCCAACAGGCCGGTCGAGCCGGTGACGAACACTGGTCGATCGAGCCAAAACTGCCTATCCATAAGGTTCTATTTTCGCGGCGGCTTTACCATACTTTCCATTCAGCTCGTCCGCTCTCCCACATGTCGTCGAGCAGTTTCCACTCGCGATAGGTGTCCATACATTGCCAAAATCCTGTATGCGGAAACATCATCATCTCACCGTCAGCAGCCGCCCGCCTTAGCGGTTCGCGCTCAAGCGTAAGCTCCTCGCTGTCATTGAGATAAGTATCGATAAACTCGCGCCTGATCACAAGAAATCCGCCATTGATAAAGCTTTCGTTCACCTGTGGTTTCTCGGCAAACGCAACTACCCGGTTGCCGTCAAGCTCAAGCTCGCCAAATCGTGCGGACGGCCGCACACCCGTAACGGTCACCATTTTTCCATGTTGTTGGTGAAACGCGAGCGAGGCGGCTATATCGACGTTCGCGAGTCCGTCGCCATACGTCAGGCAAAACGAAGGTTCGGCAATGTGGTCCCTGATCCTGAAAACCCGAGCGCCTGTCATGGCATCGTCGCCGGTTTCCACAAGCGAGATCTTCCAATCAGATTCCGAAACGTGACGGTCAATGGTAACTTTTGGTTCGTCCCCGAGTGTGACGGTAACGTCACTGGTCCGTACCTGATAATTTATAAAATACTCTTTGATCAGATGACCTTTGTACCCGAGACAGAGCACGAATTCAGTGATCCCATGCTTCGCATAGGTCTTCATAATATGCCAGAGCATCGGGCGTCCGCCGATCTCGATCATTGGTTTGGGAACCTTATCGGTATGTTCCCTCAACCGGGTGCCCTGGCCACCGCAGAGTATAACGGCCTTCATAAGTTTGAACCTGGATCAGCGAAGCCTCGAGGCTTTTTGTTCATTATAGATGCCGCGGAGACTCTGCAACTGATGATAGATCTTTCTTGATCGAGGATTTTTGCCGGTTGCGGCAATGTCTGATAGTTTACTATGTTAGATCGCTGGTTAACAGCCGTCAAAATCACTGATTTAAACATCCGTCCTTATTGATCGAATGCAAGAAGATGTCGGTTTGCTTCGAAAGATCGTCAGAAGCTACACATTCCATTCACCCTTAGCGCGCGGCAAACATCGGCTTTCCGATATTGCAATTAGATATTCGCCAGCGATCGGTCCGGACCAGCCTGTCAAAACGGCGGACGGACGTAAGTTATTGATCGATCCGCGAAACGCGTCGTACAAATACATCTACTTCCTCGGATACTATGAACCTGTCATTACCAGGATCCTCAGCGATCTGATACATCCGGGCGATATATGTTTGGATATCGGGGCAAACATGGGCTGGTACACGACATTGTTTCAGAAACTGGCCGGCGATAGCGGTCGAGTTCATTCGTTTGAGCCAGTTCCGCCGACATTTGAACTGCTGAAGCGAAATGTGCGACTGAACGAACCTCCAAACAACGTTCGCGTCAACAACATGGCCCTTGGTGACGAGGAAAGAGAGGTAGAACTGCACGTCTTCGCTGATCTGCCTGACGGACACGCGTCGATCGCGACATTTGGCCGAACGAATTTCGAGGCATATATGAGCGAGATGTCGACGCTTGACCGATACCTAAGCGATAACCATGTCGGGGAGGTCAACCTGGTCAAGATCGATATCGAAGGATCGGAGCTTATGATGCTTCGGGGAGCTTCCAGGCTGTTCGAACAAGAGTCCCTGCCAATATTCGAGATCGAAATGTCCCGTGCCACGTCTGTCGAATTGGATTACCTACCAAACGACCTGATCGACCACATCAAAAGAAAAGCCGATTACCGGTTTTTTGCCATCGACGAAAGAGCTGGGCGAATGAGCGAGATCGACCATTTTCTTCCTGATGAGATCGGGGCCAACGTGCTTTGCTATCCTGCCGATCGGGGAACGTCGCCGATCGCAAAATGGCTGCGATAATTTATTTATCGCGACCTGGCCCTACTCGGTGTCACTTCTGATTGTAATTCCCGACTCCCAAACACTCTCGTAGAGCGCCAGCGTCGCCGCGGCGGTCGTTTTCTCGTTGAAACGCTCGTATGCCGTTGATCTGGCGTTGGCTCCAAGCATTTCGCGTCGGTCGGCGTCCAAGAGCAGGGCGGTTAGTTCTTTAGCGAGCGAGCCTGGATCGTTCGGCTCGATGGTCACACCGTTAACTCCGTCATCGATCGCCTCGGGAATGGCGTTTATGTTTGTCGATATACACGCTTTGCCGAGCGCCATTGCCTCGACCAACGCGATCGGCAGACCTTCTTCCAGGCTCGCCAAAACAAAAATTTCCGCGGCCAGTAACAGCGTAAGCAGATCGTAGCGCCTCTGATCCAGTTCATTGGCGGGAATTATTCTAAATTTGCTGCCAAGGTCATACTTGCCGACCTTTTCGAGCACGTCGTCAGGCACCGTTGAAGTAGAAAGCCAAAGAAACGTGAATTCGACCTTGTCGCTCGCCATTTGCCGGAGTGCATCAAGCATTACCCAGCATCCCTTACGGACAATGAACTGCCCGACTGTTACGAGGATCGGGGCATCTGAAAGGCCGTACTTTTTGCGAATGGTCTCCTTTCCGGGAAAACATGATATGACGTCCTCTATTTCGTTTTCGTTAAATCCGGCGTATGTAACCAGGACCTCGGAGCTTTTCCGCTCGCCCATATAGGGGCTCAGACTTTTCTTACCCTCAGCGTTGCTGGCCATCATCCACAGCCGCGGCAAAGAGGCGACGAATTGCCCCTTAGCCTTAATGATCAGGTCTCGCAGCCACCAATGGCGTTTAAGCGGGGTGTGATGAGTGATGACAACGTTCGTGTTTCGCGTCAGCCGAAATATGGCGAGCGCCGACAGCCAAAACCCGATATCAGGTTGGACGATCGAGTTATTTCGCCGACTAAGTTCGAGAATGCGGTTGACCATCCGATTATCTGCCGCCATGGTCCGGTATCTCACTCTGATGCGGTCAATGATCGGTCGTCGCACTTGCGTATCCGGAGCCGGCGGCAAGAAGTCGATCTCGGTACCGAGTCGTTTAAGATCGTCTATGATTGTTTGGTCAGAGTCTTCCGGAATCACGGCGATAACCCGGTAGTGACGGCGAACCTCCTTAATAAGTGAAAGGAAGTAGATCTGTACCCCGCCCCATTGTTTGTAGTTCCAGGCGTAGATGATCTGTGCGTTCGCAGGGATTTTTGATTCCACGAAGATAAATGTTCGAATCAGCGTCGTGCAGAAGGCGAGGTGATCGGGGTCGAAGTCGATGCTTGCCTATCAGTCGTTGACCACTCGGTTAGCAAAGATCTCTGAGATCGGTCGCTCACTGCGGCTCTCGCCCCAAGACGATTCGGGACTGATCCGTAGCGCAAGCCTGGCCAGAAAGACACCGAAGGCCGTCGCGCCTTTTAGTTTAGACGGGGCCCCTCCCATCATTGCGTAATATCTTCGCCGAAAACTGTGGATATTCATCAGATCAAAGAATAGGGCCCGCGGCATGTTCCTTAGACCGATGCTCCCTATCCTGGCCGGCAAGGCGTTTGGCTGGCAGAACACTCTGGACCGGGGATCGATCAGCAGCCTGTATCCCCGTCGTTTCATCCTGGGGGTATACTCAGCGTCTCCGAAATTTGGAAACCTTGTCGAGTCCATCAGGCCATTTTCTCGGATCGCCTCTGCGGGTATCAGCACACAATTGCCGACGATCAGATCCACTTCCCAGGGCTTGTTGGGTATCGTCCAAACGGTCTGATGTCGCCAGTGCCGCCAACCGCCCATCCAGGTGTCCCAGATCGGAGCGACCTGGAAGATCTTATGCGGCGTATCCCACAGCAATAGCAGCGAGCCGACTATGGATCTGGGATGTTTTTCGGCAGTCTCGACAAGGTTTGTCAAAAATCCCGGGTCGAAGACCTGATCGTCGTTCATCGCAAGGACATACTTTGGATCTTTGGTCAATGCCCTGCGGATACCGACATTGGACCCCTCGGTAAACCAGAGATCTCCGCTGCCGTCGACGACATCTACTTCGGGAAATTCTTTGCGGATCGCGTCGCCGGTGCCGTCGGTCGACCCGTCGTCCACTATGACGACGCCGACCTCGAGACCCGTAGTGTCGATCCGTGAAAGGCTTCTTAGGCACTGCAGGGTAATCTCCCTGCGGTTATGGACCGGAGAGACGATCTCGACTCGGATCTTTTCTGATGTCATTCGCCTGCTTTTCCGAGAGAGCCGCCCGTTTCTCCCCACCAAAGGTCCTTAAGCCGAGCCGTGTTCGCGTCGTCATCACTGCTAAGGCCAATTCCTACGTATTTGATTTGAGGCTGCGTCGAGATCTTTTCGGCCAGGATCCTCCAGAAATCGAATACTAATACCTCGGACCATTGGTTTTTGAAACTGTCGGCGTTGAGTGACTTGAAAACCGGATCGGGCGTCGTGATCAACACGGCTTCGGCCTGAGCCAGACAATCCTCGATCGAATCCAGTACCACGATCCGGCTGCGAAGGTCCTCGAGGTCCATCTCCGATGACATCGGGTCAAAGGCGACAACCCGTAGACCGCTGTTCGAGAGCTGCCTCGCGACGTAAACGCCCTGCGATTCCTCAATAACATGAGAATATGGCTTATATGAAAGCCCCAGGACTGCAACCGTCGCACCCGGGCGTATCATCGGGACGATTCGCCCGGTGATCTTTTCAGCGACTGAACGGTTCATCGAATCAGTTGTCTCCGCCAGCGCCGCTTTGACACCGAGCTCGTTTGCAATGTACGAGAGTGCGACATTGTCACGAGGGAAACACGGCCCGCCGTAGCCGATCGCTCCGGTCAGATACTTGCGGCCGATGCGGCTGTCCATACCAAGGGCGTTGGTGACGACGTCGACGTCACCGCCCGGTAATTTCTCGCAGATCTCCGCAAGCATATTCGCAAAGGTGATTTTTGTCGTGACAAACGTGTTGACCGAGATCTTGGTCAACTCAGCGTTTTCAAGCGACATACGAGCCGATTTCGAACCGTTGACCATCAATCGTGAGTAGATCGATTCGAGCATCGCTCCCGAGCGGTCGTCGATCTCGCCGATCAACGTAAAGTCGGGATTGAGAAAATCGCGAATAATGCTGCCCAATGCGATAAATTCGGGGCTGTAGCACACACCAAAATCGCGTCCTACTCTCTTACCCGATTCACGCTCGAGGATCGGCACCAGTGCCTGCCGGGTCGAGCCGGGCAAAACCGTACTCGTGAGCACCACGTTATGATAACCGTTCTTCTTTGCCAGGGCCTTGCCGATCTCCTTGAACGCCCACTCGGCGTATTGAAGTGAAAAGGACCCCTTCTCATCGCTGGGCGTCGGCACGATGACGAAAGAGATGTCCGAGTTCAGGACTGCTTCTTCATGATTGAGCGTCGCCTTGATGCGATCCGCATTCGCAGCGATCGTTTCTTCGAGGTCGGTTTCCTGGACAGGAGCATGGCCCTGGTTCACAAGTTCAACTGAACGCTGATTGACATCGACACCGATGACGTCAAATCCACGCGATCCGAAGGCGGCTGCCATGCTCGCGCCTAATTTGCCTAGTCCGATAACGGAGATCCGTTCTGACATTGATAAACTCTCCTGAAAAATTTGTTCTTTGAGATGAATTACAGCGTTCGTTGCTGTGAGCGTCTAAATTGCCAGTTCCAAGTGGATAGCGTGCGCCCGGTTGAATTAGACTGTCGCGGCTTGGTCCGAAGACTTCATTTGCTCTCGCACCTGCTCTTCGATCCACTTGTACGTCACGCCAAGTCCTTGTTCAAGAGTCACTTGAGGCTCCCAGCCTAGAACTTCCCTTAACTTTGTGTTGTCCGAGTTGCGGCCTCGAACACCCTGTGGGCCGTCGATGTGCTTTTTGTCGATGTCAACGCCGGCAATTTTCGCCACCATGTCCGCCAACTCATTGATCGAGACCATTCGGTCCTGACCAAGATTTAGCGGTTCGTTGAAATCGGATCGCATCAGACGATGTATGCCCTCGACACAGTCGTTTATATAACAAAACGAACGTGTCTGTTCGCCGTCACCCCAGATCTCGATCGTGCGGTCGCCGGTCAGTTTTGCGACCGCGACCTTTCGGCACATCGCAGCAGGCGCCTTTTCACGGCCGCCTTCCCAGGTACCGTTTTCGCCGAAAATATTGTGAAATCGTACGATCCTTGTTTCGATCCCGTAATCCTCGCGGTAATGCGTGCAGAGCCGTTCCGACACGAGCTTTTCCCATCCATACGCATCTTGCGGATAAGCCGGATATGCGTCTTCCTCTTTAAGAGGAACGACGTCGACATTCTCCTGCAGATGTTCGGGATAGATACACGCTGAACTGGTATACAGGTAGCGTTTGACACCGTTCTCGCGTGCTGCGTCCAGAGTGTGGATGTTTATCAGCGAGTTGTTGTGCAGGATCTGTGCGTGATGCGAGGAAATAAATCCCATGCCGCCCATGTCGGCCGCGAGCGCATAAACCTCGTCAACGCCACGTGTGGCTTCAAGGCATGCCTCCCAGCGACGCAGATCGAGTATCTCGAACTCGTCAGCATCAGTCTCCACAAATTCCGGATACTTAAGATCAACACCGCGGACCCAATATCCTTTTCTTTTCAAATAAGTAACGAGATGGCTTCCTATGAAGCCGCCGGCCCCGGTAACCAGGACTCTCTTATTTTCACTCATAAATGGTCAATGAAAAACACGCGAAAGATCAGCTTTCATCACCGACTTCGTACGAACTGTGGTGATAATAGCTTTGGTAGTAGTAATAATTGTCTTGAGCACGGAGATTCACGTTGTTCAAGACCACTCCGAAGATCTTGGCGCCGATATCCTGCAGCAATTGCCGCGACCTGCGAATGACCTGCCTAGAGCTTTTTCCGGCATGAACGACCAGGATCACTCCATCGACCATCGAGGCAATAAGCACGCCGTCGGTGAACGAAGCGATCGGAGGAGAGTCTACAACGACGTGGGTGAATTGCCGCTGGAGGAATTTGAGCAGGTTGGACATCTGTTCAGAACCGATCAGCTCGGCCGGATTAGGAGGGATCGGTCCCGAGGTGAGCAGATGAAGCTTTGTGCCCGGATCCTGTTTGATCACGCTCAAGATCTCGCGGTCACTCAATTCACTCGACAAGAGCGTGCTCAGCCCTTCACTATTGCTAACATCAAACACCTTATGCAGCCTCGGCCGTCTCATATCCGCATCGAGCATGAGCACTTTGGCGCCTGTTTGAGCGAGGCTGATGGCCGTATTTGTCGCTGTCGTCGTTTTTCCTTCCGACGGAAGGCTAGAGGTCACCAGCAGAGATTTTGGCGCTCGACCGGCTGTCGAAAGCAAAATAGACGTTCGTAATTGCCTGTACGCTTCAGCGAGCGATGAGCGCGGGTCTGCCGCGATCAATAATTCGGCATTTACTCGGTCCGTCTCCATATCATCCGCACCGACAAGAGCAAGCCTGCGTTTCGGGCCTGCTTCGATCGTCGGTATAGCGGCGAGAGCGGGCAATTGGAGATAATTCTCGATCTCTTCTGAAGTTCGGATCGTGTCATCGAGATACTCGAGGAACAACGCGAGTCCCATTCCAAACAACGTGGAAAGGAACAACGCGGCAACCACGGTCGTCAGCCGGCGCGGAGAGACCGCATTATCGGGCGGGATCGCTATCTCGGCGACGCTGATGTTATTTTCGCTTCCTTGTGCGGCGACATCATTTCCGCTGACCTGTTTCCGGAGGTTCTCGAGGAATCCTTTGTTCGAGTCGATGCGCTGCTGCAGCAATTTGATATTCACCGCTCCCTGGTTCTGTCCCTGCGCCTCGTTATATTGCTTATTAAAATCGGCCCGGATCTTGTCCTCCCGGTCTTTGGCACGAAGATACGTTGTTTTCAGGTTCGTAAGGATCGTCGCGGTCGCCTGGCCGCGGTACTTTTCGAGGTCAGCCTGAAATGACGACAGCAATCCGTCGATCGAATCTTGATAGCTCTTGATCTGAACGTCGATCTCTTTGATCTCCGGAGCCTCATTCTGGTACTCCTGCAGCCGAAGCGACTTCTCCTGGCGAAGTTGGGCGATCTTCTTCTGCAAGTCCGACTGCTGCAGCCTGATCGTGTTCTGCTGTTCGGTAATGTAACGGCCCATCTGCTCCTCGGCGAGGGCCTTCACTCTTTCGGGGTTGTTGGCGACCGTTATGTAATTGGCTTCGGCGTTCTTTCGGTCGTTCTCAGCGGTGAGGAGGTCCTTATTCAGGCCGGAGAGCCGTTGAATGACAAGCGTTTGGTCACCGTCGGTCTTCAAAATACCTTCGGTCTGTGTGAGGTTTACCAAGTGTTCTTCATCTGCCTTGATCTCGGCTTGCAGGGCGATGATCCTGTCGTTCAAAAAGTTCGTCGTATTGCGGCTGGTGCCAGTGCGTTTTTCCTGGTTCTGGTTTGTGAACGTCTCGGCGATGCCGTTCACGACCGAAGCCGCAAGTTCCGGATTCGTGCTTCTGTAGGTGATCTCGATCAAGCGAGTGTCCTTTACGGTAGCGCGCGCCTCGCGGACTGGCTCGACTCCGATGTTTTTGCGGATCACCTCCACGTAGGGCATCAATCGGACCGCCTCGGCGATATCTTCTGAAGTGGCGAGGTTCGAATGAGCGATCTGGCCGTCACCGGAAAGCGTCTTCGTGCTATCGTCACTTGCCAATCCGATCGATCTGAGTATGGCCCGCCAAGGTGAAACAGAGCCTTCGGCCTTTGCCTGCTGGAATTCCTTGTTCGAATCGAAATTGTGTTCTTTTATTGCCTGCCGAAGCAGCTTTTCGCTCGTCAGGAGCTGGAGCTGCGTATTGAAGTAGGACGGATCTGCATTTATGACAGGCCGGACCCGGTCCGGACTGACCAGATCGGGGTTGGTCTGTTCGAGATCTACCTGAACGACGGCTCGAGCCTGGTAGATGTTCGGCTTTCGGGCCATGTATATCGCTGTCAGCGTCGTAACCAGCACGGCGATGCCGATGATCAACCAAAGACGTTTTCTAATCGCCCGCCAATAGTCGAGAAGCTGAAAACCGTCCGCGACTATAGGGTCACGATATCCCGGATATCGGTCCGGACTTGGTGCCTGGAGCTCGAAGGGGCGTTCGAGTTCTGCCGGCGGCTCGCTGATCGGGGCTTTTATTATCCCGCGTGTTTCTTTCATATTTGGCACTCTACGGCACCGGGATCCGTGTCACCGCGCTGGGGATCGAATATCTGAGCGCGTTACCGATACCGAGCAAAATGCTCCTCGCCGTGTCCTGAGAAACAGCTACGATGTCGTTTGGTTCCAGGTACGGGTCCTTTACGACGCCTTTATCGATGTCCTTTAGGTTAAATACCAGCTCTTCCCTGTCATTACCGTCGGGTTTTTGTCGGAGGATCCGAACCCGATCCATTTTTGTCGCCGATTTGAGCCCTTCCGCCGACGCGAGGGCCTGGGTCAGGGTTATGGGTTCGCGGACCTTGATCTCACCCTGTCGATTGACGTTCCCATAGACGTAAACTATGTCGGCGGGAAGGACCGAGACGACATCACCAGGCCGCATCCAGAGGGTTTTCTTTCCTTCCTGGATGTCCCGGATCTTAAAACTTATCAGGGAAACGTCGTCGCCCGGTCCGGCCGCACTTTCCGCGGACTTGCAGTTCGATGTGCTCCCAGCTCGGGCTACCAAAAGCCGGGTTCCCGTTTCTCTGCTCGGCCCGCCCGCCATAGCAAGCAATTCGAGAAGATGAACACGGCGGCTGACAAAGAAGCTGCCAGGTTTCTCGACTGCACCGATAACCGAAAGCGATTGCGATCTCTGCTCAGCGACGAGAACGTTGACCTGAGGGTCCCTGAGGTATCCGGCCTTGTAAGCTGCCACGATCTCGTCCGCAACCTCCCGTTCCGTTTTGCAAACGACCGAGAGGGGCTTTTCCAGACGGTAAAGATAGATCATCCCGTTAGGGTTGACCGTCGTCCTCATATTCAATTCCGGGTGTCGGAAAACCTGGATGTCGAGAACGTCCTGAAATCCGATCCGATAGCGCTCGTCATTCCGGTCCGGCTGAGGAAGGACCGACGAGACCGTCTGGCTTGGATTGACAGTCGGCTGCGGCGTCTGAGCTATCAAAGCTACCGACGAAACCGCGCAGGCAAAGACCGCTAAAATTGTTGTTTTGAAATATATCATCGCCGCCTTCCTAAAAACTCCCAAAGGAAGGTCCCCGGGGCTGAAAACTGGATGTGTTGACCGATGGTCTCAGTGTCCGAGCGAGCGCGGCCCCGCGCAAGAGGGCACGCAAACATTTATTTTAGCAAAGGATGGGCCAATTGGAAATCAACATTTTGAGATTTATTTTCGATTGGATAAACTTCTGTTCATTTCCACCATGCAGAACGCCACGCCGATGCTTCGGCAATATCTGGATATAAAAAAGCTCTATCCGGGCACAATACTGTTTTTTCGACTTGGGGATTTCTATGAAATGTTCAACGAGGATGCGGTGCTGGCGTCGCGTGAGCTCGAAATTACGCTGACCGCCAGGCACAAGGAAACCGCAAATCCTGTTCCAATGTGCGGTGTCCCGCATCATGCGGCAGCAAGCTACATTGCCCGGCTGGTGAGGCGCGGTTACAGGGTCGCTATTTGCGAGCAGACCGAAGAACCGGGAAAAGGTGTAAAACTCGTCAAACGCGAGGTGGTTCGCGTAATAACGCCGGGAACGGCCATCGATGACCAACTCATCGAGTCGAAAGATTCCGTTTACCTGGCCTCGATCTGCGAAGACGGCGAAGACCACGCCTGCTCGCTGCTTGAGCTCTCTTCCGGGCGTTTTTTTGCAACGCAGGTCGATGGCCGCGGTTCGTTGGAAAAGATCCTTGACGAATTGGCGACCTATGGACCGCGCGAGATCCTTTGTCCCCGTTCGCTGGAGCTATCTGTTTCCAAAGCATTCTCTGGCGAACAAGGCACCTCGCTGTTTCCGAATGAACCCTCCGCCATCGCGCGGACGTCAGACGCGACGCTTACGCCGCTTGAATCATCGTATTTTGATCTCGACACGAGCGATGCCGTTCTGCGTCGGCAATTTGGCGTCAACGAACTCACCGCGTTCGGACTTAGCGGTAAATCAGCAGCTATCAAAGCTTGCGGAGCGGCACTGCTGTATTCCCACGAGACTCAGAAGGCTTCTGCCGGCCACATCGCTGGTGTCGAGTACCACGAGAGTTCAGACTTCATGACGCTCGATCGCGTTACTCTCAGAAATCTGGACATTGTTGACCCGGGCTCAGAGAAGGAGAAACGGACGCTGTTCGATGTGATCGACCAATCCGTCACCGGTATGGGCTCGCGGCTGTTGCGTCAATGGCTCTTGCGGCCTTCTATAAAGCGGGGCGAGATCCAAACACGACTGTCCGCGGTAAGCGAACTGACCGACACCATCCTTAGAGAAAAACTGCGTTACCTGTTAAAGGGGATCAGCGACCTTGAGCGTCTCATAGGGCGTCTGAACCTGGGCACGGCGACTCCTCGCGACCTAATAGCTCTTGCTAGGTCCGTGGGCCAGGCGCCGGGCATCAACCAGGTGCTTTCGGATGCGAATTCCCTTCTGCTGCAAGTCCTTGCCGAAAACATTCATGAGCTTCCGGAGACACGCGAGCTGATCGAACGAGCGATCAGCGATGAACCACCGGCTAAACCGGGAGACGGCGGCGTCGTTCGGCCCGGCTACGATCAGGAACTCGACGAACTGCGTTCTACGTCCGCGTCCGCGAAACAATTCATTGCCGCCCTCGAAGAAGAGGAACGCACCCGCACGGGCATAGGCAACCTCAAGATCCGCTACAACAGCGTTTTCGGCTATTACATTGAGGTGTCAAAGGGCAATATTTCCCTCGTCCCCGATGATTATGAAAGGCGGCAGACAGTTGCCAACGCTGAACGATATTCCACGCCAAAACTAAAGGAATGGGAACAAAAGGTACTCGGTGCGGACGAGCGGATCCTAAAGCTTGAAAACGAGCTGTTTATGCGAATTCGGGACAAGGTCACCGCCGAGACCCGTAAATTGCAGGCAACCGCCCGTGCATTTGCGACTCTCGACGCGCTTTGTTCGTTGGCAGAGACGGCCGCCCGTCGCAATTATGTCGTTCCGGTCCTGCACGACGGCGACGAGATCGAGATCAAAAACGGCCGTCACCCCATCGTAGAGGCGTTTATGACCGAGTCGTTCATTCCGAACGATACGCTGATGAACAACTCGACCGACCGGCTGCTCATCGTCACGGGGGCCAACATGGGGGGAAAATCGACGGTCCTGAGACAAATTGCACTGATCCAGATCCTTGCCCAGATCGGCTCGTTCGTACCCGCGGACTCGGCCAGATTACCGATCATCGATCGAGTTTGGACCCGTGTCGGTGCGTCCGACGATCTTGCGTCCGGACGGTCGACGTTTATGGTCGAAATGACAGAAACGGCGGCGATACTTCACAATGCCACGCCGCGAAGCTTAGTTCTGCTCGACGAGATCGGACGCGGGACATCGACATTTGACGGCCTTTCGATCGCCTGGGCCGTCGCCGAATACCTGCACGATTCGCCGGCACATTCGGCAAAAACCCTGTTTGCCACCCATTATCATGAGCTAACGGAACTAGCTGAGAAACTGCCGGGAGCGAAGAATTATCAGATAACCGCTTCTGAGAAGGAGGGCGAAGTTGTGTTCTTTCACAAACTGCAGCCGGGCAAGGCCTCGAAATCGTACGGGATCGCCGTCGCCAGGTTGGCGGGGCTGCCGCAGACGGTGATCGAACGGGCCCGCGACGTTCTTGCCAAGCTCGAAAAATACGAGTTGGCGGTTTTTTCCGACGAGGTGCGTACTGGCCTTGCCAAAGCGGCCGGAGGCCACGCAGTCTCGCAATTCTCGTTGTTCGCTGTTTCGAACGAAGGCGTCATTGACGAAATGCGGGAGACAGATGTCGACGCTCTCGACCCGGCCGATGCCAAAGCTCTGCTCAAGGAGATAAAGGCCCGCATCATCTAGTGCGAACGTGTAAAAAAGCCATGACAGATCGACGAAACTTCATTAGGAGTATGGCGGCCGGGATACCACTGATCGCTTCAGCGAGGGGCTTTGGTCGCGCAAGAGCTGCGGAAGTTTACGCAAAACCTCTGGTGGTTTCGACATGGGACAGCGGCATCAGGGCGAATGCGGCAGCGTGGAAGGTTTTGGAAAAGAAAGGCTCGGCGATCGATGCCGTCGAGCTGGCCGCTCGGTCGGCGGAAGACGAAGTGAGCTGCTGCGTCGGATTGGCGGCTTATCCGGACCGCGACGGGTTCGTCACGCTCGACGCCTCGATAATGGACCACCATGCAAACTGCGGCAGCGTTATGTATCTGCAGCACATAAAGAATCCAATTTCGGTCGCCCGCATGGTCATGGAGTCGACCAAGCACGTGATACTGGCCGGTGATGGAGCTTTGCAGTACGCACTTGAAAAAGGTTTCGAGCGTATGCCCGGCACTTTATCACCGGACGCGGAAAAGGCTTGGAAGGAGTGGCTCAAGAAGTCGGATTACAAGCCTGTTATTAATATCGAAAATCGGAAATCGTCGGGGCCGTCTGCTCCGCCGTTCTTCCCTGACGGCTCGCCGAACCACGATACGATGGGAACGATCGCCCTGGACGCAAGCGGCGACTTGTCAGGCGCAGTCACCACGAGTGGGATGGCTTTCAAGATGCACGGCCGTGTCGGCGATTCGCCGGTCATCGGTGCCGGTTTATACGTTGATAACAAGGTTGGTGCCGCCACTAGTTCGGGAGTTGGCGAAGAGGTGATCAGGATCTGCGGTACCCATTTAGTGGTCGAGATGATGCGGGCCGGAAAATCGCCCGAGCAGGCGTGTATCGAAGCTGTCATGCGTATCGTTGATCGGGATGCCGCAGCCGCGAAGGACCTTCAGGTCGGTTTCGTCGCGATCTCGAAAAAAGGTGAGGTTGGTGCGTACTCGATTCAGAAGGGGTTTACCTATTCGGTCACTAACTCAACGTCGAACAAGACCTTAGCTGCAAAGAGTCATTTCAAATAGGGTTGTCATCTCTGATCCGTTCGCCTGAGTAAACATGAAAATGAAGGTGTTTTGATTCTTGGTACACTCCGAGATTCGTCAAAACGCGGGCCGCTCCGCGTTCTTCGACCACCTTTTCGGCGACTTGCCGAATCACCGAGAAAAGCGAGCTCAGCAGAGCGTCCTCGTCCGAACCCATCGTGATCAAGGACGAAATGTGACGCTTAGGGATGACGACGATGTGCGTTTCCCAAAATGGCCGGGTGTGATGATATGCGAGCACGTCATCGGTTTCTGCGATGCGCTTAACGTCGATCTTTCCGCTGAGGACGTTTTCGCAATAGAAATCTTCGGTGTTGTCAGACATGGGGCGTGTTTTATGATCGGTCTCTCAACTGATAGACTCCAAAATTAGCACAATTTAGTGATTCTCAATGAGCCAGGACCTCAAGGATCTGCCGATCGAGGCGAAGATCGGGCAATTATTTTTTATCGGGATCGCGGGCACCGAACTCGACGATGCGACCGCGCGGCTGCTCGACGAGATACAGCCCGGGGGGGTATGCCTGTTCTCACGGAACATTCGTGAGGCTACCCAAACACGCGCTTTGCTTGACGCGATCCGCGACAGATCGGCTGCCGAGCCGTTCCTAAGCCTCGATCAGGAAGGCGGGACAGTTGACCGGCTTCGTCGGATCGTTACTCCGCTGGCGGCGGCAGATCGCATTCGAAATGTCGAAGAGGCGGCAGAAATGGGAACGTTGATCGGTGAGACGATTTCCTTGCTCGGGTTCAACATGGACTTCGCCCCAGTGGTGGATGTCGTAGACGAAGAACGCAGCAAATACTCGAACGGCCTGTTTTCGCGACCATTCGGACGCTCGAAGGAAGAGGTTGTCGACTTCGCGGGTGCTTTCCTGAAGTCGCTGCAGCGATCCGGCCCGCTCGGATGCCTCAAACATTTTCCCGGACTCGGAGCGGCGACAGTCGATTCTCACGAGGAATTGCCCGCGATCAACGTCGGCCAGGACGAGTTTCGGGCGACCGATCTCCATCCCTATCGTGAGCTGATCGCCAGAGGCGATGTGCACGCGGTCATGGTCGCTCACGCGGGCTTCCCCGGCATCGACTTGCAGGAACGAGACCAAAGTGGCAAACTTTTACCGTCCTCATTGAGTAAAAACATCATCACAAACTTGTTGCGCGGTGAGCTGGGGTATGACAGGCTCGTCATTACCGACGACCTTGAGATGGGAGCGATCATAAAGAACTTCGGCGTGGGAGAGGCCGCTGTAAGAGCGATCGTGGCCGGGGTGGACATGGTCGCGATATGTGCAGATCCGGCAGCTGTTCGGGCCGGCTTCGCTGCGGTCGTGGGGGCGGTTGAGAGCGGGCGGATATCTGAGACTGATCTGGATGAGCGGATCTCGCGGATCGCTGACACAAAGATGGGAATACCGCCATGTGTCCCATTCGATCCGGAAAAACTAGCCGAACTTTCGTCGAATACGGCGCTTTTTAACGACAGTCTCGCGGCGAACTAAGGAGTTACGATTTGCAGAAACTAGCATTTTTCTTTGCTCTGTCTTTTATTGCACTGGGTTTTTCGTGCAGAAAACAAAACGCGGAATACGTAACGGTGGCGACGCCGGAGAAATTTTCTTCGTTCGACACGTTGACCTCGGCAGCGGCACCGGATGCATCGGCCGAACGTGTTCGCAATCTGATGTTCAATGCCCTGGTCAAAAAGGACGCGAATTTCGACTACGTCGGCGAACTCGCCAAGGAGATCACGACTTCGCCGGACGGGATGACGATCACGTTCAGACTGCAGGACGGCGTCAAATTCCATAACGGCAAAGAGTTCACGTCAGTAGACGTCAAATATACGTTTGACGAGATGTTCAAGAGCAACGGGTTCAAGTCAGGGGCTTTTTACGACACCGTGCCCATTGGAAAGCCCGAAGCTCCGACATCGGCGACTCCTTCGCCGGCCGCGAGCCCTGCCGCGAATGCGAACGCTACGCCAAAACCTCCGGAAGAGGTCAAAACTAAAAAGGTCCCGCACATCACTTCGATAGAGACGCCCGACGCCAAGACGATCGTCTTCAAGGTGACCCGGCCCGCCCTGCGAAACCAGCTACTGTCGAACATGGTCGCGATCCCGATCATCCCGGAAGGCACAGCGGCACAGCAGAAAGATCATCCGGTCGGTTCCGGCCCGTTCAAATTTGTCAGCTTTGACGCCTCGCAGAACATAGTCGAACTCGAGGCGAACCCCGACTATTGGGACGGCCCGACGAAGATACAGAAACTGCGAGTCAAGACGGTCACCGACGCCAACTCGCTGCAGGCCGAGCTGCAGACGGGCGGCGTCGATATCGCGCCGAATCCGA
This sequence comes from Pyrinomonadaceae bacterium, assembly GCA_044228265.1. Lineage (GTDB taxonomy): Bacteria > Acidobacteriota > Blastocatellia > Pyrinomonadales > Pyrinomonadaceae > OLB17. Next base: position 79,717 of record JBGAVC010000003.1, read on the forward strand.
CCAATTTGCCGCCCGATACACTTAAATCGCTTGGCAGCAGTCCGAGTCTGAAAGTCATACAGTCGGACGGCTCTAACATTCAATATCTGGTTTTCAACACTACTGCACCGCCGCTGAATAACCCAAAGATCCGGCAGGCGATAGGTTACGCGATCGACCGACAGAAGATCGCGACGGAATTGCTGTTTGATCAGGCAAAGGTCGCAAATTCGATCCTGCCGCCGCAGTCCTGGGCTTATTCGGACGGCATGGTCTATAAGTACGATCCGGCGAAAGCAAAGCAATTGCTCCAGGAAGCCGGGTACAAGAACGAAGCGATAAACTTCAAATATGGTTCGGGCAACCTCGCGGTCAACCAGTATTCGCAGGTCATACAGAGCGCTTTGAGCGATGTCGGGCTCAATGTTCAGATCGAGACCCTCGAAATAAACACTATCCGACAGCAGCTTGCCCAAGGGCAGTTCCAGATGTACACCGGCATTTGGGTCGGCGGCAACCAGGACCCGATATTCTTACGCGATCTATTCAGCTCGACAAAGATCCCCGGCGGAGCTGTGTCGTGCTGCAACCGCAGTCGGTATGTAAATGCTGATGTCGATAAGAACGTGGAAGATGCGATCAACTCGACCGACCGCGAAAAGGCAAAATCGCTTTATGCCAAAACGTGGGCGTCGGTCAGCGCCGACCTTCCGCTGCTGCCGCTGTGGTACCCGGCGAGCATGGTCGTAACAACAAAAAGGATCGGCAACGTAAAGATGAGCCCAAGCGGCGAATGGACCTTTATCAAGGACATAACGGTCTCAAACTGAGCCGCATCGATGTATTACTTGACAATTAGCGGTCAAACGCTAAAATGATGATTTGCCACGCGGGAGTAGCTCAGTGGTAGAGCGCGACCTTGCCAAGGTCGAAGTCGCGAGTTCAAGTCTCGTCTCCCGCTCCAGTTTCTTGAGGGCAAAAGTTAAAAGGCTAAAGCAAAAATTTACTTTTTACTTTTACCTTTTTACTTTTGCCCTTGCTGTTTCAGCAACGGCGGCGTAGCCAAGTGGTAAGGCAGAGGTCTGCAAAACCTTTATTCATCGGTTCGATTCCGATCGCCGCCTCCAACCTCCTGTCATCAACTCAGGTGTCGATTGCCCGTATGTGTCAGTAGCCCGCACGTCAGTAAGGGCTCAACGTCTCATCGAGAAACTTCAGTTTCACTCCGAGTCCTTAGTTGTCGGTACATAAAACATTTCATCACTCGGCCTCAGCGGCCTCGCAAGCCATAGAGGCCGTCTCAGTCCATCGGGGCCCGGAGCGGGACGGGCCATCGCGAGCCATTGTTTATAGATCTCGAACGATTTGTCGGTATCGACAAACACGTCGCCGTGTTCATCTCCCGGGTGAGCAGGCTCGACCGTGACTTTCTGGTGCCAGCAGTGCATGCCCGAGATCGGGTCGGGATGGACTGGGAATGTGATGTTTTGATGGACGCCGCCGTCGGTCCAAAAGATGCGTGAGGTGTCGGGGTCATCGCTCTTGTACGGGCCGATTCCTTCGTCGACATGCATTTTCCATTTGCCGGGCGTTTCCTCGGTGACCGTGACCTGGTTGGTCGACCAGCGGTTTGATTTCGCGTCCTGTGTCCGACGCCAGCGGCCAATGTGGTGCGAGCACGCAACGACCTGCGGACGCATCCCTTCGGTAACCCACGCACGGTTAACGAAATAGCCGATCTCGGTCGATATGCGGACGAGATCGCCGGTCCCGATGCCAAGCCTCTCGCCGTCCGAAGTGTGCATCCAGAGCGGATTTCGGTTAGATATCTCAGCGAGCCATTTTGCCTGGCCGCTGCGGGTGTGAATAAGCGTCGGGAGACGGAAAGTCGGAACGAGCACCATCTCAGTCTCGGCCAGGGCATCGAGATGAATGTGACTCTTGACGTACGTTGGGAGTGCATACTCAGGCCAGCCCCAATCGACAGTCGTTTTCGAGAAGAGTTCCTGCTTCTTTGATGGCGTGTTGAACCCGACACGGGCCTTGCCGTCCACCACGGCTGCAACGACCTTGCCGCCCTTACGGACCTCGCCGCGATTAGCGTCGGTTTCGGCGTCCGACAGCTGCGATTCCGGTGCGAGGTCCATGTGTTTTTCGTACACGGCCCCTTCGACTTCGAATGCACCGTACTTTCGCATGTATTCGAGCGGCGTCATCCCTTCTTCGGCGGCTTTCTCGGGCAGGCCCTTTGTGTGTTCGAAAATGTACTGGTAGTACTCGTCGATCGTGATCTTTTCGCCCGGCCGGTACGGCGATTCGAAATGCTTGCGAATACCTAAGCTGCCGTCCGGATCGATACGCCACGACAGCTCGAACCAGAATTCGTCCTCTTCCCACACCTCGCCTGGATTTGTTTCGTATGTAAATGTCGTCTCGCGGCCCTGGCGCCTTGCCGCTTCACGCAGTACCGGCTGGCGGAACGAGACCCACATTCCCGAGTGGGTCTCGTAGCTTGTCAGGTCGTGTCGCTCGCTGGCGTGGCCCATCGGCAGGACATAATCGGCGAAATACGCCGTCTCGTTCCAGGTCGGCGTCAGGGCGCAATGCAGGCCGACACGCGACTCGTCCGACAGCGATTCGATCCACGTGAAACCGTCGGGATAGGTCCAAACTGGATTAAATACGCGAGTAAAATATACCTGCAGCTTCCCTCTGCCCTCTTTGAGAAAATGCGGCAGCAGAAAGCTCATTTCGTAATGTGCGAGCGGATACTCGAGCGGAAAATGCAGTTCGTTCCAGAACTTCTGCGCCGGCGGCGTTGAAAATCCGGCGGGTTTGAACTTGTTCCAGGCGGACGGCGACGTCCCGCCCTCGGTACCGACACTGCCGGTTAGGACGCTTAGGAATTGCAGGCACCTGGCGACTGCCCACCCGCCCAAATTCCCTGCTCCCGCCGAACGCCAGTTGTGACAAGAGAAACGAGTGCCGGCGCGGCCGATCTGGCGTGCGATCTCGACGATCGTCTCGGCCTTGACGCCGCTCTCTTTTTCGGCGAATTCGGGCGTGTATTCGGAATAAAAGTTTTCGAGTTCGGAGATGAATTCGTCGAAGGATTGAACGCGGACACTCTTGTCCGCATCGGCGGTTCCTCCGCCGACGTTTTGTTCGTGCTTCGCACTCATGCGGACAGGAGAGTCCGCGCTCCGAAGCGCTTCCAACGAATCCTGCCAGTTCACCCAATCCCGGAGGAACTTTTCGTTGAAAAGCCGTTCCTTAATGATGACGTTTGCCATCGCGAGCAGTACGGCTGCCTCGGTGCCGGGGTACGTCGCCATCCAGTAATCGGCCATTGAGGCGGTGTTCGAGAGGCGCGTGTCTATCACCGCGAGTTTGGCGCCGTTCATCATGCCTTCGATGATCCGTTGGGCGTGGGGATTAAAGTAGTGGCCCGACTCGAGGTGCGAAGAGATGAGCAAGATGAACTGTGCATTCGCATGGTCCGGCGAAGGCCGGTCGTATCCCTGCCAGATCGCGTAACCGAAACGTGCTCCTGCCGAGCATATATTCGTGTGCGAATTGTGCCCATCGACGCCCCACGCCTGTAGCACACGATCGATAAACCCTTCGTGCCCCGGGCGGCCGACGTGATAGACGACTTCGTTGCGTTTGTCCTCCTGCAAGGCCTTGCGGATCCTGGCAGCAATGTCGTCGAGAGCCTCGTCCCACGTGACCTGCTCCCATTCGCCGTCGCCACGCTTCCCTTTTCGCCGCATCGGATAAAGGATGCGGTCCTGGTCGTTGATCTGATTGATCGTCGCCGGCCCTTTCGCACAGTTCCGCCCGCGGCTGCCCGGATGATAAGGATTGCCCTCAAATTTGCAGGAACTCGCTGGCCTTGTCGACGTACGCAAGCAGTCCGCAGCCTGCCTGCTAAAGCACGTCGTCGGCACGATCTGATACTCGCGCTTCGTACGCCGCTGCCCGCTCGTCGCCTCGTATTCGACCCAATCGTCCCACCGCTCCGGCGGCGGATAATCGGTCAGCTCTCCCGGCTCCTGAAGCGGCAGCAGTTCGTCGCCGTCCGCTCCATGAAGATTGGGTATCAGGTGGAAGCGTTTCGGCTAGGCGTTCAATAAATGATGGAGGTGTTTAGACATTTGATTGATTTCTTAACCGCAGCTACAGCACGTCTGAAACTCTTAATTCTCAAAGTCTGCCACCATCGCTCTGTGTTCGGGGCTAGTCGGCATTTGCATTTGGTCCCGATCTCTTTGTCTCCGAAGGTATTCACCAAGTTCGTCGTTTTGGAACTCGCTCAGCAATCGGTAGACCCTCCAATGTAGCAGTCATATTCCTGCATCCGGAGCGGAATCATTGACGCCAATCGGATCCCAATCGTTGAACAAAACGGTTCTTATCGCTTGCATGATGTGGCCAGCATGTTGTCGTTTAGACGTTTCCTTTCTGGCTGCTTCGGTATCTTGATACGCCATACCCCATGCTTTATAAAGCGACATTTTATTTTGAATGGATCGGTCAGTTTGTTGACATCGGGAACGAGCACGATAAAGACAGCCGTCGGTTGCCTGTCCCCGACTTTGCATCCAACCCACCGTGATCGAATCATTAAATGGTGATACATGGCTCCTTCGTACTTCACGGGCACGCCAAGCTCAACCAAGTACCAATCGTTCTCTCCGTTTGTACCGACGAATCGTCGAAGAATCTTGCATGACTGCGGAGTGAAGGCCTCATCAAACTTGATATTCTGGTCGAAATAATCGAGCCAAATTCGTTGACTTACAATGGCGTCAAGCGTCTCGGACATTTCCTAACTCAACGGTATCGCTGCGGTGCCTTCACCCAAATATCCTCGGCGAACCAGAGCCCTATCAGAATCAAAATCCCCGCTGGAACCACTGTGACTGGTGGACCAAGCAATAGGGCCATCAAGGGCAAAAGATTGCCGACGAGTACCATTCCGAACCAGAATTTGTTGCCGAATTCACCGTCGAGGATCATCTTGAGCGACGGCGTGGGCGTCATCGGTCGAATGCGTCATCGACAACTCGAGCGCCAGCGTGATGAGATGCAGGATGATGCTGCCGGAGACGACGTAAACGAGCATTTTCGAGAACGAGGCCGCGTTCGCCTGGAAATAGCCGCTTATCAAAAACACCGCGCAGCCGGCCATGACTGCGTGGACGATCATATGCAGCCCGAGCATCGGCGACTGCCAGAAATCGCGGCCTTTCGCCTGGGCGAACAGGAACGCTGTGTAGACGGCGGTCAAGATGCCGAGTACGACCAGTACCGGCTCGAGATACTTCAAAACGTTCGCATATCCGAAATACGACGCGACAAGCCACGCGGTCAGCAGTCCGCCGTAACCAGTTATGATATAAGCCCCTCGCGTGAGCCATGACCGCCATTGCGGCCGCAGCAGCGTGTAAATAAATCGCGACGGTTTCCCAAGGTCCATTACCAGTAAAACACCAGTAAGTGCAAGAAAAATAATAGACACGATCGCCCCGAGCATCTTGGTACGTGGAACAACATCAACAAAATATCCCCCGACAACCGGCAGAAGGAACGCTCCCGCAGCGATAGCCTTGGTGAGAATGTATGCCGAGACCTCCCAGCCCCAAAGCACACCTTTGCCAGGCGCGTCATAGACCCTGCGAGGAACGCGGACACTCTTGTCCGCATCGCCGCTTCCTGCGGCGACATTTCGACTACGTCCTTCGATCTGAACGTACTGTTCGGGCTTCGCCCTCATGCGGACAGGAGTGTCCGCGTTCCGTTTGGCGTCCGCAAAGCGTGCAAAGTGACCCACGCCGCTCGATTGACTGCTCCACATGTAATCACTGTCCGGATGTGCGGCGGTCGGATCGAGCGAGGCTTTATCGCCGTCGATGTAAAAGAGTTTGGGGTTAGTTCCCTTTTCGGGTTTGCGGACCGAAACGACCTCGCGTGCCAGAAGCTGCGAGATCTCGCTCGCGGGATTGTCCATATCGCCCGAGATGATCGCGTGCTCGGGACAGACGTTTACGCAGGCCGGTTCGAGGCCGATGTCGACGCGGTGAGTGCAGTAGTTGCATTTTGCCGACGTGTGATCATCGGGATGCATGTAGATCGCGTCGTAAGGGCAGGCCTGTGTACACGCTTTGCAGCCGATACAGCGGCGGTCGTCAAAATCGACGATGCCGTCCTTTCGCGTGAACAGTGCCGTCACCGGACATATCTCGACACACGGCGCGTCGGCGCAGTGGTTGCACCGCATCACACTGAACAGCCGCCGTGTGTCCGGAAATTCGCCCTTCTCGATGTATTTGACCCAAGTGCGGTTTACACCGACGGGCACTTCGTGCTCGGATTTGCATGCGACGGTGCAGGCATGGCAGCCGATACATTTTCGGTTATCGATGATGAAGCCGAAGTTCATTTCAGTCTACCTTTCAGCCAGTTTACGCCCGGCGTTGAGGTTGTCGAAATTCAGAATGGCATTGAAAACCATAAAGTAACTCCCCTGCGTTTCGGCCCTCCAGAACGGCAGATTGGAGAACAGGACGACATGGCCCTGTTCGACCGGAACGTCAACGATGGCGGGTTTTTGGGCGATCTCGCCCCCGCCCTCGAGCAGACCCGAGACGAGCAGGCCGCTTGCGTCACCCCAGCGAAGCACGACACGCGGACGGTACTGCGGCGGGATCACATTTATACCGTTCCGGAGGTCTTCGGGCTTTACGGGCCCGAGTTCCCATGGATTTACCTTCGGCTCATCCGGTATTTCGTCCGGCGGACGGTTCTGGACAAGATCGACGTCGTCAGGAGATCCGCGGCCCGTCAGACGGCTTCCACCGCGCCCGCCGCGTCGCCCTCCGCCGACAAAATTGCTCACATTCAGGATCGGCCCGCCGGCACAAAAGACAGATAGATCGCCGTCCGGATAGCCGTACATGATCGGGCTGGCCGTATCGACCGGCTTTGACTTCAAAACACTGCCAGTCACACGCAGATTGCGTGCCGGCTGCGTCGTAACTCCCTTGGTCATGCCCGTCTCGATCGCAAACTCGACCGTATCGCTCGCGGTAATGAACAGCCCTCCGCGTGCGACAAAATCTTTGAGGTTTTTGACGCCCGAAAGCCCAAGGCCGGGACGCATATCATCGGTCGAAGTCATCTTGCCGAGATTCGGCGTCAGCGGGGTGGTCTTCCACGGCAGCGGATTTCCGTACATCGGCATACCTTCGATGATCTGCTGCGTGCTGCGTCCGACCGGTGCGAAGATGATGACGTCGTACTTTGCGTTCAGATTAGAGTCCGCGGCCACGTCCTGAGTGCTGATGTAGTCGTACGGCACCTTCAATCGGTCGAACTCGAGCCGCCACCAGCCTTCGTCCTGCGTAGAGAGCCAGGTGTGCATGATCGCGATCCGCGGAGCCTTTACGGCGTGAGTCTTTACGCTCGGAGCCGTATCCACGGCCTGGGCCTTGAGGCCAAGCTCGGACACGGCCTGCGACAGGTCGGGCTGCGAGACCCCGCGAATAATGAACGAGCCGCGGTTGAATTTCTGGCCGCCTGCCTCGAACGGTTCTTCGGCGGCCTCGAATTGTGCGTTTCAAACGATATCGCAGCGTGACCAACTCGTTGTCGGCGTTGTGGTTGACGACAAACACGGTGCCGGTGCCTGTAACGCCGCCGCTCGCCCGGACGTCGCCTTTGAGGATCTCCATCGGAGCGTCGAGGACCTTATTGTCGGTAACGCGGACCGTTCGGACATTATTCAGCTCGCCAAAGGTCCAGGCGGTGTCGTCGTAGATATCGCGTTGCGGGTCGTCAGGTGCCCAATACTGCAGATCGAGCATCATGTCGGCGATCCGGCTATAAGGCTGGTCCATGCGGATGACATAGCTGCCGGCGGGAAATTCACGGGTGGCTGGGCTTGTCGCCTTCTTTTTTGTCCGTCTTATCGGACTTCTTGACGGAGGTCGTGACCGTTACCGGAGCGGTCGTGCGGTGCACCTCGCAGCCCTGGGCCTGCAAAAGTCGCAAAAGCTGAGCCTGTCCGGCCGGACGCGGGTCGTCTGCAGGAAACACGTAAGCCGCCGGGCCTGCCTGTTTGGGCTTGAGGATCGAGTTCTTGCTCTTAAGGTAGAAATTTCGCAGGAAATACTTGCCGTTGGCCGCAAAATGACCGAGCGAGATGAGCAGAGCCGACTCCTGGTAGTTGTTATTGTTCCGCTGCGACCACATCGCCTTTGGCAGCGGCGGATTTTGCTTGTACCAGCGGCGCGAATAGTCATTTGGCGAGAGCGTTCTCTCGACAGTGTCGCTCCGGCGTTGCCAAACGTCTCGTAAAGCCGGCTGATGCCGTTGTGGGACGCGGCGATGAACATCAGATAGCTCGGCGACCACGTGTCGAATGTCCCGTGCGTAAACACACCGGGCATGCCGAATTTGGTCATTTCCGACACGTTGTTCCACCCGATGATCTGCCATTCGTCGGTCAATATCGGGTCGAGCCAGGCGTTGTACGGTTGGTCGCCGACAGTGTTGTCGTATAGATAAGGGACGGATTCGTGAAGGTCGTGCAGAACCTGAGCGTGCCAGTCGCGATAGGTGTTCAGGACGTTTTGTGTCAGTTTGAGCGACAGCGACATCGCGTCGCGATTATTATCGTGAGCGACATAATGGCCCCAGTAGAGCAGATTCGGCCAGTTCTTGCCCGGATTTGCGAGGTGCCATAGACATCGACCATCCGGTTGCGGCCGTCCACCTCGACAACGGGTGTGATCAGCGATGAGGTTGTTGCGAATATTCTTGTAATACTCGCTCTCATCAACGACAAGCCGGTAAGCAAGTTCCATCAACGCCGTCGGTGAACCGGTCTCGGTCGAGTGGATCGTACCCGTGATGTAGTAGACCGGGACTGACGAAGCGACCAGTTTTTCGGCCTCGTCGTCGTTCATGCCGATGGTACGCGGGTCCCCTAGTTTTGAAAGGCGGTCGCGATTAGCCGCGAGCCCGGCAATATTTGCCTCGGACGAGACGGCTACGGCGATCATTTCGCGGCCTTCTTCGGTCGTACCGATCGAATAGACCTTGACGCGCGGGCTCGCTTTTTCAAGCATTCGCATGTACTTGTAGACGTCTTCGGCGTACGGCAGTTTTCCTGGGGCTCCGGCGATGTCACCGAGGACCGCCTTTGGAGTCGGAATATTCTTCGATGCCGGCAGATAATCCGTCAGCGGCGAATTGAAAAACTTCTCAGTCGTGTACTCCTTTATTTTCTTGGTATATTCCTCGTCGATCGCGATGTTAGTCACGCTGTGGACGGACCATTGTTACCGTCTGAGCGAATAGACATGGGACCGCAAGGACAAATACGACGACGTAGAGGGCAAACGCCCGCCTGATCTGCATGATTGCCATCATCAAAACCTCGAATTTATGTATTTGAAACGCTTTCGGAGACGTCGGGGGCTGCACTCCAGACCGCGGATTTACAAAGTGCACGTTGGGCAATATTGACGCACTTCCCCTTTCGGCTCAACGAATTAGAACACACGAATTGTAACGCACTTCTGGCGGTTGTGTCGAAAGAGGGGCGTTCGGACTTATGTTTGGCAGACTGAGTAATTTAACGAAGCGAAGCGTTGAGCGCCGCGAGAGCGTCGGAGCCAGGGCAAAGCTCATCCTTGGTAAGAGTATTCAGCGGCCGATCGCTTGTTTTGATCGTCTCGTGCAGGTCAGACGTATCAGGATCGACGTAAATGAGACCGGTGAGTATCTCACCCCGTCGTTTAGCGTGCTGAACGGCGTCGACGGCGGAAATTCGGTCAAGCGGGTCCCAATCTTTGGCCAATTTGCGAAGATGAATATGACTGCCGTCGTGCATCGTCAGGTCGCTGACCGACCCGGCTTCGTACGTAGTCGTGATCTCGCGCATCATCGGTACAAAATCCATCGTCGCGGTCGTTTCGATATGTTCGCGGACGTAGTCGTAGGATTTGGTCGAGCCGGGATTGTTGTTGAACGTGACGCACGGGCTGATGACGTTTGGTTAGTGCGAAACCCGTCAAAAAGTGATGCATAGCGGCGAGATCGATAAGCGGGACAAGTTGCTGTTTGTCCCCAGAGAAACTCTGAGCGACAAACGTCGCCCCCAATTCGATCGCGAGGCTCGCGAGATCGATCGCCTCGAACAGGTTAACATTGCCCGATTTGTTCTTTGAGCCGACGTCGGCGATATTCATCTCCCAACACCTCGACGATCGCCCGATCGAATCTGGCAGCCTTTGGTCAGCCCGTGTAGCAAAAGCCGTTGTTCATAACGAGATACGGTTTGTTCCATTCGTCCATTTTCAAGGAGTTGCGGCGGACAACATGCACGGTAAGACGATGTCCCAAAACAAGGAACTGATGCTTTGAACCAGAAACGGTCCCGATCGAAGTCGCCGAATAAAGTGTCACCGTCGCCCGAGACGCCGAGGTAGATGAGGTCGCGGTTTGCGAGGTTCGCTCCGGTCGCCACCGACGGCTTCTTGAATGCCAGCTCGACCGTTTAAAAATAAAAGTGTCCTGCCGGGATGCGGAGACTCTGAACCCGTGCGAGTTTGACAAGAAGTACGCCGGAGATTTTGACGAACATCCTCTTCGTCTTCGCCCGTGCGATGCCCGAGAGCTTCGCCACTTTGTGCGGCTAAGAATCGATATTCATCTCCCAACACGCCTCGACGATCGCCGCGTTGAAGTTCCGCCAACGCATCGTGCCCGCAGCCACGCACACAGATCGCCCTAACCGGTCTTGGATAGCTCCGAGGCACCTTCGTAATAATCCACTGTGAAGCCAAGGTCGTTCTTTGGTAACGCCGGGTGTCGGAATGTGGAGCGTTGTGATTGTATGTCACTCCAGCATTTTCTTCGATCTCATGTCAAATGAATCTGTCTGTAAATATTATCCGCCGTGATCGGCATTCCGTCGTAGTTGAGGACGGAGACGAGTTTTGACGCTTCGGTGCCCAGCTCGATCATCATTAGGCTGCGAAACTGAGCGTCGCGGTTTTGTTCGATGACGAATACGCGGTCGTGTGACTCGACGAATTCGCGGAACGCCCTACCAAACGGAAATGCACGCGGGCGCATGGCGTCGAGGTGGATACCGTCTGCGGCGAGAATATCTAGAGCTTCCAGAGCGGAATACGTGGAGGTTCCGAAGAACAGCACACCGTCTCGCACTCCCTACCGGTCGTGTTTCCGCCCTTGATGCATCCGCGCCTCCGCGTCTCGGAGGTGAATAAAACTCAGGGCCCGGAACAAGGTCCTTCGCCGTATCCCATTTTCGCGTAAGGCGATCCACATTTCGGCGATAGGCGTCGCTGTCTTCGGTATAGATGGCGTATTCATCGCGAGACGAGCCGCGCGTCGTGTAAGCCCCGCGGTTGAGGTGCGTACCAGGGATCGTACGGTACGGAATGCCATCGCTGTCGAGATCCACATAGCGGCCGTATTTGCCGTTGAAGCCGGGAACGCCGGCGCCTTCGCCAGTTTCGTTTATCGCAGCCGGGGGCGGCTGCGTTCCCGGCAAATTGCCATTTCGTTTCCCGCCGGCAGCCTTTGCGTAGATCGCGTCTAATTGCTCGGCCGTCAGTACCTTGCCGCGGTCATATTGACGGGTGTCGTCCCATTCGAGCGGCTCGGTGATGTGGTCGTTCATCCCGAGATCGAGATCGGTCATGATGATGACTGGCGTTTGGAGCCTCTCAGTAAGGTCAAACGCCTGGGCGGTCATCTCGAAACACTCTTTCGGCGATGATGGGAACAACAGGGGATGCTTAGTATCGCCGTGCGAAGCGTACGCGGCGAGTAGGATGTCGGACTGTTGCGTCCGTGTCGGCATCCCCGTCGAAGGCCCCGTTCGCTGCACGTCGATCAGCACGGACGGCACTTCGGCAAAGTAACCTAATCCTAAAAATTCGTTCATCAGGCTTACGCCCGGGCCGCTCGTGGCGGTAAATGCTCGTGCCCCGTTCCACATAGCGCCCATGACCATGCCGATCGCGGCGAGTTCGTCCTCGGCCTGGACGATGGCGTAATTGTTTTTGCCCGACTCGGCATCGACGCGGTACAGGGCAGTATTTGGCGAATGCGTCGACGACCGATGTCGACGGCGTGATCGGATACCATGCCGCGACGGTCGCACCGGCATAGATCGCACCCAGAGCACACGCTGAATTGCCGCTGTAGAGTATTTTTTCACCCAGCAAGTCGCGTCGCTCGACCCGCAGGTCAAAACTGTCACCGAGATTGTCGAGTACCCAATTTTCACCCATCTTGAGGGCCTTGATATTGGGCTCGATAAGCTTCTCCTTTCCCTTGAACTGTTGGCCAATAAGTTCCTCGATGACCGCAAAATCGATCTTGAACAGTGCGACCAAAGCACCGACGTAAACAATGTTCTTAAAAAGCTGTCGCTGTCGCGCGTCCGTAAATTCGGCATTGCACATCTCCATCAGGGGAATACCGATGTGCGTGATGTCGTCGCGGGCGTAATCGGGCGCGAGCGGCTTTGTACTGTCAAAAAGAAAGTATCCGCCGGGAGCGACGTCCGCGTAGTCCTTCTTCATCGACTGCGGGTTGACGGCGACCATCAGATCGACGCCTTCGCGACGGCCCAGATAACCCTTTTCGGACACGCGCACTTCGTACCAGGTCGGAAGGCCCTGAATGTTCGAAGGAAAGATGTTCTTCGGCGTCACCGGAACGCCCATACGGAAAATGGCCTTTGTGAACAGCGCGTTCGCAGACGCGGAGCCTGTGCCGTTTACGTTAGCGAACCTGACTACGAAATCATTTATCTGCATATCTGCTAGCGATCTAAACCGAAATCCGGGTGCTGTTTATGATGTCGAACAGCATAGATCGCAACCGACTCACTCGACTCGATCTTGTAAACGATTTGGAATGGAAATCTGTTAAGAAGAGCCCGCCGAAGCTCGTCATGTATCAAAGGAAATGACTTGGGCCACTTTTTTATTCTTTCGATAGTTCCCATTAATTCGGAATGGAAATCCATCGCAATTTCCGCACTCGCCTCGCGTTTGTAGTATTCGAGGGTTTTGCGAACGTCTCCATTCGCGGCGGAACTAAATCGCACCCTCATCGACGACGATATTCTTCAAGTGAGCGCCAAAACTCCTCTTCGGACATCACCATCTCAGGATCCTCATCCATCTCCCTCGCCCGCCTTAGCGACAAATCGATGATATCGACATCGTCATCCTGGAAGGGATCACCGAGCGACTCGATCAATTTCGACGCTAGTCTTCCGCGGTCTGCCTTAGAGAGGCTCATCGCAAGTTGTTCTGCTTCGGCAACCACTGACATAGCGTTATCTCTTTTGAATAATACCGCCTTCGACGATTTTCCAATTTTATTATGTTTCGGGTCAGATTCCAAAGGATTTAGCCTCAAACCGCTGCAGTGCGTCTCAATTCGAGGCGTTTTCGGTAGGTTAGTTGCCGCCAGAGCCATTCCATCGGGCCGTATGCGAGCGAACGCAGCCAAACGGTGCTGAAGATGATCTGAACAGCGAATATCAGCAATGCGATCAGGGTCGCGGTCGTCGCTCCGACACGGCCGTAATATTCCAAGCCGTAACCATAAAATATCGTAACGCAGATCACGGTTTGCAGAAGATAGTTCGTGAGCGCCATTCGTCCAACTGGCGCAACGATCGATAGAACGGTGCGAGCGGCTCGATTTTGCCATGCGGTTGCCGCCAATGCGATGATCGCCAACGCAAGAGCCGGAACGCCGAACGAATAGCCCAGCACACCAATGAAGCCGGCAAGCGATGGGGGTAACGGAGCTTCATTGCCAGCCAACGCGGCCATTGCTATGTTCCCAATAATGCCGAGAACAAGCCCATAAACCAAGACCTTTTTGATCAGACCCGAATTCTGGGAGAGGTGCTGGAAGATGCCGTGGCGATACGCATACAAACCGAGCAGGAACATCGCCAGGATCTTTGGAAGGCGCATCTGGACGATCAGGCCGGCCCATCTGCCGGCGAGCATTTTGAGGTTAAAATCGCTGATTATTTTCCAGTAGGTTCCCTGGCTTGCGACAGCTTGCAGATCGTTCCACTGTCTGACTTGCTCGGCTTCGAGATTTGCCAGAACCTCCGCCGGCACGAACATTACAAAGGCCGCATAAAGCAGAGCGTACGTAACGACGGGAACGGCGATCAACACGACGGCCCATTTCAACAAGCTCGCGGTGGACTTCTTTCGAAACAAGAGAAGGATGAAACCCATTAGTGCGTAGACGCTAAGGATGTCACCTGCCCACAGCAGTGAAGCGTGCAGGACACCGATAACAAGCAGCCAGAAGAGCCTCCGTTTGAAAACCGACGCCCGCTCATCGCCTCGTTCATCTGCGCGAGCGATCTGAAGGGCGAAACCGAAGCCAAAGAGGAACGAAAATATCGAGTAGAATTTCCCTTCGACTACGAAGTGCACGAAAAACGTCGTAACCTGGTCTGCCAGCGACTTCTCGCCAATCCCGGGCGGCACAAAGCCGTAACCAGTGAACCACTGCATGTTGCCGATCAAAATGCCGCACACCGCAAGTCCGCGAAGGACATCGATGAGTTCTATCCTTTCGCCGAGAGAGATCGGTTCGGATTTGTTTAAAGACATTAAGCTGGTTTACGAATAAGTAAGCCTGAAGTTTACGGTTTTTTGCCTGAGCAGCGGCCCTACGGAGCAAGTCGCGCAGTAGCCAATCGGCAGAAACCACATTAATATACAATGACCTGACGCGTGGGACCTGATCCCCGAGGAATTTGCTGAGAAACTCACCGAAAGAAAAGGGCTGTTACAATTTATGGCAAAACGAGAACTGAAACCGGAACACCGTATTGAGTTGTTAACCGAGCTAAAAGAGCGTTTTGAGCAAAACATGCAGCGGCATAAGGGGTTGAAGTGGGCCGACGTGGAAGCGAAACTGAATGCCGCACCCGACAAACTATGGTCGCTCGCTGAAATGGAACGCAGCGGCGGCGAGCCGGATGTTGTGGCGTTCGACAAGGTATCGGGTGAGTACGTATTTTATGATTGTACATCCGAGAGCCCAAAGGGCCGCCGCAGTCTCTGCTACGACCGCGCAGCGTGGGAATCGCGAAAAGAACACAAACCCGACAATGATGCGGTAAGCTCGGCGACGGCTATGGGGTGCGAACTTCTGACAGAAGAACAATATCGAGAACTGCAGACG
>JBGAVC010000097.1:0-13505 GCA_044228265.1 Pyrinomonadaceae bacterium
TGGTCCGGTCGGCGGGCGCTTCGCAGAACCGGCTCGCCCATACAGGATTGATGCGATACGCCGACGGCGTCGATAAAATTCCGGCGGCCGCGGTAACATTCGAAGACGCCGAGATGATAGCGAATCTGTCGAAGTCGGGCAAAGTCCGCATGAAATTGACGCTAACTCCGCAGCGATTGCCCGACGTGGAGAGCTACAACGTCATGGCGGATCTTAAGGGCAGCGAAAAACCGGATGAGGTCGTGATAGTTTCCGGCCACCTGGATTCGTGGGACCTCGGACAAGGAGCCATCGACGACGGAGCTGGCATTGCTGTTTCGATGCAGGTCCCATATCTGCTTAAGTCGCTTGGACTGAGACCTAAGCGGACCATCAGGTTCATTGCTTGGATGGACGAGGAGCAGGGCGGCAGCGGTTCCGCTGCTTACGCTCGAGATGAAGCCGCGAATATCAAAGATCATTTCGCTGCGATCGAGGCCGATCTGGGAGCATCGCATCCGGTTGGCTTCTACTTTGCCGGTAAACCCGAGGCATTGCCGTACTTCGCTCCGATCTCAAAGATCCTTAGCTCTCAGGGTGCCGGTATCTCGCAGATCCAGAACGGGGTCGGCTCGGACGTCGGGCCGCTGACGCAGCGAGGCGTTCCGTCCTTTGCTCCGTGGTTCGATCAGCGGACGTATTTCAATTACCACCACACGGCGGCCGACACGTTCGACAAGATCGTTCCGCGCGAACTCGCAGAAAATGGTTCGGTCATGGCTGTACTCGCGTATGGGCTGGCAAATCTCGAGCAGCCGCTGCCGAGATAGCGGCTGGCTTGTACGATCGTCGTGATTTGTTCATAATTTAAGATATGTTAAACAGACCGCCCCCTTATTTTCCACAAAATCAGCTTTCGCCGCCTGACGAGAAGCGCTTCATGAAATTCAAGCTCGTCGTCGGAGGACTCGTTGCGGGGTTGGTGCTCGTACTGGCGGGACTCTGCGTGCTTATTTATTTCTTGGTCAAATGGCTGGTCTGACGCTGGCTGACACTTACATTCAACGAGAAAGAAGGTAAGAACCCAGTCGCTACAGCTCTCGGTTCTGACGCTCGTCGCCATTCAGCCCCAATTCGCGGATACTGATTTCACGCATCTCGACTTTGCGGATCTTTCCGGTAACTGTCATCGGGAAGCTTTCGGTAAAGCGTACATAATGGGGGACCTTGAAATTAGCGATCTGCCCTTTGCAAAATGCGCGAACTTCTTCCACGGTCAGGGTTTCTCCGTCTCTTACACGGACCCACGCCATCACTTGTTCACCATATTTTTCGTCGGGGACACCTATAACCTGTACGTCTGTGATCGACGGATGCGTGTGTAGAAACTCCTCGATCTCCCTCGGATAAACGTTTTCGCCGCCGCGGATGATCATGTCCTTGATGCGTCCGACGATCCTGACATAGCCTTCGTCATCCATCGTGGCGAGGTCGCCGCTGTGCATCCATCGAGCTTCATCGATAGCATTTTGCGTGGCCTCAGGGTTGTTCCAATACCCTAGCATCACGTGGTAACCGCGTGTGCAGTATTCGCCGGGTGTTCCCCGCGGAACGGTCAGGCCGGTTTCCGGGTCGACGATTTTGATCTCGACATGAGGATGGACTTGCCCGACGGTACTTACCTGTTTCTCGAGCGGCGAGCCAATGCGGGTTTGCGTGCTGATCGGACTCGTCTCGGTCATTCCGTAGCCGATCTGCATGTCCGGGATATGCATCAGGCTTTGGACCTTCTTCATGACCTCGATCGGGCAGGGCGAACCTGCCATAATTCCGGTCCGCAGGCTTGTCAGGTCATAGTTGTCAAAGTCCGGCAGATCAAGCTCGGCGATGAACATCGTTGGGACGCCATAAAGCGCTGTCGCCTTTTCGCGTTGTACAGCTGCCAGCGTGGCACCCGGGTCAAAACCCTCGCTGGCATAGATCATCGCGGCTCCATGCGTCATACAGCAAAGGTTACCCATCACCATGCCGAAACAATGGTAAAGCGGAACCGGGATCACCAAGCGGTCGTGTTCGGTAAAATTCATCAATTCGGCGCCAAAAAAGCCGTTGTTCAGGATGTTGTGGTGGCTAAGCGTCGCACCTTTTGGGAAGCCTGTAGTGCCGCTCGTGTATTGAATATTGATCGGTTCGTCCGCCGATAGGTTTGCCTGGCGATCAGACAATTCCTGGTCCGTGATGCTTGCGGCTCCCTCCAAGAAGCTGTTCCACGTCATCATGCCGGGCCGTTCGTCCTCGGCAAGGCGAATGACCGTGTGGAGATGCGGGACGCGTTCGGCGTTCACCGACCGTTTTCTAACATCTCCCAGCTCCGGAGCAAGCTCGTATATCATGTCGGTGAAATTGGTGCCGCGGAAACTGTCGGCCATAACCAGGGTCTGGCAGCCCGACTGGTTTAACGCATATTCCAACTCGTGGACAAAATAACTGGGATTGATGTTGACCAAGATGGCTCCGATCTTGGCCGTCGCGAACTGGGCGACTGTCCACTCAAATCTGTTGGGCGACCAAACGCCGACGCGATCTCCCTTACGTACACCCCGCGCGAGAAACGCTTTGGCACACTCGCGTGCCCTCGAGTTCAACTCGCGATAACTTAGGCGAATGTCCTGATGTACAACGACCAACGCGTCGTGATCGGGAAACCGGTCCGCGGTCCGGTCCAGCATGTCTCCGATCGTGAATCCCAACAATGGTTTGGTACTGGTTCCGCTCAGGTAGCTTAACGATTCAGACATATTTGTTTAGGAATTCTACGCTCGCCTCAAGAACAATATCTTTGGCCTCGCGATGCGGCGTATGCGCCACGTAGGGGACCATCAAGATCTCGGCCTTATCGCCAATCGCGTCCGCGATCCGGTCGACTTGCTCTCTCGTGCCGTATTCATCTTCTTCGCCCTGGATGATCAACGCAGGACATTCGATATTTGACAGTTCGGCTTCGATGTTCCACTCGGCGAACGACTCGTCCAGCCACGTGTCGGCCCAACTGTTCCACAGATCTTCGGTTTTGTCGCCATGGTAACGTCGAAGACGATCAATAAGAAAATCTTTGCGAGGCCCTGCCGACCTGATGCCGTCGAGCGTGACTGATTCTACAAATACGTGGGCAGCTTCGACAACAAGAGCGGTTGCCGGAAATCGAGAAGCGTACAACAGCGCGATCGATCCTCCGTCACTGTGCCCCCAAAGGATCGGGTCCCGGATCTCAAAGTGCTCAAGCACCGCGGGCAGAACGGTCCACGCTTCATGATGCATGTACGAAATATCCCTTTTTCGGACAGACGCGTCGGAGCGACCATGACCCGGACGGTCGTATGACAAGGAGTTGAGCCCCAACTTCGCGCAAAGAGCTTTCGGAAAGTCCTTCCATTGCGCGACCGACCCCAACGCTTCGTGCAAAAACACGATGGTTGGCTTGTTTGACGTGTCTGACTCCCCGATATAGCTGGTGTAAAGATGTCTTCCGTCAACCTCGATATAACGCTCTACCACGATATCTTATCTTTAGAAAGAAAATTTATTTGGCCTACTATATTACGATTCTCGCGTTTTCGCTTAGCTGATCGGGGACAAATATGCCGGATCATATAGTCGCAGGGGCGGAGTCGGGATGCGTTGAAAGAGGAAACTGATATCAGAACTCGAGGGCGGGCTTGCCACTTCGCGTCCAAAAACAAAAAAGGCCGCCGGATCAGTTTCAGGCAGCCTCATTGTTTCTATCCTGCGAAAGAACGGTCTCTATCTGTTTGCCGGCGATTTGGCACGGGAGGCATTCGCATTAGCCCTGGCTCCGTCCATCGCAAGCTGCTTAGCCTGAGGTAGAAGCTCGATCGCCCGCAAGAGCTGCTCGTCGTACTCGTTGAAGACCTGATTCGATGTCTGCGAGCCATAAGCGGCAGTCACAAGCTCAGTGCGCAGCACCCGCTCGACAAATTCACGTTCGTGGTCAACAGATGCCGGCGCTATCTTATATTTCTCTCCGGCAAACTTTTTAAAGGCCTCGAACAGAGGTGCCGTGATCGGAAAATCCGTCTTTTTCAGGTCGTAGTCAAAGGTGATCGGTTTGGACACTTTGTACGATTCAAACCCTTTTACGCGACCGCTCGCAAGCTCCATCGCGAACGCAAAGACCGGGTTGTTCAGCTTTACCTCGAAACGTCCCCGCTCGACGGGTATCGTTTGCGGCTTGATAGCGACATCCGGATTGATGCCGCCCCCACTAAACACCGCCCGGCCAGTATCCGTGCGGCTTTCAGGACCCTTAGGCTTCTGTTCGTCGGCCCTTTCGTCGCGATAACTCCCGCCTTCGGTGTAGTAGTCGTAAAGATCGCCGTTCGAGTAATCGCGCTGGATCAGACGTCCTGAAGGAGTCTCGTATTTCGCGATCGTGAGCAGAAGCATCGATCCGGCACCGATGTCGGTGAAGGGGTTCTGGACCAGCCCTTTGCCAAATGTATTTTCACCCACGATCAAAGCTCGATCGTGGTCCTGAAGCGCTCCCGCGAGGATCTCTGAGGCGGAAGCGGTGTTGCGGTTTACAAGTACGACTATCGGAGAGCGGTCGGGAGAGGTGTTTTCTGCCCGATAAGGAAAGGTTACGCCTTCGATACGGCCTTTTTGAGTGAATACGGTCTGCCCCTCAGAAAGAAACGCATTGGCCACGCGATACGCTTCGCGAACGAGGCCACCGCCGTTGTTTCGCAGATCGATGACCACTTGCTGCATTCCCTGGGCCTTTAGCATCCGCATGGCAGCCGCAAATTCAGCGTACGTCGTCTGATTAAAGCCTCCGTTCATGTTCAGGTAGCCGACGCCCGGGCGGATCATATACGCCTCGCTGATCGACGGCTGTGAAACAGCGTCACGAATGATCTCAACGGTTTCCCGCTTGCCAGTATCAGCCCGCTCCACGACGACCTTTGCCGGTGTGCCGCGTGGCCCGCGAAGGAAATTGCGCACTTCCGAAAACGGTTTCCCGAGCATCGACTGCCCGTTGACCTCAACGATCTTGTCGCCGTACCTTAGGCCGGCGCGGTTCGCTGGAGCATCTTCAAAAGTGGCCTTTATATATGTCGCAACAACCTTGCCGTTCTCGTCCGAAAGGTCGCCGATCGTTGCTCCGATCCCGAAGTAGCGAGAACTCTGGTCCGTCTTGAACTGCTCGAACTCCTTGGCATCGAAATAATTCGAATGAGGGTCGAGCGTGTGCAGCATCGAATCGATCGATGTTTTGAAAAGGTCGTTGTAGTTGAGCGTCTTGGATCCGACGTAATTGTTCTGAATGACGCCGAGAGCCTCGGAAATGTCCTTTTGCACGTCCTCGACTCGGACCGCGCGTTTTGGCGGCGAACTGGTGCCGCCTTCGGTACGATGGCCGCCGGAAGTGGTCGCGGTGGAAGTGTCCTGGCCGTATCCGACCGAGATCAGGATGAATACTACAGAAACCAGCAGGAAAGCGTTAAATCTTTGCTTCACTAAGTAATAACCCCCAAAATGCAGATGAAGATCGCGGACAAAAAACCTCAAGAGAGGATAACACCCATTGGACTAAAATGCGACAAAATTAGTTGCCCGGCTTGATTCGACAAATTGTTGAAACGCGAGCAACTTTGCACACGTATGCACTTAGGTTACTATTTCAAAACCATCTTGCTATCCCCTTGGAGGAATCTTAATGCTCAATCGTGCTCTGTTCGTTATTGTTCTGTTCTTTGTGTGTTCGGCGGCCGCGGCGGCGCAAACAAAGCTGCTGCGTTTTCCTGATGTTTTTGGCGATCGGGTCGTGTTTACATACGGTGGCGACCTTTGGACAGCTTCCACATCAGGCGGGACGGCGACCAGGCTGACCGCACATCCCGGCGTCGAAACGTACGCTAAATTCTCGCCTGACGGGAAATGGATCGCGTTTACGGGACAATACGACGGTGACGAGCAGGTTTACGTGATACCCGCGGGCGGCGGCGAACCGAAACAACTGACATTCTACCCTTCGCGAGGTCCGCTGGCACCGCGTTGGGGAATGGACAACCAGGTCCTCGGTTGGACAAAAGACGGCAAGATATTTTTCCGCAGTGAACGCGATTCGTGGTCGCTGCCCATCGCACGCCTCTATACTGTTTCGCCGGAAGGCGGCCCGGCTGAACCGCTGCCAATGCCGGAAGGCGGCTCGGGAGACTTTTCACCGGACGGCACAAAGATGGTCTACAGCCCGCGCTTTCGCGATTTTCGTCCCGAAAAGCGCTATGGCGGCGGACAAGCGAACAAGCTTTACGTTTATGATCTTTCAAATAACGACGCGAAACTGATCTCGGACAACCCGCGAGCGTGCCGTGACGCGATGTGGATCGGCAACACGATCTATTACAACTCGGACAAGGACGGCAAGTTCAACCTCTACGCTTACGATACGGGCAGCGGCAAAACGACTCAGATCACGAAAAACCGCGACTGGGACATCAGATGGCCCAGTTCGGACAATCAGAGCCGGATCGTCTACGAGCGTGACGGTGAACTGGAGCTGATGGACGTGGGCTCGAAAAAGACCGGTAAGATATCGATAAACGTACCGGACGACGGGCTGAACAAACGAAAACGGCAGATCAATGCGGCTCCGTATCTAAGCGCGTTTGCATTAAGTCCCAAGGGCGAGCGTGCTTTGTTCTCAGCCCGCGGCGACATCTTCACGGTGCCGATCGAAAAGGGCGGTGTTCGCAACCTGACACACTCATCGGACGCAAATGACCGTTTCCCCGACTGGTCGCCGGACGGCAGGCAGGTCGCATACATTTCGGACAAAAGCGGCGAAGAAGAGATCTGGGTTGTTGCCCAGGACGGCTCGACCGCTCCGGAACAGCTTACGACCGGCGGCAGTGCACAGCGTTACGACACGCAGTGGTCTCCGGACGGCAAGAAGATCTCGTTTACGGATAAGGACGGCAAGGTCTATATCCTGACGGTTGCGACAAAGCAGCTCCAGACTATCGCCGATGCCCCGAACGGGCAGATACGTGACGTGGTTTGGTCGCCGAAGGGTAATTTCCTCGCCTACTCGATGCGCAGCAAGAACGGGCTCTCGGCGGTCTATATTTGGAACTCGGCCGACAACAAGAACACGCGTGTGACGCCGATGACGTCGAACGCCAACAGTCCGACATTCGAGCCGAGCGGCAACTACTTATATTTTCTCAGCGACCACGAATTCGCACCTCAGATATCGAGTGCCGAATTCAACTATGCGACGAACCGCACGACGCAAGTTTACGCGATGGCCCTGCAAGCCACAGGCAAGAACCCGTTCCCATATGAGAACGATGAAGTAACGATAACTGAAGAGAAAAAGGAAGGAGCACCGCCGGCGCCGAAAGCTGACACGACGGAGAAGATCGACTTTGCCGGCATCGAAACTCGGGTCGCAAAGGTACCGCTTCCGGCGGAAAATTACGCCGGCCTCTCGGCGAACAAAGGATATCTTATCTACACAATCCAGGCTCCTTTTTACTATGGACGGCAGGCGGAGACGCAGTCCTCGCTTCGGATCTATTCGATCAAAGACAGAAAAGAGACGGTGCTTGCTCAACCAGCCGGCGGATGGGCCCTTTCGGCTGACGGGAATAAGATATTAGCTCCGGGTCCGGGCGGGTTCTCGCTCATCGACGCCAACTCGAACGGTGACAAGACGAAAAAACCGGTCTCGACCGCCGGAATGATCACCGAGATCGACCCTGTGGCCGAGTGGAACCAGATCTTTAACGAGGTCTGGCGGCGTTACCGCGACTGGTTCTATGTCGAGAACATGCACGGCTTTGACTGGGCAAAGATCCGCGAGGATTACAAGAAATGGCTCCCGTACGTCGCGCATCGCTCCGATCTCAACTACGTCATCAGCGAAATGGTGTCGGAATTGACCACTCAGCACTCATACATCGACGGCGGTGACTTTAACCTTCCGCCCCGCGTCCGTGTGGCATTGCCGGGAGCGAGGTTTGAGGCTGACAAGTCCGCAAAACGCTATAAGATAAGCAAGATATTCGGCGGGCAGAACGAAGAGGACATATACCGCTCGCCGCTGACCGAAATAGGCTCGGAAGCGAAGGTTGGTGAATACGTCATTGCGATCAACGGTGAAAATGTAACGACCGACCGCGATATCTACTCGTATTTGCGTGGCAAGGCAGACACGACGGTCACGTTGACGCTGAACAGCTCGCCTTCCTCACAAGGTGCTCACAATGTCACGTACCGGCCGATCACCAACGAATCGGATCTGATCTACCTCGACTGGACGTCGCGGAATCGCCAACGCGTGGATCAGATGTCTAACGGAAGGCTCGGATACATCCACATCCCGGATATGGGTGCGGCCGGCATTCGCGAGTTCATCAAATGGTATTATCCGCAGCTCGACAAGGAAGGCCTCGTCGTCGACGTGCGTGCTAACGGCGGCGGCAACGTGTCGCGAATGATCATCGAGCGTCTGAGCCGCAAGGTGCTCGGCATCAACTTCACGCGTGGCAACGTCGACGCGACGACCTATCCTGATGGAGCGTTCAACGGCCCGATGATATCGATCCTAGACGCCAATTCGGCCTCGGACGGTGATATTTTCCCGTATATGTTCCGCCAGGCCGGTCTCGGACAGCTTGTCGGCCAGAGAAGCTGGGGCGGTGTCGTCGGCATCACTAATCACGGCAACCTGATCGACGGCGGAGTCGTCAATGTGCCCGAATTTGCTCTGCTCAACACTAAGGGCGAATATATTATCGAAGGTTACGGCGTTGATCCCGACATTCCAGTCGAAAATGACCCCCGTTCGGTCATCGCCGGCGGAGATCCTCAGCTTGAACGGGCCGTAAATGAACTGATGAAGAAAATAACGACGCCAGTGAAACTGCCCGGCCGCCCGGCCGATCCGGTGAAAGTGCCGAAACCCTAGATTTTCCCACTATAGAGTGCGAAAATCTCCACGCTGACTAGAACACGGAGCCTTTTTCTTCATCGAAAAAGGCTCTAAGTATTTTCCGCCCACATCCGGTGACCAACTGATCGAATCGAATCTTTCTAGGACTTTTTGCAGAGTCCCACCCTTGCGAACTTAACTCCAGTTATCCAGTGAGTCTGCGGCTCGATATTTGCCTCCAGTTGTGGTTAAGCCGGTCACTTTTTTGCTTGTGCGCTAGGAGGCCGCCAAGCTTTGCGACAAAGGAGGATATTATGAAGATCCTGATCGTGTACGCTCATCCCGAGCGTAAGTCGTTTTGTCATGCCGTGCTTGAGCAGTTCATCAAAGGACTTGATGACGCGGGTCACTCACATGAACTCGTCGACCTTTATGACATTGGCTTTGATCCAGTTCTCAAGACCAGGGATGTAGTCAATTGGCTCCCTGATGAAAACGCGCCGGATGTCGTCGACAAAGTGGTGAAGGAACGGGTTTTCGCGGGTAACGCAGGGTTCGTGCAGCGAATTGTCTCGTGGTGGATGTTTCGCAACAAGAGCCCAATGGAAGTAATAGGAATTCTGCGGAAACGGGGGCCTAAGGACGTGCGCGAACAGCAGGAAAAGGTGGCAGGTGCTCAAGCACTGGTCTTCATATCCCCGGTGTGGTTCGTTGGGTTTCCCGCGATCCTAAAAGGCTGGTTCGATCGGATATTCACGCTTGGCTTCGCGTTCTCTTTGACGTCTGCAGGTTGGCACGGTGACATCGAGGGCAGGATCGGGCTTCTAAAACATGAGAAGGCGCTGATCATCAATACAACGATCTTCAACCAAGAGGCCTATGACGAGGGCGGGCTCCGGGATGCGATGCGGCGCCTCATCGATGAGTTTTGTCTGCAGTATCCGGGAATCAAAACTGTTGACCATGAATTCTTCCACGCCGTTAACATGGCCGACGACGGGACGAGGAGGAAATACCTCGAGAGGGCATATGCGTTAGGCAAGGATTTCTAAAACGATCGGCTTCACCCACGCAAACAAAAAGTCACAAGTTGAGACAAAGTAATCTGCATCTGAAGACAAATCGCGCTATTTGAAACTAGCTAGTGGAAAATGGACAATGGACAGAGTGTATAGGCGATGTCTCGTTTACTCTCTGTAGATAATCTTCGGACAAATTTTCCAACACGTGCCGGACTCGTCAAATCGGTCGATGGCGTGAGTTTTTCGATCGGTGTGGGAGAGTTGCTCGGCCTGGTTGGTGAATCGGGCTGCGGAAAATCTATTACGGCTCTCTCGGTTATGCGCTTGATCTCGCCGCCGGGGAAGATCGTCGGCGGATCCATCAAATTCAAGGGTGAAGAGCTTACCACCGCGTCTGAAGATCGGATGCGGGCGATACGTGGCGACGACATCGCGATGATCTTTCAGGACCCGATGACGTCGCTCAATCCGGTCTATACGGTGGGCGAGCAGATCGCCGAGGCGTTGCGCCTGCATCGAAAGCTCGACCGGAAGGCGGCTTGGGCCGGGGCGATCGATGCCATGCGTGAGGTGTCGATACCGTCGCCCGAGGTCAGGGCCGCCGATTATCCTCATCAATTGTCGGGGGGCATGCGTCAGCGCGTAATGATCGCGATGGCCTTGGCCTGCGACCCGGAGCTTTTGATAGCGGACGAGCCTACAACTGCCCTCGACGTAACGATACAGGCACAGATACTTGAACTGCTGGACGGCCTTCGAAAATCTAGAAAACTCGCAGTCTTACTGATAACGCATGATCTAGGCGTCGTCGCCGAAGTCGCCGACCGTGTTTGTGTCATGTACACCGGTAAGATCGTCGAAGAGTCAGACGTGGAAGAGCTTTTTGCTGATCCGAAGCATCCGTATACGCGCGGACTTCTGCGATCGGTGCCAAAGCTTGGCGGATCGGACGCTGCGGCGGGTGGCCGGCTCGAGACCATCGAGGGAACGGTCCCGAGCCCGACGGACTTGCCCCCAGGCTGTCATTTCGCTCCGCGTTGTGAGTTCAAAATGGACATTTGCACACATGGCGAAATACCGCTTGTGGAGGCGGCAAACGGTTCGCTCGTACGGTGCGTACTTTATGACAAAGGAATGAAATTCGCAGCCGCTCGTGAACGCGTTTTGTCCGCCGACGCTGGCAACTAAACACGATCCGTCCATCAATGACCCCAAACATTCAAAGTTCACCGGTTCAACCGCTCGTCGAGGTTCGACGGCTCGTCAAGTACTTCGAGATCGAAGACAGCGACGACGTGGTGCGGGCAGTCGACGACGTGTCCTTCGAAATACTTCCAGGCGAGACGCTTGGACTTGTGGGCGAATCCGGCTGCGGCAAATCGACCGTCGGCCGCGGATTGCTCAGGTTGTACGAACCGACGAGCGGGGAAGTTTTGTTCGAGGGGCAGAACATCTTTGAACTCACTGGCGAGCATATGCGGGCGCTCAGGCGCGAGGCGCGAATGCAGATCATATTTCAGGACCCTTATGCGAGCCTCAACCCGCGTTTCACTATCCGCTCGATCGTGTCGGAACCGCTGAAGATCCATAAGATTGGAAACAAGGTCGAGCGAAATGAGCGAGTCGCCGATCTGCTGCAAAAGGTCGGACTCGATCCGAGGTACGCGGACCGTTATCCACACGAGTTTTCGGGCGGACAACGCCAGCGTATCGGCATTGCGAGAGCACTTGCATTGAATCCAAAGCTCATCATTTGCGACGAGCCGGTGTCGGCTCTCGACGTTTCGGTCCAGGCCCAGGTCGTCAACTTGCTTCAGGACCTGCAGCAGCAATTTGGCCTCACCTATCTGTTCGTTTCGCACGGTTTGGCGGTCGTCGAGCACCTCTCGGACCGCGTGGCCGTGATGTATCTCGGCAAGATCGTCGAGATCAGCGACGCACGCAGCCTGTACGAGGACCCGCTGCATCCATATACCAAAGCCCTGCTGTCCGCCATTCCGGTCCCGGACCCGACACGCAAGCGAGAAAGGATCGTACTCAGCGGCGACGTGCCGACGCCCATAGATCCGCCGTCCGGATGTCGATTTCGGACGCGATGTCCGATCGCCATCGAAGAATGTGCGGTTGTCGAACCTGAGCTGCGAGAGATCGCGCCCGGGCGGCGGGCGGCATGCATCCGGGTGCCGGGATATAACGAGGCGGACCGGACCGACACCGAAAGTGTGAAACAATAACTCATCGCTAGACGTAAATTTGGCTGTAGTTTCCATACCATCCAGATCGGAGGAAATGATGAACCGTATTGCCGGGATCATATTGGCAGCAGCAGGACTATTGATCGCAGTTCTAAGCATCTTGAAGATCATTCCGGGCCTCACCGGATCGGGTGTCGCTTTGATAATTGGCGGCGGACTGATAATCGGTCTCAGTTTTATAAACAAACCCGAGGGCAGCGAAGGTGAGCGGATGTCCACGCCGGCTACGCTCGGCAATATATTTGTCGCGCCGACCGAGGTATTTCGAAATCTCCGGAGACATCCGCGGTTTCTTGCGGCGTTGATCATAATCACGCTGCTCAGCTCGATCTACGCAAACCTCTTCCTTAATCGGATCGGGGCCGACACAGTGGCGAATTATACGATCGACAAGACGCTCGAAATGTCGATGGTCGCCAATAACGAGGACGCCAAGAAGCGGATCGAAGAAGGGCGGCCGCAGGCCATACTCGATGCCTCGTCGCCGGTGCAGCGTGCGGGGCGTGTCGGCTCAACGTTTGTCGGCTCTCTGGTCGTCAATTCGATCGGTGCGGTGCTTTTCCTGGTCCTGGCTCTGGCGATGGGCGGCCAGCTCAACTTCTTTCAGGGCCTGTCGATCTTTGTGTACGCGGGTTTTCCGGTCTACGTGATCCGGTTCCTGCTGAACACGCTGCTCCTGTACCTGAAAGACCCGAGCGACATCCACCCGATCCTGGGCCAGCAATCGTTGATCCAGGACAACCTTGGTTTTCTTGTAAAATCTGCTGAGCACCCGGTGCTGTACATTCTTGACGAGCTTGAGCGTACTCGGCATCTATTGGGTCTGGCTGCTGGCGACCGGATTTAAGAATGCGGGCGAGAAAGTAACGGGAACGATCGCGTGGACCGGTGCGATCGGTGTATATGTCCTGTTAATGATGCTCGGCATCGTTCTCGCTTTGCTGTTCCCGAGTTTCCTGAGCTGATCCGCCAGGGACGGAGAGGAATTCTCAGGGTGATAATTCCCCGGGGCTGTCGATAAAGGTCCGCTTGGTTCCGATGCTTTGCGAGAGCCCCGGAATTCACAACTGGAGACTGGCTTAGGTTCCAAGCGTTCCGTGAACGTTCCATATCTGCCGCGAACGCCGTAACTGTTCTCCCAATTACGTTTGCAGCCATTTTTCCGCCCCGTTCACGAGAATTTCGCGCAAAAATCCTGCATTTGTGCGAATTTCGTAAATGCTGCACACACAGAACTTAGCGATTCCAACCAATTCGCGATCGCCCGAACGCTTTTCCCGCCTAAGACCC
>JBGAVC010000098.1:0-13575 GCA_044228265.1 Pyrinomonadaceae bacterium
ACTTCTTTGACGGTCGCGTCGAGGTGTACGACGCGGCACCGCTGAGGAAAGACTGGCAGGCAAACGGACGGTCGATCCGATCGCCATTCGGATCTCGCCGAGCCGCCCGAATGAATCAAGTACTCACCTATTAACGCAAGGACGACCTTTGCACAACTCGACTCACTGATCTCCGGTAAGTCCCCAGGAGAGCGTTTTCATCTGGCCGTCAGCACCGGGGCTGAAATACCAAACGAGACTCGCGTCACTGTTCCTGATGGCGGCGATCTCGGTCTTTCCATCGCCGTCGAAATCGCCGAGCTTCACCGCATCGCTTGTAAATCCCCATTGACGAGCGAACAAAGCTCCGTTGGAACTTTGCAGTCCGTAGAAGTATCTCGAGCCGGCGACATCGCGTGATACCAAGATGTCATTCGCCCCGTCGGCGTCCAGGTCCACGGGTTTGTCAGGATAGAACGTATCTGACGAGAGTCCCCATTGCATGCCGTAATAGGTCCCGTCTGAGCTTCGGCGAATATACCAGACAAGGCGCCCGTTCTCCGATCGGACGATTGCGAGGTCAGCTTTGCCGTCTTTGTCGTAGTCAGCGGGAACCGATCTGTCTGCAGCCATTCCCCATTGGTCGACGATCAACGTCCCGTCGGAACTTTGCAGGATGAACCAGTTTCCGTCGCTTTGCCGAAAGAGTGCGATATCGATCTTACCGTCGCCGTCGTAGTCCGCAAACGCCGCTTGATCACCCAATCCGAGGTTTCTCCAGGACACCTGAACAAGGACATTATCGCTGCTTCGGATATAGATCGTCTGCATCTCGCCGGCTTTTAGATCAAAGCGGGTATCTGATATGTCTCCCAAACCGTCTCCGTCAAAGTCGGCCATAAAAGGCGTATGGATCGTACTTCCAACGAATTGATGAGCCTCGGTCTCACCGTCAGTGCTGCAGTACATGTACCCATAATTATCGCTCGACCGAAAGACAAACGGATCGGCCCGGCCATCGCCGTCCATGTCGTTGTCTATAGTTACGACTTTTATTTGTCCGCGAATCTCGGCATTGGGAAAATTGGCCGTCCGAAGTTCCACACTCAGCATTTTTCCCGGCAAGCTTGTGGTCCATAACGGAGGGCCGTATGGCAGGTCACAAACTTGTGAGACGGTGCCGCTCGTACCGCCACCCTTGCTGATCGGGCAGATCAACATCTCGATGCCTCCCCAACGAACGTATACGTCAGCACTTTTCAGATCTCCCGACAAGCCCTCGTAGGTGCAGGTAACATTTAAGAGTCCTGTACGCGTCCCGATCGACACGTTGCACACCCCGCGGGCCGTCGAGTCATTTGGCGGAACAGCCTGTTCCGCATTAAGCGCCGCTACAAATTTCTGCTGTGCCGCGGTGAAACCTGCAAAAAGCACGATCAGAGCCGCGGCAAGAAGACATAGAGCGATCTTTCTTTGCATTGTCTTGGCCTCCCAAATAGCTCTCTTCCAGTGGTGGTCTAAAGACAATCCAGGGCAATTCCCGTACCTCGTGGGAACGCTGAAGAATATTAGGTGTGGATGAAAAAGCACGCGCGAAAACTCGCATCGCTGCGAAAAGTCTCGCGGTAATTGTTCCGATCTCGGGCGGTTCCCGAGAGGAACCTTGAGCCGCGAAGAGACGGATACCAGGGCTTCGCGGACGCTAGGCTATTTCGTTCCGGGAAGCAGTTCGTAGTTGCCCATCTGGCGGTTGTAGGAGTCGAGGGCACCGACTTCGTCGGCGGTGGCGTCGAGCATTTGCTTGGTCATCGCGATCGAGTCAGAAAGCTGTTCGAAATCGAGCAATGAGAATTTTTCTGGCGTCGATATGGTGACGATCTCGTCGTTAAGGTAACTGAAGAAATTCTCTATCGACTGCAGTTGGCCTTCCACGAGTTTTACGCTCCGCTCGATCTCGTCGAACGAGGCGATGCGGCGTTTCAGGATCTCGACGTTGGTTTGCTGGATGCGTTTGGTCTTATCGTCCGTTGCGCCTTCCATCGCGCGAAACGCCTGTGACAACTGATTGTGCACAGCCTGGCGGTTGATCGATTTGAGGTGCTGTTTGCGGCGCCGGTAGACGTCGAGAAGGTCGACGAAATCCTCCCATCGCTGTTCAAGAGCTTTGAGATTAGACGGCAGTTCACCGGCGCCGGTAAATTTCTTGTAGTTTTCCTGGATCTTGTTCTTTAGCCAGCGGAGATATTCAACGGCCTCGCGTTCACGCGGGGTAAAGGCCTTGATCATCGCTTCGCGGCCCGCGATATGCAGTTTTTGACGGCGAACGTTCTCGCGTTCGAGAACAAGTCGGCGGTAGTTAGGGAGATTGGGAACCAAGACCAAATACACAGCCTCACAAATAAGTGCTATCAGCAGCGGGATCACGCTTCCCGTAAACGCTGCCGCCGCCAAAAAACCGGCCAGTCCCCAGAAGTTGATCGGTTCCTTTACCGCCTCCTTTAGGTAGCTTGAATTGAATCGGGCAACATCCTGCCGGTATTTAGCTATATCAGCCATATCAGAGTAACTAGATGCCAGGATGGACAAAGTCGTTTACATCCTTTCCTTTGCCTAGCTGGATCTACCGGCACTCCCTGTCTCATTTACTATCACCTGGTCGAGCACATCTTCGTCACTGGACGGGGCGGCCGTGCCGCCGGATTCTATCTGCTTGGTCGCGGGGGGTGTTCCAGCTCCGAGCATACCCATTTGCTGCTTGTATTCGAGCAATTTGTCCTGAAGCTGGATGTCCATCGCTTCGCGTTCGATGTCCTGCATCTGTGCGTCGACCGACGATGATCCAAGCTGGAGCTTGGCCTCGGCGGCAGCGACACGACGGTCGATCTTTTCGCGCATCTCGTTGAACGTCGACGAGTCGTCGCCGATATTGAACGTGTCCATGGTCTGCGCGAGCTGTTCCTGGAGCTTTGCCTGTTTGGAAGCGCTGATGAGCTGCATCGCCTCGGCGGTGCGCTTCTTCATGTTGAGGACGTAGTTGTCGCGGGCTTTCAATGCCTGTTTGGATGCGACACCGGCGTGTTCGGCCTGGACCGACGTGCGATCGAGGTCCATCTGGGCCTGTTGAAGCTGTCCGATGTACGCGGTCGCTATGTCGTCTCGGCCCATCTTGACCGACGCCTTGATCTTGGAGTCGAGATCGACGACCTGTGTGGAAAGGTTCTCCTTTTGCTTGAGGAGCAGCCTTTCAGTTGCCATCACCTGAGCGACGGAATTGTTCAGCTCAGGCACGCGATCACGCATGTCGCGGATCGTCTGCTGCAACACAAGCTCAGGATTCTCGATCCTGTCCAGCGCCGCTCCGGTATTTGCTCGAAAAACCCTCGAAATTCTTGCCCACAGTCCCATCTTATCTACCAACTCCTAAATTGATCGCCCTAAAGCCCTTACCTCGAAAAAACCTTACGACACGCCTCTTCCCAAAGTTGCAAAATCCGAACACAGTATAGCAGGAAAATAAATTAAGGGAATAGAAAACGGACGAATCGGGACCTGTCGAGAATTGGGTTTAGAGGGCATTGTGGATTAAAGTTATCTTGGGGCGTTTCTCGTCGCCAACTCATGCCTGGAACACTTAAAGACCTGGTCGGCGAGCTTGACCGCGAGCTGCTTCGCGAGCATCGGTTCGACACGGTGCTTTTCGAAGAGCTGACCCAGCAGCAGCGTGATTCCGGGATCCTGCACGGTGACCGGCCGATCAGCCCTTTCCTGCGTCCGTACTTTTTGGCGAAGTCCCGTTACGAGGCGATCCGCAATGCCGCCCGGCAGTTATCAAAGGCGTTCGAGAGCGTTACGGCGGCCGCTCTCGACAACGACGAGATACTGGCAGATCTGGGCATGTCCGAAAAGGAGGTCCGCTGGGCCCGGCTCGATCCCGGTTACCCGGGCGGCTCGGTCAACAGCCGGCTTGATACATTCCTTTCGCCTGACGGGTTCGCTTTCCTCGAATACAACGCCGAAAATCCTGCGGGAATTGGCGACCAATCCGCTCTCGAACGCCTGTTTACCAACGTCCCTGCGGTGCGGCGGTTTCTGGCCGAGAACGAACATCGCTATCCGCAGCCCCAGGTTCGCCTCCTCGAGGTCCTTGACCAGACCTATCGCGATTGGGGCGGTAAGAAGGAGAAACCGAATATCGCCATAGTCGACTGGGCAGGCGTCGATACCGGGCCTGAATTTGAGATCCTGATGGAGCATTTCGAGGCGGGTGGTTACGCGACGCGTATATGCGACCCGCATGAGCTCGAGTACGACGGCCGGAAGCTATCGGCGTCCGGATTTGAGATCGATGTGTTTTTCAAGCGGGTAATAATTCACGAATTTCTCGACCGGTTCGATGAAGAACACGCGGTCTTCAGGGCGTGTACGGATGGGGCCGTCTNAGTGCTTTTCGAAGAGCTGACCCAGCAGCAGCGTGATTCCGGGATCCTGCACGGTGACCGGCCGATCAGCCCTTTCCTGCGTCCGTACTTTTTGGCGAAGTCCCGTTACGAAGCGATCCGCAATGCCGCCCGGCAGTTATCAAAGGCGTTCGAGAGCGTTACGGCGGCCGCTCTCGACAACGATGAGATACTGGCCGATCTGGGCATGTCCGAAAAGGAAGTCCGCTGGGCGCGGCTCGATCCCGGTTACCCGGGCGGCTCGGTAAACAGCCGGCTTGATACATTCCTTTCGCCTGACGGGTTCGCTTTCCTCGAATACAACGCCGAAAATCCTGCCGGGATCGGCGACCAATCCGCTCTCGAACGCCTGTTTACCAACGTTCCTGCGGTGCGGCGGTTTCTGGCCGAGAACGAACATCGCTATCCGCAGCCTCAGGTTCGCCTCCTCGAGGTCCTTGACCAGACCTATCGCGATTGGGGCGGTAAAAAGGCGAAGCCGAATATCGCCATAGTCGACTGGGCCGGTGTTGATACGGGGCCTGAATTCGAGATCCTGATGGAGCATTTCGAGGCCGGCGGCTACGCGACGCGGATATGCGACCCGCATGAGTTGGAGTACGACGGCCGAAAGCTATCGGCGTCCGGATTTGAGATCGATGTGTTTTTCAAGCGGGTAATAATTCACGAATTTCTCGACCGGTTCGATGAAGAACACGCGGTCTTCAGGGCGTGTACGGATGGGGCCGTCTGTATGGCAAATTCGTTCCGTTCGAAGATACCGCACAAGAAATCCAGCTTTGCAGTTCTGACGGACGACCGGTACCGATCCTTGTTTGATCCCGGTCAACTGGATACGATCCGCCGCCATATTCCGTGGACGCGACAGGTTCGGCACGGCAAGACCACCTACGGTGGTGACGAGGTCGACGTTCTCGGCTTTATTAGAGCGGAGCGTCACAGGTTCGTGCTCAAACCAAATGACGAATACGGCGGCAAGGGAATTCACTTTGGCTGGGAAAGTTCGGCGTCCGAGTGGGACGACGCCATCGAAACAGCTCTTGCCGCGCATTACGTAGTGCAGGAACGGGTCACGGTCGAGAGAACCGATATTCCCGTCTTTCGGGACGGCGAGGCGAGTATCGAATCGTTGACCGTCGATTTCGACCCGTTCCTTTTCAAAGGCCACGTCGAGGGTGGAATGGTTCGCCTTGCTCCGGGTTCGCTCGTAAACATAACGTCGGGCGGCGGCGAGACGGCACTTGCGATCCTGGAGGGATTTTAAGTTCACGCAAGTTTTACGCGTCCCGCACGTTCCCATTTCAGAAGCGGCCATACGCGAGGCCACGAATTATAGAAAACGAAGATTCAGGCTTCAACGCGACCGCTTCGCTGTCGCCAAAGCCACTAACGGGAAGTTATCGTAATGAAAAAGTTAACAACATGGGTCATTTTGATCGCCATTTATTTGGGTTTTGTTGCACCGGCGAGCCTCGTGGCAAACGCACAGGTGATCGGTAAGACGATGGACGAGAAATTGAAGAACACGCCGGACGGGCTCAAGTTTCGTCTCAGCGAAGGGGTCGAAGGAGCCGAAAAACGCGAAAAACAGCCGCTAGCGGCGACCGATCCGTTGACCGAGGGCGACGCCAACGGTCTTTTGAAACGGCTTCCCGAGATCAAGGCCGATCCGGACGATAAAACGGATTTTGCGAAGCGCATCGGCAGCTTGCCGCCGCCGAAAACCGGAAATAAGATCGGCGTGAAATTTCCGTCCGACGAGATGCGAGCCGTTCCGTCGTCCGACCAAAGCGGGCAGTCTTTGACCGTTCTTCGATACTCGCCCGAAGGCGAGGTCGCGCTCGCTCCCGACCTAAGCGTTACGTTTTCGCAGCCGATGGTTGCGGTCACTTCGCAGGAAGACGCAGCCAAGTACGCACCGGTCGAGCTGACGCCGCAGGTCGAGGGCAAATGGCGGTGGCTCGGGACCAAAACGCTGATGTTCGACACGACAAAGCGTTTCCCGATGGCGACGAAATTCACCGCCCGCGTCCCGGCGGGCACAAGATCGGCCAACGGCCAAGCACTCGCCAAGGACGTCGTCTGGACATTTACGACTCCACCGCCAAAGGTCGAGACTATGATCCCGAACGGCGGGATCGTCCGACGCGACGCGCTGATGTTCATTTCGTTTGACCAGGAGATCAATCCGGACGCCGTTCTGCGTTCGATCACGGTCACCGGCCAGGGCAGACGGCTTTCCTTAAGGCTCGCGACGCAGGAAGAGATCGACAAGGACACAAGTATTGCGTACTACTCAAAGCTGGCCCAGCCCCGTCGCTGGCTCGCGTTTAGGGCGGTAAATTCCGACGGAACGACCGACAATGCGCTGCCGCCTGCCTCGGGGATCTCGGTTTCGGTCGACAAAGGAACGCCGTCGGCCGAAGGTCCGCTTGTGACGCCCGCTCCGCAGACATATAGCTTTCAGACCTACAGCCCATTGAGTTTTACCGGCGGCTGGTGCTCATATCGCGAAAACAAGAACTGCACGCCGTTCGACACATGGTATCTCGAATTTAACAATTCGATCGACGCGGCAAAGTTCGCGAAAGAGATGATCACGATCGAGCCCGCGGTCGAGGGCCTGAGCATATATCCATCGGGCAACTACGTTTACATTCAGGGCTATAAAAAAGGCCGCACAACCTACAAGGTCACGATCGACGGGTCGATCTCGGATATCTTTGGCCAGTCGTTAGGCAAATCAGCAACGACGACTATCCGCGTAGGTTCCGCCGAGCAGAACCTCTACGCACAGGGCGGTTATATGACGGTCATCGACCCGTCGTCAAAGCCGACCTTTTCGATCTACTCGACAAACCTCAACAACGTCAAGGTACGGCTCTACGCGGTCGAGCCGCAGAATTGGCGGCAATTTCAGCAGTATGTCGCCCGGTTGAATTACGACGACGGCAAGAGACCCGCAATTCCGGGGCGACTTGTTTTCGACGAGGTCGTCGCGATCGCTGCAAAGCCCGACGAAATGGTCGAGACTCGAATCGATGTTTCGAAAGCCCTCGACGGTGGTTACGGCAACGTTATCGTCGATATCGAGCCGACGGTCAGGAAGGACAAATACGATCGAACACGTATTTTCACCTGGCTGCAGGCCACGCAGATCGGGCTCGATGCATTTGTCGATAATACAGAACTTGTCGGTTTCGCGACCGAACTTAAGACAGGCAAGCCACTCGCGGGCGTTGACCTCACGATCTATCCAAACGGTAAGTCGGTAACGGGCGGAAAGACCGCCGAATATCAGCCCGGATTGATCGAACGTGCATGGAACTGGCTGACGAGCTGGGGCAGCAGCCAGGCCGAGGATATTCAGTCAGTCGAAACAGACGGCTCCATTGCGACACCGGAGAACATCGCGGAGGCTCAGACCAACCGCACCGGCGAGAACGGCATATTGCGACTCCCGCTACCCGAGACCGTTTCCGACAAGCAGCCCAATATGCTGATCGCTCGTCGAGGGAAGGATGTCGCGTTTCTTCCGGAGAACACCGAGTACTACTGGCAGGACAGCGGCAGTTGGTACAAAAAGTCTGAGTCGGACTCGTTGCGATGGTTCGTTTTCGACGACCGCAAACTTTACAAGCCCAAAGAAGAGGTTTCGGTAAAGGGCTACATTCGCAAGATCACCGCCGGCAAGCTCGGCGATGTCGAGGGCCTTGGTGACGCTGCTAACGGCATTACGTACTCGGTCAA
This sequence comes from Pyrinomonadaceae bacterium, assembly GCA_044228265.1. Taxonomy (GTDB): domain Bacteria; phylum Acidobacteriota; class Blastocatellia; order Pyrinomonadales; family Pyrinomonadaceae; genus OLB17. The sequence continues at coordinate 8,187 of JBGAVC010000098.1, forward strand.
GGACCCGCGAAACAACGAGATAGCGAAGGGAACCGCGAACCTGAACGCATTCGGCGCTTTCGACTTCAAATTCACGCTGCCGGATAACGCAAATCTAGGATATTCGCGAATCGACCTGACGACAAACACAAACCTGCCGGGCGGCAGCTATTCGCATCAGGCCGCAGATCCAGGAATTCGCTGGCCGACGAGGCCTACCTGGTTGGGCCGAATCCGGTCGGCACTCGTCGATGAAGGTCCTGTTGTCTGTCGAAGCCAGGGCCGACCACGCCGGCGGGGCCGGCGAACGCCGATGCGAATTGGACCGTGACGGCGACGCCGACCACCTATACGCCGCCGAATCGAGGTGATTTCACGTTTGGTACGGTTCCGTGGTGGCGTGCTAACTGATTACGGCGCCGCGGGCTACGCGGGCGGCTCCTCGCAGTCGTTCAGGGGTGACGGACGCGACGGCAAGCATTTCTGAAGATCGACCGAGTCGGTCAAGCCTCCGCGTGACCGTACACGATATCTTCGGCTTCGGTCCAGATGTGAACCGGCAAACATGGTCGAGTTCGACTTCGCTGTTAGTCCATCCGGCCGATTCTGGGCGTCAGTATCAAGACGCCACGGACGTTTGTCCAGAAGGCGAAAAGGTCGATGCCGAGCCGATCGTGACAGACTATCGACGGCGAGCTGATCGCCGGTCGAGATGCCGAGATCAAGGCCGTTCTGAAGATTGGGCCGCTCGAAAAGGCTCGTGGGTAGAAACGATGCGACGAACAGAACTGCACGGTGGCCGTCCTCGGTCTGCCCAGAAATGCTCGTTCATCGCTGGAACAGGGAGTCGTTACACGATCACCGCGACCGTGATGGACGACCGCGAGCGATACAACGAGTCCGAGATGACCGTTTGGGTGCCGGGCGGAAAAACACCGCCAAAACGGAACGTCGAGCAGGAAGAGGCACAGATCATCCCGAGCAAAAAGGATTTTGCACCGGGTGACGTCGCTGAACTGCTCGTGATCGCGCCTTTCACGCCTGCCGAAGGCGTGCTTACGCTTCGCCGCGACGGTATCGTCAAGACCGAGCGCTTTACGATGAAGGACTCGTCGATCACGCTCAAGATCCCGCTCGAAGACAAGTATCTGCCAAATATCACCGCCCAGGTCGATCTTGTAGGTGCCGCTGCACGGACTGACGACAAGGGCGAAATAGATCCAAAACTGGCCAAGCGTCCGGCGTTTGCGAGCGGAAGCATCAACCTTGCGATCTCGACGGCGTCCAGGAAGCTAAATGTCTCCGCGGACCCTGTAGACAAGACGCTCGCCCCCGGCGGCGAGACCAAGGTCAACGTCCAGGTCAAAGACAGCCGCGGCGAACCGGTCGGAAACAGTGAAGTGGCCGTCGTCGTCGTAGACGAGAGCGTGCTGGCCCTTACGCGGTATACGATCGGCGATCCCACAGACACGTTCTACACGAGTCGAGGAAGCGGAACGAACGATTATCACCTGCGAAAGGATGTCCTTCTAGGCAATCCTGAAGACCTGAAGAAGCAGCCTCCGCCTCCACCAAAAGGTATTTCAATTGACGGGATTGACGGGTTTGCCGGCGGGCGAGCCATGCCGGCGGCAGCGGCAAAGTCGCAGAACAGGGCAGTCAGTGACATGGCGATGGCCGAATCCGTGACGGTGACAGCGGAAGAACCCAAGGCCGAGACTCCTATCAATCTTCGGCAGAACTTCAACGCTCTCGCACTGTGGTCCCCGACCGTGAAGACCGATTCCAGCGGGCGGGCAGTCGTTAACATAAAGCTGCCCGACAATCTGACTCGCTATCGCATAACCGCGGTTTCGGTTGACACCGGTAAGCGGTTCGGCAAGTCAGAATCGACGATCACGGCCAAACAGCCGTTGATGGTTAGGCCGTCCGCGCCGAGGTTTATGAACTTCGGCGATAAAGTCGAACTACCCGTCGTCATCCAAAACCAGACCGACAAGGATATGGCCGTGGATGTCGCGATCCGCGCTACGAATGCCAATGTTGGTGACGCCGCAAGCGGCGTTGCAGGCGAGTTGCCTGCGTTCCAATCGGCTGGGAAGCGAGTCGTCGTCAAAGCCAACGATCGAGCTGAGGTGCGATTCCCGGTTTCGACCGTAAAAGCCGGAACGGCGAGGTTCCAGTTCGCGGTCTCGAGCGGAAAATTCACCGACGCGGCAGAGATCTCGCTGCCGGTCTGGACGCCGGCGACGACCGAGGCGTTCGCGACCTATGGCACGACCGACCAGAACGGCGCGATCGTCCAGCCGGTTCAGACGCCGGGCGACGTGTTCCCGCAGTTTGGCGGATTGGAGGTCACGACCTCTTCGACGCAGCTGCAGGAGCTGACAGATGCATTCCTGTATCTCACAAACTACCCTTACGCCTGCTCGGAACAGATCGCATCGCGAATGATCTCGATCGCCGCAATGCGCGACGTCCTCGGTGCGTTCAAGGCCAAGGAAATGCCAAAGCCCGAGGAACTCAATAAATACTTTGCCCGTGATGTCGAGATCCTCCAGTCGCGGCAACGTGCCGACGGCAGCTTTGGCCTGTGGAAACGGGACAAGGAACGTTATGAATATCCGTTCCTGACGGTCCACGTCGCCCACGCCCTGGCCCTTGCGAAGCAAAAAGGCTACAAGGTGCCGGACGACATGCTAAACAAGACAAAGCCTTATCTAAAGGATGTCGAAAAGCACTTTGATCAATGGTACACAAACTCGCCGCAGGTCCGCTGGACGATCTCGGCTTATGCTTTGTACATCCGCGACCTGATGGGCGACAAGGACACGGCTAAGGCTAAAAAGCTGCTTGCCGAAGCGACCATCGAGAAGATGCCGTTCGAGGCACTCGGCTGGATCCTCGACGTTCTCTCGAACGATCCGGGCTCAGCAAACGAGACGGCAGCGATACTTCATTTCCTTAATAACCGAACGACGGAAACCGCCGCGACTGCCAATTTCGTGACCGATTACGGCGACGGAGCGTGGCTCATCATGTACTCGAACCGCCGTGCCGACGGCGTGCTGCTCGAGGCGATGATCAAGGCCGATCCAAAGAACGACCTGATCCCGAAACTCGTCCGCGGCCTGCTCGATCACCGAACAAAAGGTGCCTGGTCGAACACGCAGGAGAATGTCTTTATCCTGCTTGCCCTCGACAAGTATTTCAACGCTTTCGAGAAGGTCACGCCCGACTTTGTCGCTCGCGTTTGGCTCGGAAACACTTACGCAGGCGAGCAGATCTTCAAAGGACGGTCGATCGATTCGGACGTTCTCAATATTCCGATGTCGTATCTTACCGATCAGAACGGACTCTCCAACCTGATCATCGACCGCGAAGGGGCCGGCCGTCTCTATTACCGCATAGGTATGAAGTACGCGCCGCGTAACCTCAAGCTCGATCCTGCGGATTACGGCTTCACGGTCCTACGGAAATACGAGGGGGTCGACGACAAGGACGACGTCAAACAGAACGCCGACGGAAGCTGGACGATCAAGGCCGGTGCTCGTGTTCGCGTGCGTCTAACTATGGTCGCCCAGGCACGTCGATATCACGTTGCACTGGTCGATCCGCTGCCCGCCGGGCTCGAGATCCTCAATCCCGAACTCGCGACGACCGAGGCTATCCCGGCCGACAAGGGCGGCAACACCTCCGTTGTGGAGTACGGCAGCCGTTCGTACGGCTACGGCTCCTGGTGGTGGCGGCAGTACTGGTTCGAACACCAAAACTTCCGCGACGAGCGTGCCGAGGCATTCGCATCGCTCCTATGGGAGGGCGTTTACAATTACTCGTACGTAACTCGCGCCACCACTCCCGGACAGTTCGTCGTCCCGCCTGCCAAGGCCGAGGAAATGTACCATCCGGAGACGTTTGGTAGGACGGGGACGGATTTTGTAAAGGTGGAGTAAACCGGAACGGGGAAATGGACGGCGATCTAGCGAATACTTGAATCCGCACATAGCCGTCCACTCAAATTGGGAACGGGCTTGCCCCAACCGCACTGCGGCGAGGCTTGCCTCGACGGAAGGATTCACCTATAAAAGTTTCGCGAGGCTCGGTCTCGCGATCCCGATGTTCAAGATATCGAGAGATAACCCAGCGTATTACCTAACTTCTGTGACAAAGGACCGGTTGCGGGTTTTCCGAACCGCAGCGATCGCGCAGATCGCCTGTAATGCAATTGCCGAGGCCCGCGCAACTGGCAAGTTCCTGATCTTCGCATACGTCCTTATGCTGGACCACATCCACCTCGTCACCGACAGCAGGCGAAATGCAGGGGATATTCACCGGTATGTTAACGGCGTCGCAAGCCGGAGGATAATTGACGATCTCAAAGCCGAAGGGCACACTGAGTCGCTGGAAAAGCTTAGGGAAGAACGGCCGTCCGACAATTCGACATATTCACTTTGGAGTCATCATCCCGACAAACGTTTGCTATGGAGCGAACAGATGCTTTGGCAGCGGATCCAGTATACACACCTGAATCCGGTTCGCGCCGGCCTGATAGATCACCCGAACGAGTGGAAATGGTCGAGTGCGAGATTATGCCACGGCCGCAGAACGGATGACGAGCCGCTCGAAATAGATCAGAAGGAGATCATATGGCGACGCGGCCGCGAGGCATAGCCTCGCGAGGGGTTTTTGTAGGGTGCTTCGGCCGTCGAGGCGAGCCTCGCCGCAGTGCGATTGGGGCAAGCCCGGATGATCGTCGCGGGTTTAACTAAAGCTGACGAAAGCTTAAGTGTTATTACGAATTCAGTAGCTACTTAGCTTCCCACTTATTATCCTCAGAGTTCGCGTCCATATATATCCCGCCATCGAGGATAACGCCGGCTACCTTCCTCTTAGTTGGGACTTCGATTACTGCGGCCTTTTGATTGCGAGACCAGATCGAGGGCGTCTGGTGAAATCGCTCCGACGACGCATCGTTATACACCACAACGACGTCAACCGGAGCGCAAAATCCGCCTATGTTTTCGATCGCGACTTTTGCCGACGAAGCTCCGAGCGCGACGTCTTTGATCTTGAGGTCGATGTAGCCGTTGCTGAAATACCAGTTGTTAAAGAACCAATTCAGGTCCTTGCCCGATATGCGGTTGAACGAGTTGAACATGTCCCACGGCAGCGGGTGCTTGCCGTTCCAGTCGGCGATGAACTGGTGGAGTACGCGTTTGAACTCGGCGTCGCCGAGCAGGTCCTTGATAGCGATGTAGCCGAGTGCAGCTTTGCCGTATTCGTTGTTGCCGAAACCTTGACCGGTCATCGCGTCGCCGGGCAGGATGATCGGCAGATCGGCATCTGCCGCCGGGGCTTCGATCCAACCGCTCACTCGAAAGCCCTTGAAGGCCTCGTCTGCTTTCTGCTT
>JBGAVC010000004.1:0-86493 GCA_044228265.1 Pyrinomonadaceae bacterium
CATATGCTGCTGCGCCTCTGCGAAAAGCTCGCTGCTTCGTGTCGTATTCATTTTGTTAACTTTTTACAGGGTCCTTGCGGCCTCTTTGGCAAAATATGTAATGATCACGTCCGCACCAGCACGCTTGATCGATGTTAGCGTCTCGATCATTACCTTTTCACCGTCGAGCCAGCCTCGTGCGGCCGCGGCCTTTACCATCGAGAATTCACCGCTCACGTTGTACGCGGCGATCGGCAGGCCAAAGGTGTCTTTGGTCCGGCGAATGATGTCTAAATACGAAAGCGCAGGCTTGACCATCACGATGTCCGCGCCTTCCTGTATATCGAGAGCGATCTCACGCATCGCTTCGTCCGAGTTGCCGAGGTCCATCTGATACGTCTTGCGGTCGCCGAATTGCGGCGCCGATTCCGCAGCCTCACGGAATGGGCCGTAGAACGCGGACGAATATTTTGCCGAATACGCCATGATCGGCATCTCCGCAAATCCTGCTTCGTCGAGCGCGGCTCGGATCGCCGCGACGCGTCCGTCCATCATGTCGCTGGGAGCGATGATGTCCGCGCCTGCCTTCGCGTGCGAAACGGCCTCTGCAGCAAGCAGCTTCAGGGTCGCGTCGTTCTGCACATAGCCGTCTTCGATGACGCCGCAATGCCCGTGCGATGTGTATTCGCAGAGACAGACGTCGGTTATCACAAGCAGATCGGGATGCGCTGACTTGATCGCCCGCGTGGCTTTTTGAATGATGCCGTCGTCATCGTAAGCTCCCGAACCGACCTCGTCCTTCGTCGCTGGAATTCCAAACAGCAGCACCGCCGGAATACCTAGCGAGACGATCTCACCGCATTCGATGACGATATTGTCGACCGACATTTGGTACTGATCGGGCATCGACGAGATCTCTTTTTTTACGCTTTCGCCCTCGACGACAAACAGCGGATAGATCAGGTCCTTGCGGCTTAGCGTCGTCTCGCGAAACATATCGCGGATGGCTGAGCTTCGCCGCAAACGCCGGAGCCTGGTGACGGGAAAATCAGGTAGATCAAATGTGGCCATTGTCGTTAATTCGCCTGCCCGCGCGCCGCGGGCTTATTTTGCGTCTCAAGATATTGTTCTAGACTGTCCGCGGTCCTAAAGGCATTCTTCACACAGTCGCCCATCGAGATGCCACGGTAAAAGTTGCTGCAGAAATATAGCCCGGCGTTCTCGACCTCGAACCGCTCGCACGCCGCGGTCACATCCTCATAGCCGACACGGTACTGTGGTATAGCACGCCGCCAACGTTTGATATGGACGAGATCCGGTTCGCCCGTGACGCCGATCAACTCGGCTAGCTGTTCGGCGACAGTCGCTGCGAGTTCCTCGTCCGTCCGCTCATCGAGCGAGCCGCCCGACCTGACGCCGCCGACGAACGTCATCAGCAGTTCGTAGCCGTCGGGCGAGCGTTCGGGAAAAACGGCCGAGTGGAACAATGTTCCCAAAATTGGCCGGCGTTCCTTGCTCGGTATCAAAAAGCCGAACCCGTCGAGCCGCCGGCAGATCTTTTCCTTTTTGAAACCGAGCACAACGACAGCGACCTGCGGATATCGCACGTCTCGGAGTGTGGCCGCCATCTGTGAGTCCCGCCGTTCTATAAGGTCCGCCGTTACATACGACGGTGTCGAGATAACAACGGCATCGTACCGCTCGCCGCCGATCATGTATCTGCCGTTCGCACATTCGATCGCATCGACCTTGGTCGACAGCCGAAGATCGTCTCCAACGCGATCAGCCATTGCGGCGATCAATGTACTCAGGCCGCCACGGAATGAGAACGTCCGCGGAAACTTCTCATCGACCGGAGCCTTCTTTCTGCGTATCGTGCCCATGATCAGGCTTCCATAGTCGCGCTCCATCTCGTAGAGCTTCGGAAACGCCGACCGCATGCTGAGGTCCGCTGGGTCGCCGGCATAAACGCCCGAGACGAACGGGTCGATCGCTTTATCCAAAAACTCCGAACCGATACGCCGCGTGACAAACTCGGCGACCGACTCGTGCTCAGGCGACTTGGAGCGAACGAAAGGCTCCTTGGCCAGTCCAAACATCGTCCTAAGCCCGAAATAGCCGTTAACAAACGATTTGACGCCCATCGCCTCAAGCTTTCTGCCAGTTAGGATGTAGCGCTTTGCAGCCGACGGGTCCGCCGGCAGGACCTTGTCCTCGATACCGAGCAGCCTGATAAGCTCGATGACCTTCGGCGATCGCAGAAGGCTGTTCGGGCCTTGTTCGATGGTGTAGCCGTCGCGTTCAATGGTCTGGATGTTGCCGCCAGGTCGGTCGGAGCTTTCGTAAACGGTCACAGCGACACCCTTTTGTTTCAAAAGGCAGGCGAGGGTGAGTCCTGAGATACCAGCTCCGACGATCGCGACACGTTTTTCCATCAGTTTGCCAGCCCGCTGGCGGCAGCCTCCTCATTCACGCCAACTCGCTCGAAAACGAGCTTGGCGAGGGCCTCAATGAACAGCGGCGAATCGTTCAGCCCGGTCGTAACCTCATATTGGTCGACGCCAGCCTCGGCGGCCTGTCGGCGGTACTCGATACCAAGTTCGAAGAGCGTCTCAAGATGGTCCGATGTGAACGCCACCGGCACGATCAGCATATTGCGCACGCCCCGCGTGGCAAGCTCACGGATAGTGTCGGGCGTCGACGGTGTAAGCCATTTGAGCGGTCCGACCTTTGATTGGTAACAGAGGCTGTGCTCCTGGGCCCAGGCTCCGCGCTGCATCGTAAGTCTGATCGTTTCCTTAATATGATCCGAATAAGGATCGCCGGCCTTAACCAGCTTCATCGGCGTGCCGTGGGCGCTGAAGACGATATGCGTCTCGCCGCGTCGCTCCTCGGGAAACCGCTCGAGACCTTCATTGATCCGATGTATCAACGAATCGAGATACCCGTCGTCGGCGTAATAGGACTCGATCAGATCGACCTCGAACCTGGCCCCTCGTTCTTCGACGACACGCTCCCACTCCTTAACGCTCGAAACCGTTGTCGCCTTGGAATATTGTGGGTAAAGCGGCAATAGAACCACTTTTTTGATCCCCTTGCTTTCAAGCTCGGCGATCGCCTCTTCCGTTGACGGATGCCAGTAGCGCATAGCCGCGGCGACGCTTGCCGGGAAACGCTCGTTGAGCCGCTGCTCGAGCAGGGCCGCTTGCCGCAGCGTGTGTTCTTTTAGCGGAGAACGCCCTCCGATCTCCTTGTACTGCTCCTGGACGCGTGGATGACGCTTTCGGGCGATCAATTTCGCGAGGCGGTACCTGAAAAGAAAGCTTAACGGAAAATCGATGATATCCGGGTCGGAAAACAGATTATAGAGAAACGGCTCGACCGCCTCGAGTGAATCCGGGCCGCCAAGATTTAGGAGCACAACGCCGATCTTTTCGCTCATATACCGCCCCTAAACCGTCTTCGAAAACACAGGCTTTTCGCGCATCATCTGCTCGAGATACGCGTCAAAGCACATCGCCACGTTGCGAATGATCAGGATTCCCGACCGCGTCAGCGTGACCCGCTCGGAGTCGGTCTCGACCAGTCCCTCGCGAATGAACGGCTCGAGCTTTGGCAGATCGGCGGCGAAGTATTCGTCAAATTCGATCCCGAATTGACGCTCAACTCGCCGCTTGTCGATCTCGAGATTACACATCATCTGCATGATCGTCTCTTTGCGGATATGATCGTCGCGCGTCATCCGGTAACCGACGTGCGTCGCCGGTTCGCCGGCGTCGACCGCGGCGTAATAAGCCTTGAAGTCCTTGCTATTCTGAGCGTAAATGTCTTCAAACTGGCTGATCGCCGACATGCCGAACGCATAGACATCGCATCCGGCCTTGGTCGAGTATCCCTGGAAATTACGGTACAGAGTGTTGTTCCGCTGTGCGACCGCAAGTTCGTCGTCGGGCTTGGCGAAATGGTCCATGCCGATATAGACGTAGCCGGCATCGATCAGCGTTTCGATCGTCATCTTGAGGATCGCGAGCCGTTCATCGGCTGAAGGAATTGCCTCTGACGGCATTGCCGCCTGATGTTTCTTGAGCCAGGGAACGTGAGCGTAATTGAAAACCGCTAAGCGGTTCGGGCTGATGTCGATGACTCGCTTGACCGTGTCAGAGAACGTCTCGACCGTCTGGAATGGCAAGCCGTAGATCAGATCCAAATTAATGCTCTGAAATCCCAGCTCGCGCGCCCACTCGACCGTCTGACGCGTGATCTCCTCTGACTGGACGCGGTTTATCGCCTCCTGCACCCGCGGGTTGAAATCCTGCACGCCAAAGCTCGTCCGGTTGAACCCTATCTCGGCGAGGGCTTCCATGTGGTCGCGTGTTATGCCTCGCGGGTCGATCTCGACGCTTGCTTCAATATCGTCGTCGTAAGTAAAACTCGCCTTGATGTGATCACCGACATCGCGGATCTCGTCCGGGAAAAGGTACGACGGCGTGCCGCCGCCCCAATGAAGCTGTGCGACGCGGCGGTCGTCCGATACAAGAGGCCGCAGCAGGTCTAATTCGCGTTTTATATAGCCGTTATAGGTGCTGATCAGGCTGCGGTCGTGCGTAACCCGCATGTTGCAGCCGCAGAAAAAACAGAGCTTGTTGCAGAATGGGAAATGAAAATAGAGCGAAAGCGGCTGTGCGTTCTCGGCCGCGTTTGTCTCGATGATCTCGGCTTTGTAATCATCGGCTGTAAATGCCGACGAAAATACGGGCGCCGTCGGATACGAAGTGTACCGCGGCCCCTGCTGGTTGAATCTTTTCAAAACATCAAAATCGATGCCGTTGTCAGTGTGCGCCATACTGCCCGCCTTTTAGATGATATTTTTCGCTCAACCTTCGCACACAATCGACCAGATGCCTGGCGTTCTCGACAGGTGTGTTGGGCAATATGCCGTGTCCGAGGTTGAATATATGACCTGGGCCGCTGCCGTACGAGGCGAGAACGCGTTCGGCCTCCGTTTCTATCTTGTCCTTCGGTGCGAACAGAACGCACGGATCCAGGTTTCCCTGCAACGCCTTTTTGCCTCCGAAGGCGGCCCGCGCCTTACCGATATCGACTGTCCAGTCGAGCCCAAGGACGTCACAGCGAATATCCGTCATCTTTTCGATGTCGTTTACGCCTTTGGCAAATACGATGACCGGTGCCCCACGTGTCTCAAGTCTCTCGCAGATGTATCGAATGTACTTGAGCGAGAATTCCTCGACGTCCGACGGCGACAGTATCCCGGCCCAAGTGTCGAATATCTGCACGGCGTCGCAGCCCGACCGAATCTTTTCGTTCAGATAGTCGACGATCGCGTCCGAGAGCATGGTCAGCAGGCGGTGCGCGGCTTGCGGGTCATTGTAGATAAAGCTCTTTATGACATCGAAATTTCGCGTCCCCTTACCCTCGACCATATAAGTCGCGAGCGTCCAAGGGGCACCCGAAAATCCGATAAGCGGCACGCGTCCCGCCAGCCGCTCTTTTGTGACTCGGATCGCGTCAAAAACATACCGGAGCCTGGCGTTTACGCCGTCCGTCCCAAGCCGTCCGAGATCGGCGGCCGATCGAATTGGGTCGTCGAATGTCGGTCCCTTAGTCTCGACGATCTCGAGATTCATCCCCATCGCCTCAGGTATCACGAGGATATCCGAGAACAGGATCGCCGCATCGACTCCGATTATGTCCACCGGCTGGACCGTGACCTCGGCAGCGAGCTCAGGTGTCTTGCAGAGCGTTAGAAAATCAGTTTTCTCGCGTATTGCTCTGTACTCGGGCAGATATCGCCCCGCCTGCCGCATTATCCAGATCGGCGTCCGCTCGGTGGCCTCTCGACGGCAGGCCCGTAAAAATGTGTGTTCGTTATTCAATTATTTCTCTTTAAATAAGCCGCCAGTCCCGAGGCAAAATCCTCGACCGTAGCGTGGCTCGAAACAAACTCAAGATCAAAACCAGTCACGGCCGCCCAATGGGCCGTGGTCTTCCCGATCGCTGAAGCTCCGATCAAACTGGGCTCAATGTCAGCAAATACTCGCGAAAACCGGTCGACTGCCGAAGGACTGAAAAAGCATGTCGTCGCTATCTCACGTCGGCGTAGACGCTGTGAGACAGCGCTCAGAAGACGCTCATCCGGAACAAGATCACGAGTCCGGTACACGATCGCTTCGTCCAGACGCGCGATGCTGCCGAGCTTCTTTTTTACCGAACCAACGGTCCGGTCGCCGCGAACGAAAAGCAGCCTCTTTCCTAAAAACTCACTGTCGTCGAACGATGAGATCAGCTCTTCGGCGGTATTCGCCGGGCCCGACGCTTCGATCTTGACGCCGGCATTTCGAAGGACCGTCTTTGAACGCTCTCCGAGCACGTAGAACTTGCCCTTAAAATCCTGGCGGCCGCCATTGAGTTTTCCGACAAATATCTCCGCCGCTGCCGGGCTCGTAATAAATACCCCGTCATAATCGGAGATCCTGCCAAGGACGGTCGAAAATTCTGTCAAATCGTCCACCGGCTCGGTCCGGACGAGCTCGAGTTCGACCGTCTCGAAACCTTCACCACGCAAAAGCCGGCTGAACCTGCCTTCACCTCTTATTACCAGCACCGTGCGCCCAGTCATCAGATCACCGCCCCTGCCGTTGTCGACGGCAACTCTCTCGTTTCCTCGAGCAGCTTATCCGCGCCCATCTCTATCAGCTTTTCGGCGAGGCTCCGGCCGATCGTCTCGGCCTCAGCCGGAGAACCGGAGTCACTCGACCGGTAAACTTTGCCTCCGTCCAGGCTTCCTACCAAGCCGTTTAGGTTCAAGACACCATTTTCGATAGTCGCATGTGCTCCGATCGGGACCTGGCAGCCGCCTTCGAGGCGGCGAAGAAAAGCCCGTTCGGCGGTTACACAAAACCGCGTGGGCTCGTGATCCAGTTTTCCGACGATGTTGAGCACATCGGCATCATCTGCCCGGACCTCGACAGCTACCGCACCCTGGCCGACCGCGGGCAACATCTTATCAATTGGGATCCGGCTATATTTATCCGACATCAGCCCGAGACGGTGAACGCCGGCAAAGGCCAGTATCATCGCATCAAGATCGGACTCCGCAAATTTATTTAGACGAGTGGGAACGTTTCCGCGGATCTCTTCTATTTGCAGGTCTGGCCGGTAATTAAGCAGCTGGCTTCTGCGCCGCAGGCTGCCAGTGGCTACCTTCGCCCCGTTCGGAAGTTCGTCGACTCTTGCGTATTTATCAGATACAAAGAGGTCGTTCGCGATCTCCCGTTCACAAAATGCTCCGATCGTCAGCCCCTCAGGCTGTTCGGTCTGAAGGTCTTTTAGGCTGTGGACCGCAAGATCGATCGCGCCATTCAGCAACTCGGTTTCGATCTGTCGAGTGAAGAGCCCTTTGTCACCGATCTTCGAGAGCGCGACTTCGAGTTGGTCGTCTCCTGTCGTCCTTATTATCCTGATCTCGAAGCCGATGCCTGGAAACAGGCTTTCGAGGCTATTTTTTACGTGGTTTGCCTGCCAGAGCGCAAGGTCGCTGCCGCGCGAACCGATAGTATATTTCTGGTTCATACGGCAACACCCAGCGTTTCAGCCTTCCTCGCCTGCAGTTTGTTGATCAGCGAAAGATGGCTATCGAGATCCTGTTGAAAATCGCGGCCGGCATTTGCTGCCAGCTTATGGATCTCGGGAACGTGGTGTGCCAGAAACTCCTTGATCCTCAGTATCTCGGCCGTTTGCTCTCGCGTCGGCCGCTCGCCGGTCCTCTCAAAATTCGGGATTATCGGTAAGAGATAATACCAACTGAGAAAATCGACCATTTCCCTGACGATCATTTTCTTAACCTTAGGAAGATCCATCATGCGCCGTTCCTGATTTCCGTCGATTATCGTATTTAGGTCATCTATGTTCTTAAGGATAACATTCTCGTTCTCGGTTACGGACGGGTCAATGTCTCGCGGTACCGCTATATCGATCAGAAGCTTTTTCGTATTGCAGCCAGCGAGGTCATCCCGATGCAGCAAAGGCTCGGTCGAGCCGGTCGAACTGATGACGATATCCATTGCCGGCAGATGGGATTTGAAATCCTCAAAGTCAATTACCTCGCCGTGGAACTGATAATCGTTCTCGAGTTCTGCCAGCATTTGCTCGGCATGCGAGCGGGTGCGGTTGGTGACGAATAGTTTGCCGATATGCTTCTTGATCAACGATTCGGCGGTCAGACGAGCGGTCTCTCCCGCACCGATTACCAGCGCGTTCCTGCCGTTTATCGAGCCAAACGTCTCGATCGCCGCCTCAACGGCCGCAAGGCTTACACTTACGGCCCCGTCATGGATCGCGGTTTCGGTATAGGTCGTTTTGCCCAGCTTGAACGCGCGTTGCAGGAGCTGGTTCAGGATCTTGCCCGTATAGCCGTTCTCTTGCGCAAGCGCGTACGCTCCGCGGAGCTGCCGAAGGATCTGCGAATCGCCTACCACTTTGCTATCGATGCTTGTAGCAACATTGAATAATTGCTGCGACGCGGCACAAGAAATCAGGGCAAAAAAGTGCTCGTCCTCGACACACCCTCGAGCGTCCTTGAGATCTATCAGCAGGTCTTTGAAGAATTGAATATCGACATCCGACGACCGGCTTACACCGTAGATCTCGGTCCGATTGCACGTCGAAAGGACTAAGCACTCCGACAGCTTTCCTTTTACTTTTTCAAGAAGTAAAAGGATCTCGTCCTCGTTCAAGTAAAGTTTTTCGCGGATCTCGACGGGAGCGGTCTTGTAGTTCAAACCGAAAGCGAAGAGTATTCCTGGAACTGCCGTACTGCTCAAAATCGTGTCCCGAACGGATGATACTCCTTCGGTGGGTCCAAATGTATTATCACCAGTGTACCGCGTTTCGTTATTTAGTGCTTCTAACATGACTAATGATCCGCCGGCATTCTATTTATAAAGGTCTTTTATCATCGCCGCGGACGGAGGCCCGTATCTGATCGCTCCCGTACAAAGTTTCGAGGGAACCGAATCTTGGATCCGGTTCCCCGCGATTTGAACTCCAGGTCGAGACTTATTTTCATCAGATCCAGGCATAACACGATTTCCTGTTCGGCAAGTATTGTGCCAATTCGGCAAATTCCGGAATTTGCCTAGTTTAATAGGCGTTTTTCGCGCCTGTTTGGTAGCAGCCGGACTCAAATAAACGGCGCTCCATGGAATATTTCGCGGAAATCGCGAGTTTTTGCCCGTAAATGACTGCCGCTGAAAGGTTAGGCTATTTTCCGATGCAGAAGGTGGCGAAAATGCGTGTCAGCATATCTTCGGTCGTGGTTTCGCCAGTGATCTGGCCGAGATAGCGCAGAGCATTATGAAGCCCAACAAGAACGATCTCTTCGCTCATTTTTTGGTTAAGCTGTTCGATCGACCGCGATATTTCGTCCGCGGCCCGCATCAGGAGGTCATGGTGTCGGGCGTCGGTGACGAGGAAACCCGACTGTGGATGCTCCCCGTGCATGAATGGTTCCACTAATGCCCTTTGAAACTCATCAAGATTTTGCCCTGTCTTGGCGGAGATCGTTACGATCCGTGAACCATAGTCATGCATCGCGTCGCGGATACCGGCGACAGTCCGGTCCAGCTCGTCTCCCGCGACCTTATCGATCTTATTGACCGCGATCATATGGTCGAGTTTCGCAATGCTCTCCAGGGTCGCAAGGTCCTCGGCCGTGACATTGCCCGATGCGTCGACCATCAAAATTACCAGGTCGGCATCAGCCATCGCCGCCCGCGATCGTTCGACGCCGATCTGTTCGACTGTGTCGGCCGATTCGCGCAAACCCGCGGTGTCCATCAGCGAGATCGGTATGCCGTCGACTGTTAGGCTCTCGCGAAGTTGGTCCCGCGTAGTTCCGGCGATCTCCGTTACGATCGCCCTCTCGTGACCGAGCAACGCATTGAAAAGACTTGATTTCCCGACATTCGGACGTCCCACGATCGCGACTTTCAAACCCTCTCGAAGCAGCCGGCCTGCCGAAAACGTCGATGCCAGGTCACCGATCTCGTCGTGAATATCTGCAAGTCGTTTACCGATCGTTTCCGCTTGTGTCTCCGGCAGGTCATCCTCGACGAATTCTAGAGCGGATTCAAGCAACACGATGACATCAAGCAGCCCTTCCTTGATCGGCTGCAGCCGCAAAGAAAATTCGCCGCCGAGCTGGCGGACAGCCTGACGCGCCGCCGCGGTCGTTCTCGCGTCTATCAGATCGCGGACGGCTTCGGCCTCGGCAAGGTCCATCCGCCCGTTCGCGAGTGCCCGCAGCGTGAACTCTCCTGCCTCGGCCATTCTTGCGTCAAACCCGAGGCAGATATCGATCACCTGTCTCAGCAGCACCGGCGAGCCATGGCAGCTGATCTCGACGACGTCGTCGCCTGTGAACGAGTGCGGAGCCTTGAAGTAAGTGATAAGAGCTTCATCGATCGCCTCACCTGTCTCCGGGTCGTGAAGCATATGAAGTTGTGTGAGCCGTGGCCTGGGAGCGAAGGCCTCATCGCCGATCAAGCGTCCGGCTATTGGCAACGCATCGTTGCCGCTCAACCGGATCACGCCGATACCGCTGCGGCCCGCGGGAGTTGCAAGTGCGACTATAGTGTTGCCCATGGAATAACATTATCGCCGCGCCACGCCGACCACAAAAGTCGCGCATCGCGTACGATCGGTCCGGGGAAATTTTGCCATCTTCAATTCAAAGCAATGTAGGGCGTAATATTAGTGGGATGAAGAGTATGAACGGACGAATCTTTTATCGTATAAGGTTGTTCGCCTTGTTGGTTGGCTCTTCGTTAACTATCGTCTGCGGAGGGATCGAGCCCCGCGACAGGTCGGTCGCGAGGGCATTTGAGACGAATGCTTCCAACACGCCGGTCGAGGATGAAGGTGTCGTCACGCGCATTCTGTCCGACGATAAGACTGGCATACCCCACCAGCGATTTATCGTGCGTGTCGCCTCCGGCCAAACCGTACTTATTGAACACAACGTCGAGATCGCTCCGCGACTCACAGCTCTGAACGTGGGCGACACCGTCGGTTTTTCAGGAGAGTATGTGTGGAACGATAAAGGCGGGCTTGTCCACTGGACCCATCATGATCCTGCGGGCAGACACGCAACTGGTTGGCTAAAGCACAACGGTAAGCTCTACCAGTGAAGCTGTTTTCTACTGCAGACGGACCTGCAAACGCCGGTCGCGGCCGTCGCCGACCGACTCGGTAAAGAGGTCTTCTTCTTTTTGCAGCGACATGTGGATGATGCGGCGCTCGGTCGAGTTTAGAACTCCGAAAGTGAAGGGCCGGCCGTTCTTGCGGACCTGATCTGCGGCAAAGCGAGCCATTGCGTGCAGTTCGGCTTTGCGTGTGCCGCGAAAACCCTCGGCGTCGACCACAAAGCGATGTTCGCGGTCGAGCTCACGGCCAAACGCTTGAAATAAGATCACTTCGAACGCGTCCAGAAGCTCGCCGTTCTCGGCAAGCGCGTAGTGTGCATCCTCACCGCTGAGGTCGAGAAGGCATCCTTCGTCGTTCATCTCGGACGCGACCTTCAAGTCAAACCCGAGATCTGTGACCAGACCTCCCAGAAACTCCGCAGCGTTCTTACATATCTCGCTCATATCAGTCAGGCGGTTCCCAGTTTCGGCTTTACGTTTTTAGCGTTCGCGGGGACCGACGCTACAACTTCCGTCCCGCTTCCATCTTTAGGCTTATTCAAACGGTTGATGACCATCTGTTGGCCGAAGCTTACTATATTGCCGAAGAACCAATATAGCAAAAGGCCCGAAGGTGCCGACCACATGACCCACAGCATCATCAGCGGCATAAAATAGGTCATCATCTTCTGCTGCATTTGCTGTTCCGGTGTCACGGTCGCCGCCGTGGGCGTAAACTTCATAGACAAGATCATCGAGATCGCAAATCCGAACTCGAGAACGTGGAACGGATCCGCCGCGGAAAGGTCCGGCAGCCACATAAAGCTCGCCTGCCTGAGATCGAGCGAAACGGTCACGGCGGTGTAGAACGCGATGAGCAGCGGAAACTGAAGCAGCATTGGCAGACACCCGCCGAGCGGCAGAGCGTCCTTGGTCATCTTGAGCTGCTCCATCTGCAGCGCACGCATCCGCGGATCGTCGGCCGGGATACCTTTCTTCTGAAGGTCTTTGATCTTGTCCTGGATCTCCTTCATTTTCGGCGCATTTCCCGAGGCCTTTTTGAACGATTTCGACTGTGACCAGCGGAGCGGGAACAGCAGCGAGTAGAACAGGAAAGTGAAGACGATGATCGCGATCCCGTAGTTATGCGTCAACCCGTTGAAGAAATGGAGCGAGTAAAGGATCGGAACAGCCAGCGTTTTTGTGATCGGACGGATCGGGCGATAGTTGCTGAAGTTGATAAGGTCGATAAGCTCGATCGGCCGTCCGACACTGTCCGATAGCGACTTTCCATACTCGCCCGAAAGTGCGAAGTAATCCTTCGTTCCGGTGTAAACCTTTGTGACCGAGCCGTCCGCATTGATCGGGACATACGCCGTCATTAGATGGCGTGTCTCCGAGGTCTTCTGGCTACGCGTGACCCAGCTGATGATGCCGTCGTAGTACGGTTCTTCCGGGAATTCGTATCTCGACGAATGGTACTCGAGGCCCTGCGTCTGTTTGGCGGGAACCGCAACCATTGCGAAATAAGCATCCGCGACACCGGCCCAGTCCACGTTTCCAGGAACAGCCTCGGACGCCTGGTTACCAGCGTTGAACGTAAACGAAGCTCCCTGCTTGCGGTACACTGCATCACCTGCATACGCGACCCCTTCGGGCTCGATGTGGTAAAAGCTGTGGTGGATGATCGCCTGGTCGCCGATACTGGCGCCGATAAGCAGCTTTGTGTTGGAAAGCGGCTGCCCGTTCTTTGTCAGTTTGACCTGTATGTCAGAAATATAGTTATCCGCCCGGAAAACAAAGGTCTTGGTGACCTCGACGCCGCTCCCATCTGTCAGTGTGAAGTCGATCTGCTTTTCCTGGCCGTCGGTCAACGTAATATCGCCGTCAGCACCTGAGACCGCGTAATTACGTTCATTGACTATACCGTTGACGGCTTGGTCGTCGGTCATCAACCGAAACGGCACATCGCGCGGGTTGCGGGCCAGGGCTTCGGGTGAGATCAGTTGGAGCGGTTTCTTCTCAGTCGAATTCGATCCGTCAGCGTAGAGCGGACGTTCTTCTTTCGGAGACTTGTTCTTCAACAGGATCCAACTCGTAGCGACCGCTCCTTTTGAATCGAGCGTCACTTCGTACAGCGGCGAGGTGATCTTGATCTGCTTATTCGGGGTCGTGTCGGGCGTATTCGCGGCGGAAGATTCGGGCTGCGGCTGAACGGTCGGTGCGGGCTGCGCTGGGGTCGCGGCTGGAACGTTCGCGTTGGCCGTGGTATTTACGTTCGTGTTCGTGTCTTCGCCTGCGGGCCTCTTCGGTGCGAAAAAATATGACCAGCCAAAAAGGACCAGCACCGACAGCGCGGCTGCGATAATAAAACGTGACTGACTGCTGCTACCGTTATTTTCCATTACTTCACCGGATCATGGCCGCCCTTGCAGAACGGTTGACACCGTAAGATACGCTTTACGCCCATCCATGTTCCGCGGAGGGCACCGTATTTCTCGACCGCCTGTCTTACATATTCCGAACACGTCGGCTCAAACCTGCAGGCGGGCGGTAAGAACGGCGAAACGACCGTTTTATAGACGCCCAACAGATCCAGGACAAGAAACTTCATCGCTTTAAAGAAATTTACCACAGAGGGCACAGAGTTCACCGAGCGACTCGTGGGACCAAGCAGGTCCCGGTCTTATTCGGTGTCTCTTTGTACGCTCTGTGGTACCAACTCGTCCGCTTTACGCACCCTTTTGGCGATCGACCTGAATTCCGTCAGCGGCTTTTCCAGTTTTGCGAACACGAGGCTCCGGCGTGCATTCAATACCCAGTCGTATTTCCTGTCGATCTGGGCAAGTTCATCCTTGCTCAGCCTAAAACTCTCCCGAAGAAGCCGTTTTGCCCTGTTCCGCTTCACCGCATTGCCGATCGCCTTTTTTGTCGCGGTGATGCCGACACGGTGAATTTCACGTTTTGCGGGCAAAATGAAAACCGTCATATAACGGCCTTCAAATCGCACACCTTCTTCATATACGCGCAAAAACTCGGCGCGTTTACGCAGCCGAGCCTCTTTTGGCAAACCAAAACTTAATAATGATGAACCGTTAATCGCTTGCGTCCTTTGGCGCGGCGGCGCTTGAGAACGGCGCGGCCGTTCTTGGTCGCCATCCTCGCCCTGAAGCCGTGCTTTTTCGCGCGTCGACGGTTGTTCGGTTGATATGTTCTCTTCGGCATGATAGCTCCCCATCAAATTTCACCCGAAAGTGAAAACCTAAAGTTTATTGAAAAACGCCTATATTGTCAAAAGTATTTTCAACAAATGACGGCCATCACCTCTTGCACTGGCCGTCCCGATGTCCGAGAAGTAGCGGGCGCCAGCGGTCAGCGAGGCTTGCCATTGTCTTTGACCAACGTCTGCTCAAACCAAGCCTCAGTCAACGCATTGGAGCGCGTGGCGTCTTCGTTCTGAAAGCCGTGTCCCGCACCTGCGATGGTGACGAAGTTCGTTTTGACATTGTTCTTCCGAAACGCCTCGTAGATAGACTGGCTATTCATAATAGGCACCAAGGTGTCCTTATCGCCATGAATTAGCAGCGTTGGTGGATCATCCGGCGTCACGAAGACGATAGGCGAATAATCCGCGGCCTTCTCTTTTTCAAAATTCAACGCCGGGAACCGGGAGCCAACGCTGCCGTCATTTGGCGCGTTAAGGCCGCGAGCGATCGGGCGCAGATCTACCGGCGGGAACAAGGCCACCACCGCTGCCACACGATCGCTCTCCTTCATGAACTCTTCTTTCGCGTTTTTGTCGCCATTGTCTGACGCGGTGCCGATCATCAGGGCAAGGTGCCCGCCGGCGCTGCCGCCAAAGACACCGAGCCGATTCGGATCGACGCCCCATTGTTTGGCGTTATAGCGGATGAATCGGATCCCGCGCCGAACATCCGCGACAATGTCGGGGATCAGGTATTTCGGGCTGCCGCCGTGCCGCAAGGCAATTACGGCGAATCCTTTGTCGAGCAGATCTTTGAAAAGAGCCCGCTGGGCCAGTTCCTGAGGAGGAACATAGTTCGAGACCCAACCCGCACTTACCATAAAAACTACCGCAGCGCCATTGGCACCCGTCTTCGGCTTCATGACATCCATGGTCAAGGCCATGCCGTCCTTATGGCCATAAACCACGTCAGGTATTATCTCGAGTTTGGCTTGAGCTCCAGCCAGCGTTACGAAGCAAACCGACAGAAGCAGCACCGGCAAAATTGAGCGCTCAAATCTTCGCATATCTCTCTCCGCGCGAAACTTTGTGTGGCGATACAATAACATGAACCGACTACACAACGAACAAGAGGGCAGAGTCTCCGTTGGTGCTAGCGGTTTCTCACTCCAAGATCGGTTTCAAAACGCAGTGTTTTGTTTCCGAACCAGCTCCCTGACCGCGTCGACATACAATTTATGTTCGCATTCCAGGATTCGCGCGGCGAGCGTATCGGCCGTGTCGTCATGCTTCACTGCAACTTCATGCTGCAGAACTACCGGGCCATGATCGAGCAACTCATCGACAAAATGTACAGTGCATCCGGTGACCTCGACGCCGGCGTCGAACGCCTGTTTTTGAGCATCGAGGCCTGGGAAGGCGGGCAGCAGGCTCGGATGAATATTTATGATCCGCTTTGGAAAAGCGCTTACAAACTGCGGCGACAGCAGCCGCATATAGCCGGCAAGACAGACCAGCTCAACGCCTCGCTTTTCCAGCTCCGTGATGATCTCGGCATCGTGTTCTTCGCGTTTTCGGCCTTTTCGTTCGATCACAACGGTCTCGACACCGCGTTCACGCGCCTTTACAAGACCAGCCGCGTCAGCTTTGTCGCTAATAACGACCGCGACCTCGCTCGCAGGTATCTCGCCGCTCTTGACGGCGTCGACGATGGCGACCATATTCGACCCGCGGCCTGAGATGAGTATTCCGATCTTCATAAGAGATTAACCACAGAGAACACCGAGCCTCTGTTATTACGTGCTCCTACAAATTTGATCTGGATAAATCGATTGTTCTTGAAAAGGTAGTAATAAATCCCGAGCGACGAATTGCATTCCTTCCGTCCGTAGATTTTGATCAGACTCTTGACCCCGCGTGGCGATAAGCGTAACCAGAGAGACGCCGACAATTAGAAAGACCCTATACATTAGTCAAACGATTGAGACCTGCTTTTGACCCGCAACTACAGTTCCGATTTCAAATACCCCGAGACTATCCTTGAGCGACAGGTCAGCAGTGATGACAACCATTCCGATCCCCATATTGAACGTCCGGAACATCTCATGCTCCGAGACATTACCGAGACGCTGCATCATTCCAAAGATGGAGAGTTCCGGCCAGGTCCCGCGGTTTATCTCGACCGAGACGCCGTCGGGCAGGATGCGCGGGATGTTTTCGAGGAAACCGCCGCCCGTGATATGGGTGAGCCCCTTGATCATGCCGCCGTCGAGCAGCGGACCTATCCGCGGTAGAAAGCTCTGATGAGTGGCGAGCATGGCTTCTCCAACTGTTGTGCCAAGCTCCTCGACATATGAATCGACCTTGTACCCCCCGACATCAAAGAACAGTTTTCGAGCAAGCGAATAGCCATTGGTCTGCAGTCCATTCGACGGCAGGCCAAGCACGACATCACCGGGCACGATAGATTTGCCGTCGATAACATTCTTCTTATCGACGACGCCGACGATGAATCCGGCCAGGTCGTACTCGCCCGGCGGATAAAAATCCGGCATTTCAGCCGTCTCGCCGCCGAGCAGCACGCAACCGTTCTCGCGGCATGCCCGGGCCATGCCTTCGACTACCGAGGCGGTTACTTCGGGTTCGAGCTTGCCGGTCGCAAAGTAATCGAGAAAAAAAAGCGGCCCTGCTCCCTGGACCAAAATGTCGTTGACGCAATGATTGACAAGGTCAGCGCCGACCGTATTGTGAACACCGGTCTCGAACGCGAGCTTGAGCTTTGTCCCGACACCATCCGCCGACGCGACGAGTATCGGCTCCGCCATGTCCGGAAACGCCCCGGCGAACATGCCGCCGAAACTCCCGATCTCGGTCAACGTCCGCTCGTTAAATGTGCTTCGTGCGTACTCGCGGATCTTTGCGACCGCGAGGTTTGCGTTGTCGATCGAAACGCCGGCGTCGGCATATGAGATTGATCCAGGCATAGTGTTATATCGGGCGCTCTATACCAAATTCACGTTTCAACAACGCTTCAAATTCCTCGGCCGAGTTGACCGAAGTTTCGGTCCGTATTCCCTCATCGGTAACAATATATTTTGTGTTCGTCAGCGTCTTTCTGCCATTATCGGTCATCAGGGAGCACATCCCGCCCTTTGTAAAATGCGACTTCGGCGAGTACTGCTGAAAATCGCACATCTCCGCAAATTCAGAGAGGTCCCGGCCAAGCAGAGTAAAGCTATACGACGGCGTCCATTCGTCGCCATTCTTTTTCACGACTTCCAAAACACCGGGTTCGGCGCGGCGGAGCATGAATGTTCCCTCACGATCATGCTGCTCGATGTCGGGAACAAGCCTAAGCGGTTCGGCCGCAAAATCACCGAAACCGACATCCGCGAGATATTCCAATTCGCCAACCGTCACGATGATCGCCGCGTGGTCGAACTCAGGTCCATAACCCGTCCCGTTGAATACCCTGGCTGAGACGATCCGCGTCCGGAACCCTTTGTAGCGGAGCAATTCGTTGAAAAGCCCGTTCAGTTCATAGCAAAAACCGCCGCGTCGCCGCTCGACGATCTTGTTGTAAAAACGGCCAACGTCGAGCGTGATCGGCGTGCCCCAGAGAATATCGAGGTTCTCGAACGGCACCGACAACAAGTGCTGACGCTGCAGATCTCGCAGCGATCTCTCGTCAACCGCCAACTCCGAACGGTCGACGCCGATCCGGCGGAGATAAGCATCAACATTCACCGCTTCACGACTTTCCATTCCAGCCCCTTCACCGTCGCGCAAGTCGGACTGCCGTCTCGTCCCGTGCCGGCAAATGACGTTTCGAGTAAGAGCTTTGGATTCGCCAACACCTGTTCGACTTGTTCGCTTGTGACGCCTCCAAGCGGCAGCTTTGCCCTCCGTCCCCATTCACTGTCCGCGTCGCCGGCGTAAGTGCCGGTGTTAACGTAAACGAACCGGGCGTCGCGGGGACCCTGAGAATATTCACCGAGAAAATTGGGCTCGGCGCCTGTCAGATCGACCTTGAGCGTAAATTCGAATACCTTTGCGGCCGCGGTATCTTTAACAGGAGACAGCAGTTTGCATCGGCCACGCTGGATCTGCATCGTTACCCCACTGAGCGGTCGCTCGACGGTCACGCGGACGGGTATTTCATTCTTCATACGCTGAAAAGCCAAATTATAACGGTTTGTAAGCTCAAACTCATTGACCCGGCGGCGTTTGTCGAATTAGCATTAATCTCGGCAAGACCTTATGAGCTTCACACTTATCGATCAAAGCAGCGAGAACTTCGAATTCACCTCGAGCGTATGGAACTGGAAAGCGGCCATCGAGCTGATCCGCAGCTTTGATATCGTCGGCGAAGGCACGCTCCGTCAGATGAGCTATAACGCAACCGGGGTAAAAGTATCGATGGACATCGCTCGCGACATCGGCACGCGTATCCGAAACGACGTACTTCCAACCGTTCCACCCGGCTCCCGAATGTACTCCGATCTGACCGTCACCGAAGATCCAGACGACATGACGCTGCACCGCGACGGAGACGAACAGTGGAAGAATTTCAGCATGTCGCACGAATGGCTTAAGGAGTTTTCGGAGTTCTGCCTCCGGTCGAAAGGGTTTCAGGTTTATTGATCTCGGGCGGCTCGCCCGGCTTCGGCAATGGACCTTTTCAATGACATCGCTGCCTCGCTCTCGCCCATATTCAAGAATATTTGGGTTCAGATCTCGCTGTTGATCGTGTTCGCGACCGCTCACGGATACGCGGGTGCGTGGCTCGCGGTCCGAATGCTGTTCCGGCCCAGGCAGCCCGTCAAGCTGCTTGGCCTGACCGTTTTTCCGCAAGGAATGATACCGCGTCATCGCGAACGGCTTGCACGCGCGATAGGAAAGGCCGTCGGCGAGGAACTCGTATCGCAGGACACGATCCTCGAACAATTAACGGGCAAGGATTTCCTGCGAAATAAGATCCAGTCGGTCGTCGATTCGTACACCGACGAGCTGTTATCGCATGATTATCCGTCGCTGATCGAGGCCCTGCCAAAGAATGTTCGCGGGCCCGTACTCGACGCGATCTCTGCTCTACAGCTTAAGTTAGCCGATCACATCGAAGCCGTCTTGAAGAGTGAAGAATCACGGGCCGCGATCAATGGTTTTGTAACCCGGCGGGTCGACGAGGTTCTCGGAAAACGTGTTTCCGCGGTGCTCGATACCGAGACATTTGAGCAATTGATCGGCATTCTGAACGAACGCGTCCGCTCCGCCGTCCATGCAAAGACGTTTGAGGACAGGATCCGCGACTTTGTCGGCCGCCGCGTCGACGACCTTGCCGGAGCTGAAACCCCGCTCGGTCATCTTTTCACGGACGATGCGATCGCCCTGCTAAAAGAGAAGGCTAACGAGCAGGTCGAACCGGCAATACACCAATTGACAGAACTCGCCGCCGCCGAAAAAACTCGCAGCCAGATCGGAGCGCTGATTAAAAAAGAGGTCCACGAATATTACGAGAACCTGCCTTTTTACAAAAAGTTCTTTGTTTCACGTGAAAACCTGCTCAGCGAGGTCGACGATCTCGTAAACGAGAGCCTGCCAAAACGTATCGAGGAAACGCTGCGAGGCGAGTTCTTTGCCGAGGAGGCCCGAGCGTTCATCGGATCGAGCATCGACAAGGCCCTTCAAAAACCGCTTCCCGTCGTCCTCGGGACCATAGCACCGGACCAACTCTCGAGGCTCAAGGACCAGATCACGAGGTCCGTAATTTCGATGATGCGAGGGCAGGAGATGATCGCCGGCGTCTCGGGCTACATTTCGGATACGCTTTACAAGCTGCGTCCGCACAGTATCGATTCGATCCTGCGGACCATACATCCCGAATCCGAGGACAAGCTGAAATCGATGCTCTCGCGGTCGCTGCTCGATGTACTTGCGCAGGAAGAAACGCTGAACATCATCAACGAGATGCTTGCCGGCCAGGTCGAACGCCTCCTGTCGGCGCCGATCGGAAGGCTAGCCGATATCGTCCCGGAGGAAAAACTTCGCGAAGCAAGCGTCTCGCTCACCGACGCCATCATCGCCGCCGTCCACGCCAAGCTGCCCGAGGCCATTGCCGAATTTGACGTCGGCTCCGTTGTTCGCGAAAAGATCCAAAACTACCCAGCGGAAAAACTCGAATCGCTCGTCATGTCAGTCGCCAAAGAGCATCTTCGTACTATCGAGCTTTTCGGAGCATTGTTTGGTTTTCTGATAGGTCTTGCACAGGCTGTGCAATTTTACATCTACGCGAAATGAGCCATGAAGTAAGCTGTGAGGTAAGCATTTTATGAAGCGATTCCTTTATTGCCTGGTGTTATTTTTGGCCGCGGCGGTTCCCGCGTTTTCTCAAACTGCGCCGGATGCGCCTGAACTGACTCGTCTACTGACCGAGTTTCTTGCTGGTGCCGGTCGGAATGACGCGGCGGTGCACGACCGCTTTTGGGCCGACGACCTGATCTACACCCGCTCGGCCGGAGTTCGAACTAACAAAGCAGAAATAATGAAAGGGTTAAGAACCCCGGCCTCCGCGTCAAAGCCGGGCGACCCAGTCACGGTTTACACCGCCGAAGACATTCAGATCCATCAATACGGCAAGGCCGCAGTTGTCGCCTTTCGACTGGTGATCACCACGATAAGATCCGACGGCACCAAAACCGTCTCGAACAATCTGAATACGGGAACGTTTCTGAAACGAAAAGGAAAGTGGCAGGTGGTAGCATGGCAGTCGACCGTCGTTCCAAAAGCAGCATCGTAGCGAGAACCTGATTTTCAGAACAATTCCACAGCTTCGCCGTAAGGTATTTGGAACATGGTCATACCCGATGTACACACAAACCTTATGCTTGAAGCAAGAAATCTATCCAAGACATACTCCGGCGACGGCGTAGATTTTCAGGCACTTGACGGTGTGGACCTGCGGATCGAACGCGGCGATTGCATTGCAATAGTCGGAAAATCCGGCAGCGGAAAATCAACTCTGATGCACTTGCTGGCATGTCTCGATCTTCCGAGCGGCGGCAGTGTTTTCGTCGACGGCTCGGACGCCTCCGCACTGACCGAAAAGCAGAAGAACGCTCTGCGAAACGAAAACTTCGGCTTTGTTTTTCAGCAGTTCTTCCTCAACGGGCGCGAAACGGTCTTCGAAAATGTCGTCCTGCCGATGCGGATCCGCGGAGCTTCCGCCGCTGAGACCACGTCCGGGGCCGAGATCGCGATCAATGCAGTCGGCCTTGGCGACAAAATACATAAAAAGGCAAAAGATCTCTCCGGCGGCGAGAAGCAGCGAGTTTGTATCGCCCGGGCGCTCGTCGGGCAGCCGCAGGTCATTTTCGCCGACGAGCCAACGGGTAATCTTGATTCGGCAACCGGGGCTTCGGTCGAAAATATGCTTTTCGACCTCAACCGGGAAAAGGGAATTACGCTCGTCGTCGTCACGCACGATGACGACCTTGCCCGTCGTTGTCAGCGGATCGTCGAGATGAAGGATGGACGCATTGTCGCGGAGCACCGCACGGAGGCACATGCCTGATGAAAACCTGGGACCTGATCCGAACCGCAAATCGCAACCTTTTCCGTAACAAACTGCGGACCTTTTTGACCGTGATGGCCATTTTCGTCGGCTCATTTACACTCACGATGACCAATGGACTTGGTGACGGCATGCGCAATTATGTAGAGAGCCAGGTCAAGAATATCGAGAGCGACCGCGTCATTATGGTCAGAAAGAAGATCGACAAGCCGGTCGGCGGCCCGCGGGCTGGTGCTGCGGAGGAATACAAAGAGGCGTCGTCAGACAACACAGAAGATAATAATTTCGACCCGAACGCGTTTCTGTTGACTGTCCCGCAAATGGAAGCCGTCGTCAGGGACCTGGACGGGGTCAAGGGGATCACGCCCCGTTATGCCATTCAGGGAGAGTACATAAGTCTCAACGGCGGCAAAAAATACAAGCTCGAGCTCGGCGTACTTTCCGAAGGGATCACGCAAAAGACCGAGGCGGGCACCTCGATCAGCGGCAACGGACAGATCGTCATTCCGCTCGGCCTCGCCCGCGAACTCGATCCGCAGATCGCGAACCTCGTCGGAAGAACTGTCACTATCGGTTACAAAGCGGCTGATGGAACTGTTCGGACGATGCCGCTCCAGCTCGTCGGCGTCGCGACCAAGGGGTTTATGACGAACTACAATTCTTTCGTCGATACCGACACTGCCCGCACGATCCATGCCAGCCAGCGAAACGGCGAGTCCCTCGACAAATTTCCCGGCTTTACAATCCAGATGGCGACCAGCGACACCGCAAAGATAGATGTGGTCAAAAAGAAGCTTAGCGAAAAAGGATTTGAGGCCGATACCATCGCCGACACGCAAAAGCGCACTTATGACGCCATCGGGATCTTTAAGACCGGCATGAGCCTCTTTGCTTTCATCGCGTTGCTCGCCGCATCCTTCGGCATTATTAACACTCTGATCATCGCCGTTCTCGAACGGACCAAGGAGATCGGCTTGCAAAAAGCTCTCGGTATGGGCCGCGGCAAGATCTTCGCGATCTTCTCGCTGGAGTCAGTTCTGATCGGCTTTTGGGGCGCGGCTATCGGCACACTTGGCGGTATCGTCGTCGGCCTCATCGCCAACAAAGTCCTTATTACCGCGTACGCCGACTCGTTCGAGGGGTTTACACTCTTCGTTTTCACGCTGCCGTCGATCGCGGTGGTCATGTTGATCGTCTGCGCGATCGCGTTTTTTGCCGGTGTGCTGCCGGCGATCAGGGCCAGTCGCTTGAACCCGATCGAGTCCTTAAGGTACGAATGATCTGCAAGACGGCCGGGCGCCGGAAAATTTCCGCGAACTTTTCAGCCGCCAAAACCGTTCTTCATCACAGCTAAGTTTTAATATCGCTGGAGGCAGTTTTATGAAAAAGGCAGGTGTCTTGATATTTGTAGCCGCTCTGGGTCTCGGGCTCGTAATGGCAAATGTGTTCTCATTTGGCCGCGTCGGGGCCAAGATATTTAATCTCTCGATCAATTTTGGCGCCGTTTGCGGGTCCGGTGAACTTGCGACGGACAACCGTTCGATCTCGGGTTTCAGGTCGGTCGAGACGGGCGGGATCTTTCAGGTAGAGATTACGGCTCAAAAGGAATTCGGTGTCGTGGTCGAGGCTGACGATAACCTGTTGCCGCTTATCCGTACCGAGGTCCGTGGAGGAGTGCTTCATATCGAAAGCGAAAAGCGGATCAAGTCGAACAATCCGATCCGTGTCCGCGTTTCGGCCCCGGACATCGAAAAGCTCGATGTCTCTGGCGTGGCCAATGTGTCGCTCGATAACATCAAGAATGCGGCCCTCGCGATCGATTCGAGCGGCGCATCAAAGATAAGGGTGACGGGCGAGACCTCAAAACTCACCGTCGACATTAGCGGAGCGACCAAGGTCAACGCCGAAGAACTGAAAGCAGCTAATGCCGACATCGGCGCGAGCGGAGCGAGTTTTGTAAGCGTGAACGTCAGCAGCGACCTGCGTGCAAATGCCTCGGGAGCAAGCCGCGTGATTTATGCGGGAAACCCGACAAACGTTACTCCCAAACGATCCGGAGCAGCGAGCGTGTCAGCCAGATAGTTTTCACCTAGTTGGGGGACAAATTACGGCGTGCGGACCTTGATCGGTTCGCACGCCTTTTTCTTTACTATAGTCTCCGCTTATCAAGTTTCGACGGCCTTGGTCTTTACGCCCGCCAGGCGTCCTTCGGCATCGAGCCCAACTACAAAGATATCTATCCGGACGCTTCCGACTCTAAAGACGTGCAGGTCCCTCAACTTGCTCCGCAACTCATCGTAGAGAGCGGCAAATCTTGTTGCTTGTGATCTCCGAGAATCGTCGAACCAGTCCTGTACACGCGTTAAGGGCGCGAAAAATGCGTCGGGGCTGATCTCCTCCACGTTCGCTTCGTTGTCGTGACCGGTCTGCCGAAGCAACTCTCCGCTGGTCACGGCCTCGGCCTTTTCTCCGCGGAAGGGTAGTACCTCAGCGTCGGTCTCGCTTATATAATTGAGTCCAAGCGCTGCGCCGGCGAACAGATCAGAGCTTTTGTCGGTCCGGGGATCGTTCTCAGGAGAATTTTTTTTCATTTTCGAAATTTTTTTTGCCGATTTTGGCCCGTTTTCGAGGCCAAAATTCCCGAAAAAGTTAACGCTGAAATACAGAAAGATCGAGCCAAGTCTATGCCTGAAAAGGAAGTTAAATCCGCGTTAAAACCACCGAAAAAAACCTGTGGATTTCGGTTTGCACTCGCCATTTTTTCGTGTTAGTCTGATATCCATTTTCGAGTAAACAGTCCACGTAAAGTGTTGATAATAAATAACTTAAAGCATTAGATTAAGCTTTAAGCACTCTTTCCACTTGACTGTGAATTTCTTTGTGGAAAACCTGTGGACACGGCGCTCCGGCATGGCCCCAAGTCATCGAAATATAACGACTTCTGACCGAGAGGCCTGTGAGATATTTGCGACCCGTTGATGTATCGAAAGTGCACGATCTCAAACTTGAATTTCAAATCCCTTAAGCGCTGTCTTTTGGAGACCGACATTGGAACTTATATTAGAGAAAACGACCATCTGGGACGATTGTATTGGACTCGTCCGTGAGCGACTCAACGAACAAGTATTTAACACCTGGTTTCGGCCGATCAAATTTGTCGATCTCGACGACGACAAACGCGAAGTTCGCCTACAGACCGGCGATGTGGCACAGGACTGGATCTCCCGCTACTACGGTACCATGCTCGAACAGGTTTTCAGCGAGCTTGGGCTTGCCGGTTACAAGCCAAGCTGGATCCCCGAGGACGTCGTCATCGAAGAGCACTACGAGCTCGAGGACACGGACCTTTATTTTGAGCCAAAGGCAAAGGCCCTCCAGGACCTGCCTGCGGTCCGGTTCACTCAGTCGGAACTCGTCGACAGCCAGCTAAACCCAAAATACACGTTTGAGAAATTCGTCGTCGGCCACAGCAATCAGTTTGCCCACGCCGCCGCTCTAGGCGCTGCCGAGAGCCCCGGCACGACATATAATCCGCTATTCATATACGGCGGCGTGGGCCTCGGCAAAACGCACCTTATGCACGCGATCGGTCACTCGATCAAACAATCGAGCCCGCATAAGCGCGTCGCGTACATCACAAGCGAAAAATTCATGAACGAGCTGATCAACGCGATCCGCTTCGACAAAACGCCGGCGTTCCGCGACAAGTATCGATCGATCGACGTGCTGCTGATGGACGACGTCCAGTTCATGGCCGGCAAGGAACGAACGCAGGAAGAGTTTTTCCATACGTTCAATACGCTGCACAACGATCAGAAGCAGATCGTCATATCCAGCGATTGCCCGCCGCGAGAAATACCGACTCTAGAAGAACGGCTTCACTCTCGCTTTGAGTGGGGTTTGATTGCGGACATCGAGCCGCCTGACCTCGAGACCAAGATCGCTATTCTGAAGCGAAAGGCAGACCTCGACGGATACGTGCTCGATGACGACATCGCGATGTTCATAGCCGGCAAGATCAAGAGCAATGTTCGCGAGCTCGAAGGTTCGCTCGTGCGGCTCGTCGCCATTGCTTCACTTAAGGGCATGCCGCTTTCGAAATCGCTCGCCCAGGAAGCGATGAAGAACATCATTGACGGTGAGCACCCTGTGGGCCTGAACATGGAAAGGATCGCCCGAACGGTCGCCGAACATTTCAATATGTCGGTCGCGGAACTCAAATCAAAGAACAATTCGCGAGCGGTCGCGGGCCCGCGCCAGATGGCCATGTATCTGTGTAAGAAATTGACCCGTCACAGCTTTCCCGAGATCGGACGAGAGTTCGGCGGCAAGCATCACACGACCGTTATGCACTCTGTCGACAAGGTCGAAAAGCTTATGACCGAGGATCGTTTTTTCCACAGGACCATTACCGAGCTAATCGATAGTCTTTGCAGCTAATTAAAGAGAGTTTAACCGCCGCTCGTGATCGATAGTTTTCCACACGGCGGCAATCGGAAGTTTCAGAGTAAGTTGTTTGTTTTCAGATATTTGAATTAGAGATTTCCACTTTTCCGCAGTTGAGGACGGAGTAAGCCTGTGGATCGCAGAGGAAAAAGGGAGTTGATTTCTATTTCCTCAGTTGATGAAAGTTTTCCACAGGTTTTCCACAACAGTTTGTGGGCCGAAAATGATTGATTTTATAAGCGGTTAAGTCGCTTTCACACAAATCCACAGGCCCTATTACTACTACTATTTATTAATCTTGATTTAAGAGTTATCAGTAACAGTAATGGCGTTGGATGGGCATTTGGAAATGGCTTATAATATTTGAAACTACATTTCGGTCACAGGGCATATCGGGTTTTCGCGGACTTTCGCGGGCAGACAATGATCAGGAGCTAATTAGAAAATGGAATTCACCATCAAACAGAGCGTACTAAAAGAAGAATTAGGATTCATCCAGGGCGTCGTCGAACGAAAAACGACCATTCCGGTGCTCGCTAACATCCTGATCGAATCGATCGGCGAGAACGAGATCCGGATCGTCGGCACCGACCTTGACGTGACGATCCGCTGCGATGCGGTCGCTGAGATCCGTCAGGCGGGATCTATGTGTATTCAGGCTCGCAAGCTCTTTGACATCGTGCGAGCACTCGACGCGGACGACGTTCGGTTCATCAAGCAGGACAATGAATGGGTCAAGATGGAGTGCGGCCGTGCCTCGTTCCGTCTCGCCGGAGTCAGCCGCGACCAGTTTCCCGAGATACCGACATACAAAAGCACGCCGATGAAGCTGCCCGCCGCGGTGTTCAACTATTTCATTCAGAACACGGCCTTCGCGATCACCAACGAGGTTTCGCGGTTCACATTGTCGGGTGCCAAATTCATCGTTGCCGGCGGTTCTGCCCGAATGGTCACGACCGACGGCCATCGTCTGGCCTATATCGAACGGAAACTCGACACCGGTGATCAGGCGGACACCATCGATACGCTTATCCCGAAAAAAGCCCTGCTCGAGCTCGCCAAGGTATCCCGCGATACGACCGAGGACATCAGCTTTGGCGAGGACACGAACCACCTATATTTCGAGATGGAAGGCCGCCTGCTCATCAGCCGCAAGCTGACCGGCAACTTCCCGAACTACGAGATGGTCATGCCAAAGGACAACGACAAGGTCGCCGTCTTTGACCTCGAAGAGATGCGCTCCGCCGTCCGCCGCGTAAGCCTCATGGCCGACGAGCGCAACCGATCGATCCGGCTCACCGTCCGCGAGGGCGAGATCGAACTAAACGCCCAGAGCTCGGAAGAAGGCGAAGGCCGCGAAGCCGTCCAGGCCGAATACACTGGCGAAGAGCTTCAGCTCGGCTTTAACTGGCAGTACCTGCTCGAATTCCTCAACAACGCCGGTTCGCTCGACGCCACGAGCGAAGCCTCCAGCGAGGAGGCAGTCACTGAGACAGACGGCGACAAGGTCCGCGTTCGCGAGTCCGCCAGCACACCGCTCAAGATCGCTTTCGAATTCAAAGACGCCAACGCCCAAACCCAAATGTCCATCGCCGGCGACTCAGCCTACGACTACAAATACATCGTCATGCCGTTGCGGATTTGAGACAAGGTTACGGCAAAAGTTCGATCGAAAAGAGGCTTGGAGAGATATCCAAGCCTTTTTGCCAACTAACGAGCACGCAGAACGGAAAGAGGAAAACATTGACTTTCTGCGGTTCTGGCGTATGCTCGATTGTATACAAGAAGTGACGAAAAGGGAGGACTACAGTATGTCTATGCTTAAGATCTCGAACCGCCGTGTTGGCCCCGTTGTGATAGTCGATCTCGAGGGGCAGATCCGCATCGGGGAGACCAATATCGACCTGCACAAGACCGTTCACGAACTTGTCGACGCGGGAGAGAGGAAGATATTGATAAACCTCGCTAAGGTAACCAATATCGATTCGAGCGGCCTCGGTGAGTTGGTCGCGAGCCACGCAACTCTCGAAAAGCACGACGGCGAGATGAAGCTGCTGCATCTGACCGAACGCATCGCCGAGCTGATGATGATCACCAAGCTGCTGACCGTTTTTGATGTCTTTGAGAAAGAGGACATGGCTGTCGCGAGCTTTTCGGCCGGCGAGGCTAAGGCCGGAGCCTGAGGACCGGCAGATCCTTGGTTTGACTGGTGACCGGGCGGGTGTAAGCTTGGCGCTATGGACAAGCTGGAACAGACCGACCTGGACGACGACATTATCGACATCACGCCCCGGCCTAAACGCAGCAGCGTTTGGCTCAAGTGGTATATCGCTCCCGCAGTCGTTCTTTTTATCGTGCTGACAAACAGCGTCGGCATCTATACCGACGTTTTGTGGTTCGGGTCGCTGGGATTCAGCGGGCGATTTTGGTACGTCTTCTCGCTCGGCTGGATCCTCTTTGCGGTGTTCGCGGTTTTGACCATCGCAATTGTCCGCGGCGGTTTCTATATTCTTGAGCGTATCTTTGGCCCCGAGCTCAAAAAGCCACGCCTGATCGTCATCAATAAAGAACAGCTTGTTCTCAATTTTGGCCGCTTTGTCGGCCCATTGAGTTGGATCGTGGCGCTAGTTTTTGGTCTAGTTTACGGGTTTTCGCTTAGTGCCGACTGGCAATCCTGGGCACTCTATCTGAACCAACCCACGGTCGCCGCAACCGATCCGATATTCGACAGATCGCTCGGCTTCTACCTTTTCAGCTTTCCGATCTATAGCGAACTGGCATCGTGGCTGAGCGGGATCGCTCTCTTGATGCTTGCTGCGGCGGTAGTTTTTTCGGTTTTGTCGATGGTCCCCAGCCGTCAGGCGATCGTCGACGAAAAAGGCTCCGGCATTGGCCCGGTTGGCCCTTATGCGTACTCGGCGGTTTCGCTGGCCCTGGGCGCGCTAATTCTAACGTTCGTCCTTCGCACCATACTTTCGCGATACGAGTTTTTGTGGGCCGATCACTCGTCATTTAGCGGCGTTACTTACAGCGAGGCCAATTATCTTATACCGGGGCTCACAATTGTGGCGGTTTCGCTCGCCGTCGCGGCGGCTATACTTTTCGTCAACGCTTTTACAAAAAAGGGCGGACGCTTGATCCTCGTCGCGATCGCATTACCCGTTCTTGTCTACCTCGTCGCTGCCGTTGCCGTTCCGGCTTATGTACAGAGCTTTATCGTAAAGCCAAACGAACTCGGCCGGGAAACGCCCTATATCGAGCACAATATCGCCGGAACGCGCACCGGGTTTAACATCGAGCACGTCACCGAACGCGAGTACGCCGCGGACATTACGCCCGAGTCGCTCAACCTCGCAGCCAATACGCATACATTGTCGAATATCCGGCTTTGGGATTGGCAGGCATTGCAGGACACACTGCGGCAGATACAGGAGATCCGCACATACTACGATTTTCCAGACGTCGACGTCGACCGTTACAGGGTAGACGGCGTAATGCGTCAAGTAATGATCGCCACCCGCGAGTTGGATGTGAACAAGCTGCCCGAGCAGTCCCGTAATTGGATCAACGAACGCCTTGTCTACACTCATGGATACGGTGTGACCATGAACCCCGTTAACGAGTTTACCGAAGAGGGCAAGCCGCGGTTTTTGATCTCGAATATGCCGCTCGTCTCCACCGCTGATGTGCACGTCACGCGTCCCGAGATCTACTTCGGCGAGCGGACAGAAACAAATGTCTACGTCCGCACGAAACAGCCGGAATTCGATTATCCGCAGGGCGAAGGCAATAACTACACGGCCTACGAAGGCGAAGGCGGGTTTGCCGTCGGCAGCGGTTTTCGCCGGTTCTGTATCGCCTGGGAAATGAACGATCTGTCGAAACTGCCTTTCTCCGACGACGTGACGAGTGATAGCCGCGTGCTGATGCACCGCGGTATCGTAGACCGTATCGGCCGCATCGCACCGTTTCTCACCCTCGACGACGACCCCTACATGGTTGTTAATTCTGACGGACGGCTTGTCTGGATAGTAGACGCTTACACTTCGACGAACCGCTATCCGTATTCGCGACATTTCAGCGTCGGCAAACAGTCGGTCAATTACATACGCAACAGCGTCAAAGTGACGGTTGACGCCTACACGGGCGCGGTGAACTTGTATGTTTTTGACGCAACGGACCCGATAGTCTCAGCATACCGGACGGCATTTCCCGATATGTTCAAACCCGCCGCCGAGATGCCGGAAGGCCTGCGTCTTCATATTAGGTATCCCGAGACGCTGATCAAGACGCAGGGCGACGTGTTCGGCCTGTATCACACGACAAACGCGAAAATGTTCTTTGGCCGCGAGGACGTCTGGGGCGTTGCCCGTGATGCCCAGCCCGCAGACACGGCAAGCAAGTCCGGAACGTCGACGCAGCCGGTCCCGCTGGAGCCCTATCAGGTCCTGATGCCACTGCCAGGTGAACGGGCAGAACCTGAATACGCACGCGTCCTGCCGTTTACGCCAGGCAACCGAAACAACATGATCGCGTGGCTCGCCGGCCGGTCCGACGGCGACGCGTACGGTCAGCTGCTGGTTTACAATTTCCCATCGTCGCGGGTGATAGACGGCCCGCTGCAGATCGAGGCCCGCATTGACCAGGACGCACAGCTTGCGGGACAGATAACGCTTTGGAACCAACAGGGTTCCAAGGTCAAACGGGGCAATCTCATCATTATGCCGATCGGGACAGGCCTTTTGTTCGTTGAACCGATCTACCTGCAGGCAGTGCGAAGCCCCATGCCGGAGCTTCGTCTTGTGGTACTTGCCACGCAGGAACGGCTCGTTTACGCCGGGAGTTTTGACGCCGCGTTGGCTCTGTTGCTTGGCCAACCGCAGAAGAATGCACCTGCCCAACCCAACGACAAAACAACTCCGGCCGCGCCTGCCGCACCGACGTCGTCAAATGAGCTAATCAAGCGTGCCGGGCAAACATTTGCCGACTATCAACGCCTCACCGCTGAAGGAAAACTCGGCGAGGCCGGCCAAAAACTTGATGAGCTGAAACGGATCCTCGATCAATTGCAGACCGGACAGAAGTGATGGAAAGCGATACTTTCGCGCTATGATTTCGCCTATGAAAACCGGGAATTCTCAAATTCGCATCATTGCGTGCATCACCTTATTCATCAGCCTCCTGATACCAAATACTATGTTCAGCCAACGTACGCAGAAACCTGTGCTCTACGGCCGTCACTGGGTGGCGGTCACGGGCAAGCCGATCGCCGCGACGGCAGGGGCGTTGATCTTTGCAAAGGGCGGTAACGCAGTTGACGCCGCCTGCTCGATGATAGCCGCGACGTCAACCATGTGGGACACGCTTTCGTGGGGCGGCGAGACGCAGGCGCTCATCTACAATCCGCACACAAAAAAAGTGATCGGCATCAATGCCCTTGGTGTCGCTCCGACAGGTGCGACCGCCGCATTCTATCGCGGCAAAGGGATGAACTTTCCGCCCGAGTACGGCCCGCTCGCGGCCGTCACGCCCGGAACTCCCGGCGGCATCATGACGATGCTGGCCGAATACGGAAAGCTGAGCCTCAAAGACATTCTCGAACCCTCGATCGAGATGGCCGACGGTTACGCGATGGACGCCGAGACGGCGAATGTCATCGAGCGTCAAAAATCGTGGATAAAGAAATGGAAATACTCGACAGCCGTCATGCTTACTCATCCGGGCGAAAAACGCGAGGCTCCCGCTCCGGGCGAGATATTCAAGCAGGCAGACCTCGCCCAAACACTTCGCAAGCTGGTCGAGGCTGAGCAAAACGCACTCAAAGCGGGTAAGAACCGCAAACAGGCGATCATGGCCGCGTACGACCGCTTTTACCGCGGCGATATCGCAAAAGAGTTCGTCCGCGGCGCGCAGGAAGAAGGCGGCTTGATCACTGCCGACGACCTTGCCAAATGGCAGGTCCACATCGAAGAGCCCGTCACCGTGAACTACAAGGGCATCGACGTCTATAAGCTGAACGTCTGGACGCAAGGGCCCGCGATGCTCCAGGCCCTTAACATACTCGAGAACTACGATCTCAAGTCGATGGGCTACAACAGTCCGAAGTACATTCACACGGTGTATCAGGCGATGAATTTGGCGTTTGCCGACCGCGATTTCTACTACGGCGACACGTACGCAAAACAGGTAGCACCCGTCGCGACGCTTTTGTCCAAGGAATACGCACGAGAACGCGCCAAGCTAATGGATATGGAGCGAAATGACGCGGTCGCGAAACCGGGCGACCCGTACAAGTTCAAGAATTCGGCCAATCCGTTCGCAGACCTTCTCGATAAGTGGAAGGTGGTGCCCGCGGCCACTCAGACGCAGGCACCGCAGCCCGGCGCCGAGGCCCTTCGAGATCTGATGCTCCGCGACGAATTGGCGGACAGTTTCCCGGCCGATCGATCATTCTACGGCGGAACTACCTCGGTCGAGGCATCCGACGCTGAGGGCTGGGTCGTAAGCGTAACTCCGAGCGGCGGTTGGATCCCGGCTGTGATAGCCGGACACACAGGCGTCGGTATGAGCCAGCGGGCACAGAGCTTCGTAACGGACGCTGCAGATGGCCCTTACAACGTGATCGAGCCGGGCAAACATCCTCGTGTGACATTGACGCCGACGCTCGCTCTTAAGGACGGCAAGCCGTATCTCTGTTTTTCGGTCCAGGGAGGTGACAGCCAGGACCAGAATCTGCTCCAGTTCTTCCTGAACGTCGTCGAATTTGGAATGAACGTCCAGCGTGCGACCGAGGCTCCGAACATCAACAGCTTTCAGATGCGAAGCTCATTCGGCAACCACGAAACGCGTCCGGGCCGACTGCTGTTGGCCAATTCGACGCCGCAGAAGGTACGCGATGAGCTGATAAAGATGGGCTATACGCTTACGTTCGAGGAACGCACTTCCGGCCCGATCAACGCGATATTCCTGGACCAGGAGAACAAAACGATGTGGGGCGGATCGTCAAATCACGGCGACGATTACGGGATCGCTTGGTAGATGCGTCAGGCGCGCGTGGTCTCGATGTCGACCGATATCGCCCGCCATTTGCCCTGCAAGAATCGGGCGACGCTCAAAGTGCAGCGTGTCATGTGGCCGGCGAGTATCGCGAGCCAGATGTGGATTGGCTCCAGAGTGCCCGTCATCTTGATCACGAAACAGATGCCGACCGGTATGATGACCTGCGACAGGATCGAGATGTAAAGCGGGCTCTTTGTATCGCCGCCACCCTGCAATCCGCCCGTGTACGCAAGTGCGACGGAGATAAAGAGACCTGAGAAAGCGAGTACTCGCAGTAGTTCCGTGCCGACCGCTACAGTGTCAGCCTGGGTCATGCCGAAAATGCTGAGAAGCTGGTGAGGGAAGAAAAAATAGACCAGGCCCAACAGTCCCGAGCCGGCAAGAGCAAATCGGCCGGCCGTGTTGGCGGCATTAAATGCCCGGTCCGGTTGCTTGGCACCGAGATTTTGGCCGACCACCGCGGCGGTCGCACCCATCAGGCCGTTTGATCCCCAGGTGATGAGCGAGAAAAGCTGCGAGTAGCAGATCGCAAAGGCCGCCTGCGCGGCGGCCCCGTTCGTGACCGATCCGATAAAACCGTACATAACGAACCCGCCGACATTTCCAGCGATGCCCTGTATGCCGCTCGGCAGTCCAAACTTGAACAACGATCGGATCACCGTCCAATCAGGTCCCCAGCCGCCACCACGAGGAAATCCAACGACCCACGTGCCGCTCCACATCTTGTAGATCGAGTACAATCCGACAGCGCCCGTCGCGATGCTTGTTCCCATAGCCGAGCCCGCCGTTCCAAATGCAGGTATCGGACCCAGGCCGCGGATGAGGACGATGTTCAGGCCTAGATTGGTGAGCGTCATGACGAGGCCGAGCACCATAGGCGTTCGTGCGTTTCCGGCGGCGCGCAGGGCGCCGCTCGTCATGAAATAGATCAGCAATCCGACACTGAACGTGAACGAGATGCGAAGATACGGCAACGCCTCGGCCTTGACACCCGGATCGGCATTGATCAGGTCAAGCAGATATGGCGATGCAAAGTACCCGATCGGCGCCATTATAAAGATGGCGATAAATACCGCTGTGAGAAAAGCCTGATAAACGGTGCGGTTGACCTTTTCATGATCGTGGGCTCCGGCAAATCGGGCTACCATCACGCTCATCCCGATGAAGATCGACGAGATAAAGACGATGACGAGGATGAAGATCTGATTGCTCACGCCGAGCGCGGCATTTGCCTTAAAGCCGATCAGGTTGCCGACCAGTATCTGGTCGACGACGTTCTGCATGCCGGCGATGACATTTGCGAGCATCGTTGGCCACGCGATCTTCCAGACGGCGCGCGCCAAGGGGCCTTCGACGATCGACCGGTCGAAACGTGTTTTGGCTCGAGGCTCCGGTTCGGGCACGGTATCGGCGACCGCGTTTTCGGCTTCAAGTGCCGCGCTTTCCGTCATTCTTTACTTCCTTATCTCTGCGAGCGTTCGAGTCCGTCCCCAGGCCACAACGATGCACAAGACCCCTACGGACGCCGGAATAGCTGCCATCGGGATACTGCCAATTGCGGTTATGAATGTGGCACCTGTCAATATGACCGCGAGGCACGCGGCTGCGAGCGGCGTCAGCCCCGGTTTGATCCCGGTCAGCCATGGAACTATCAGCCCGATAACCCCGACGATCTCGCAGACGCCTATGAAATAAATGAAGCCCAGCGACAGGAATGATGGCATGTTCCGTTCGATCTCGTCCGCCGGCATCAGGAGCTTGGACGAGCCCGTAAACAAAAACACTAACGCCAGAAAGACCTGAACGATCCAAAGGAACAAATTCATTTGGTGTCAAGTATAGCAAAGCCCGCTACCGCGAGGCTTCGGCTAGCGTCTTCATTTGGGCTAAGCCCTTTTCAAAATCAGCGCCGACCATCTTGTCCATATCGACGAACATGCTAAACGCCTTGGCGATAAAGTTGTTCTTGCCTGCCATCGTCCAGGTCACGTTGGTCTTGTCCCCGTCGGGCTTGAACGTAAAATCGGTCGCGTTACGCGCGGAGAACGGTTTTATGAACTCGAGGTCGATCCCAATGTGTTCGTTAG
Source organism: Pyrinomonadaceae bacterium (assembly GCA_044228265.1). Lineage (GTDB taxonomy): Bacteria > Acidobacteriota > Blastocatellia > Pyrinomonadales > Pyrinomonadaceae > OLB17. The sequence goes on from JBGAVC010000004.1 coordinate 35,548, forward strand.
GCTCACTTGCTGTTATCGTCATTTTGCCTTCACCGACTTCGCTATTGCCGGTCCAGGCATACGAGGAACCTTTGCCGGAAGGAGGGCCCGAGTAAGTGGTCTTCATTGCAGGATCGAGCTTTGCCCACGGTGACCATGCTTCCCACTTATGAAAGTCATTTACCTGTTCAAATACCTTGTCCGGAGTGGTTTTGATCGTCGTCAAACGGGTTATCTTAAAATCCTCCGGCTGCATCGAAACTACGACGCAGAAAACCAGGACGAGCGCCAACACAACGGCACCTACGCCGACGATCACCTTCTTTATCATTGATCTTCCTCCTTCGGTAACAGAGACTCTACCCGCATTTTGCCTTAACTCCAAGAGCATTTCGGCCCGGCCCGGAGTCAGTTTGTATCGATCGTCGTACCATACGTTTTAAGCGTGTAAATGGTTTTGCCGTCGTGGCGATCGTAACTGTGCGTTGCGACCGAAGGTGTACGCTTGCGATTGGTATAAAACTCAACTATAACTAGCGCGTATGAAGCAATGTCCGAGCTGCGGCACCACATATACCGACGAGACTCTCAGCTTTTGCCTCAGTGACGGAACGGCGCTTGTATCAAACGACGAGGAAGCGACTTTCGTACGTTCGGGTACCGCGCAGCAGAACATAAAGACGGCGTCGTATCCCGCCGCCGGCCAGATGCGCGTCGATATCCCTCAACCTACCGTTGCTTCGCCGCCTCCGGCATACGCAGCTCCTGCCGGCGATTCGACAAGTTGGGTCAAGATCGTAGCGGTTGTCGGAATAGTGGGTGTGATGATAATCGGAGCAGCGGTCATAGCCGGGGCCCTGATCTATTTCAACAAGGACGCCCGCCCATCCGTGACGGCAAATAATGCCAACAACGGCAGCCGTTCAAGCCCGACGCCTACGCCTGCTGCCACGCCGACGGTCGCTAATAATGAGACAAATGAACTTCGCGAACAGATCGCCAATCTTGAAAAACGCCTAAACGAGCAGAAGAACGCCAACCGCGCGGGAGTGAATGTCCCTCCTCCGCCACCGGACCAGCCGGCACCCACGCGAACGATCGCGACGGTAAACTCACCGGGCGACGGCTTTTTGGCTCTGCGTACGATGCCCAGCAGCAGTGCCGGGGACCGATTACTCGCCATCCCGCATGGAGCACGCGTCACTATCAACGGATGTCTTGGGTCCACACGGGTCGGCAACAAAACCGGGCGTTGGTGCCGGGCGAGCTACGGCGGATACTCAGGTTGGGTGTTTGACGCGTGGCTTAATTACTAGCGCAAAATGCTCTAACTGTCCGGTAAAAAAGGAAAGAGTGCGGTTTTTTGGGAAACCGCACTCGGTAGGTTTATTCGGAAGGTATAACAGACAGGATGAATGAATTCCTCTTCGGTTACGGTCGAGAGGACACCGACGGGGGATAGTAGAACGTCCCCAATGTCTTAAAACTTTGCGGATCAAATGCCTGCCGTGCTCCGCACTCGAGGCAGCTCCTATAAGAACCGTGAGTCGTCGTAAATGGCCGGCTCATCGTCTTGTGCCAACACCCAAATAACTTGCCAAACAGGCCAATTTTCGAACCGAATGTTCCGTTGGTCCTGTTGACCAACGACTCAGCTATCAAATTTTGATCCAAAATCGCTTGCATCGCCTTACCCTCTTGTCCTCGTTTGAGACCCTCTTACTCCTAGCTCGGGCCCGCTACATCATATAGAACGAATACCGGGGAAAGTTTTGCATAATTTTCGATGAAAATTTCCCCAAATGGTTGTCCGAAAATTATCAAAATCCGTTCACTCCTTTTTCTTGCTCTGTTAATTCGCTAAAATCATCCAAACAGATTCCGGAGTTTAGAAATGATAAGACCGCGGGTATATTTTCTTTTGTTTTCCACAATACTTTTCTGTGCAAATGTCCCGGCCTATGCCTGGGACGAGACGGGGCACAAAATAGTGGCGTATATCGCCTGGCAGCAGATGCGCCCAGAGGTCCGGGACAATGTTTTCAGGATCATGCTTGCTGCCCCCGAAGATGCCCAATTATCTACGTTCTACATGCCGTACGGATCGCAGAGCGAGGACGCCAGGCGGCGCGATTTCTTCATGATCGCCGCAACATGGGCCGACATCATCAAGGACAAGGGTTTTGATACGCGGTTCAAAAAATACAACAACTCGAACTGGCACTATTTTGATACTGTTTGGTCCTCCGACGCTGGAAAGGTCAGTTTTGTCAAGAGTCCTGACGACCCCGGTAAGCTGATGGAGAAGCTCGCGGATTTCGACAAACTGATCCGCACGAGTTCGGCGTCAAATGCCGACAAGGCGATCGCCATCGCCTGGCTCGAACATCTGATCGGTGACATTCATCAACCGTTGCACACCACGGCGCGGGCATACGGCGACGACACAAAGGGCGACCAGGGCGGCAATCTGTTCGCTCTGACGCCGAAGGGTACGCCGCGGGACAAGGCCGACAACCTGCACCGATTTTGGGATTCGGCCATTGGGCGCAGCATTCCGAATTCGGCCGATGCCTGTGACGCCGATTATATGCTGCCGATCGCTCAAACGATCCTGCGAGAGTATCCGTACGCCAAGCTCCAGAGCCGCCTCTCTCCCGGGAAATATGAGGTTTGGGAAAAGGAAAGCGTCGATATCACGACGTCCGAGGTCTATAAGGGCGTCACAAGGTACGAACCACCGTCAGACGACTATAAGAAGAAGGCTCTTGCAATTGCCAAAGAGCGCATGGCTCTGGCTGGCTATCGACTCGGCGATCTATTTAACGATGTGTTCGGCGCGCCGCCGCCCGCTGCTCCGGTCCCTGTACCGACGAGTCCACAGCTTTAGGTGACCCCGCTCAATGAACGCTCTCGAGATCCTGGAATATTACGAAGGCCGGCAGGAAAGCATCCTATCCGCGATCCGTGAGATCGTCGATATCGAGTCGCCCTCGCGCGACGCTGAGGGAAGCCGCGCAGTTGCAGACTGGATCGACGACAAAGTCCGCGAGACCGGAGCGGACGTCTCGATCGAGCGTGAGACCGTCGAGGACGGGACGCACATTATCATCCATGCTTTTTCGAACGAAGGGCCGTCGGCGATGCTGCTAGGGCACACCGACACGGTCCATCCGAGAGGAAGCGCAGACAGAAATCCGACTCGTATCGAAGACGGCCGTCTCTATGGCTGCGGCATCTTCGACATGAAGGCCAACATCGTTCTGATGATCGAGGCATTGAGGTATTTCGCCCAAAGCGGGTCGAGGCCCGCTCGTCCAGTTACGATCGTTCTATCGTGCGACGAAGAGATCGGAAGCTTCACAGGTCGGAAGATCGTTGAGCGAGAGGCATCAAAAGCCGCTGAGTGTCTTGTGTTTGAACCGTCGTCAGACGGACGGGTCAAGACTGGCCGAAAGGGGACCGGTATGTTCATTCTCCGGGCTCGTGGCGTTCCGGCACATGCCGGGCTCGATCCCGAAAAGGGTGCCAACGCCGTTGCCGAATTGGCCCGTCAGGTGGACCGGGTCCATTCGATCGCCCGGCCTGAGGAAGGGACGACAGTGAACGTAACAACATTTAACGGCGGCACGACCCTGAACGTAATACCCGAGCACGCTGAGTGCGAGATCGATGTCCGTTTTGCCCACGCTTCCGAGGCCGAACGCGTGACAGCCGCTTTGGGTTCACTGGAGCCTGTGGATCAGCGTGTCTCGCTGGCCCTCGCAGGGGCGGTCAATCGCATGCCGCTCGAACGCAACGACGCCGTTGTGGAGTTATTTGAAAAGGCACGTTCGCTGGCTGCGAGTTTTGGTTACGAACTAGGAGAAACCCAGGTCGGCGGCGGATCGGACGGCAACTTCGTGGCAGCGTTGGGCGTTCCGGTGCTCGACGGCTTGGGAATCACCGGCGACGGCGCACACACGCTACACGAGCACATCTTGCTGAGTGATATCGCTAAACGTGCCACTTTGGTTACGTTGCTACTTTCCAGTGGCTGATAAGTGGCCCTATCAAAGGGTCGTTATTACCATCGCTTTAGTTCGGAGGCGCATCCTGTCCGGTGATGGGCGCGGTCTTCAAAACCGTCAGCGAGGGCGCGAGAGCGTTCTTGGGTGGGTTCGACTCCCACACGCCTCCGCCAACTTAACTGTGCCTTGAACTTTTTTCTTTTGCCTTTTACCTTTTGCCTTGTGCAATCCTGGATAGCCCTGAACATGACTCCCGGAGTCGGGCCGAGGGCAGCGACCAAGCTGCTTGAGAGGTTCGGTTCGGCGGACGCGGTATTTCACGCCCGACGCTCCGAGCTCGAATCGCTACGCCTCAGGCCCGAAACCGTCGACAGTATACTCACGCGAGAGCTTCTTGACCGGGCGTCCGGCGAGCTTTCGCGGGTCAAAGAACTTGGCGGCGATATTTTGATCCTCGACGACGGCAGCTATCCGGGTTTGTTGAGGGAGATCGACGATCCGCCGGTCGTTCTCTATGTTAAGGGCGACTGGCAGGCGTGCTTCGAACAACCCTCAATTGGTATCGTCGGCTCACGTGCATGTTCGACTTATGGTGAAAATGCCGCCGAGATGCTCGCCCGCGACCTGGCGTCACGCGGAATAACGGTCGTCTCGGGCCTCGCACGCGGCATCGACGCGGCCGCTCATCGCGGCGCTATAGCCGGCAAAGGCCGGACGATCGGGGTCTTAGGCACGGGCATCGATACCGTTTATCCACGGGAAAACACAGGGCTTGTCCGCGAGATGCTCGCATCGGGCGGCTGCGTCATTTCTCAATTTCCTTTGGGAACGCCGCCGCTAAAAGACAACTTTCCCTACCGCAATCGCGTCATAAGCGGACTTAGCTATGGCGTATTGATCGCCGAGGCGTCGGAACGGAGCGGCTCTCTGATAACGGCCCGTCTCGCGGTGGAACAGAACCGCGAGGTGATGGCCGTCCCGGGAAATATCACTTCGGGAAATTCGTACGGAACTAACTATTTGATAAAGAGCGGAGCGAAGCTGGTCCAGCAATGGCAGGACATCGTGGCGGAGTTGCCGAGCGAGATAGCGGCGAATATCCTGCCGCCAAAGATCGACCGGACTGATGCAGATAGTTCGCCGCCGCCCGACATTTTGCCGGCGGATGCCAACGATAACGAGCGGCTGATCTGGTCGCTGCTCTCGGCTGATGGATCGACGCACATCGACCAATTGCTCGAGTCAAGCGGTCTTTCGTTCGGTGATCTGAACACGGCGCTTGTCGCTCTCGACATCCGCGACCTGATACGCGTCCTGCCCGGAAAACACTATGCGCGTAGAATGTAGATTTTAAGGCAAAAGATCGAAATCGCTGCGGCTTCCCGGAGATACGCGATGAACTGAGCAAAGTTTGACGGCATATTGACAGTCTTATCATATAGGTGTTACTAGTCTAAAGATGTCAGAGCGTCCGGTGCGCTTCTGACATATTTTTTTCAACATGGGTAAAAGCTTAGTAATAGTCGAGTCGCCCGCTAAGGCGAAGACGATAAACAAATATCTGGGAAACGATTACGTTGTGATGGCGTCGATCGGTCATATCAAGGACCTGCCTACAAAGGCCCTGGGTGTCGATGTTGAGAACAACTTCGAACCCAGCTATGAGGTCATTCCCGATACAAAGAAACGAAATAACAAAAAGGTCGTCTCGGACCTGAAAAAGGCTGCCAAAACGAGCGATGCCATCTTCCTTGCAGCCGACCCGGACCGCGAGGGCGAAGCGATCTGCCAGCATCTGGCCGAAGAGATCGTACCGAAAAACTCAAAAACGCCGGTTCACCGCGTGATGTTCAACGAGATCACAAAGAACGCGATCCAGCATGCTTTTACTGAGCCGAAATCCATTAACAAAGATCTCGTTGACGCCCAGCAGACGCGGCGAATACTGGACCGGCTAGTGGGTTACAAGGTCTCGCCCATTTTGTGGAAGACGATCGGCGGCAAACTTTCAGCAGGGCGTGTACAGACGGTCGCCGTCAGGCTCGTCGTCGAACGCGAACGTGAGATCGAGGCATTCGTCCAGACCGAATACTGGTCGATCGTTGCAAATCTGTCGGCAGCCCTGCCACCAAACTTCGACGCAAAACTCAACAAGGTCGACGAAAAGACGGTCAAGTTGTCAAAGTTTGACGAGGACCTAAAGGCCGGCGAAATACACATACGTACCGCCGCCGAGGCCGAGGCCATCGCCGCCGAGGCCCGGGAACAGTCGTTCGTCGTGGACTCGGTCTCGACAAAAGAACGTAGGCGGAACGCGACCCCGCCGTTCATTACGTCGAAGCTCCAGCAGGATGCGGCCCGCAAATTCGGATTTTCCGTCAAAAAGACGATGTCCGTGGCGCAGCGTCTTTATGAAGGTGTCGAACTTGGTTCCGAAGGGGCCGTTGGTCTGATCACGTATATGCGTACCGATTCGACGCGGGTTTCAGAAGCCGCTCTGACCGACGTGCGTGAATACATCGGTGGGAACTACGGGACCAAATACCTTCCCGCAAAACCCAACGCGTTCCGATCGAAAAAGGACGCTCAGGACGCACACGAAGCGATACGGCCGACTGATGTACGCAGGACGCCTGAGAGCGTCGCGAACAAGCTCGACCCGGACGCTCTAAAGCTCTACCGGCTGATATGGCAGAGATTTGTCGCTTCCCAGATGGCCCCGGCGGTATTTGATCAAACGACGATCGACATACGAGCGGGGCGATTCATGTTCCGTGCATCGGGTTCTGTGCAGAAGTTTGACGGGTTCCTGAAGGTCTACCAGGAAGGCCGTGACGAAAAGCCGGCTGAGAGCGAGGACGACGAAGAAGAACGCACTCTGCCGCAAGTGGCCCAGGGCGAGACGTTGAAATTGAACGCGATCACGCCGAACCAGCATTTTACGGACCCGCCGCCGCGGTACTCCGAGGCCACACTCGTAAAAGCTCTCGAAGAAAAAGGCATCGGCCGCCCATCTACGTACGCAGCGATCATGACCACGATCCAAGACCGCGAGTACGTCGAGAAGATCGAAGGCCGCTTTCACCCGACGCCGCTCGGGACGACTGTCAACGACCTGCTGATCGCTAATTTTGACGACATCTTTAACACCGCGTACACGGCCCGGATGGAAGAGGCTCTTGACGAGATCGAGGACGGCAAACTCGACTGGCGAACGGCTTTGCATGGTTTCTACGGTAAGTTCTCAAAGGACCTCGAGACAGCTACCGAGACCATCAAGACGATGAAAAAGACCTCGATCCCGACGGACGAGGTGTGCGAGCGATGCGGCGCCGGCATGGTCATCAAATTTGGCCGCTTCGGACAATTTTTGGCGTGCGCCAATTACCCCGAATGCAAGAATACGCGCGAAGTCGCGTCGCGTCGGTCAGCCGAACCGAACGGTCAGACGGCCGAGAATGGTGGCGACGGATCAACGGCCGAAGAAGTCCCAAGCTGCGAACTTTGCGGACGTGAGATGGCCCTAAAAAAAGGGCGATTCGGCTCGTTCTACGGATGTACCGGATATCCGGAATGCAAGAATATACGTAAGATCGCAAAGGGCGACAGCAAACCAGCGGCTCCGCCCGTCCCCCTTGACGAAGCGTGCCCCAAAGACGGCGCCCATCTGGTCCTGAGGCAGGGCAGATTCGGCGAATTCATCTCATGCTCGAACTATCCCACATGCGATTACGTTAAAAGAGAAGTGGTCGACGTTAAGTGTTACAAGGACGGCGGTGATATCGCCGTCAAGAAGTCCCGTCGAGGCCGAATTTTTTACGGATGCGTGAATTATCCTAAATGCGACGTCGTTTTCTGGGACAAGCCCATCAAAAAATCGTGTCCGAAATGCAGCGCACCGTTCTTGCTCGAAAAGACGACCAAAAAAGACGGGACCGTGCAGTATTGCCAAAAGGAAGACTGTAATTATAAAATGGCAGTCGATACCACAGAATCCGACCGCACCGATAAATCCGGGGACGTAGTGCGTGCTTGATCATTACGAATGAACGAAAATCTCCAATTCTTACGAGCTTTCCTGAAGAATCCGCTTAAGGTGGGCGCCGTTGCTCCAAGTTCGCCTGAGCTTGCAGCCGAAATGCTTCAAGGATTTCAGCCCGATGAGGAAAACATCGTTTTAGAGCTTGGAGTTGGGACTGGTGCCATTACAAAGCACCTTCGAGAAATAATACCGAACAAAAGGTCGTATCTGGGCATTGAGCTCGATAGTGGACTTGTTAAGTCGATATCTGAGAAATTCAGCGAGCTGAACATTGTCTGCGGTAATGCGGCCGACGCGTACTCTATTCATCGGGAATCAGGGTTGGGCAAGGTCCGTTACGTCGTTTGTTGTCTCCCGTTCGTTTCCCTGCCAAAAGAAGTCAGCGAGAGCGTCCTATCGGAGATATCGAAGTTCATGGACGAAGGCTGTACGCTTCGCATATTCCAGTACGCCCACGGTTATTACCTGCCGCCCGCGATCAAACTCCGCGAGTTTCTGCGTGACCGCTATGGCAAATCGATGCGTAGCCCGCTCGTTCTCAAGAACATCCCCCCTGCATTCACGCTTACGTGGTCTACGATCTAGATCGTGCCTGCATTGATCCCATGTCTCTTCGCGGCCGGTTGATAATCCGACGTCGCAAAAAGCGATTTACAAAACTTTACGTGTAAATATGGCAATGAACGGCAAAGCACCGCCTGTTGGGCGAGATTGTGAGCCGCTGCTTGTGGTATAAGTAGCTAAATCTCTTAACAAAGATCAATTCCAACTCGAGGAGAACTCAACAAATGTTACGACGCAGGACACTGGGCGTATTTTTAGTTTATGCCATTCTATTACCGACTCTTGCCATCGGGCAGACGGCCCCGAAGATCTACGAAGCACCGAGGGACGTTCTAGACAAGATCCGGGATGAGGGGACGAAGAACTCGCAGATAATGAAGACACTAAGTTACCTGTCGGACGTAATTGGACCGCGTCTGACCGCCAGCCCCGGCATGAAACGGGCCAATGAATGGACTCGCGATACGCTGGCCGCATTCGGTCTTCAGAATGCTCATCTCGAGGAATGGGGGCCATTTGGCCGCGGATGGACGTTAAAGAGGTTTTCCGCCATGGTCGACGGGCCTACGGCATTTCCTCTTATCGCATATCCCAAAGCATGGTCACCCGGGACCGACACGTTGATCGCGCCTCCGGCCGCTGAACCCTCAAGAAAGGGTAAGACCCAGCCTCCGCCGGCGGCGGCTCCCGGCACTGCGTACACCAGCGAAGTGGTTCGCTTCAATCCGGCGAGCGAAGCTGAGATGGGGCAGTACAAGGGAAAGCTAAAAGGCAAGATCGTACTGCTCGGCGCTCCCAGGGACATTCCCGCAAGGTTCGAAGCCCCGGGAAAGCGATACACCGAGGCTGAGCTGCTTGCACTGGCCGATGCTCCCGATCCCGCCGCTCCACGTCCGGCCGGTAGCCGTCCCGGCGGTCCGGGAGGAAATCCCAATTTCGCCCAGCAGGCACAGCTTAACGCGGCGCGTTTTCGATTTTTGGCGGACGAAGGTGCAGCGATAATACTCGACCAGGCACGCGGTGATGGCGGTACCATGTTCGTTCAGCAGGCTACAGCGGTCCAGCCGCCTCCGCCCGCTGCCGGTGCCCCTGCCAACCCACCGGTACGTATCTATGACAAGGGCACCAAGATACCGATCCAGGTCAGCGTTGCCGCGGAACACTTCAACCGCATGGCCCGCATGCTCGATGCGGGTGAGAAAATGACGGCCACCATCGACGTCGCGGTCGAGTACCAGGATCAGGACCTCAACGGCTACAACACGATCGCCGAGATCCCGGGCGGAGATAAAGCGGATGAGCTGGTGATGTTGGGCGGCCATCTCGATTCGTGGCATGCGGGAACAGGCGCAACGGACAACGCCGCCGGATGCGCGGTCATGATGGAGGCTGTGCGGATCCTAAAGGCTATCGGCGTTCAGCCGCGTCGTACGATCCGTATCGCGCTCTGGACTGGCGAAGAGCAGGGATTGATCGGGTCGCGTCAGTACGTCGCCAAGCACTTCGGATATTTTGGTGACGCACCTCCACCGGTCTTCGGATTCGGCCCAGGTGGAGGCGGTGGAGGTGGCGGAGCCAACAATGCTAACGCGGCACCTCGGAAACTGACCAAATTGCCCGAGTACGACAAACTATCGGCCTATTTCAACATCGATAACGGCACCGGCAAGATCCGCGGGATCTACGAGCAAGGCAACGATAACGTTCGTCCGATATTCCGACAATGGTTCCAGGCATTTCGCGATCCGAAATGGTATGACCCCAACGGCAAGCTCGACATGAGCGCGAACACGATCTCGATCGCTAACACGGGCGGCACCGACCATCAGAGCTTTGACGCGATCGGTCTGCCCGGCTTTCAGTTCATACAGGATGCTATCGAATACGATACCCGAACACACCACTCGAACATGGATGTTTTTGATCGCATTCAGGCGGACGACATGAAGCAGATGGCGATCATACTCGCGACTTTTGTCTATCAGACCGCGATGATGGACGAAAAGATGCCGAAGAAAGCGATGTGATCTATACCGAGCAGCCGCAAACCTTCACCGCCCGGTCTATAAGTTAGCCCGGGCGGTCCTCGTTTTGAGGGCCCATCAAAGCTTCAACTCCATGTAGAGCGTTTCGTCATGTGGATTGTCATAGTACGGCGGTATCTCGCGGAAGCCGAACTGTCCGTACAGCTTTACGGCCGCCTGCATTTTCGGCGGAAAAGTATCGAGTCTTAGTGATTTGTATCCGATCTTCCGCGAGTCGGAAATGAGACGTTCAATGAGCTTTGCACCGATGCTCTTTCCCCGAAATTCGCTGCGTACATAGAGTCGTTTCATCTCGCAGGTACGATCATCGAGCTTACGCAGTGCAATACACCCCGCCAATGAGCCGTCGGAGTAGGCTAGCAGCAGGCGACCGTCAGGTTCAGCGTACTTTCCGGGAAGTCCCGCCAGCTCTTCCTCAAACCCCTGAAAACAGAGGTCGAGACCGAGCCAGGCTTCGTATTCGCGGAACAGGGTTCGAGTGAGTTCTGTCTGTTCAAACGTTTCGGCTTGTACTATCTCGATCATGCTCTAATTGGACGATTATCCCACTTCCAGCCCCTCTTGGTAACGCCGATCTCGAAATTGTTATAAAATCAAACCTTTATGGAACTTGCGGTCGAAAAATACAAGGTAGCCTCAGAGCCATACTACTTGCCGCTCAAAAATGAGGTGGAACTTTTCGAAGCCGCTTATGCGGCCGGGCTGCCTGCAATGCTCAAGGGTCCGACCGGCTGCGGCAAGACCCGATTTGTCGAGTATATGGCTCACCGTTTGGATCGTCCTCTTATCACGGTCGCATGCCACGAAGACCTCTCCTCGACCGATCTCGTTGGCCGTTTCCTATTAGAGGGCGAAGAGACGGTCTGGCACGACGGCCCGCTGACCACTGCGGTCAGGGCCGGAGCGATCTGCTATTTGGACGAGGTCGTGGAAGCCCGAAAGGACACCGTCGTCATCATACATCCGCTTACTGACGACCGCCGCCGGCTGCCGATCGAAAAGCGGGGCACCGTAATCGAGGCTCCGCCTGAGTTTATGATGGTCGTTTCATACAATCCCGGTTATCAGTCCGTCCTCAAGGATCTGAAGCAGTCGACGCGACAGAGGTTCGTTGCCCTGGAGTTCGATTATCCGGACGCGGCCGCCGAAGCCGAGATCGTCGCCAACGAAGGCGGAATCGACATCGAAACGGCCGCCGACCTCGTGAAGATCGGACAAAAGGTCCGCAACCTCCGCGGTCACGGCCTTGAAGAAGGCGTATCGACACGTCTGCTCATTTACGCCGCGCAGATGATCGCTCGAGGCATCTCGCCTGTCGAGGCGGCCGACGTCGCCATTTGTTCGCCGATTACGGACGACCGCGAACTGCAGCGCAGTATCAGAGAGATCGTGACGACCATTATCTAGCTTAGCTTGCCTGGAACCACCGCTTGCAATCGGTTCCGGATTATCCTTAGAATACGCTCGAGTTCCATAACACATTACCGGCCGTCCGTTAGCGCCTTCGGCTTCATACGCTCGGCCGCAGTGGGACATAGGTATTTCGGATCTTTGAAACGGAGCGTATCTATGAAAACGATCTTATTGGTCACGACCTTTTGCTTGCTCGTAGCGGGCGGTCTTACCCTAAAGACTCTCGCCCAGAACCCCGCAGCCTCGCGAGGCGAACAGTCATTAAGTATGAATCAAGAGGAATGTATGCGTCGCGCACGCGCTGCGTTGCAGAGCGAAGGTTATGTCTTCCTTACGAGTGGCACATACAGCTCGATATTTGGCGGGAAATCGATCCACACTGCCGGCATCCTGTGTAATCCCGGACCCGATGGCAAGATGTGGGTAAATATCGTCGTTGCGAGCGTTACCAACGACATGAATATCCCTGGTGCGGAGCGTGTAAGACTTCAGGGCCGCATGGAGGCCGTCGCCGGACCGACAGCGGTACAGGCGACGTGGTCGACGAACGCGGTCCAATATCGCGGACAAAATGTTCGAGTGGCATTTGACTGTCCGCGAAACGGAGGGCCCGGCAATATCTGGGGAACCGATTACTATACCGACGATACTTCCATTTGCACGGCCGCCGTTCATGCGGGTCTCATATCGTTTGCGAATGGTGGACGGGTTACAATAGAGATGCGCCAGGGGGCACAAAGCTATGCCGGAACGACACGATACGGAGTCAGATCGAACCCGTACGGCAATTGGTACGGCAGCTTCATTTTTGTTCGTTGATCGACCGGAGAGAACGCGGCGTTGTGTTGTAATAAGTCGCGTCAGATCATTGATCGCAGTATTCGAAGCGAGGAAATAATGAATATCTCAAAATCTATCGTGCGGCTTCTGTGCCTCACGGCCGTTGCCGCATTTATCCTGGCCGGTGCCGCCTATTCTCAGGACGGCAAGGCCAAAAAAGGCGGATACCACCTGATCACAAAGATCGAACTCGGCGGCGAAGGCGGATGGGACTACCTTTATGCCGACTCCGACGGCAAGCGTCTGTATGTGTCACACGGGACCAAGGTAGAGGTCGTCGACACGGATTCTAACAAAAAGATCGGCGAGATATCGGGCCTAAAGGGCGTTCACGGCATCGCGGTAGCTCACGAATTTGGAAAAGGGTATATCAGCGACGGGCGTGACAACTCGGTCGTCGTGTTCGACCTCAAGACGCTCAAAACACTTGACACGATCAAGGTCGGGGCCAATCCCGACTGTATCATTTACGACCTTGGCTCGAAACGTATATTTGCGTTCAATCGAGGAGCATCGACAGCCAGCGCGATCGACGCCGCGACGGGCAAGGTGTCGGACCCGATCGCGCTCGGCGGGCATCCGGAGTTTGCCGCGAGCGACGGCAAAGGCATGGTCTACGTAAATCTGGACGACAAGAGCGAGATCGTAGCTATCGACTCAAAGGCATTGATAGTGAAAGCTCACTGGAGCCTCGCGCCAGAGGGCGAAGATCCGTCCGGCCTCGCGATCGATCCGAAAAACCACCGTTTATTTGCCGTCTGTGGTAATAAGAAGATGGTCGTCGTAAATACCGAGACCGGAAAGGTCGTCGCTTCGGCCACGACGGGTGACGGTACGGATGCCGCCGGATTTGACGCTAAAGAGGGCACGGCGTTCGCCTCGAATGGCGAAGGCACGCTGACCGTTGTCGGCGGATCGGGGGACAAATACTCGGTCATTGAACAGGTAACGACTCAGCGTGGCGCCAGAACGATGGCGGTTGACACCAAAACGCACAAGATATACCTGGCAACGGCAAAATACGGCGAGGCCCCGGCACCGACACCCGAACGCCCGCGTCCGCGTCCGCCTGTGCTGCCGAACAGCTTTGTCATACTCGTTTACGGCAAGTAAATCCGCAACCGCCTGCGTGAGCGGGCGGCCAGTCTGCTCATGTCGATCTACTGGATATGTCTGTTCCCTGCGGTCATTTGGTTCGCGGGGGTCCTATTTCAGGCCGACCGGCTGAACAGTAAAAAGGCGGCCGTTGCTTTCGACCTCGCCGCCCTGCTCTGTTTTGCCGCTGGGATCGTCCTTTACCGATATCACGTATTTGCGGAGAAACGAGGATTCTTCATCGTCGTCTTTGCCGTTCCACTCATTTTTCTCGCTACATTCGAGCTGTTTCGTTTCATTTACATCGCGCTGCGTCACGAAGGCCCGTGCATCAACGTCCGCTCCGGCCGCTGGATCGGTGACCGGCCAGTCGATGGCTTTTTCACGAAGTATCCTGAGAATAAAGTGATCTCGTGGGCGGATGTGCTGTTCGGCATATCGCAATGGATCGTCCCGCTAGTCATCGTTATGGCGCTCTTCATCTCGTCGTTGGCGATGAATTGGTAAGGTTTTGAAAGCGATCATCGCGGAGGGCGGAGAGCCTCAGTAGAGCCGCCAGGCAACCTGCTAAATGATCTACCGTTGTTATACATTCTTTCTGATTTTTCTAGTTCTTTTCACGGGCATATCTCATGCGCAGACACGGCCCGCGCATTATCCCGCCATCTGGTTCGCGCCGATCAATGATCCCAACAAACCCGACTGGGAGATCCTTCCTCAGGAAGCGAAACCTGGCGAAGTCATCCTTTCGAAGCGGAATGAGCTTGGGATCTTGTCGAACTTTGCGGCGACGCCGTTCGAGTTGGATGGGAAGCGGTATGCGTCGGTCGAAGGGTTTTGGCAGATGATGCTTTATCCGGAGGGGCCGGATGATGAACGGGCGAAAGATAAACGCGTTACGTGGAAGTTCACCCGCGAACAGGTCGCTCAAATGACCGCCTTCGATGCGAAATCCGCCGGCACACTGGCCGAGGAGAACATGAAGACTCTCGGGATCGGTTGGTGCACGTATCGCGGAAAAAGATTTCCATATCGATCAGCGACACCCGGCGAACACTACCGGCTGATCGTGGCCGCGATGCGTGCCAAGCTCGAACAAAACCCCGAAGTAAAGCGCATTCTTCTCGCGACTGGCGACCTCATTCTCAAACCGGACCATCACGGGGAAGTCGATCCGCCGCCCGAATGGCTTTATTACGATATCTGGATGGGATTACGATCAGAGTTGCAGAGAACAAGATAGACCCGACGATCAGGATGGGCAGTTAGTGATCATCTTGTCGATACTTGTCGAAGAAACGTGGCTTGTCCTTTTCACTCTTGATCCGTTCGATATAATCTTTGGCCCGCTCGTTCAGTCCCTCGTCGGCGCTCTTGATGGCTTCCGGTTTTTCGCTCTTCGACTCATACCTGGTCGCCTGCATTAGCTCCAGGTCCGCGACCGCCGCGGCATCGTCACCCAGGAAATGCTTCATCGCGGCGGAGATATAAAGGAGCAGTTTTTTGGGAGCGTCGCCTTTTCCGTCCTTCAGATGTTTTTGGATCAGCTCGAGCGACTTTTTACGCGCATCCGCTGCCTTTGAGCTTTCGCCGATCTTGCCGTAATGATAACCCTTGAGCCGATAGAACCCTTCCCACCAATCCTCGTCCTGGCCAAGGACCGAGTACACCTTTTCCATTATTTCGA
Source organism: Pyrinomonadaceae bacterium (assembly GCA_044228265.1). Lineage (GTDB taxonomy): Bacteria > Acidobacteriota > Blastocatellia > Pyrinomonadales > Pyrinomonadaceae > OLB17. Next base: position 51,223 of record JBGAVC010000004.1, read on the forward strand.
GGCGTTCGACGGTCGGCAGATCAGTGTACTTCGTGAACGGTTTAGATACCGTAACTCCGGCCAATAGTTTCTTTAGCTCTGGGAGCTTGTCCTTCGGCAGCTTCTCCCAGTCCCACATGAACAGGGTCAAATGACATTTCTTACAAGAGTAAAAGGTCTGGCTATCGGTCCGCGGCCAAAATACCCATTGATATTTCTCGGGCCAGGAATAGATATAACCGCCGTAGCTAGCGACGACCATGAACGTGTTCTTTTCGCCGTCGATAGGACAACTAAAATCTTGAGGCACCCATGTCGTCGCAAAGGCGCTTGCGCTAAAGATCGGAACAAAGAAAGCCAACAGGAGACAGCGAGTACGTTTTGTCATCGGCACACCTGCTACGGTTTAGTCCTTACTTAACTGCCGTTGTCTGCTTCTGAGACGGATCGTAAGGAGTACCAAGGTATTTTTTGACCTGGTCCTGAGCGTTGTCGTAATTGTCGCCGAGGTTCTCCGCCCGCTTATAGGCCGCCACTGCCCGCGTGCGGTCGCCCTTGGCGTCGTACGAGTTGCCCATCTTGATATTCGACCATACTGAAAGCCATGGCGGGTTCAGATTGCCGCTCAGGGCGGCCTTGAAATTATCGATCGCCAGGTCGTAATTTCTCTGTTCGAGAAACAGCAGACCGAGGTGATAGTAGATCCACGAATTCGACCTGTCGAGTTTGAGAGCTGCTTCGAATTGCGTCTGGGCATCGACATAATTGCCGTCCTTTAACTGTTCGATGCCCCGCCGTGCTATCGACGAGACACGAAGGTCGGGCGAGATCCGCAGCAGCTTAAAGCTCGGATCGATGATAACCTCGAGCGGTTTGCCGTCGGACTCGATGTTAAAATCCGCGCTCGCCTCCTGCATATCGAGCGTCTGGGTCTTGCTGCCGCCCTCACCCTCGGAGCGCAGACTGACGTCCACGGGCAGCTTCAGGTTGTCGTAGTTCTGTTTGACCGTCCCGCGCGTTACAAATTTGCCGCCCTTTGTGCGAATTATCTGGTAATCGGCCGAAAACTCGGGCACACCTGTTCCTTCGACCCAGCGGGCAAAAAAGTAGCGCATGTTCTGTCCCGCCACTCTTGACGTCAGCTTTTCAAAATCGTCGATCGACGCCGAGCGACCTTTAAATTCCTGAAGGTAAGTCCTCAAGAGCTGGTCAAATTTAGCGTCGCCCAGCGTTTCGCGAAGCAGGTTAAATACGAACGCGCCTTTGCCGTACATGATGTACTGGTAGGCGATAGACTGGTCGTCAAGGTTTGCCGGGGCACGCAGCAACGATGCCGTCTGCTCGAACGTCAGCGACTTTTCGAGCAGTTCGCGCCGCAGGTTCTCTAGCTTCGGGCCGTCCATCTGGCTTTCACGAAATGAGAATGCGCTGTATTCGGCAAGACCCTGCGAGAGCCACGCGTCGTCAAACGACTTGAGGCCGACCGTCAGTCCCCACCATTGATAAGCGGCCTCACGCTGAAGCCGTTCGATAGTTACATCCCGCGCTTCTTCGAACTGTCGGGCCGCGATAAAAAGCATGCCGTCAGCCGAATAGAAATCCAGGCTGTCGTCGTCGATCTCGACGACATTGAGCCGCTTCGAGGTATCGGCAGGGCCAAAGTGCTTTTCGTAATAATTGAGTGCTTTCCCGAGCGTCTCGCCGTAGCGCGCGATCCGCTCATCGTTGCCCGGCCGGGCATAAAACTGCAGTTCGTGGTCGCCCACACGCATCGTTTTCGGAGCAAATCGCCCGTATGCGAAATTGCCAACAAGCGCCGGACGCGACTGGACGAAATGATATTTTCCGCCCGCGTTCGTCACCGGCGAATCGCTGTAGCCTACTATAGTGAGTCCAGCCGGCAGCGAAATATTGATGTCCGACGTGGCCAGGTCAGCGGCGTATTCATGGAACGGGAACCAGCGGGCAGCGTACATCAGATAGCCCTGGTCGTTGCCGATATAAGCGAGCCTTTTGGACAGCAGCGGCCCGCCCGCTGGAAGTTCGAGAACGCCGCTGTACTTAAATCTAAGAGTGACCGGAACGCCTTTTGCAGCGGTGTCACCCAGGTCTATCCTTACATTTGGACCAATGTCTGCCACTCCTGCCTGGTCCTGAATAAAGGTCAGACCCGACGGCGTCGACGTTGGTTTTGGCTGCGGGACGGTCGTCATTCTACTCGGGGTCTTGAATGTCGGCTGCGCCGCGGCAACCGCCGTTACAGGCAGCGAGCCGACACGCGTGATGCTGTCGACCTTTAACGAACCGTTGATCTCGAATGTGACGGAACGCGTATCCTCGAGTGGTGTAAAGGTAACATCGACGGTCGCGCCCAACTTTCGTTCGGCGGGCGACAGGGCCACGTCCATCTGATAGTGGGTGACATCGAACGGCGGACGTTTTACGGCCTGAGCCGAAATAGAAACCGAAAGAACGGTCACAAACGCAGCCGCCCAAAAAACATTTCTGATGATAGTTTTCATTATCGTGAACCAGTCTCTGGCCCTATAAATTTATGCGTTTCTATGATGTACGGTCAGGCCAAATCGTTTGCTTACCTGACGTATATCGGATTCGTCATCACCCACGGTAAGCGGTCGAGCGGTGCCCCTAGAGCTTCCTGATAAGCTTCGACACGGTACTCGCCGGGACCGTCTGGCTGAAACTCGAATTCAGTACCGGCACCTTCGACAAACTTATCGCCGTCTTTGAACACCACAAACCGCGCAGGCACAGGCGAGCTAACGATCAATTTGACACCATTTTTGAAACGTATCTCATCACCTTCGATAGCCGCAATATCTCCGCCGGATGACGAAAAGCTGAACCCCGACGAATCGCCCAGCGCGTCGAGGCCAGTAAAGAAATGGCCCTTGCGAACGGCATCAATAACACTTTCCCGAGAGAGCGTCACGTCTTTTCCCAACTGTATGTGGAGCCGGGCCATACGGAACAGCCGCGCGTAGGGGTCGAGCTTGAAATTGATCCATTTATGGCCCGCGTCGTCGCCGAAAATGTGAAATCCGATGTTCGAATGGGCGTCGATGCCAGTGAACATCGCAACCGGCCGCTGCTTCGCGACAACGTCGTACTGCCGCAGATTTTCGTCGGGACGGCTTAGCATCTGGAGGAAAGTGAGTTCCGGGTACGCGCTGCCCGACCAAAGCAGGTCGAGCGGGGCTACGAGCGGGTTGATCTTTCTCGCAGCGGTGTTCAGGCTGAAGACCTCGATCCCGTCAAATTTTGCGTCCCACGTCTTTAGCTTTTCAGGATACGTGACCAGAGCGATCTGCCCTGCCGAATGTAGTTTGTCGATGAACACGGTCGTCGGTGCCTTATGAGATCCCGTTTGATCCGCGCTGCCCGGCAGTGTCAGGAAGCGGTCCCCGTCGTTCGTTTCGACTTCGTTCCCGCCGATAAACAGCGTCTTGCCATAGACGCCGTTCAACGTCAACGCAGCGGTATCGTAGTCATCCGAGCTGTGTTCGGTCAGGAGGACAAAATCAAGGCCGTTCGCGTTCGCCCCCGTGATCAACTCGTCGAATCCGCCGGTGCTGTGTCCTCCGAGCGACGTGTGTACATGGATCACGCCTTTGTATTCCCTAACTTCGGCGTGGTCCTTTTCGACCCGTTGGGCCTGGATCTGAGCGATCTTTGCCGCACGGTCACCGGTCTTGATCCGGCGATAGATAAACGGTATCTGGATCAACAGTATCGCGACGAAAAGGACCAGCAGAATTTTCTTGAGACGTTTCACTTGTTATCGCTGACAAAATCGACCGACACAACCTGAGCGGACAACTCTCTTCCAAGTGCGGCAGCCAACTGGTGATCAGGATGAGCGGTGTATCTGTCAAGAGCGTCACGATCATCGAATGTTGCCACAAGACCTGTATGGAAAGATCGTTCGAGGTGCAAAACGTCTTCGCCGAGATCGAAACTTATGATCTCGGGAATGACGCCCACAAGGGCACGAAGCCGCGTGCGATGATCTTCCCGCGCCCCCGCAGAGACATCAGGCCGGTATTTCCAACACACGATATGGGTCAGCATTTCGGAGTTATTTTCTCACAAGTTGTTTGAGTTTATCTTTGACGAACATCGAATCGTCGATCGCGGCGGGAAATTCGCGTTCGAGCACCTCGATCGTGATCTTTGCTTTGTAGATCGGGTTATCTACCTCGCTCTTTGATACGTATGGGTGCTGTGGGTCGTCCTTGATCTCGACCGACCGGTATGTGCGGATCTCGCGATCGTTATTGTCGAACATATGGACCTCGGCCGGCACGAAATTATCGGCCGTGAACGACGCGGTCATGCGGCTCGCTACAGACGTCGCACCGGCCCTTGCCTTGCCTTCGAGCAGTATGACTTTGCGGCCGTCGATCGCGCTTTCACCCGTTTGGCGAAAGGCAAATTGGTCCCACTCGCCGAGCAGTTCTCCCGCCGTCAATCCGCCAAAGAACATCTTGTGTGTGTCGGTTTCGCGAAACTCGCCGCGCGAAGGCGCATAGGTGACGATAAGCGTTTTTTGGCCCTTTGTTTCGAGCGTGAGCGAGCCGAGGTCACTGTCTTCTTCAGGTTTGATTATCTGCGTCAATGTCGCCGTCGACTCCGGCGATTGCCGGCGATAAGCATCAATTTCATAGGTCTTATCCGGTTCGTCCGTGGTCCGGATCGTAAAGCGGACACGCATCTTACGATATGGAGCGGCATCTCGCCTGAGGTACTCGGAAACGACCTCATCGCCGCGGTCGACCGTTGCGGGAGTGTCCGTCGGCCCCGAGCCCGAAGGCCCTGCAGTGCGGCATCCGGCGATCATGACCGCCAACAGAAATATGCAAACCCGTCCGCGTAAGACCATCCGCGAGGAAGGCGTTCGTCCTGTTGAGACCGTTTGAATAGGCACCACTTTGCTTTTCACGTTATTTGTAAATATATTAATGCAACTTTGCGGTCTTTTTGCCTTCATTTTCCGGTGATCCCGCAAACTGTTCAAAAATAAGATATTGCCAAGTCCGCTCTTTACCTCGGATGAACGAAACTGTAATTGCGTTCGAAAAAGTTAGCAAGCATTACGAAGATGTTCACGCCCTTGATGAAGTAGATCTTCACATCAAGCGCGGTTCACGAGTAGCCGTGATGGGCCAGTCCGGCTCGGGAAAATCAACCCTTCTAAATATTATATGCGGCCTCGACGTCCCGACATCCGGTAAGGTCGTCTTCGAAGGTCGCGATCTGTCGGCGATGAACGACGACGACCGCACGCGCTTGCGGCGGCAGAAGATCGGGATGATCTTTCAGACCTTTAACCTGATGCCGACTCTCAGCGGCGTCGAGAACGTCTCGCTGCCGTTGCGGCTTGACGGAACGCCGTTAAAAGCGGCAACGGCCCGCGCGCTCGAGGTCCTCGGACGTGTCGGCCTGACAAATCGCCTCGATCACAGGCCCGAAGAGATGTCAGGCGGCGAACGACAGCGGGTCGCCATTGCACGTGCGCTTGTGATCAACCCTTCGGTCCTGTTAGCGGACGAACCGACCGGCAATCTCGACTCGGCCACCGGCGAAGAAATTCTCCGGCTCCTGGACGACGTCCATCGCGAATATGGAATGACGATCGTCCTTGTTACACATAACGAACGGGCCGCTGCCGACTGCGAACGCCGCATCGTCCTGCTCGACGGGCACATCATCGAAGACGTTACGGACCCGGACCTGAGATCAGCAGCATGATCAGAGCATTCGGCATGGTCATCTTTCGCGACTGGCGGCTGCATAAGCTGCGGCTCGTGCTCACCGTCGCGGGAATTGCTCTCGGCGTTGCTGTGTTTTTTGCGATCAGGACCAACAACACTTCGCTTGTCACCTCACTTCGCTCGACCATCGAAAAATTGGCTGGACGCTCCACTCTCCAGATCGTCGCCGGCGAAGCGGGGTTTTCACGGGACATTCTTGAAAGGGTCCGTTCCACTCCGGGCGTCGCGCTCGCCGAACCCGTCACCGAAACCGTCGCTAAGATTTCAGGTGGAGGCGATGAACGAATATTGATACTGGGGCTCGATACAGAGAGTGACCTTGAGCTCTATAAAGGTACAGTCGATGAGGAGAGCCTTATCATCCGGAACCCGCTTGCATTCACCAGCCGAAAGGACTCGATCGCCGTCACACGCGGCTTTGCGAACAGGCACTCGCTGCGCGAAGGCGACAAATTCACGATCATCGTTCAGAGCGGCCCGCGTGACGTCACGGTCCGCGGGATCTTTGGCGAGTCCGGCATCGGTGAGATCTACAGCGGAGCCGTTGCGGTGATGGACATTTATTCTGCTCAGGAGATGTTCGGCCGTGGCGACCACATCGATCGAATAGACGTAGCCAATAGCCCCGAAACGGACGTTGCGACAATTCAACATAGCTTTGAGACCTGGCTGCCTTCGGGCCTGAAGGCCGTTCGGCCCGACCTCAGAGGCGAGAGTCTGGAAAACGCCGTAAATTCGCTGAACTACGGACTGACTATAATGAGTTTTCTCGCGCTCACGATCAGCATTTTCATCATTTACAACTCGTTCAGCGTCAGCGTCAGCCAGCGATGGAAAGAGATCGGTGTCCTCAGGGCGATCGGTGTCGAGCGCCAGCAGATTGCGATCATGTTCATGTTCGAGGCCATGTTGCTTGGCGTGATCGGCTCGGTTGTCGGAGTTGCGGCGGGATTTGGCCTGGCGAAGCTCTCTCTGCGGTTTGTCGGCGATGTAACGGCATCGTTCTACGGGTTCGCTCCCGTGTCCGCGGGGCTCGATTTCAACGTCGTCTTTGCACTGCAGGCGATGGGGGCGGGCCTCGCCGCATCCTTGATCGCAGCGTGGCTTCCTGCACGTGCGGCCTCCAGACTCGAACCGGTGCATGCCCTGCGAAACATCGAATCGCGAGATCCCGGCCAGGCTCCAGGGCGTGTGCGATGGATCTCCGGTCTTGTTTTTCTTGTCGCCGGTCTCGGCCTGACGCGATTTGCACCCTCGAACGTTGGCTACTTTATCCAGCTTTTTTATTCATTCTTCATACAGTTCGGGATGATCTTGCTCGTGCCAAAGTTCATCGAGCTCGGAGCCTTTGTTCTGCGTCCCGTTATGGACCGGTTCTTTGGGGCGGAAGGCCTGATCGCGGTCGAAACCATGGCCCGCGCGCCGCGTCGGACGACGTCCACCGTCATTGCCCTGATGATCGGACTCGCGTTCCTTATCTCGAACAGTGCGTTCATCCAGAGCCAGAAGCGGGCAATGAACCGCTCTCTTGACCGCGCGGTCGCGTCCGACATGCTTGTTACGTCTTCAAGCGAAGTGCATTCGCGGACATATCATTTTAACGAGGCGATGGCCGATCGGATAAAGTCGCTTCCGGGGATCCAAACGGCCGACGCGGCGAGAGTTACATCGCTCGAGTATGACGGGCAGGAGGTCGCCATCATTTCGCATGAGATGCGCCAGTTTTTCACCGTCTCGCCCGATCTGTTGGACGCGGGTGACCGTGAGAACGCGATCGCGCGAACAGCGGACGGATCAGGGATGCTCATATCTACTAACTTCGCGGCCCGCTGGAACGTCAAGATCGGTGACGATGTCACGCTTTCGACGCCAAATGGACCGCTGATCCTAACGGTTGTCGGGACGCTCGACTACTACCGTTCTGACAAAGGAACGGTTTTTTTTGACCGCGACATTTACAAAAGATACTGGGGCGACAGCGATGTCGATTACATCCTTATAGACGTAGAGCCCGGGACCGACGTCGAATCTCTCCGCTACGAGATCGCAACTGCAATTGGGAGTTCGCAGCGTGGATTTATATATACCCACGACGAATACAAGCACTGGGTGTCAGGTATCGTCGATCAGTTTTTCGCGCTTATGTACGTGCAGATGTTCATCGCTGCATGCGTTGTCATAATTGGCCTAACTAATACGATGGTGATATCGGTCTCTGAACGCAGACGCGAGCTTGGTATTTTCCGCGCGATCGGCGGTTTCCGGCGGCAGGTTGCCAAAATGGTGACACTCGAGGCGGTGGCTATAGCCTTGATCGGATACTCTGTCGGCATCATTGGCGGGCTATTTAATTCGTACTATATGGTGACAGCAGCAACAAGAATAATTGCAGGTTACTCCCTGCCTCTGGTATTTCCGATCTCTGTCCTGCCCCTAGGCGTGCCCGTCATCATCGCGATCGCCGTGCTGTCGGCCGTCTTGCCGGCTAGAAACGCGGCCCGATCGAACGTGGTCGAGGCGATAGGATACGATTAGTCAAAAGCAACTGTGAGGTACGAGCATGTGGCCAAAACGGACCGTTCTTAACCTTTTTTTTGTGATCCTACTCATTAATGTAGCGTTCGGCCAGCAAAACGACGATGCGGTCAAAAGGCAACTATTGCAGATCACACGGGACGCCAGGAACGCGGCTCTTCGCAATGACATGGCCGTTTGGGACAACTACCTGGCCGACGACTATACCGAGACCGACGAAAATGGTTCCGTTAAGACGAAGCGTCAGGTTATCAAAGACTTTCGCCCGGTGCCCGCGTTTGCGGACCCGCGGATCGATATTGAGAATGTGGACGTCCGGGTCTACGGCGAAACGGCAATACTATTCTTCCGTGGTGATCTCCGGATGAACATTGGCGGCAAGCAACTGGTCGAATCGTTTCAAATAACGGACGTCTATATTAGACGCGGTGGTCGGTGGCTCCTGACGGCCGAGCACCAGTCGCGAGTTCCGCTGCCGCCTGCAAGCGTGAACATCGACAAGAAACTCCTGACTGCATACGCAGGGGGCTATCGGATCGCACCGTTCGTGATCGTCAATTTTAGCGTCGAGCATGGGGTGCTGATCCGTCAACTATTGGGAGACAAGCACCGGGATGAGCTGGTCCCCGAGAACGAAACGACTTTTTTTGTGAAAGGCGAGATGCGTCAGATCATCTTTGAACTGGATGCGTCGGGAAAGGTCGTCGCTTCGATCTACCGGCTTCCGGATGGTCAGAAAATACGTGCTCTTAGGATCGATTGACGTCCGAGCCGGCATCATTTGCTCGTTTTGTCCCTTGGACCAGTAATTCGACCGGTGCATCCGGAAATAGCGCATATGAGGGAACAAGGCCCACAGGTTCTTTCGAAATCGGCCGAAACGAAAATCGCTGCGCAGCGATCGAGAGCACGATCACCGCGAGCAGCTCGGCGAAAGCATCGCCCATGCAAAATCTGGGGCCGCCGCCGTGAGGAAAATAGGCATATCGCGGCCTGGCCGCCGTCTCATCCCATCTCGAAGGGATAAAGGCATCCGGCTCGGTCCAGAATCTTGGATCACGATGCATGACCCACTGGCTGATAACGATCTGCGTTCCTTTCGGAATGCTGAATCCGCCGATCTCGCAATCGGCGACCGCTTCGCGACCCGATGCCCAGATCGGTGGATAGAGCCTAAGTGCCTCTTTCAGGACACACGACGCCAACGTACATCGACGTACGTCTATTTGGTCATCGATAATGTCTGACGTTTCCTCTGCCAGCCGGTTTGCGATCTCGGGCTGTTCAGCGAGCGAATAGAATGACCAGGCAATTGGGAGGCCGGCACCGAAGACGGACGTGAACAAGAACGTCTTGATCTCGCTTCTTAATTGTTCATCTGATATACGTGTTCCGTCTTCATAGGTCGCCGACATAAGCACGGTGAGAAGATCATCGTGGGAGGCCGGTTCGCTTCGACGCGTTTGGATGATCTGGCTCACGATCGCATTTATCTTTTCGACAGATCGGCGATACCTTTGCCTTACGGGGATCGGCAAAATCATCCCTAGGCTCTGAAGGCGCGTCTTGAGCAAAAACCCGTCCCGCAGCCCAAAAAAGAGGCCCGTGATCTCGTCGGGTTCCAATGCATTCGACGTATCCATAAGGACGCGTCGGCATACGCGAAACGTAAGGCTGGTCATTTCCCTGAAAATGTCGATGACCTGTCCAGGTTTCCATGAATTGATGACAGCCGTCGCCTCATCGATCATGATTTTCGCGTAGGTCGGAACGTGCGTATGCTTGAACAGAGGGAAAGTCAGCCGCCGCTGCCGCCGCCACTCGTCGCCTTCGGAGGTTAGTAAACCGCCGCCGAAAAGCATCTTACTTAGCGGCAGACGCATACCGCCGTGACTGATGAAGCTGGAATTTGTCGAGCTGAATACCCGGCCGATGTCCTCGGGGCCGCTGACAAGACAAAAGCGTGCGCCGGGAAACCGAAACGATGCGACATCGCCGTACTCGGCCGCGCACCGCGTCAAAAAAGCCAGTGGATCGCTCGAAAATTCGCCAAAATGGCCAAATACGGATCCGCCTGGGGGGCAGGGAGGTAAATTGGGTCCTTTACCCATTTTATCAATTGTGAAATCTCAACTTATGCCGACATTATGGCATAAGTTGAGACAACAATATGTATTCTTGGTGCCATCGGTACCGATATGAACAATGGAAGTGCGTGCAACCAAAATACACAGAACGTGCGAATATCTTTGTTCGGCAAGCGGCCGATCAAAAAGATCCTGAATAATCGTTTATGTTCAATAACCTCATCAGACCCATTGAATCTGCGGCGGCCGCGGTATTTGACGGGGTCGCCCATTTGCTGAATTACGGCGGCGGAGAGCTTCGCGAGGCGCCCTCGGACGGAAGTGTTACATTACCGGACGATCTTTTCGCCAAGGCTGATGTGCAGACCGAATGGTGGTATTACACCGGACACTGCAAGGGTGATCGCGGCCGAGAATTCGGTTTCGAACTGGTCTTTTTTAAGCGGCGGACCGACCGGGACAAACTCGGCATCGTCCCGATGACCGTGCTCGCAAATCCGATGTATTTCGCACACTTCGCGATATCGGACATCACGCGGCAGAAGTTTCGCTACGAGCATCTGCGAAGCTTCGACAAGCCGCTCGACGTGACGGTCGCGATGAGCGAGAGGTCCTGTGATGTGCGATTGGGGCCGTGGTCGCTGCGAGAGATCGCCGGCCGGCACGTTCTCCACGCTACCTTTGAGGACGGGCTTGTTTTCGATGCCATTCTCGAACCCGCAAAGCCGCTCGTTCTTAATGGCGAAGACGGGAGCGGCATTGTCATAAAGGGCGGGGGATCATCAAATCATTTCTCTTACACGCGAATGAACGTGACGGGCCAAATGCTCGAGAACGGCCGGACCGAACGATTCGCCGGCACGGCGTGGATGGACCGCGAATTCGGCTCGTGGGAGCACGGCGACTGGGATTGGTTCAGCATACAGTTCGACGACGATACTGAATTGATGCTCTATCGATTCAGGTCCGCGACGGACGAGATGAACGGCGGATCGAGCGGCACCTTCGTAATGGCGGACGGCACCTGCAATTATCTGAAACTAAGCGAGTTTGAGATCGAGCAACTTTCGGCTTGGGTCAGCCCGCGGACACGTGCGGAATATCCCTCGCTGTGGCAGGTCCGCGTGCCGAGCCTCAATATCGATATAACCGTCAAACCATTGATCGCCGACCAGGAACTCGACACTCGCGGCTCAACGATGATCGTTTACTGGGAAGGAGCCTGTGACGTGAAGGGCGTGAAGGCGGGAAAGACGGCAACCGGCCGTGCTTATGTCGAACTCGTCGGATACGACAAGTCGCACATGCAGGCCGGGATCGGCGACTTTCTCTTCGGAGGAACGATGCGGAAAGTCTTCGAAATGGCAGGACTTTAACCTGACCCATCGCTCTCGCACCACTCACGTGTGACGCGGTGACGATAGTCGAACATCTTTTCCAACTTCGGCACGATCGCGAACGGAGCCGCGATCGCGCCGAATATCCACATCGGCGGCTCGTATTCTATCTCGTCTCTTAACATAGCCCCGTCAGGATGCGATGCAACGATATGGCGGTGCCGCCAGCTCGCAAATGGGCCTGAGATCTGGACATCCTCAAACATCCGCGGAGGGTCGTACTCGGTGTGTTCGGCGACCCAACGCGACGGCACGAGCCCGAAGATCTTTGTTTCTATGATCGCCTGCGAGCCGATCTTCGATATATCGGCCATTTGAACAACCGTTGCGTTTTCCCACGGCGGTATGAGCCGCTCAAATGCGTCGGGCAGCTCGTGAAACGCAAAAACTCGTTCGGGCGATGCCTTTATGACCGTTTCTTTGCTAAATCTCACTTAAAGGAACGATATCATAACAGCAAACGCCAGTGGCAAATTCGCGTATTGTGGATAAACGGCCTCACGTCGCGATCGTACGCGCCCCTGAAGACGATTCGGACTTGTTGCGTTATCTACTTAACTAAGTGAAAATCTCCTAAACAAAATCGGGGGGATCAATTACTAATGGCAGAAACGGCGCAGAGTACTGGAGCTGTCTTCGATCAACAGACGCCCAGGTGGATGATCTGGAAGGTCATCGGGACCTCGTCCGTCGGTACGATGATCGAATGGTACGATTTCTATATCTTCGGCAGCCTCACCGCTACGATGGCTCCGCTCTTCTATCCGCCTGAGAACCAAACATTCGCATATATCGCTTACCTTGCGACCTTCGCGGTGGGGTTCGTCGTTCGGCCGTTCGGAGCGTTATTCTTTGGCCGGATCGGCGACCTCGTGGGCCGGAAGTACAGCCTAATGGTCACTCTGCTGATCATGGGCGGTTCGACAGCCCTGATAGGCTTGCTGCCGACCTACTCGCAGATCGGCATCATCGCTCCAGTGGTGTTGCTCCTCATACGGGTGATGCAGGGCCTTGCGCTGGGCGGGCAATATGGCGGAGCAGCGGTCTATGTCGCAGAACACGTGCCTGACAATCTTCGCGGATTCTATACCTCGTTCATTCAGATAACGGCGTCGCTTGGGTTCTTCCTGTCGCTGGCCGTGATCCTGATTGTTCAAAACACGATGAGCGCTGACGAGTTCGGGGGTAAGGCCGGGAGTTTTGGCGGATGGAGGATCCCGTTCCTGTTGTCGCTTGCCCTTGTTGCCGTATCGCTATATATCCGTTCACGGATGCGCGAATCGCCAATTTTCGAGCAGATGAGAACCTCCGGCATGACGTCCGCCAATCCGCTCATCGAGGCTTTTACAAAATGGGAGAACCTCAAACACGTCCTGATCTCGCTGTTCGGCGCCACCGCCGGCCAGGGCGTGGTCTGGTACACCGGCCAGTTCTACGCGCTCTTCTATCTGCAATCCATCCTCAACGTTAACGCGACGTCTGCCAACTACATCGTCGCGATCGCTCTTCTGATGGCGATGCCGTTCTTTATCTTTTTCGGTGCTCTGAGCGACCGCGTCGGCCGAAAATGGATCATTCTGGGGGGTTGCCTGCTCGCACTGGCGACTTATATTCCGATATACAAGGCGATGCAGCAAACCGCCGGATCGAACGTTGTCACGGCCACATCGCAGAAAAATCCGGTCACCGGCGCTATATCGCTCACGCCTCAATCAATGGACGAAAAGGGCACCCTCGTCAGCTCTGAAAAGGTCCTGCCCTACACGACCTTTGGCACGCTTGTCGGTAACCCGACGGTTTGGATCCTGGTATTGCTCGTATTTGTACAGGTTTTTTGGGTGACGATGGTGTACGGGCCGATCGCGGCGTATCTGGTCGAGGCGTTTCCGGCCAAGATACGCTATACCGCTCTCTCGCTGCCGTATCACATCGGCAACGGCGTTTTTGGAGGCCTTCTGCCGCTGATAGGACTGTCGGTCGTTGCACAAACGGGCAATATTTACGCGGGGCTTTATTATCCGATGATCGTCGCCGGAGCGACGTTTGTTGTCGGTTCAATATTTCTGAGGGAGACGCACGGTCATCGGATCTGGGCAGAGTCTGGGACCGACAAAGTTTGATATGAGCAAATCGCTGGTTTCGATCGACGTCGATCTGACTCTGATGGTGATGGATGCGAACGGAGACTATCAGCCGTCTGGCGTGATGACGTTTCAGTATTATGTGGCGGCCGATGAGGCGTTCCTGGCGGACTCCGGTGCGAATTCCAGCAAGCTGATGACAGAGATCTACGCCGATCACCGCCGTATACTGAGCGAGCAACAACCGGACGATCCGAACTACATCGCAGTCGTCGGCGCCACGCCGCGGATCATCGATCCGAGCCAGTATGGCTCTCAGCCGTGGCTCAACGGCACATGTCCGGCGTGGGAAGACTCGAACCTCATTGGAGTCCACGCCGAAGGATATAACAAGCTGTCTCAGCCGTTATTCGCGCGCCTTCTCGTTTCAGGCCTCTGACGGTGGGGCCGCCTACTTTGCGCCGCGTTTCGGCATCCAGTCTTTCAGGAATTTTGTGAATATTTTCAGGTCGTAGGTTTCGCCCCGTTCGAATTCGCTCGTGTCCTGCGAATGCAGTAGTTTTCCCGTTGCATCGATCACAAAAAGGTGCGGATAGCCCGGGATCTCAGGGTAGGCTGAGAGAAACGCGGAGTTTTCGTTCTCCTCGCTGCAGTTCACCTTCATCCAAACAAATCCCGCCATGCGAAGCCGCAACAGCTTCGGGTTCCTGGAAAAGAACTTGTCCATATGAACGCACCAACTGCACCATTCGCCTCCGACGTCGAGGATGATCCTAAGTCCGCGTTTCGAAGCCAGCTCGGTGGCCTTGACCAGATCTGCTGACGGGTCGCGCTTTGGGTCGAAACTCGTCCGAGCTGACATCACGGCGTGTTTTTTCTTGACAAGCCGCTTCCGCGGCGAGTGCTGTCCTGACACTGCCGTTGCCAATCCAAGCATCACTGCAAGGATCAAAATAGATCGTTTCATCTCGTTTTCTCTAATACGGAATTCAGCGTTTTCCAGACCTTGCGCATGTGCCGTTCCTCGACTCGAATGCTGCCAACCGAGAGCCGGATCGTAAATTTTCCGTTGAGTTTTGTGTGAGAGAGGTACGCGTCGCCGGACGCATTGATCTCGTTCATGATCCGCTCGTTCAGGGCATTGAGATCGTCATCGTCGCTAAAGAGCCCTGTCGCTGCGACTCCCGGTTGTGACCTCTGTCGCTCGCTCTTAGCACGGAAACAGACGAGGGCGAACGGCACGGGAGCCATTAACTCCCAGTCGTCGCTTTCCTCGACCCACGAAGCAAAGAGCCTAGCGAGCCGACAGTGCTCGCGTAGCCTGATCTGCAACCCCTCAACGCCAAAATAACGGATCACGAACCACAGCTTCAGTGCACGGAACCTGCGGCCGAGTTGGATCCCGTAGTCCATACCGTTTTTGACCGTTTGTTGGTCGCTGGTCTTGAGATACTCGGCGACGAGAGAAAATGCCGCCTTGAGCTCGGAGAGATAGCGGCAATAGAGCACAGACAGGTCGAACGGCGTGAACAGCCATTTATGAGGATTGACGACGATCGAGTCGGCCCGCTCCCAACCGCGGAAATATTTTCGGAATTCAGGGATGATCGCGGTCGAACCTGCGTATGCCGTATCGACGTGCAGCCAGATATTGTGTTTTTCGCAAATGTCAGCGATCGCGTCGACCGGATCGACGCTTGAAGTTGACGTAGTCCCGACCGTTGGAATGACGCAGATCGGTAAGATACCAGCTTCGATGTCCTCTTCGATCGCCTCGGCAAGGCGCTCCCGGACCATCTCGAATCGTTCGTTGCATTCGATCTTGCGCAAGGCCTTAAGGCCCAGGCCGAGAGTGATCATGCCCTTATCGATCGACGAATGTACATGCTCGCTGGCATACACCCGCAGTAATGGCAGGTCCGTGCGACCGCTCATTCCGAGGTCGCGGACCTTTACGCCAGCCCTTTCGCGAGCTGCCGCGATCGCATGCATCGTCGAGACAGATGCCGTGTCGTAGATGATGCCTTCAAAATCGGCGGGCAGATCCATCATCTGCCGCAGCCAATCGAGGACGACGTCCTCGAGTTCGGTCGACGCCGGCGAGGTCCGCCAGAGCATCGCCTTCATATCGAACGCAGCGGTGAGCATTTCGCCGAAAACACCTACTGAACTCGTGGATGTCGAAAAGAGGCCATGAAAATTCGGGTGATTCCAATGCGTGACGGCGGGCATAATGAGCCTATCCACATCCGCCAGAACGTCGCCAAAAGTTTCGCCTTTATCGGGCGGCGACGCCGGCAGCTGAGATGTCAGCCAACCAGGTTCGACCTGCGACAGGACCGGATATTCTTCGATGTGATCGAAATAGTTTGCGATCCAGTCGACCAACTCATGGCCGTACTTCCGGAACTCTTCCGGCGGCATATCACCAAGATCAAGATCGCTATGGCCCATGATTCAGAAAAACAGCCGACATCTAGCAGCCGAGAGCGGACCGCTAATATTTAACTTCGTACTCGACACTTCCGGCAATAAACGTATAATATCACCTACGAATATCTCGCCAACGACCAAAAAACTGAATTAACCATGCTCGCAAGGATCTCTCCCGATCATTGCGATGAACGACATCTCTTTTCCTGACGGGTTAGACTATGGCATCTGCGGCGCCGGAACTGGAACAGTCGAACGAGGGTTTTATACGCGGACTCGGCCTGCTCGATTCGACAATGATCGTCGCGGGTTCGATGATCGGCTCCGGCATTTTTATCGTCTCGGCCGATATTTCACGCCAGGTGGGCTCGCCAGGATGGCTGCTGGTCGTGTGGATCGTCACCGGTCTGCTTACCGTCGGAGCCGCTCTCTCCTATGGTGAACTTGCTGCAATGATGCCCAGGGCTGGCGGCATGTACGTCTACCTAAAGGAGGCATACTCTCCGTTCTGGGGTTTTCTCTACGGCTGGACACATTTCCTTGTCATCGGTACCGCAACCATTGCGGCCGTGTCGGTCGCATTTGCAAGGTTCACAGGCATCCTGATCCCACAGATCTCTGAAAGCAGTTATATCATCGCACCTGTGCGTGTCGGTGCGTCGAGCTACGCCTTCTCGCTCTCGACGGCACAGCTCTTTGGGATCGTGATGATAGCCTTTCTAACGTGGATGAACACGCGGGGTTTGCGCCTTGGCAAGCTTGTACAGAACGTCTTTACGTTCGCAAAGACAGGCTCGTTGATCGCTCTGATAGTCCTCGGCATCGCGGTCGGACTGATCTCGCACAGCAATATTGCGGCAGCAAATTTCGGCGACCTATGGACGATCCGGGGCAGCTTACAGGATGTCGGCCACGGTTTGACAGCGGTCGCGGCGTTGGGCCTGTTTGTCGGTATCTGCGTAGCGCAGACGAATTCGTTGTTTTCCGCCGACGCTTGGCATAACGTCACGTTTACCGCCGGCGAGGTGAGAGATCCCAAAAGAAATCTCCCGCTTTCATTGCTTCTCGGAACCGGCGGCGTGATCGCGCTCTATCTGCTTGCGAACATCGCCTATCTCGTCACGATCCGTTTTGAGGACATCCAAAAGGTGCCGAGCGACCGCGTCGGCTCGGCCGCCGCTGATGTCATCTTTCCTGGTTTTGGCGCGACACTGATGGCTGCGGCCATAATGATCTCGACATTTGGCTGCAACAACGGACTGATCCTGTCGGGCGCGCGAGCCTATTATGCGATGGCAAAGGACGGCCTGTTCTTCGGATTCGTCGGCAAACTCAACAAATTTCATGTGCCAGCCTGGGCGATCGTCGTTCAGGGCATTTTCGCCGTGTTTTACGTTCTGCCGCGTACGGTCCGGCCTGACGGCAGCTACGGTCTGCTCTACAACGATCTGCTGACCTATGTGATCTCGGCTGCGTTGATCTTCTATATTCTCGCTATTGCGGCAGTTTTCGTTCTCAGAGTGAAACAACCCGACGCAGAGCGCCCGTATAAGGCATTTGGCTATCCGCTCATTCCGGCCCTATACGTCTTGGCGGCAACCACGATCCTTGCGGTACTGTTTATCTATCAGACCACCGCGACCTGGCCCGGGCTGATCATCGTCCTTACGGGCGTGCCTATCTACTTCATCTGGAGAAGAATGTCGGCTCACGAGCCACGGGACGTGCTATAAGAGTATTCATTCAACCCTAGGAGGTTTTTCATGTCACTTTTTGCGACAAAACCGATCGGACAGATCATCGCCGAGGCTGAAGAGACTGGCGAACACACCTTAAAAAAGGCGCTCAGCGCTCTCGACCTTACGACGTTGGGCATCGGCGCGATCATCGGTACCGGTATCTTCGTGCTCACTGGCCAGGCCGCCGGTAAGCATGCGGGCCCGGCGGTCATCATCTCGATGATCCTCGCGGGCGTGGTCAGCGCGTTCGCAGCGTTGTGCTATTCCGAGTTCGCGGCCTCGATCCCGATCTCCGGCTCGGCTTACGCTTACGGCTATGGCACGCTGGGTGAATTCGTAGCCTGGATCATCGGCTGGGACTTGATCCTCGAATATGCTTTCGGCGCGGCGACCGTCGCGGTCGGTTGGTCTGGCTACGTGGTCAGTCTATTCCGGGATACGCTGGGAATAAACTTTCCCCTCGCCCTGAGCAAAGGCCCGTTCGACCCGCCGATCCCGGCCGCCGACGGTTCTATGGTGCAGGGTATAATAAACCTTCCAGGCCTACTGATCGCGGTCGCGGTGACAATGCTCCTGATCCGCGGTATCAAGGAATCGGCGAGCTTCAACTCGATCATCGTGATCATCAAGGTGCTGGTGGTGGTTCTCTTCATCGTGGCCGGCATTGGCTACGTTAATAAAGGCAATGTCGGAATAGGATGTGTCGCGGGCTCGCCAGGGTGCGCGGAATTCATGCCGTTCGGATTTAGCGGTGTTGTGACGGGAGCCGCGGTGATCTTTTTCGCGTACATCGGTTTTGACGCCGTATCGACGGCTGCACAGGAGTCTCGAAACCCGCAACGCGACATGCCGATCGGCATTATGGGCAGCCTGGCTATATGTACGGTGCTCTATATTCTTGTCGCCGGCATCATGGTCGGACTCGTCGATTACAAGATGCTGACAAACGCCGCCGCCCCGATCGCCGTCGCCATCGACGCCGCGTTGCAGCAAGCAAAGGGCACGACAATGGGCACGGTCCTCGCGGTCTTCCCGACGATCATCAAGGTCGGAGCGGTTCTTGGCCTTAGCTCTACGATGGTGGTGATGACGATGGGACAGCCGCGTATCTTTTACTCGATGTCCAAGGACGGACTGCTTCCCGAGTGGGCGGCAAAGATCCATCCTAGGTTTCAGACGCCGCACATCACGACCGCGATCACGGGCGTGGTCGTCGCGATACTCGCAGGCATCGTCCCGATCAGTTTGCTTGGTGAACTGGTATCGATCGGGACGCTCTTCGCGTTTGTGATCGTCGGAACGGGCATCATCATTCTTCGTAGGACTGACCCGGACATGAACCGGCCATTCAGGGTGCCGTTCTCGCCTTTCGTTCCGATCGGAGCAGTCGTCTCTGCGGCCTATTTGATGAACAGTCTTCCGCTTGACACCTGGATCCGTTTGATCGATTGGATGGCCATCGGGCTCGTGATCTACTTTGGCTACAGCTATACGAACAGCCACCTAGCGCGGGCGGATGCCGACGTCGATCAAAGACCCGAGGGCTACAAACCGCCGATCGCCGCAATGGTGGGCATCGTTATCGTCCTTGCCATGACGCTATGGCAGGTTACACAGTCCTCGTCTATGCTCGGCATGGGCCTCGACCCGTCGACAAAGCACGCCGATAATCTTCCCCTCAATCTCGGCATCCGCCTCTTTGCGTGGATCCTGACGGGTGCTCTCGTTTATCTCCTGATGTACGGCCGCGGAGACAAGGCTGCACGCTCTTCAAGTACGAAGACGATCGGTCTCGCGCTCTCTGCGATCAACCTGATCGTTTGGGCAGGCATCACCTTCTGGTACTTCAAGTACATCCACGGCACGTAGATAATTATCTTCGATGCAAGTGAAGAGGCTGTCTGAAATGGCGGCCTCTTTTCATTTGCAGTTGATTGACGGTGCCGGTGAGAACGGGCCTTTAAAACATGCAGTCCGCTCGAACTGTTTTGGAGAAATCGATTCCTTGCGCGAAATTGACAAGAGAGGCCGGTGTCGGCCAGACTTTTTATCAAAAAAACAGGTGTCTCACGACTCCGTGAGACACCCGTCAGATATGCGTGAATTGTCGTTAGGCAAAAAATCGTTTGCTGTGTGAAAAATGAAGGCAGGTGCCCCGTTGTCTTATGACCAGGGACCCCTGCCTTTCATTTCATATCAGCTTACCTGGTGATGGTCCGAACGCCGTCTTTGTCCACCGTTCCGTCGGTATCGGCGCCAGTCTCGCCGGGTGCTGGTGCATCAAGCGTGGCCAGGACATCCTTGTAGATCTTGATGCTGCCAGACTCGTCGAGCTTCTTGCGGGTCGCGGCCATGTAGTCCGCGAATACCGCACCTCGCTTGCGGGTGAGCATCTGCTCCATCAGATTGCTTCGCTGTTTTGCAAAATCCGTCATATTAGCATCGTCGCGCTTGGTCACTCCGACGATGATGTAGTTTTCACCGAGCCGCATCGGTGATTGGGTGACATCGCCGACCTTCATCGCGTAGATCGCGTTCTCCAGAGCTTCGTTAGTCGCGGCCGACGGACCTTCGCCGACCGGCGAGCCGAGAATAAAGTTCTTTTGCTCCTTCGCCTTTAGGCCTTTAGCGGCAGCCGCGGCCGTCAATCCGGCGGCGTTATTCGCGCTGGCTGCTACGGCATTTGCGATCTCGTCCATCTGTGTCCGAGCCATTTGGAGTTTGACAAGGTCCGTGATCTTGGCCTTTACTTCGTCAAATTCGGCGTCGCGAGGCTCTTTGCGATCGACCAGCATCGGCACGGCGAACCCGTTTTGGACGGGCGTCTTGTCGCCCACGTCACCTGCCGCCTCGAGCGGCTGTATGCCTTCCTCGAATTGCGGCGAGACGCCAATGTTCGGTACGTCGTCGCCGGGCTTAACGTACGCAGTTTCTTTGATCATGTCGGAGACGCTCATGTTCGCCTGTGCAGCAAACTCCTGGGCTGTTTTTTGAACATCCTTGGACTGTTTTAGGGCGTCGGAGATCTTCTGTGCGAGTTCGGCCGCGACTGAATATGCCTTACGGTTACGCAGGCTTACCTCAAGCTCCTTTCTCGCGTCCTCGAACGATTTAGGGACCTCTTCTCCGCGTCGGAGGATAAAGTACCGGCCCTGGTAGCTTATTGGGTCCGAGACCTCGCCTGGTTTCATTTTCAGGAGTTTCTGATATGGATCGTCAGGCTTGTTCAGGTTTTCGCGGACGGGCCCGCTCAGCTTGCCGCCGGTCGATGCTGTCGCCGGGTTTTCCGAATGGCCCTTTGCCATATCTGCAAATGCCTGTTCGGTCACGGTCGCCCCACCGGTCTTGAGCCGCTGGACCAGGTCGTTGGCTTTCGAAAGGATCGTACCGTCCAATTCCGGTTTCGGGATACGGAGAACGATCTCCTGGCCGAGAACCCCGGCGATCTTCTTGTCGGGCGAAAGGTTGTCGTATTCAGCCCGAAGCTCCGTGTCGGTGACGGGAAGTTTTTCGCCGATCTTAGAGGTGTTTACAAAGATGTAGCGGATCTTTTTTTGCGGTACGCTGATGTAATAGCTCGCTTTGTTCTTCTCGAAGTAATCCTTGAGTTCCGCGTCCGTCGGCTTGATCGTCTTTGACAATTCAGTAGGGTCGATCATCACATAGGAGAGTTCGTATTTGGTGTTCTTTCGCTGAAAGTCGTTGAGGACCTCCTCTTCGGTGACCGTTACGCCCGATGTAATAAATGCTTCGAGCTTTTTAGAGCTCAGGTCGTCTCGCATGTTCTGTTCGAACGTTCCGATGCTGCCGGACTGGTCGATGGCATTTTGCTCATAGGCAGCCTGGTCTATCACAGTACCGTCAGGCCGCTTGAGCTGATCGCGGATCGCGTCAGCGACCTCTTTATCGCTCGCCGTCAGCCCAAGCCTCTCGGCCTCGATCCGCGATATGCGGTTTCCGATCAGTCCTTCCAGCATCATCCGCGCCGGAAAGCTGCGGCCTTGTGAGAACCGGCTGTAATTCTCTTTTTGCCGAGCGACTTCGCCGACCGTGATCTTTTCCCCTGAGACCGAAGCCACGACCTCGCCGCTGCGGATAAGATTAGACTCTATGCCGCGCTGCGTCGGAGCGTAAAACAGTACGAGGCTGCCGACCATCAGGATGGCAAAGATGAGAAGCACGAAGTTGCGTGTCTTTTCGAGACGATTGAAAAACTTTAGCATTGGCTGATTCCCTACGAGTATGGTGTTGCGAAAATTGTCCGTCAGGAGGGACAAACTGAAATTCTAACAAAAGCGCAATCCAAAACAAATACCAGATTTGCGGCAAACGCTTGCTACCAACTCTTAGACGATGCTCAAACGCTTGAAGTTTGGCACCATTTAATCGATGATTATCGGCATAGGCCAAACTTCCCCTCGCAATGGAAAGAAAACAGATCAAGTCGGTCGGGATAGTCGTCAAGCGAAACAACGCTGACGCCCTGTCGACCGCAAAGGAGCTTTCGGGCTGGCTGCGGTCCAGGGGGATCGAGCGGATCACCGAGCCGGTGGCAGACCTCGAACGTCCGATTGGCGGCGGATCCGCGATCGTCGCGGACCTGATCGTCGTGCTCGGTGGCGACGGCACAATGCTTGCGACCGCGCGGATCGTCTCGGGACCGGATGTCCTGGTCCTTGGCGTCAATTACGGCGGCCTCGGGTATCTGACCGAGATACGCATCGAGGAGATGTTTCCCGCTCTGGATGCGATACTTTCGGGCGAGTACGAGATCGACCGGCGCGAGATGCTCGAAGCCGAGCACTGGCGAAATGGACAGCTTCAGGCCCAGGGACGCGTTCTGAACGACGTCGTCATCAATAAGGCTGCTCTCGCGCGCATTATTGAGATCGAGGTACGGCTCAACGGGTTGTTCGTTAACTCGTTTCGGGCTGACGGGCTTATCGTTTCGACGCCGACCGGATCGACTGCCTACAATCTCTCCGCGGGCGGCCCGATCATTTTCCCGTCGATGAACGCCGTGGTTCTGACGCCGATCTGTCCTTTCACGTTGACGAACCGCCCGATCGTTGTACCTGACTCGGCGGAGATCGAACTAAAGCTGGAGAACCAGAACGAAGGGGTCGCGCTGACCTTTGACGGGCAAACCGGCTATGCGATGGAGGCCCAGGACCGGGTCGTCATACGCAAGAGCGAAACGACCTTTAACCTCGTCCAGCCGGCGAACCGCAACTACTTCGACGTCCTGCGCGATAAGCTGAAGTGGGGCCGTTAGCGTCGGAGCGATCGTTATCACGGGCGATCACCGCGGAACAAAGTGACCCGATCGTCGTCCCGATCGTATTTCAGACCCTCTGGATGCCATTGGAACACCGCCAGAGCGCATTTTCCCCTGTCGTTGAATACAACACCCTCGGCCTCGAGCATTTCCTGCTGCAGGTTTACCGGCAAGATCAAGCGTCCGGTCGAACAACGGCCCTGTGAGTTGATAACACGCTGCCACGGAACGTCCGTTGGTGAGCCGTGCATTACATAACCCACCGTTCGTGCAGTGTATCCCTCGCCCAGAATGATCGCGATCTGGCCGTAGGTCATCACGCGGCCCATCGGTATCTGTCGGACCATGTTGTAGACCCGATCGCGATATTGTTCGTTGTCGATGATGCCCAAGACCGTTATTTTGCCTGTCGCAGTTTGAGTATCGTCACTTGGCGAACCCATCGGGCATGCTTTTTCTCTTTGGTAGCGATGACCTGCCAGGGCCCGTCTTTTTCATCGAGAGGTTTGCCGCCTTTCCTGTCTGCAAGGATGACCACTTTGTCGGTAAACTCCTGATCGAGGTCGGTCAGCGAATACACTGCATGATACCCGTCAGCGGCCTCGACGATCACGTACTGGCCAACCGCCGGCCCGCGAAGGTCCTTGCCAAACTTGGCCCCGGCGGCTAAAAGAACGCTTTTTAACTCGACACCTGAGAATACGGCCTCGACGCCGTCATGATCCGTGGCTTTGGTCTCGATATGCGGTAGTTTTGCAAGATCGGCCGCTGTCATACGGATCGATCTGCCGCCTTCGACATCGATGACGATATCCGTCGTCGCCTTTACCGATTGTCCGGCGGCCACGGCAGCAGCGGCGATAAATGTGATGATCAAAAACAGTGATCTCATATCCCCGGTGTCCTAAGAAACGTACGGGCAGGAGCTCCGTCCCCGGTCGCTCCAATGTACTTTAGCGGCATGCATATCAACTCGTAGTCGCCCGGCGCAACCTTGCGAAGGTCCAGGCCCTCAACGATAACTACCTCGTTGGTCAATAACGTGACGTGCACCGGATGCCCGGGAGCTCCGCTCTTCTCGATCGACAAGTAATCGATACCGACCAGAACCACCCCGTTTTCGACGAGGAGTGTTGCCGTTTCCGGCTCGAGATACGCAAAATCCGTACGAAAGCCATCCTGTGGAGTGTCCCAAAACGACGAGTTTCGAGTCTTGAACAAGACACGCTTGACCCCCGCGATATCGCCCAAGTGGCGCGGCTCGATGCCGGTCACATCGTCAGGAACTCCGATCACTCGGCACGGCCCGACGAGCTTTTCGGGATCGAGTTCGTGAACACGCCGCGCGCCTTCGACAAAGTGATTCGGGGCATCGACATGTGTCGCGGTGTGAACACCGAATTCGATCTCGGAGACATTCGCCGAGTCACCGCGGGCGATGGACTTGAATGATCGAATGTCGACACTCGGATCGCCCGGATAAATCGGGGCCGTGTCGCTAATGGGAACTGTAATGTCGATGAACATAGCTATTTCACCGTCGTGTACGATCGGGATTCCTTGAGAATAATCCATACTTTGCCGGTGGACAACATTTGCATCGAGCGGACCTTACTGTTTAGGCTTGATGATATGGAGGTCCTTCACGAGGAACAAAAGAAAAAGGGCGTTTTCTATATAGAAGAAAACGGCGAGCGGCTCGCAGAACTCGAGTACTTTCATTCAGCGCCGGGTGTCATTACTGCGTACCATACGTTTGTGAACGAGCGGCTCCGCGGGCATAAGATCGGCGACAAACTGGTGGCGGCATTGGTCGGATTTGTACGGAAGAATGGCCTAAAGATCGTTGCGACATGCCCATTCACGAAGAAAGTGATCGAACGAACCCCGGACTTTCACGACGTCCTCGCTTGAAAAAATGCCCCAGGCACGCATTTCCGCATCCAGCTATTCAAACACTGCTCCCTTGGTGTGGTCGTTCCTGTACGGCCGACAGCGAGGAGAGGTTGAGTTGATAATGGATACGGCCCCGGCACGATCCGCCGAATTGCTAATGCAGGACCGCGTCGACGCTGCTTTGGTACCAGTGATCGCATTTCAAACGATCGATGATGTGCGGATCATACCGGATATTTGCGTCGGTGCACGGGAACGCGTCCGCAGCGTCTGTCTCGTGACGAAAGGCATCTCTCTCGAAGACGTTCGATCCGTGTCGCTCGACACGTCGTCGCGGACTTCTGTTGCCCTTACAAAGATCCTGTTTCGGGAGTTTCTACCATTTGAACCGGAATGGCGCGATGCCCGGCCGGATATCGACACGATGCTCGACCGCTCCGACTGCGCGCTCATCATTGGTGACCCTGCTTTGATGATCGATGAGAAACGGTATCAAAAATACGATCTGGCCGAGACATGGAGATCGCATACAGGACTCGGGTTCGTATTCGCCATGTGGATGACGCGCAGAACTGAGTGTCACATTGATCTTGCCGCCGCACGCGACGAAGGACTGTTGCATATTGATGAGATCGTCACCAATTATGAGGGTCAGATCACTCTCGGACACGCTGAACTCACTACTTATCTTTCCCAAAATATCTCATATACGATCGACGAACAGATGCGTAGCGGTATGGAGCTTTTCTTCGATCTTGCGCAAAAAAACGGCCTGATCGAGGTGAACAGGCCGCTGCGATTTATCTAAAACAGATCACGATTCTGCCAGAACCGAATATACATCTCGTCTTGCCTTATCGAGGATATCTGTAAGCCGCTTTATCGTTTCCTCATCGGAACTTTGCCCGGCTTCGGTGACGGCCATCGCAAGCTTTCCGAGCGATTTCCACAGTTCGACACCTTTATGCCGGCGGGGAGGATCTTCCGACGTCCTCTCGCCACGCTCCTCGAGCAGCTTGATACCTTCATCAGTAATGGTATAGACCCTCTTGCCGTCCACGTCGGCTCCCGTTACATAACCGCCCTCTTCCAGCATCTGCAAGGTAGGGTAAACCGAGCCCGGGCTCGGGCGATAGCCCTCGTACTTGTGCTCGAGCTCCCCGATTATGTCGTAGCCATGTTTTGGGCCTTCTTTTAGGACCTCAAGCAGTAGATATTTGATGTCTCCCCGCTTCATTCTCCGGGGGATGTGTCCTACGTGCGCGAATGCTCTCGCCCACTGTGGACCGAATCTAAAATCAAATCTCTCTCTCATAATTATTACTCCTATTCAAAAAATATATTGCGAAACCTTGTGAAGTCTCACGATAGCTATAAAACTATCACGATATATCGTTATATGTCAATAACTTTTTTTTAGTATTTTTGGCCGGTTTACGTGTTATTCAGTTTTTGTGAGCGGAACTATCTTAATGTCGGTTTTGGGCCTCTTCAATGACTGATCTGTCAGTACTTTGGTCGTTTTAACTCTTCGTGAAGAAGTTTATCGACGATCCTGCCGCCATTGGTCTTAAGGTGTTCGATGATCAGCAACGCATGATCTATTCGTAGGTCGATGTCCTTCGCCTGCGAAAGGAAGTAAAGGATGGAACGCTGTTTTCCCGGCGTCAGGCCGTGAAACAACTTGTCGCCTTCGGGGTCCTGCCGCAGAACTTCCTCAAATTCCTCCGGCATCGGCAGCCCGTATTTACTTTCGTCCTTTACCAACTCGACCTTCACTTTGTCGCCCGCGACGAGGCCCTGCCGCTTTGCTTTGCTGACGATAATGTAAAATTTGTCGCCCCACGGCATCAGGGCACAATGAAATGCCTTTTGACCGTTGATCGAGCAGAGAACGCGTCTGTATTTATCGGCAAACCTTAGCTTGGCGACGATCTTTTTTTCGACGATCAGGAAATGCCAGCCAGAACCCGTTGTCGAGATCACCAGTTCGGTCTCAAATCTTACTTTTTCTTCGGTTGTCGGCATTCCGTGGCGTTACGACCTCAGACGATCGATCTCGTTCATGGTTCCTTTGATCCGGCTATCCTCATCGCAAGATGCTGTGAATGGTAATCAAATTTGCCGTCAGAGTGCTTGAGCAACTCGATCCCGGCAAGCGACCGAGCGATCCGGCGATCGACATCCTTTACAAAAACGACGAGTTTGAGCATTAACCGCTGGTCGCCGGGCGAAAGCCGGTCGAACAGCTTGCGGCCTTTCCCGTCCTGCCGCAGCACCTCGGCAAACTCGTCCGGCACCGGCATACCGTACTTGCTCGTGTCCGGAATAAGCTCGACGGTGACCTTCGAACCGGCTTCAAGGCCGAGCCTGCTTCTAAGAGCTTTGCTCAGCGTGAGAAAATAGTCGCCGCGGCTCGGGAACAGTGCACAGTTGAACGTCTCGCGGTGGTCAAGCGTGCAGACGACACGGCGCAGATTGCCCTTAAAGCCGAAATCCGTTACCTTCTCTCGCGGCACTTTCACTACGTGCCATGGAGGGGAACTGTCCGTTATCTCGACGGTCGAAGTGAATTTAGCTCGTGGCGATGCCGGCATTTGCGAAATCTTACGTTCTGAAATCGTATTTTGTTAAAATAATCATAATGGAACATTCAGTTCAACCCATCCTGGACAAGGCACTCGCGGGCGAACGGCTTACTTCCGAGGATGCGACACGCTTGCTCGAGTCCAACGATATCGCCAGGATAGGCGTCGCCGCTGACGAGATCCGCAGACGCAAGAACGACCCTGATGTCGTAACTTACATCATCGACCGCAACATCAACTACACGAACGTCTGCAACGTCGTCTGCACGTTCTGCGCCTTTTACCGGCGGCCTGGCAAACCTGACACGTATGTCCACTCGATGGACGAGATCTGCTCCCGCATAGACGAGACCATCGCGCTCGGCGGGACCGGCGTGTTGATGCAGGGCGGGCTGCATCCGGATTTCAACATCGACTGGTATGAGAACCTCTTGAGCACGCTGCACGCCAAGTACCCGAAATTTCAGCTCCATTGCTTTTCGCCGCCCGAGATCCATAACATCCATCTGATCAGCGGGCTCGACTACCACACGATAATGCAGCGGCTCAAAGACGCGGGCCTCAATTCAATGCCCGGTGGTGGAGCAGAGATACTCGACGACGAGGTCCGCAAGCGTGTTTCCACAAAATGCACCTCGCAGCAATGGCTCGACGTGATGGAAGCCGCCCACGACGTCGGCCTGCGGACGACCGCGACGATGATGTTTGGCATCGGCGATCGTGTTGAGCACCGCGTCCGTCATCTCCAGCGCGTTCGCGATCTCCAGGACCGCACCGGCGGCTTTACTGCGTTCATCTCGTGGACATTCCAGCGTGAGAACACTGCTCTAGGCCGCAAGATAACCGAGGAACCGACCGGCATCGACTACCTCAAAATGCTCGCCGTCGGACGTCTCTTCTTCGACAATATCCAGCACATCCAGGCCTCATGGCTGACCCAGGGCATCAAGCTCGGCCAGGTCGCTCTCCGCTTCGGTGCCGACGATATGGGCTCGATCATGATCGAAGAAAACGTCGTCTCCGCCGCCGGCGCCAACAACGAGGCCAACGAACGCGATCTCCGATACCAGATCTCAGAAGCCGGCTACCGCCCGCAGCAGCGGGACATACTCTATAATTACGTTGACCGCGAGAACGCTGACGAACTCGACCGTCGTGGATCGACGCCGCTTGCGCGACTGAGCGTTGCGTTTGCGGATTAAGTCGGACCATGCCACTTGAGAGCCTTGATTTGTGCAAAAATTCCGATTTGCTTTCGGATGGCAAGCGCTCAATCGCTCGTTGGCTGTGTGAGAATTGGATGCGGGACGATATTAATATTCCGAAGTGGATCCTACGCAGGTACCGGTCGGAGTTCCCATTCGGTACTCGAATACGCACACCTCAAGAATTGGCACGTTGGCTTGTAATTGACTTATTGCAACATGATCGCGCGGAACTCCTAAAGCGCCGAAAACGATCTCCAATCTGATGTTTCTTGTCAACTTGTCAAGAAAACATGTTATCATCCGATTATGAAAAGCCTGCCCGTCGGAGAGATAAAAGCCCAGTTTTCTGAAGTGCTCGAAAAAGTGCAGCAGGGCGAGAGCTTTGAGATCGTTTACGGCAAAAAGAAGAAACCTGTCGCTCGCATAGTTCCCATTAACGGTGAAAAACCGAAGAAGAAACGTAGGATAGGGATTTGGGAAGGCAAGGTGAAGTTTGTCTTCGCGGACAATTTCAAAATGACCGATGAAGAGCTTTTAGATATGCGCGGATGAGATACTTGCTTGATACTCATGCATTCATCTGGGCTCTTTCCGACACGGACAAATTAACGCCCCGCGCGAAAGACGTCATTGTCGATGCCGATAACGAATTGTTTGTCAGCTCAGTCAGCTTTTGGGAAATAGCCATCAAGCTTCGCAACAAACGAATTGCTCCGATCGGGCATAGACCATCCGGGTTGATTGATGCAGCAGAAACAATGGGATTCATTCCTATCCCATTGTTACCCGCCGAGGCTGCAACACACGGAAGTCTAACGGAAGACACCCACTTTGACCCATTCGACAGGATGCTGATCTGGCAGGCGATACAACGGTCGTTGACGCTGATCAGCGGTGACCGAAAATTCGAGCGTTTTACGTCAGACGGCCTGAGATTGCTCTGGACCTAAAGGCCGCGTGGACTTTTCGCTGGAGGCCAAATGCATATTCCCGAAGGTTTCAGCACCGTAACGCCATATTTCTTCGTTAACGAAGCCGACAAGTTCGTTGATTTTCTCGTCGAGGCGTTCGGAGGCGATGAATTAGGCCGAACGTTGCGTCCGGACGGTCGAATCGCTAATTCGCAGGTCCGCATAGGCACATCGACCGTGATGGTGACCGAGGCGGGAGGGCGTTTTCCGGCGATGACCGCAGCATATTATTTGTATGTTGAGAACGCTGATGAGTCTATGCGGCTGGCGATCGAGCATGGAGCCGAGACGATAATGGAGGTCGGCGATATGCCATACGGCGACCGACAGGGCGGCATTCGCGACCCGTTCGGAAATATTTGGTGGATCTCTCAGCGTTTGGTGGAAGAGCCATACTGTTGACCAGGTCTCCTGGTTACGAAACGGGACTTAAATGAACTGATCCAATGGCCTCAAAAAGCTCGACATGCGTGGGCAGTACCGGCCATCCGCTTACCGAATACGCGGACAGGATCGAAGCTGGCGAGGCTGCGGAATTTCTTCGGACCAAACATCGTAAAAGCCTCGTTCCCTACGAATGCGATCGGTGCGGACGTTGGCATCTTTCCCCCGCCGAACGTCAAACGCCCAGCTCCATCCAGTGCAAGTGCCTCGACAGAAATGGCCTTCCCAAGGCCCTCTACGAGACAAAGGAAAGCGCGCGCCAGCGAGCAAAAATATCTTCGAAGGAAAAGGGCATCAGGCTTACGGTCTATAAATGCCCGCATTTGCCTGGTTTTCATTTGACGAGGAAATAACGACGCGGTCATCGCCAAAAGCACTCTGTCCGAGCCCATCCACCCGCACAAATTACGTTCGCTGTAATTAAATCGAATTCGGCGGTGTTCTACTCATGAGCTGAGGGCATTGCCCTGCTCCCATATCGATATGAAAATAATACATAGATCTACAACGGTTATAGTTGTTTCTTTACTAGCGATCGCCTCGGCTGGAGCGCAGCAGACGATCAAACTCGAACGTTTTCGCAAGGCATTGTGGAAGGTACACGTGACCCTCAACGGCAAGCCCGGCGCTTTTTTGTTCGACACGGGCGGAGGGGCGACACACGTGACCGAGGAGTTTTCAAAGGGGCTCGACTGTAAATTTTGGGGCCGGATCACCGGCTATAACATGTTCGGACACAAGGGGGACGGACCGCACTGTGACGATCTCGAGCTAAGGGCAGGCTCAATCGAGCTTTCCCGAATCAACGTGGCCAAACTCGACTTTAAGGGCCAGTTCCCCGGCGATGAGGATCCCGACGGCCTTCTTGCTCTCGACGCCTTTGACGGCAAGGCGATCACGATCGATCAGCGGGCAGCGACCCTGACGGTCGAAACGCCCGCAAGCCTCAAGCGGCGTACGAGTAAAATGACCGAGA
Organism: Pyrinomonadaceae bacterium; assembly: GCA_044228265.1. Lineage (GTDB taxonomy): Bacteria > Acidobacteriota > Blastocatellia > Pyrinomonadales > Pyrinomonadaceae > OLB17. The sequence continues at coordinate 82,630 of JBGAVC010000004.1, forward strand.
TGCCGTTTCGTATGGCACGCGAATGTTCGGGACGCTGCCTCAGTGCATTTCTCGGTGTCCGGGTTGCCGCCGGCATGACCTGGCTGAATATGGATACAGGCGCGGGCGGCGTCTCACTGATCGCCCGCGACCAGGCAACTGTCTTCGGACTTGATCCGGGCAAAAAGGAACAGCAGCTAAACGTCGAAGCGGCTCCCGGCGTCGTCATCGACGGTCCCGTGATGATCGCCGATATGATCATGGATGGTAATCTCGGTCAGCCTTTTTTGAGCAAATACGTCATCACGCTCGATCTCAAAAATGGGCGGTGCTGGTTCGCGCCGATCGCCAGCTGACAGGCATCGTGGACGGCCGTCAGGCTCTCGAGAGGTTTTCGATCGTCAGCTCGATGGCCGTCCTCGCACACGCGATCGTGTCCGCCGGCGTCAGCTCAAAGTTGAACCGGTAATAGTGCCACGTGCTGGCCGAGAGAAAGTAGTTGATATTGGTCGTCGCGAGCTTTCTTTCCTTTTTGGACCGGTGCGGAGCGTACTCGTCGATGAGATCGGACACGGCCTTCCACCGTCCGGTCGCGGCGGTCGAACGAACCCTGTTAAAGATCTCGGTGTGCAGTGCCCCGCGGACCAGGTCCGAGCGCTCCTCAAAAGCCTTGTAGAGAATAACGGGAAACTCCCGCAGTTCGGCTATAGTTGACGGCGGGGGCGGCGTTTTCATTCGACGTGCTGCTTCGGCGGCCGCGGCATCGAGAAAGTCGTCGCGTGTCGCGAAATAACGAAACACGGTCCTCTCCGACATACCGGCCTCTTTGGCTACTGCTCTGATCGTGAGGTCGGTCACGCTGCCGCGCTCGAGCAGATCTATGGCCGTTGAGAGTATCAGTTCGCGGGTCGCGTCGGTGTGGCGATCTTTTAGTGAAATAATGCTTGACATGGTAAATGATGTTATGTCATAGTCTATGACATCGTGTAAGACACGATAACATATTTTTAGGAGAACTGCAATGAATAAAGAAGCGATCGTTGTAAAGAAAGGAGAAGGTGAAGAGCTTTCCGTGCTGGGCGCAGGCGTCCGGTTTTTGCTAGAGGCAGCCAGAACAGGCCACAGTTTTTCGATAATGGAAGTCGAACTTCCCAAGGACCAGGGCCCTCCGCCGCATGACCACCCCTGGGACGAAGCATACTATGTCTTAGACGGCGATGTCTGGTTCCTCGTCGGTGAAGACGAAATGGTGGTCAAGACAGGCGACTTCGTCTATGCTCCCGAAGGAACGATACATTCGTTCCGCGGAGCCGGCGATAAACCGGCACGGGTTTTGGTCCTCGACGCTCCCGCCACGGCCGAAGGATTTTTCCGCGACGCCGAGCGCGAGATCAAGGTGTTTCCCGACGATCTCAAAAAGGTCCCGGAGATCGGTGCTCGCCACGGTATGAGGTTCATTCCGCCCACGGCGTAACCTGATCATCAAATCTAAAACATTAGGAGCCCACGGTTTTGCCGACCGTGGGCTCTTTCGCTATCATCCGGACAGTCGAGCCTATGTTTCTGAAGGTTGCCTCTTTTGTTTTGACGCTAGTCGCCGATGTGATCATCGGCGTTTTGATCTTGGTCTTTCTATTGATCGCGATGAACGGATTTGGCGAACGGGTCGCAACATGGGGCCTGGCAGTTTACGTCATTCTAGCCGTCTTTATATCGATCCTTTCTTCGACCGCCGCTTATTTCTTTTCGGCGAGAATGATCGCTCGGGGCAAAAGTGCGGTTATGTCCGTCCTGTTAATTTCTGGCGTCTGCGTTGCGATCGGGTTGGTAGGTGAGGTCATCAGCGGCTTCGTCGGAGTCGGGATCGCCGAGATATTGCGCAGAAAGCACTGGTAAACATGTCGAAGATCGTCCTTGAAACCCGCATCCAAGCACCCGCCGAGGTCTGTTTTGACCTGATGCGTGACATCCGCATCCACACCGAAACTACAGCTCAAACGGGTGAACGAGCGGTCGCGGGTGTGACAGACGGCATGATCGAGCTAGGCCAAACGGTAACATTTGAAGGTAAGCATCTCGGGCTGCGGCGTTCGCTGACCGTCAAGGTCGTTGAGTTCGATCGTCCTCGTCGTTTCATAGACGTGATGATCGCCGGGCCGTTCAAGTCGTTTGTACATATTCACGAATTCGTGCCGACGGACCTGGGAACTCTGATCCGCGACACGCTCATCTGGGAGTCGCCATTCGGCGTCGTAGGCAAGATTTTCGACAAACTCGTTCTCGAACGGCACCTTCGTAACCTGGTCCGAACTAGAAATGCGGCCCTAAAAGCGATCGCCGAAGAGCCCGAAAGATAGCTTTTACCCAAGTATTACAATTCAACGGCCGTTCGTCTGCTAATCTAAAGACGTCTTGATCTGGCCGCGTCCTTATATTCCTTGATGCAAAATATATTAAAGTTCGAGCAGCCCCGAAGCGGGGTGAACTGGAAAAATGTTGCTTTTATCACGTCGTTTCATCTTCTCAGCATTCCCATCTTCTTTACCTTTAGCTGGACGAACCTTGCGGTCTTATTGGTCCTAAATTGGATAGTCGGAAGCTTTGGCGTCGGCCTGGGCTGGCACCGGCTCCTTACCCACCGGAGTTTCAAGGCACCAAAGTGGCTGGAATACACCCTGACCATTCTTGGCACGATGTCGATCCAGGACTCTCCCGATAAATGGGTCGCGACGCACCGGATGCACCACGCATTTGTTGAGACTGACAAAGATCCGCATTCGACACGGCCGGGTTTCTGGTGGGCGCAGATCGGCTGGATCGTCTGGGGCACCGCACAGGACCATGATATGGCCACGATGAGGCGCTATGTTCCCGATCTGTTCAAGGATCGCGTACAGGTCCTGATATCGCGGTATTATTATGTGACTATCATCATCTCCGGCTTGATATTGTTCGCCGTCGGCGGGTGGACGATGGTGGTCTGGGGTGTTTTTGCACGCGTTGTTGTCGGCTGGCATACGACCTGGTTCGTCAATTCGCTCGCTCACCTATACGGCAAGCGTCCGCATGAGACAAATGACGATTCGACCAACAACTGGTTCGTCGCACTGCTCACCTTTGGCGAAGGCTGGCATAATAACCACCACGCGTTCCCGACCTCTGCCCGCCATGGGATCAAGTGGTATCAATTCGATATGAATTGGATCACGATCCGCCTGTTCGAGCGGCTTGGATGGGCGAACAGGATAAAACTTCCTGACATTGAGCGACCGCCTGTGGAATTGAAACAGGCCGCGTAAAGTACTAGGATTCGACCATGGAGTCGACCGATGAGACTTACCTCGAAGTCCTTTGATTACGAGCCTGTAACCGTTCTCGTTGCCTGGGGGTCGGCCTCAGTCGGTGGTGTTGCCGCTATCTTCGTTATACTTTTCCCATTTGCATCACTCTACTCGGGATACGGTCCGGAGCACTTTATCGGAACCAACGTGTTTCTTTTTGAATCTTCATGGCTGATCGCATCGTTTCTTGTGGCAATGATCGTGGTTTGGGCCTGCAGGCCGGTCTGTGAAAAATTTGCCCCACCTTGGCTCGTAATTTCGATCCTTGGAACCTTGTTTTTCATTCTTTCCCTATGGCCGTATGCCTACTGGCAGAACGTCAAATCTTACGAATCGAACGATCCGTTTCGGTCTGCTCCGCCGGCAATTGAAGTGTGGATGTGGAGCGCTTTTGCTTCCGGGTTTCTCTACTTTATGGTTGCCGCGATGTCTTCCTTCCTCACTTCTTTGATTTTGAAACAATCCCAAGAGAAACTAGGTCTGCACTTAAATGGGGATTGATTATGAATACGAACCCGACCAATTATGCTGAGTTTTGGGATTT
>JBGAVC010000099.1:0-12937 GCA_044228265.1 Pyrinomonadaceae bacterium
CCCTCCGCCGAGAACGGCAGGGGCGATTGCCGATTGTGCCCCGTTGGCACAGTCAACGACGACTTTGAGATCGCGAACGAGCGGACGGACAAACGACTTCAGGTGCCTAATGTAAGAATCCTGGAGCTCAGCCGCGTCATGATCATCGGCCTCCGATCTTTTCGGTTCGTTGAAGATCAACCGCTGATGAATATCCGTTTCGATCTTTCGTTCCGTTGCTTCGTCGATCTTTTTCCCGGATCGGGAGAACACCTTTATGCCGTTGTCTTGATATGGGTTATGGGATGCACTGATAACTATGCCGGCGTCTTTCCCGAACTCCTTTGTCAGAAACGCAACACCCGGTGTCGTGATTATCCCGGCAGAGTGACACTCGGCTCCCGCGGAGGCTGCTCCCTCGCGAAACGCGTTTTCGATCCACTCTCCCGACTCGCGGGTATCTCGCCCTGTGATCATTCTGGGTGCGCGACCCAGAGTCTCACCGAGGTGACGCGACAATGACATTCCGATCGTACGAACCGTGGAAGCGTCCAACGGGAATTCGCCAGCCAGTCCTCTTATGCCGTCAGTGCCGAAAAGTGGTTTCATATTAGTTCGCAACAGGACCAAACAAGCGTTTGGATATTATCGGGCTAAAGAGACGAAAACTGAAACTGCCATAACTATTACTTGTATATGTCATTAACAAATTCGATTTTCCTTGACAACGTGATACTTGATAAGGGAATCTTAAGCCTGTCATTTCGCGATCCGGATAGGAAAATTGACCAAAGGTTCATCCGCACGTTCCATTATGAAACTTAGGCCACATTGGGGAATTGTCGTCTTCATCGTCGCTATTGCGGCCAATATTTTTGGCCAGGCCGATAAGACACGTACGGACACTGCCTCCTCATCGCGAGTGATCGTTACGAACACACTTCCACGGGCTCAAACTCAGCCGACTCCAAGACCCGTTTCGACGCCTGTGGCCCCTATTACTGTTCCTGCAAATTCGCAGGCGAGCAACCTGACCTACAGAGGCCTGAGTTTCGCCCAGATCAAGAACAAGATCGCCGAAGCCAAGCGCCAAATGCAGTCTCGACCCATTACGATCGCGTCGGTCGAGTCTGTCAATCCGACGGCACCTCTCGTGCGTATCGCCTATTATGACTGGCGGCTGCAGCAGATCGACTATATCGTCATTACCAAAGATCAGTTCCTTTCAAAAGACGTAGCGGTCGCGGTCACATCGTCTCACGGCAAGCCGATGACGTCGCGCACGATACGTGCGAACGGAGTGAACACTCCAGTGTCTATCCTCGATGAGAACGGACAGCCCCAATTGCCGCTGCTTGTTCAATATCCGGTCGAGCGCGGAGGCAAGTTCATCGAGACCGCCTACTACATGTCGAGCCACCCGGGACTTGTGACTCCCGAAGTGGTAAATGCCGGTCGACTTTACGTTCATAACGTGATCGAGATCGCACGCGAACGGCTAAAAGATCAAGGCATCGCCGTACAACCCAAAGTCGCGGATATCGCAGAACGGCTGGCGACTGTCGAGCACGTCGACCACCTTCGATTCAAGACTGAGTACCCGCCGAACGTTTTCAACGACATTTTCGCGCTATATGCCCTAAACGAGGGCCAGACCTTTCGATATTCGGTCAGTTCCGCGGGTGCCGGCGGAATGGTACAAATGATACCGTCCACTTATGCGATGATCCGCTCTCATTATCCGACTGTCGCATTGATGCCCGACTTTGTTGAGGGCATGCGAAACCATATCAACGCCGCGCAGGCAATGCTGCTTTACATGCAGATGACCTGGAACGATCTCGAATCGAACGCGACGGTTTCCGGCGCTCTTCGCTCGGGGATCGCAACGCAGGAACAGCTTATGGCGGCGGGCTATAATTCAAACCCTGCAAAACTCAGTGGTTTCATCAATCGCGGGGGCGAAAACTGGACGAGCTTGATCCCAAGGGAAACCAAGATCTACCTGCAGATATACGACGCGCTTCTTAAGGCTGTTCCTGCTAATCCGCGGTTAAGATGATCGAGCCGTTGACTGCGAAGCTATTCGTCTGCCGCTTCCGCGGGAGGCGGCAGCCCTTTCCCCAGACGTGAGACCTCAGCTCGAATCTCCTCAAATTTCATCCCTACCAGGTTCTCGCCGCTGAAGAATGGGTCGTTCGTTATCTCAAAGACCACGAAAGGCGGTGGCTCAAAATCCTCCATTTCATCGATCGAAGCAAAATCCGTTCTCGCCGTATGCAGGCCCCAGAGTGGGCCGAGATAGACGTCAAACAGGAAAAGCCTGCGGTCGAATTCGTGAAAATAGCGGTTCTTGCGTATGTCAGTTCCCTCGAACTGCTCGAAAACGGCATGCTCGGCCTCATTCAAATAGATCTCAGCGAGCTTTGATGTCTTTGATCCCGATTCGTTGGTCCAAAATCTCTGCTGGATCAGATAGGTCCAAGTATTTGAGTATGGATCACGAATATTCCGCAATCTAAGGCGGGTTTTCTCGATGTAGTTGTCAAAGATCTGCAGATGGCTGCTAGACCGCGTTAGCGGCTCGGGGAGCCCGTCCAAAAGAAACGCCCGATAGAGTTCGTTAGCGGCTGTTTTGTTCATCTTTGACAAATTTATTATACTCTGGCTTTCGATTTGAACAGATCGCCGCAGATAATAATGTGTCTTAGATCACTTTTTTCAACCGTTCTTGCCGCTTTTTCAATCGGTTTCGCAGCTTGTGGCAGCTCGCCTGCTCCAAACACGACTAATGTGAATACGGCTGTTGCCAACCCATCAAATTCTGTCAATTCCGCACCGTCGGACCCTCAGAGCCCGGTCGCGACCAACAAAAAGGCCGACGCTCCGACCGAAAACGCCGCTCCGACGCTTGGTCCGGTCGTCCAGGCTTATTACGACGCCCTAAAGCGAAAGGACGACGCCGCTCTCCAGAACATCCTTGCCGCGGCCACGATCAAGAAGACCCTGGCAGACATGAAGTCCGAGAAACGCACCGGAATGGCAGCCTATCTCGCCGAATACGATGTCGTTCCGGACAAACCGGTCGAGGTTCGCAACGAACGTATCGAAGGCGAGAAGGGCCTGGCCGAGATCCGTGGCGGCACCTATGTCAAATGGACGCCATTTCTCTTTGTCAACGAGGGCAGCAAGTGGAAATACACGGGCATCACCCCCGATCTTCAGGCTGTGACGTCACAGCCAAATTCAAACTCAAAACCGGCAAAGTAGCCGATCCTTGTCACGCAGCGGCGTCCTTGCTCTCCGCCGGAGCATAGGGCGGCAATATCACACGTGCCGCCTTTTCCTTCTTCATGCCGAGTGCCCAGTCCGCCTGCATCAGTGTGTGAATGTCACGCGTGCCTTCATAGATGACCGCGGCCTTGCAGTTCCGCAGGTAACGTTCGACCGGGTAGTCATTTGTGTATCCGTTAGCACCATGGACCTCGATCGCCATCGACGCGGCCGTCTCGCTGCGGATCGTCGCTTGCCATTTGGCCAGGCTCGCGGCCCTGGCTGACGGCAGTCCCTGATTCTTCAGCCAGCCGCATTTCAGCCAGAGCATATGGGCCATCTGATAGTCGGCCTCCATATTTGCGATCTTTTGCTTTACGAGCTGAAAATTTGCGATCGTCTGCCCCTGAACCTCACGAGTGTTGGCGTAAGCGACGGAGGCGTCACGTGAAGCGCGAATAACACCGGTCGCTCCCGAGGCTACCGTGTACCGGCCGTTCTCGAGGCTGAACATCGCGATCTTAAAGCCTTCGCCTTCCTTGCCGAGCATATTTGCCGCCGGCACTCGCACGTCCTGCAGCGAAAAGTAACCCGTGTTGCCGGCTCGAATGCCGAGTTTGCCGTGAATGGTGCCGCTTGAAAATCCCGGCATCGTCCGCTCGACGATAAAGCACGAGATGCCGCTGTGATCGCGTACTTTCTGTTTTTCGAGATCTGTCCAGCAGAAGAACAGGAAGTGGTCGGCCACGTCAGCCAGCGATATCCACATCTTTTCGCCGTTTAGCACCCATTCGTCGCCGTCGCGGCGAGCTGTCGAACGCATTCCCACTACATCGGAGCCCGCGTTTGGTTCGGTCAGGCCAAATGTCGCCAATTTTTCACCCTTTGCCTGCGGAACGAGATATTTCTGTTTCTGCTCCTCCGTGCCCCAGCTGTACACGCTCAGGCTGTTGAGCCCGACATGTACGGACATCGCGACGCGAAGAAACGTGTCGCAAGCTTCGAGCTCCTCGCACACGAGTCCGAGCGAAATATAGTCAAAGCCCGCACCGCCGTACTGTTCCGGAATGCAAACGCCGAGCAGTCCAAGCTCGGCCATCTTGTCGAAAACGGAGCGGTCAAATTGTGCTTTTTCGTCCCACTCTTTTATAAAAGGCGCCACTTCGCCGGCCACAAATTCGCGGACGGTCTGCTGCAGCGCTACGTGCTCATCGGTCAATTCAAAATCGATCACGGCTTCTGATTCACCTCTCTTAAACTTTGATATAATGAGATTTTCGTTAAAGTACCTGGTAAAAATCTTAGCACTTCGCCGCGCGTTTAGCGAGAATTCCGCCTGACAATGATCCCCGTTTCCGAGGCTATCGAATTGATCACCAAACACGCCCACGCGCTCGGTGCCGAGAGCGTCGAGATCGACGACGCCGTGGGGCGTGTTTTGGCTGAGAACATCGTCGCTGACTCTGACCTGCCGCCGTTCGACCGGTCTCAGATGGATGGCTTTGCCGTTCGTTCGGACGATCTCAGCTCGGGTTCCGTTGCTCTCAAGCTCGTTGGTGAGTCTGCCGCCGGCCGAGGCTGGCATCGCACGATGTCGAGCGGTGAAACCGTGAGAATTATGACCGGCGCACCGGTTCCCGAGGGTGCCGACGCCGTCCAAAAACTCGAACTTGCAGCCGAAAGCAACGGCAACATCACGTTCTCCGAGACAGTACGTATGGGGCAGAACATCGTACCGCGAGGAAGCGAAGCCCGCCGTGGTGACGTGCTGATCAATAGCGGCACCGTCATAACGGCGAACATGATCGCCACGATCGCGGCGTTCGGCTATAGTTCCGTGAAGGCCGCCGCAAGGCCGCGGGCCGCTATCATGTCCACAGGGACCGAGATAGTCGAGATCGGCGAAACTCCGGGACAGGACCAGATACGAAATTCCAATTCCGTTATGCTCCGGGCTCTCGCCGAGAACTGCGGCTGCCGCTCGATGATCATGCCCGTTACCGGCGACGACCTCGAGTTGCTGAAAGAGCGGATCGGTTCCGCGGCCCGGTCGGCCGACATCCTGATGATCAGCGGCGGCGTTTCGGTCGGCAAATACGACCTTACAAAGGCGGCGATCCGCGAACTCGGCGGCGAGATCTATTTTGAAAAGGTCTGTCTCAAACCCGGCAAGCCGGCGGTCTTTGCCCAGCTTGGCGACACGCTCGTTTTTGGGCTTCCCGGCAATCCCGTTTCGGCGGCAGTGACGTTCTACATTTTTGTCAGGCTGGCCGCGATGCTGATGCAAGGTGCTAACGTGCCTCATTTGCGGGAGGGCTCCGCCGTGATCGCTTCGCCCGTAAAGGCCGCCAAACAGCGAGACACTTACCTTCCGGCAAAACTTCGCACCGACGATGCCGGAAAGCTTGTCGCCGAACCGTCCCGCTGGCAGGGTTCGTCCGATTTCATCGGATTCGCGGCTTCCGAGGCACTGATCTCTGTTCCGAAGGGCGCGGTTCTTGAGTCCGGCGATGTAGCCAGGATCGTCTTTCTGCGGTAATGGCCGCGATGTCGGAAATTGACCTAAGAGCATAAATATCATGAGCGAGTTATCACACTACGATGAAGCCGGCGCAGTCAGAATGGTCGACATTTCCGACAAAGAGCCGACAGTTCGACGGGCCGTCGCCTCGTGCCGCGTTCTGCTTTCGCCCGAAACACTTGCCGCACTGCGGGACCAGACAAATCCAAAAGGCAGCCCACTCGAGATCGCTCGGATAGCAGGCATCATGGCCGCCAAGAAAACATGGGAGCTCATACCTCTCTGTCATCAGCTCGACCTGACCAAAGCCAACGTCACCGCCGAGATCCGCGACTTTGGCATCTATCTCGAGGCTGAAGCCGTCACGACCGCCAAGACCGGCGTAGAAATGGAGGCCCTCACCGCCGTTTCCGTGGCCGCTCTCACGGTCTACGACATGTGCAAGGCCGTTCAAAAGGACATCGTCATCACCGACATCCACCTTCTTTCCAAGACCAAATAATGGAACGCCGTCCGGAACGCGGACGCCCTCGTCCGCACTGGGGTCGCGGACGCCTTCGTCCGCTTGCGGTCGAGAGTTGGCCGGCGTCGTGTTCGCGTCGAAGCGACGCTCATTACGGACGAGGGCGTCCGTGCTCCTGGCGAGGGCGTCCGTGCTCCATTCCTTAAAACACATACAATTTCGAGGGCCTCCGTTCGTGCATTGTGACGGCGAGGGAGACGGCGTCTATTTGGTCGTCGTGGGTGCCGAAGGGGAATGTGCAGGCTTCTTCGATAAAGGTGCGGTTCCAGTGGCCGCGGACGAGGCGGACGCGGCCTTCTTCGGCGAGGCGAAGCCATGATAGTGCACGTTCCTGCTTGTCGCCTTTGACGGGAACGCCCACCAGGCGGCGGCCTCGAAGTTCCGGCATTTTGCGAAGCTCCTGCATTACTGCGCGGCCGTGAATGGCGAGTTCGATACCGTGCTCTGTGTCGCGTTCGAGCCGCATTCGTTCGATGATGTATCGGCGCTGTTCGGGGAAATCGATGCGTCGTCTGAATCCTCCTTCTATGTAGAGCGTGCCTTCGGAGTCGTAAGCGACGCGGAATGAGGCCGTGTAGTCGGCCGAACGCTTTAGCGAAACTGCGAGATCGTAGCCTCGTTTCCATTTGAGGCCCGAGGGGGCCGAGTCGACCACGCTCCGGAACCACGCACGCTTAAAGACACCGCCCTCTGCCGGGACAGGCCTCTGCTGGTAGAGTGCGGCAAACGACATCTCGGTCATCTTTGAGCGGATCTGTGCGAGTTCTGTCGTGTCGAAACGCTCCGGACAAAGAGCCTCACCCGGAAGACGGCCGAGAGGATCGAAGGGAACGCGGGCGCCCTCGCCCGCTCCGGGGTCGCGGACGCCTTCGTCCGCGTGTGAATTATCCATCGTCTTGTTCGCGTCGAAGCGACGCTCATTACGGACGAGGGCGTCCGTGCTCCTTTCGGCGAGAGCGGGCAGTGAGACGACGGTCCATTTCTCACCGCCGTTGGCCATTTCGTTGATGAGGCGGCCGGCGAGGTCGTCTTCGTGCCAGCGGGTCTGTATGAGGATGATCGAACCGCCGGGTTCGAGGCGTGTGTAGAGGTCGTCGTTGAACCAGTCCCAGACCTTATCGCGGAACCGCTGGCTGGTCGCCTGTTCGCGGCTCTTGACGGGGTCGTCGATGACGATCAGATTCGCACCAAAGCCGGTCACGCCGCCGCCCACGCCGACCGCACGAAGGCCTCCACCAAGGCTCGTTTCCCATTCGGAGACAGTGTTGGCGGGACGGGCACGAGTGAAAGGAAAAGGAGAGCCATTCACCGCAGAGACGCAGAGACGCTGAGAGGAGGAACCAGAGCCGTTATTTTTGTCTGCCGCCGGTGATGTGCCGACATTCTCTGCTTCTCCGCGCCTCTGTGCCTGTGCGGTGAATGCGTCTTCGTCTCCGCGTCTCTGCGTCTCCGCGGTCAAGCCCGCATCGTCACAGAGGACCCTGCGGATCTTGCGGGAGAAGCGGTCGGCGAGGCGTTGGTTGTAGCTGCCGATGATGACGTTCATTGCGGGGTTCTGGAGCAAACGCCAGGCGGCGTAGCGTACAGTGACAAGCTCGGACTTGCCGTGACGCGGCGGCATGCAGATGATCAGGCGTTTGCACTCGCCGCTCGTGACCTTTTTGAGGTGGTGGTAGAGATAGAGCTGATGCCGCCAGTCCCAGTGCCATATGCCGGGCAGGCTTTTTAGCCACGTGTGGAAATCTTCCGGGCCATGATCGTAGATCGTGGATCGTCGATCGTGGCTGGCTGCTGTCGGGTCTCCGTGTAAAAGACGGTTACCCGGACTCCGCGATCCGAGATCCGGACTCTGCACTTCTTTGAGTCGCCGCCGCTCCTTCTGCCGGTTGTGGCCGCGGCCGATGGTCATCGAGGAGACGAGCAGACGGTGACGGACGCTCGCAGAGGCTTGCGGTCGGTGTGCCGGTGCCTTCGCCGGCCCAGGTTTCGAACGACGGTTATGTTGAGTGTTACGCCCTTGCTCACGCGCGGGCTTGTGCAAGATCGTCCGGGCAGCGGCCCGACCTGTCGGCTTTTTTCCTCTGCGTCTCAGCGTCTCTGCGGTGAACATCTCCCGGTCCCAGCCAAATCGCTCCGGCCAGCCCGGCGTCACACGTCCGCCGCGTGTGCGTGCGTAGAGGTTCCGCTTGGTAAAGTCCCGCCAACCGCGTTCACGCATCGCCGCGACGATCTTCGCATGCCCGCGGCCGCCGTACCTGAGATACAGCTCGCGGCAGTCTGCGATCTTCTGCAGCGGGACGTGTGCGGCCATATATCAAGTTTGAGCGTTTTCGATGTGCCGAGTAAACGGGCGTTTTTATGGGATTTATCGGATTGATGAGGTTTATGGTTTCGGAGCGTCCTCCGCACGCGCGGACGTCCACACGCGGACGAGGCGTCCGCGGCCCCACGTGCGGACGAGGGCGTCCGCGTTCCGAGCGAGGGCGTCCGCGTTTAGAGCGGTAAGGTATCATGGGTATATATGAAAGCTATCGTCGTTAGGGAATTTGGGGAGCCTGAGGTGATGAAGGTTGAGGACGTGCCGACGCCGGAGCCTGAGGTGGGTGAGGTCTTGGTCAAGGTGCATGCGATCGGGGTCAATCCGGTCGAGACGTATATTCGAAGCGGCAATTACGCGAGTGTTCCGCCGCTGCCTTATACGCCGGGCAAGGATGCGGCGGGCGAGGTCGCTGAGGTCGGCGAGGGCGTTACGGGGTGGAAGGAAGGCGATCGTGTTTATACGGCACAATCGGTTTCGGGGACCTATGCCGAGTATTCGATCGTCAACGAGATCGATCTCGGCCGGCTGCCTGAAAATGTCTCGTTCGAGACCGGCGCGGGCGTTTGGACGCCCTATGCGACGAGTTATCGAGCGTTGTTCCAAAAACTAAGGGTTTCCAGGGGCGAGACGGTCCTTGTTCACGGTGCATCGGGCGGCGTTGGCATCGCTGCGGTGCAATGGGCAAAGCACGCCGGGCTGACGGTGATCGGTACGGCGAGTTCTGAGGAAGGGAAGCGTCTCGTGCTCGACCAATGGGCCGACGCCGTGTTCGACCATTCTCGCGAAGGTTATTTCGCCGAGATCCTCGATTTCACAGGCGGCGCTGGCGTAGATGCGATCGTCGAGATGCTTGCGAACGTCAATCTTGCACGCGATTTCGAGGTGCTCAAAATGTTCGGACGCATTTGTGTGGTCGGTAACCGCGGCTCGCTCGATTTTAACCCGCGGCTGATCATGGGGAAAGACGCGACCGTAACCGGAATGGCCCTCTACAACTCTCTGCAGGCGGACCGCGACGAGATACATGCGGCAATCTATGAAGGATTGAGTTCAGGGTATTTGCGACCGGTGATCAGCCATAAGATGCCGCTTGCAGACGCGGCGAAGGCACATCATGCAGTGATAGAAGAGAAGTCGGCGGGGAAGATCGTGCTGGTGCCGTAGACCTGCGACCCTAGACCCATATAGATCAGGCGTTAGTTGGGACACACTCGCTACGGCTCGTGTTTCCGCCTCCACGGCTAGGCCGCGACATTCACCTGGGAAAACTCTTCGAGCACCTCGAAGACCTGCAGTGCGTATTTTACGTTGCCGAACGGGGCCGAGACCTGCACGCCCTGGATGAGGTCGCGGACTTCGAGGAGAGACTCGCGGGCGATGGTGATGCCTTCTTCGCGGGCGGTCTCTTTGTCCTTGTCCGAGGCTATACGCATGCGTTCGAGGATCTCGGGCGTGACATTTACGCCGGGGACCTCGTTGTGCATGAATTCGGCGTTGCGGTATGAGATGAGCGGCCAGATACCGGCGATGATCGGCACGCGGACGTGCGAGATGCGGTCGAGAAAGACCTTTAGCTGCTCGGTGTCAAAGACGGGCTGCGTGATGGCGTACTCGGCACCGGCCTGGACCTTCCATTCGAAACGTTTGATCTCTTCGTCGAGATTGACGGCACCGGGATTGACGCCGACGCCGATCGAGAATGCCGTCGGTTTTCCGATCGGGTTGTTGCCGAGATCGAGGCCGTGATTGAGCTTGTTGACCATATTGGTCAGGCCGATGGCGTCGATGTCAAAAACGGCCGTGGCGTCCGGGTAAGGCCCCATTTTTGGCGGGTCTCCGGTGATAAGCAGCAGATTATGCAGGCCCAACGCCGCGGCTCCGAGCAGATCGGACATCATTCCCAAGAGGTTACGGTCGCGGCAGCAATAATGGAGCACCGCTTCGATGCCGATCTCCCGCTCGACCAGAACGGCGGTTGCCTGGGCCGACATACGTGTCTGGGCACGCGGCCCATCCGGGATGTTTACGCCGTCGACGCCGGCGTCTTTTAACAAACGGATCGAGTCGAGCGTCGATTGTGCATCGCAGCCTTTCGGCGGCAGGACCTCGACCGAGGTGACGAATTCGCCGCGGGCGATCTTCGCCGACCAGCGGGAACGGTCGACCGGGTCGACGACGTGAACGTCCTCTGGCTTCAGTTCCTTGGCAAAAACGTGATGCTGCCGGTGCGCGGCGATGCTCTGCCGCGGGCTGATCGCTGTTTGATGTGCGGGGCGTCAGCCAGCAGCCACCGACGAACTTGGCACTGGCCTGATCCCGGCGCGAAAATTGGCCATGTACCGGTGAACCCATGAAAACCGTTTCCTGGCACATCGCGCGGCAGGCCCGCGTTGGGCTGCTGAGAGCTTGCGCGGTCGGTGACATTCGCATCTTTTCGATGGCGTTAAGGATGTGGTTCGGGCCCATGCCGCAGTTGAGGCCGATGACATCGACGCCTAATTCGTCGAGTTTGGCCGTAAAATGCTCCGGCGTGTCGCCGTAGAGCGTTTTGCCGTCCATCTGAATGGTCATCTGGGCGATGACGGGGAGATCGGTCAATTCGCGAACGGCCTTGAAGGCCTGCTCGATCATCGGGATCTCGGAAAAGGTCTCCAGCACGAAAACATCGACCCCGCCTTCGAGCAATCCCTCGACCTGCTCCTTGTACATGTCCCGAGCCTCGTCGTACGACGTTGGGCCGAATGGCTCCAAACGCAGGCCAAGAGGGCCGACGGCACCAGCGACGAGGGTCTTTTCGCCCGCGGCTTCACGCGCGATGCGCGCAGCCGCCACATTGATCTCGCGGATCCTGCTTTCGAGGCCGTAAGGCTGAAGCTTGTGACGAGTCGCACCAAACGAATTGGTCTCAATGATGTCGGCGCCTGCCGCCACGTATTCGCCGTGGACCTCGCGGACCAGATCGGCAGCGACAAGGTTCAACTCGTCGTAGCTGCGGTTGATGTACACGCCTTTGTCATATAAACGCGTGCCCATCGCACCGTCAAAAACGTAAACATGGTCGTCGTCGAGCAGATCGCGAAAATTCTTCATAATGCAAAAAGCCTCGCCAAAACAGCGAGACTTTTTCTAAAAGGTTTGTCTGTAAGCTGTTTAGCGGATTATTTAACGTGGTCGCAAGTCGCATTAACTCACCACGAATGTAAAGAAGATAATGGTCCTTTCGAGAAGCAGTGTCAAGTGTATTGAAGGCGGCCTTTTATGCCGTTGGTGCCCTTACTGCGTGCGGGCTTCTGCAACGAGCACATGATCATCTACGCTGGCATCGGCGGCAATAGTAGGTTGAACGGCCGCCCTGTTTAAGCCGGAGGATCGGGGTATTGCAGCGAAGACAGGGTTTATTTTCGCGGTCGTACACATACCATCCTTCTCCTTCGGCGCTGAAATAACCGCCTTCGAGGTTCTCGGGGTCGACGGGCCGGCCGGCGTTATGTTCGATCGCGACTTTTAGAACCGCGAGGATACTGTCGTAGAGCCTTTTCGCACGTCTCGATGTGACGTTTTCCGCCGCGATCCTGGGGTCGATGCCCGCCGCGAACAATGCCTCGGCGGCGTAGATGTTGCCGAGCCCGCAGACCTTGGTCTGGTCGATCAAGAACTCCTTAAGGCTCCGTTTCGAGCGGGACAAAGTCTTTCGCAAATAGTCAACCGAAAACTCGTCGGAAAACGGTTCCGGGGCAAGTTTTGCAAGTTCTCTGGCTTTGAAAAGCTCGTCATTCGCAACGACTTTCATCAATCCGAAATGACGCTGATCGTCAAACACAAGGCGTTCGCCGTCCGCGAAATCAAAACGAGCATGTGTGAATTTCGGGTCGTCGGCGTCGGCTTTTAAGACCGAAAAGCGTCCGCTCATTCTGAGGTGGATGATCAGCGTCCGTCCGTTGTCGAGGCGCAAAAGAATGTATTTGCCCCGGCGGCCGACGGTCTCGATGGTCGATCCGCTCAATTGGAGATCAAAGGTCGCCGGCGCGGTATCCGGTGCAAGCCTCTCGCGGAGCAGGGCGGCCCGAACGATCCGCCGGCCCGTAACAAGCCGTTCGAGTGATCGAGCGATGACCTCAACTTCGGGCAGCTCTGGCATTTCAAACTCTCGTGTAATCGGTCAGCGTGGTCTTGTCACCGAGCACGGCTCCGGGGCTGACGACCACGTTGCGGCCGATGTGGCAGCTGCGGCCGATGATGGCCCGTTGAACCTCGGCCGACGTCAACACTCGAGTGTGCGCCCAGATGACCGAATCGGTGATGACTGCCTTTTCCTCAACAT
>JBGAVC010000005.1:0-86509 GCA_044228265.1 Pyrinomonadaceae bacterium
CCGGTTTGTCGCAAATGCCAGCCAGTCGCCAAAGTGCTGGTCTCCGTCCCATACATAGTCATCGCCCGCCCGCGTTCGTTCGTATTCGACCCACCTCTTCATCGTCGGATACTGGTTTTCGAGAATTCGCTTGTCGCCGTAGCTAAGGTACATCGTCCACGGAATTATCACCGCCGCATCTGCCCATGCGGCCGATCCGCCCGCGGGCCTGTTCGGACGGCTCAGGATGTCGGGGATGACGTGCGGTATGCTGCCCGATTCGAGCTGGTCGGCGGCCATGTCCTTTAGCCATTTTGTGTAGAACGCAGGGACGTCCATGTTAAATTCGGCCGTAGCGGAAAACATCTGAGCGTCGCCGGTCCATCCCATGCGTTCGTCACGCTGCGGGCAATCGGTCGGAACGTCGAGAAAATTGCCCTTTTGTCCCCAGAGAATATTGTGTTGTAGCTGATTGATCAGCGGGTTCGAGGTCTCGAATTCGCTCGTCGTCGCCATGTCCGAGTGGATAACGACGCCGGTCAGATCGTCGGGCGTCAATTCGCCCGGGTAGCCGCTGATCGCCACGTATCGGAACCCTTGGAAAGTGAAATGCGGCTCGTAGGTTTCCGTGTCGCCGCCCTTGAGCGTGTACTGGACGACCTGCTTTGCTCCTCGCAGGTTAGCGAGATAGACATTTCCCGCCTTATCAAGCACCTCGGCGTGGTGTATCGCGACGGTGGTCCCGGCCGACCCTTTGACCCGCAGCCGGACCCAGCCGACCATGTTTTGCCCCATGTCCGCAACGGTGTCGCCGGCCGGCGTTTTGAAGATCTTTATTGGTTTTATCTCCTGGATGGCACGGACCGGGTTGCCCATCGTGGCGACGAGGTCGTCCTTTGGATAGTCGGCCAGGCGGACATTTGGCCAGTCGGCGTCGGCAAACCCGGGCTGCGACCAACCCTTTTTTTCGAGCCGCGCGTCGTACGTTTCGCCGTCGTAGATCTTTGACATCAGGATCGGCCCGGTCGACGAACGCCAGTCTTTGTCTGTGACGATCGTCTCTACTTTGCCGTCGCGGTAGGTGATCGTGATCTGCATCAGCAGGGCGAGCCGGTCGCCGTAGCGGTAATTGTTATACCCGATACCGCGATACCAGCCGTCGCCGAGCGTAACGCCGACAGCATTTTCGCCCTTCTTTAGTTGATCGGTGACGTCGTAGACCTGGTACTGCAACCGCTTGTTATAGCTCGTCCAGCCCGGCGTGAACAGCCGGTCGCTCACGCGGCTGCCGTTAAGCTGCATCTCGTACAATCCGCGGCTCGTGACATAGGCACGTGCCCGGACAATATCGCCGCGGACATTGAAGGAGCGCCGCAGCATCGGAGCCGGCGACGGTTTTGTCGGGTCCTGTGTCTGGTCGGGCTCGATCCAGCTCGCCAGCCAATCCGACGGCTGCAGCAGCCCCATTTCCCAGTAGGCGGGCTCGGTCGAAGAAACCACCTCGCCATCGCTCAGCCAAACTTTGACCTGCCAGTAAACTCTCTCACCCGACCGCAGCTCCGGCCCGCTGTACGCGACCTGGTTCGATTCGCCGAGCTGACGCGTCCAGTGTCGGCGACCAGTGCTTCTTTCCCCGCAAAGGCTTCTTCAGAACGCGCCACCCTGATCTGATAGCCCACCTGCGTCAACCCGCGTTCATTCGACACGATCTGCCAACTCAGCCGCGGATGACTGACGTCGATGCCGACCGGGTTTTTCAGATACTCGCATTTGAGCTCGACGACCCGGGCGACGGTTTTGTTTGCCCATCGACGCCGCTCGCGGTAAGGATCAATAACAAAGTAAGAATCAAAAAAAATCGTGATCTGATGGACATGATCTTATGTTTGGGTACGGCATCGGCAGACACCGAATTAAAGCAACTATACCACCGTCTTTCGTCACGGCGGCTTTGTCTCACGATCAGCATTGCGGCGGTCGTCCCCGATCCGTCGTCATCTACTCTATAGAACACGGCATTGTTTCGGACGCACAAAGGGTTGAGGTGTGAGCATTTGATCATAGGAAAGAAAACACACGGTCGAATTTTTCATAGCGTAAACCGCCGCCAAAACTCCTCTTTTCGGGAAGAAAATCATATCCAATCGCAAAAAGTACTTCGTAATCACCGGGTGCAACCCCGAACATGGCAGATCGTTCGTTGGATCGGAATAGGATGAGTAATTGTTTCGAAATCCAATAACAGATTATAATCTGACGGTATGGTTGAGCGGCTGACCGTCATTTTTTTTATCGCCTTGTGCCTGCTGCTGGGGTTTTATTTGATCCTGGCGCCTTGGGACGCGTTGTTTGGGCCATGGGGCGATAATTATTTGTTGGCGTTCATCGCGGACAAGGCGGGGTCGCCGATCATACAGAAGACCATTGCTTCGAACTGGGTGCGCGGGGCCGTGACGGGGCTTGGGGTGCTCAATATCGTTATCGCGTTTTGGGAGATCGCCCATTTCAATCAAAGCGTCCGGATGCTCCAGCAGGGCCACGAGCCGGAGAAGAAATGAGGCTCGGCGAGTCGCGTCCTCTCATTTATCTCATCACGACGGGCAAGGCAACGGCGGACAGTTTTCCCGAAGAGAGCCGAAACGTACTCGATATCGTAAGGGCCGCTGTGGAGTGCGGCATCCCTCTCGTTCAGATCCGCGAAAAGCATCTGACCGCACGCCTGTTGTTCTCACTCGCAAAAGACGCCGCCGCCATTACGCGATCAAACCCGACAAAGCTGCTTGTAAACGACCGCGCGGACATCGCCGCCGCGGCCGGTGCCGACGGCGTGCATCTGACGTCGCGTTCGCTGCCGGTGTCGGTGGTAAGGCAGGCGTTCGGGGACGAGATGCTGATCGGGGTTTCGACGCATTCGTTGGAAGAGGTCACGCGGGCGGCGGACGGAGGTGCCGATTTTGCGGTTTTCGGGCCGGTCTTTGAGACGCCGCGAATGGGTGCGGCGACGCATTTGCCGGCAGTTTATAGGGGTGGAGGTTTTATGAGTGCTGCTTCGCCGCCAGTCTGTCTGACGATCGCCGGTCTCGATCCTTCGGGCGGTGCGGGAGTGATCGCCGATATCAAGACGTTTCGGGCTTTCGGGTGCTTTGGGACCGCGGCGGTGACTTCGCTGACGTTCCAGAACACGGCCGGCGTTTTCGGTGCCGAACACGTCCCCGCTGAGAGCGTCCTGCGGCAGGCTGAGCCCGTTTTTGACGACTTTTCGGTCGCGGCGGTAAAGACGGGAATGCTGCCTTCGGCGGAGACCGTTCGGGCGGTCGCGCATTTGTGCGTCGAGCGGGAGCGTCGAGGAATTAGTGGTCGATCCGGTCGTCAGGTCGACCTCGGGTTACGATCTGATCGACGACGAGACTTTGCGGGTGCTGGTCAGCGAGCTTTTTCCGATCGCGAGGCTCGTGACGCCCAATATTCCCGAGGCCGAGCGAATAACAGGCGTTGCGATCGAGTCGCAAACGGACATCGTAGACGCTGCTCGACTGATGCATGGAATGGGAGCCCGAAACGTCCTTATTAAAGGTGGACACGGAGCGAGTGCAGAGTCAGGAAAGGCTGTAGATCGTTTGTTTCTGAAGGACGGATCGGTGCATGCGTTCGAGGCGGAGTTTATCGAGACTTCGGCGACCCACGGCACTGGATGCACGCTTTCGGCGGCGATCGCGGCGAATCTGGCATTGGGAAATTCGCTCGTCGAGTCGGTCGATATCGCCAAGCGATTTGTGACCGAAGCGATCCGCAACGCACCGAACCTCGGGCACGGAAATTCGCCTATTTGGGTGTGATCATTTAGCCGGCGTGAAGATCGACGGGCTGAGGTATGTGACGCCGAAGACGACGCCTGTCTTCGGGCTGAACGGTGTCAGGCCGAACACGGCGGCGGTGTCGAACCGCAGACCTGAGGCCTTGATCTGCGTGCCGAATCGTGCCTGGCCCATGCTCTCGGTGCCGATCGGAGCACCGCCGCTGCGTGTGTTCTGGCGGCCATTGATCTCGCCGACGACGTTGATGATGTCATTGACGCGGTAGATGCCGGCGAGGCCGTAAAGAAGGACGTCGTTCTGCGAGAACGGCGACAGCGGGGCGGTCATTATCTGGAGGCCGAGATTGCCGTAGACGTTGAAGCGGGCCGTCTTATTGACGACGCTGCCGAAGCGTTTCTGCACGATAAATTTACCGAAAACGTTGATCTGGTTGGTCCCGATGCCGCGGCCTGGTCGGTGTTCGGCATTTGGAAACCGAACTTGAAACCGAGAGCCGGCAGCACTTTGGTCTCGTTGCGGAGCTTGATCTTGGCCGACATGACAAAGTCGTCAAAATCGTTTGTCGAATTGCCGGTGATGTTGAGCGGTATCGACGAATGGCCGCGAGAGTTGATGGCGACATAGGTCTGCAGCGCGCCCTCGAGCTGGATCTCGACATTCGAGGCAAATCCGGTCCGGACGCGAATATCGCCGACGCGTGTCTGGTCCCCGTTGATACCCGAAAGCGAGAATTTTGCCTTTTGGAAAAAATCGACGCCCGCACCGATCTCAAACGCTCCCGGCGGCGTGATATCGACGTCGTCGGTGAGCAACGGACGCTGCTGTGCGGCCACGGCCGTCACAAAGCACCGCCGTCGCGATCGTAAATATCATTAGTCGCCGCATTGAGGCAATTTTGGCACTTGGCGGGGGATTTGTAAACCGGGAAGTGTGGCGTGGGCGTGTGGGTCCGTCGGCGGATCGAGTCACCACGGGCGCCCTCCCTCACGGTCGGGCTACTGGACATCCCGTTAGCGACGCATCTCCCGTGCGGGCAAGCGCGGGAGTTCGTGCTTCGCACTCATGGGGACAGGAGTGTCCCCGCTCCGAGCATTTGGACTTATTGCCTAAAACTTGGCAGAATAGCCAAGGTCGAGACCGACAACTACCTGACCACGCCAGTAACGACGGATGGACGCCGAAAATCTCCAAAAAGAAGCCAATGAAAGCGGCCTGAGGCTCGTGCAGGGACTCCGCGACGCGATGCCGGAGCCCGAGATCGAGCCGCAATTCGTCAACTTTATGTTCTTTCGGGTCAATCCCGAGTGGCGAAAGCTGAACGGCGAGACAAAACGTGTCTTTAAGAGCGAGTTTCAGAGCATTTACGAGAAATTTCGCGAGGGATTTTTATTATTCAGCTACTCGCTGATAGGATTCGATTCAAAGGCGGATCTTATGTTCTGGCGGATCGGCACGTCGCTCGACCTGATCCAGGACATGACGGCAAAGCTCTACCGTACGAACCTCGGCAGCTATCTTGAGCCATCGGACAATTATCTTTCGATCACGAAAAAACGTATGTTCGTCGCCGAAGGCCCCGAGGTTCGCGGACGAGTCGCTGCCGGCACGCGCAAATATCATTTTGTCTATCCGTGTGCGAAACACAAAGAGTGGCTCGAACTGACCGGCGACGAGCGCGATGCGATGATCGAGGAGAACTTTATGGTCGGGATGAAGTTTCCGAACATAAAGATCCACCTGACTCACGCGTTCGGGTTTAGCGATCAGGAGTACCTGATCTCGTTCGAGACGGACGAACCCAAGGATTTTCTGGCGATGGCGGCGGAGCTGCGGGAGACGTCGGCGAGTAAATTCACGCTGCGCGGCATGCCGGTTTACACATGCCGGCAGCGGTCCCTGATGGAGTGTCTGGACGCACTGGGCTGATGATGATCGCGAGATTATTGTTGATCAGCGGCGACGTCCAGGGTGTCGGATTTCGTTTTTTCGCACAGCGAGCGGCAGCAAAGCATCAAGTCCGCGGCTATGTTCGGAACCTAGAGGACGGACGGGTCGAAGCCAGGGCCGAAGGCCCGGCTGCGGCGGTCGAGGCGTTCCGGTTGGACATGAACGCCGGACCGCAACACGGGCGAGTCGATCTTGTCGAAGAGATCGTCGTCGAGCCAAGTGGATTGTACTCAACATTTAGGATCGAAAGGTAGAACCTTGTTCGTTAATTATTAATTACTAATTATTAATTATTAATTGGTTTCAGAGACAGCTACTCGCTCGGGCGAGACGCCTAAATAGATAAATGGAACATCTTAGAAAACTAATCCGTGAAGTGCCTGACTTTCCGAAGCCGGGCATCAATTTTTACGATATTACGACGCTGCTAAAGGACGCCGACGGGCTCAAGAATACGATCGAATCGATGGCCGCGCTTTGCAAGGTAACAAGGGTGGACACCGTGATCGGGATCGAGTCGCGCGGATTTATTTTTGCCACGCCGCTCGCGATCAAACTCAATGCCGGCTTTGTCCCGGTGCGAAAACCCAAAAAACTGCCGTCTGAAAAGGTGTCTGTCTCTTATGACCTCGAATACGGCCAGGACACGCTCGAGATGCACAGAGACGCCGTCGGAGAAGGCCATCAGGTGTTGATCGTCGACGATCTCTTAGCCACCGGCGGCACTGCTAAGGCCGTAGTCGACCTCGTTGAAAGCGTCGGTGGCGTGGTGGCCGGACTTGTGTTGGCTATTGAGCTTGATTTCCTCAAAGGCCGGGGCAAACTCGAAGGCTACGATGTACAGTCGCTGATCCGTTACGATTCATAAGGAACTTATAGCTTTTCTATTTTCAGGGAACTTTGACCCAGCGAGTTCGTTAGACTCTGGGTTAGTATCCCTGTCTTTGAGGTCACGTGCATGACTAAATGCTTAGCCGTTTTTATCGCTGTTTTTTCGTTTTCGACGTGCCTGACCGCGCAGGATGCGTCGGGATCGTGGAGCGGCCCGTTCGGATCCAATGGACCGGCCGGAAACCTCGAGACCTTTGCGCCTTGTCCGGCGAAGTCTCTATAAAATTCGGCGGGCAGCAGGCGAGCGGTAAGGCCCGTGACCTCAAACGCGACGGAGAAAAGCTGACGTTCACGGCCGACCTGGCGGGAGCGGTTGTGCACTTTGTGACTATGATCGGCCCGACAAAGCTGCGTGGCACATTCGAGGCTTTCGAAAAAGAGAAGAGGACGGTGGTCGGAGCATTTTGCGCGTCGCGGGCCGGTTCGCCGGCGTGCGGCGACGCCGATATCCCGGCGATACCGAACTTGCCCACGGCGACCCAGCGTGCCGACGAGACGTTTGACACTTCGGTCGCCCAACCCGCGTATCGGTCAAACGGGCCGCGCGTCTTGTTTGACGAGGCTCACAAAAACTTCCATAGGTCCACGAAGGATTCATCCGAAACGACGGTTACGTCGTGACCCCGAACGCGGAACTTTTCACGATGCAGTCGCGTGGCTGATCTCGTTATATCAAATGCGCGGGGTGAGGGAAATGGATCGGCCTTCACCGATAGCGAGATCGAGGCCGTCGCAAGTTGGGTCAAAAATGGCGGTTCGCTGCTTCTAGTCGTGACACGCCTTCGGCCTATTCGCCAACCGCCTGGGCAAAGGGATATACGGATGATCCGGCTAATCGAGATCCCGTCGTCAAGGACCTGCTCTTTTCGCGGGAAAACAAGCTGCTCGGCAGGCCGAAATGGCTCCGAACGGATCAACCGCGTCGTCAGCTTTACGGGGCCTAAAACCAACTATTCTCAAGCTCTCGGACACAGCGTACGACGAGGGCGACCAAAACGGGGCGAGCTCAGGCGTCCATTCGGCAAAGGGAATTCGGGCGAGGCAGCCATGCTTACCGCCCAATTCAGCGCGGATGGCCATAAGTTCGGCATGAACGTACCCGGTATCGACAACCGACAGTATATGCTGAATGTCGTGCACTGGCTTTCGGGCCTGTTAAAGTGAACCTTGACAATCCCCGGCCCGCGATCCAAAATCCAAGTTTGATCGGCTCCCGTAGCTCAGCAGGATAGAGCGTTCGCCTCCTAAGTGAAAGGCCGCTGGTTCGAATCCAGCCGGGAGCACCATCTTTCAAATCAAAAGATACAGGCGGACGAAGGCGTCCGCGTTCCAACTGAGAAAAATCTCGCACCTCTCGCAGAAATATTCATAGCTATCCCGGCGATCTGGCTCAATGCCAGCCGGATAACGCGGTAATTTCGGGCAAATTAGCCGCTTCGGGCGGCTTCTTTTTTTTGGCACGTGGCTTGCGAAGTGGACGACGGTATAGGCCACGATCGCATAGGCGGCCAACGAGCAAGCCCGAAATGAAGCAGCAATTACAGGAATTAACGGAAACGCGGTTCGAAATAGTCCGGCGCGAGGATTTTTCGGATGTTACATACCTGCTCGAGGTTCGGCATCCGATGATGGCGCGGGCAGCGCGTCCGGGGCAGTTCGTCATTGTAATGTCTCACGCCGAAGGCGAGCGAATTCCGCTGACCATAGCCGATTTTGACCGCGAGCGAGGCACGATCACGCTTGTTATCCAGGCTGTCGGCAAAACGACGCTCGAGATGCAGCAAACGTGTCAGGTCGGCACCGAGCTTTACGGAATGGCCGGGCCGATGGGCATCCCGAGCCATCTCGGAAACGCGAAAAAGGTCGTGTGCGTCGGCGGCGGCCTTGGTGTCGCTCCGGTATTTCCTCAAGCCCGTGCGTACAAGGAGAGCGGGGCGTACGTCATCGGGGTGC
Organism: Pyrinomonadaceae bacterium; assembly: GCA_044228265.1. Taxonomy (GTDB): domain Bacteria; phylum Acidobacteriota; class Blastocatellia; order Pyrinomonadales; family Pyrinomonadaceae; genus OLB17. Next base: position 8,586 of record JBGAVC010000005.1, read on the forward strand.
TCGGATTTAGGACAAAGAACCTTATTTTCTGGGGACAGAAATTCAGCGCGATCTGTGATGAGCTGATCGTGTGCACGGACGACGGTTCGGCGGGGCTCAAGGGCTTTGTGACCGACGGCATCAAGCTCGCGATGGCCAGCCACTCTGACATCGACGAGGTCGTCGCGATCGGGCCGCCCGTGATGATGAAGGCATGCTCCGAGGCCACCCGGGAGTCGGGCGTCAAGACGATGGTCAGTCTCAATCCGATCATGGTCGACGGCACCGGCATGTGCGGCGGATGCCGCGTCAAGGTAGGCGAAGTGGTCAAATTTGCGTGTGTCGACGGGCCCGACTTTGACGGGCACCAGGTCGATTTTGACGATCTTATGATCAGGCTGCGGCGGTACACGGAGGAAGAAAAGGCGGCGACCCAGCGTTGGTCCGAGTCGTGCCGGATGCACAGCGTCGTGGCGGGCGCGATAGAGTTTCCGGACATCGGATAGCAAAGGAACGCACGAGGGGGAAATAGTCCGAAATGGCAAAAAAGCGTACGGTACGCAATATTCCGCAGGAGCGGACGCCGGTCCGTGAATTGGACCCCGCGATAAGGGCGACAAACTTTAAAGAGGTCAATTGCGGCTACACCGAGGCCGAGGCCCTGCTCGAGAGCGAGCGGTGCCTTTTCTGTCCGGAACCCAAATGCATCGACGGCTGTCCGGTCTCGATCGACATTCCGGGATTTATCCAGAAAATAGGCGAAAAGGACTTTCGCGGGGCCTATGACGTCATCACCGGCACCAATCTGCTGCCAGCGGTGTGCGGCCGCGTCTGCCCGCAGGAAAACCAGTGCGAAGGTGTCTGCGTCGTCGGCGAGAGCCTTGTCTCGGTCGCGATCGGGCGGCTGGAGCGGTTTGTCGGTGACCTCGCGATCGCGAACCGCTGGGTCAATATTCCGTACATTGAACCTTCGCAGATGCGAGTCGGCATTGTCGGCTCAGGCCCCGCCGGTATGGCGTGCGCCGCCGATATGGCAAAGGCGGGATGCCAGGTCACGGTGTACGAAGCATTTCACGAGGCGGGCGGCGTGCTTAGGTACGGGATCCCCGACTTTCGACTACCGAATACGGTGATCGACGCCGAGATCGAGAAGTTAAAGGAACTAGGTGTCCGGTTCGAGTGCAACACGCTTGTCGGCCGGCTTTTCACGATCGAGCAGATGATCGAGGAGCTGGGATTTCACGCAGTTTTTATCGGAACAGGAGCGGGATATCCGACGATGCTCGGCATCCCCGGCGATTCGCTCAACGGCGTGCTTTCGGCAAACGAGCTGCTGACACGCTGCAACCTGATGAAGGCCCGCGACTTTCCGCGAGTCGACACGCCGCTGCCGCTTGGCAAGCACGTCGTCGTTGTCGGTGCCGGAAATACTGCGATGGACGCACTTCGCGTTTCGAAACGCCTTGGCGCCGAGTCCGTGGCGTGCGTTTACCGACGGACCAAGGCTGAAGCACCGGCACGCGCAGAAGAGGTCCATCACGCCGAGCAGGAAGGCATCGAATTTCACTGGCTCGCCGCACCCGTCGAAGTCATCGACGACGGCGAAGGCTCGGTGTGTGCTATCCGCTGCATCAAGATGGAATTGGGTGAACCGGATGACTCGGGCCGCAGGCGGCCGGTCGCGGTGCCTGGTAGCGAATTTGAGATCGAGACCGACCAGGTCGTTTTCGCCATCGGGACCAACGCCAATCCGATCATCGGGCAGACGTCGAACCTAAAACTAAACAAATGGGGCTACATTGAGACGGACGACAACCTGATGACCTCGATGGCCGGCGTTTTCGCGGGCGGCGACATTGTCACCGGAGCGGCAACCGTCATCGAAGCCATGGGTGCCGGCCGCAAGGCCGCCCGCGGAATGAAAGCGTATTTGGGGATCCGCGATGTAACGAGCCTCAAACGTGAACACGCCATTTTTGGCATCGACAGCAGGGAACACAATTTTGTTCGGGTGAGGGCCGCGTAGATGATGGCACTTGATAACGGCACAGCAACAAAAGAGGCACGCTTGGCGGGCAAGCCTACCCGCGAGGCTACGCGTCTCAAAGAACACATCGTTGAGATCATCAGCGATTCGGGCGAAGGCGCTCAGAAGTGCGGCCAGTCGCTCGGGGCGATCGTCGCCCGCATGGGAAACGGCGTTTGGACGGTCGAGATCATTCCGGCCGAGATCAGGCCGCCTTCGCGAAGCGTTGCCGGAGCGAGCGGCAACCGGATACGCATTGGCTCTGCCCGGGTAACGAACGGCGGCAACGAGACAGACCTCGTCGTCGCGTTCAACGAACAGGTATTGCTCGGACGCGTCCGTTCAAAGGAACTAAAGCCCGGCTGCACGATATTGCTCGAGTCGATGTGGCGTGAGAGTTCGGATCCGAAGATCGCGAAGTCCTACACAGAGACCTACGAACAACTGATCGAGGCCGGTTATCGGGTTTACGAGATACCGATGGAAGAGGAGTGCCTCAAACATGTGTCGGACGCCAAGAAAGGCAAGAACATGTTCGTCCTCGGCATCCTGTGCAACATCTACAGCCTCGACCTCCAGATCGCACGCGATCAGGTCGCTCTTACGTTTGCCAAAAAGTCGCAGTCGGTCATCGACAAAAACATCGCTCTGCTCGAGGACGGCTACAACTGGGCCGAGTCGAACCTCGATCTCAAATACGAGATCGCCGCCGAAAAAGCCTCGGAGGCGCAGATCGTCGTCAACGGCAACACGGCGCTGGCCCTCGGCGTGCTCGCTTCGGGAATGGAGATCTGTGCAATGTACCCGATCACGCCGGCTACGTCAGCATCCCATTACCTCAGCGACGCGTTCGAAAAGGTCGGCGGCGTCGTCCATCAGGCCGAGGACGAGATCGCGGCGTGCGCGTTCGCGATCGGCGCTTCATACGCCGGCAAATGCACGGTGACGATCACGTCCGGACCCGGATATTCGCTCAAGCAGGAGGCAATAGGACTAGCGGTGATGGGCGAGATACCGCTTGTCGTCGTAAACGTGATGCGCGGAGGACCTTCGACCGGGCAGCCGACCAAGACCGAGCAGGGTGACCTGATGACGACGATATTCGGCAGCCACGGCGACGCGCCAAAGGTCGTCATTGCACCCAGCACGATCGAGGAATGTTTTTATTCGGTCATCACGGCCCGCAAGATCGCCGAGACGTTCAATATGGTGGTCGTCATCCTTTCCGACGCCAATCTTGCGACGTCCCAGCAGCCGTTCAAACGGCCTGATTTCGACGAGGCATGGATGGCACCGCCGATCGATCAGGCTGCGGTCCCGGCGGGTGCAAAGCCGTACGATTGGGACCCGCGAACGGGACTTGCCAGACGATTTATTCCGGGCCAGCCGGGCGGGATGCACACCTTGACCGGCCTTGCCCACGACGTAAACAGCCATGTCGCTTACGACCCCGAGATCAATGAGCAAGGAATGCGTGCAAGGAGCCTAAAGCTCGCGACACTGCAAAAGACGCTGCTACCGCCGACGGTCTTCGGCGATCCGACCGGAGACGTCCTTGTCGTCGGTTGGGGCAGCACCAAGGGAGCGATCGAAGAGGCGGTCGAGGAGCTGCGAGGCGAAGGCAAAGAAGTGTCATCGCTGCATCTCACTTTCATTCAGCCTATGCAGCCGGGTATTGGCGAGATCCTCAAAGGGTTCAAACAGGTCATAACGATCGAGAACAATTGGTCCGATGACCCGAACGACGAGATGATCGACGGCGATAATCGGCGGTATTCGGCCCTGGCGATGCTGCTTCGGTCGCGGTATTTGGTTGACGTCGACTGCTGGAGCGAGTGTCGCGGAACGCCGCTCAAACCGAATACCGTTCGCAGTGTGATATTGGAGAAACTTAAATGAGTACGGCGCAAACCATCAGTTCGAGCGATTGCCTGTTGCGGATGTACGAGGAGCATCACGAGATCGAGGACTACCAAAAAGGCGTCCCGCGGTGGTGCACCGGCTGCGGCGACAACGCCATCTTGACCGCGGTCCAGCGTCTTTGCCGTGACGAAGGACTTTTGCCTGAGAAAACGGTCTTTGTGTCGGGCATCGGCTGCTCGAGCCGTCTGCCGCACTACATGAATACGTACGGCTTTCACGGTATCCACGGCCGAGCATTGCCGGTCGCCGAGGGCGTCAAGATGGCGCGGCCCGAGCTTGCGGTCTTTGTAAATACGGGCGACGGCGATTGCTGCAGCATCGGGGCGGCGCACTGGATCCACGGTGTGCGTTACAACATGGACCTGACGATGATGCTGCACGACAACCAGATCTACGGACTGACAAAGATGCAGGCGTCGCCGACTTCGCCCATCGGCTTGAAGACCAATACGACGCCGCGCGGCAGCTATCTCGAGGGTCTGAACCCGCTGACCATAACGCTCGGTATCACGAACGTCTCATTTGTCGCACAGGTCGTCGACTGGATCCCGGAGGTCCTCTACCAGATCATCTCGGCCGCCTATCATCACAAGGGGTTCTCTTTCGTCCGGATCATCCAACGATGCCCCGAATGGCTGCCAAAACTGATGGATCCGTGGCTCAGTGACCCGGACCGCGTGCTGCTGCTGCATCACGACAACGGCATACAGATCTCGCCGGCACTTGCGCGAACATATACAAAGATGGAAGAGCACGATCCGTCGGACATGAACCGTGCTCGCGAGATCGCATCTTCGGTGGATCCGATACCTGTCGGAATACTCTACAGAAACGACGACATCCCGTGCTACGAGGACCTGCGTCACGACTCGAGGCTTCGCACGACTTCGCTGGTGCAAAAGGGACTCGAAGCCGAGTTCGACAAGTTCACAGTGTGGCCTGACGGGGAGGCGGCATTATGAAGAACGATCTCGAGCAAATGATCGCTTTTTACCTGACCGGCCGCCGACAAGGTGAGGGACTCGGACCGCTTGACCCCACTTATCGGCCGGCACTTCTGGCAAGATACTCGGATCTGACGTCGCTGCGGTATGACTTTCCGGTAGTCCTCAACACGGAAGGGCCGCCTGAGCGGTGCGTTTTATCGCTTTCGGGACTTGTGGACGAAGCCGTCGAGTGGCTATCGGATGTGACCGACGCGGCGCGGGTCGCCAGGCATGCGTACCGGATCGAACGCGAGATACGACAAGAGTTGGCGAAACGCGGCTCGGCGGACTTTGTTTCGCTTTGGAACGAGGCTTCGGACCGGCTCAAGAGCGAGGATGCGTCGATAGCCGATTCGGCGAGGCTGCTCTGGAACGAGTTTCAGGCGTCGGGCGAGATCGTCGACGTGAGCAGAGAAGCTCCGGCAAAGATGATTTCGCATGCTTGGGCGTCGGTAAACGCCGAAAAGGCATTGGCATTCAAGCACAAAGCCGAGCGGCTGCTGCTGAAACTCCACGACATTCTGACGGCGGAATCGACGGCGACCGAGGCCGGACGCACGCCGGAGCGGCTAAGCGCAAGCGTCGGAGCTGCGTTTGCCGGTACCTTCGATTTTTCGGCATTGTCCGGCATCCTCGGCGACGCCAAACCCGGGTTTGCGCTTTCCGACGCGAGACGGACGCGTATTCGCGGTCTGATCGACACGCTTGAGAGCCAGCGGTTCTATCCGCTTTTGTACAACGTTTCCGACGGCTATGCGTTCACATACACCCGAATCTCGGACGCCGTCAACGCATTTGTCGAGCGGCAGAGCGAGGCCGCGGAACTCTCGCGAACTCTCGCGGTTGCCGAGCTCGAAGCAAAAGGCGAATACCGCGAAGCTGTCCACGACGCGATCTTTGACTCGACGTACGGAAGCAAATTGCAAAACTCGGACCTGCCCGATTATCTCGTTTGTACGAATGTGGACGAACTTACCGCGGGTGAGGCTCTACATTTGACCGATGCCTTGGCCGCCGGGCTGCCGTTCAAGATACTCGTTCAGACGGACGATGTGGTCGAGACGCCGGCATATCCGGGAGCTCGTTTCAATTTTGGCCAGCGGTCGCGTCGGTTTGTCGAGACGGCCGTTGCGATGACCGATGTTTTTGTGATGCAAACAAGCGTCTCACAATTGTTCGGGCAGAGGGAGTCATTGCTGCGAGGCCTGGCGGCGGACGGTGCTGCATTGTTCAGCGTGTTTTCCGGTTCGGGCGGTCAATCGGGTGACGTTCCGCCGTATCTTGTCGCCGCGGCTGCCGTCGAATCGCGAGTGTTTCCGACCGTGACGTTCGACCCCTCGGTTGGCAAGCCGGGAAGCGTTGCGATAGACGGAAACCCGGAAAAAGAGAGTGATTGGCCGGTGCACGTTTTCTCTTACGAGGACGAAAAACTCCAGGCAATGTCCGAGGAGATCGCGTTCACGACGGCCGACTTCCTGGCGATGGATGAGCGGTTTCGGCCTCAGTTCGCCGTCGTCGAGGGCGGCGAGCCTCGCAACGCTATGATCCCTGTCCAGACTGCGTTGGACGCCGATCTGACGGGGCTTCCGGACGAAGTCCCATACGTAACGCTGATCGATGCTGATATGAGACTTCGCCGGGCCGTTTTAACCCGAAGCATCATCTCCGAGACGAACCGCTGCAGGGCGATGTGGAACCGTTTGCAGGACCTGGGCGGGTTAAATGATCTGGTCCCGGAACAGGCGGCCGATGACATAGATACTCAAAGGCCAGCTTCCGAAGCCGCGGCGGCCGCGCCTGCTGCAACTCCGAGTACGGCGGAGCCGCCGACTGAGATCAGGGCTGAGGTTCCGGACGCCGCGACAAGCAACGGCGATCCGTACATTGAAACGGCCCGCTGCACGACGTGCAACGAATGCACACAGGTCAACCCGAGAATGTTCCAATACGACGACAACAAACAGGCATATATTGCGGATCCGGACGCGGGGACATTCCGGCAGCTTGTCGAAGCGGCCGAAGGCTGCCAGGTGTCGATCATTCACCCTGGAAAGCCGCGGAATCCCAAGGAACCTGGCCTCGATGACCTGATCCGGCGTGCGGAGGAGTTCAACTAAAGGTGAGTTAAGATAGAGCCGGGGAAACGTGTATGTCCCGAAAGCGAATTAGAGGCTTTATGCGAAAACCGGGCTCCTTCACTCCGGCCTTTATACGATGTGGATTGATGTTTGGATGGGCGATGGTCTACCTCCTGCCGTCGTTCGCCCAAACGCCATCGCCGACACCGGCGGCCGCGGTCAAAGCCCCCCAGACCGCGACCGCCGGCAAGGCACGCTCGGACGCAGACAAGTTCAAACGGTGGTTCGAGTTCGATACTCTCTCATTGGCCACACGGTATCACTACATAAGGAACACCAACGGCCACCTCGTCACCGACAATGGCCAATACGGGGTCCAGGCGAAGGGCCATTTCAAATTTGACAGCAAGGGGCGATACAGTGTTTATGCCGGTCTCTATACTGGCAATCCGTTCAACAGCGGTTGGAACAATACGGGCTTCGGAGCGCCGCGTTATACCACAAACCTTTATTTGAAGCAGTTATATTTTGACGCCAAGCCTCTGAAATCTCTCGAGTTCCAGGTCGGCGGCATTACGCCATACAATGGCGAGAACACCGAGGTGACCGGATACGACACAGACGGTTTTATGATGGGTGAGCGGGTCTACATCCGAGCCCCAAAGCACGCGTATTTTGACGAAATTTCGATAACGAACGGATTTATCGGTGATCTAAATAAACCGAGCGTATTTCACCGGTTCAAACATTTAGACAAATCAAACTATCACCAGTTCATGGTGCGAAAGCAGGTCAACAAGATGGTCGCGTTCTCTGTGGACTACACGTTCGATTCTGGCGTCGATATCCTGCGGCAGGGGCTGAAGGTGACACTGCCAAAGGGAAGAGTGCTCGATATGCTCCAATTCGAGAACTACGAGCGGCTGGATCCTTCACCGGGGTACGGTTTTCATGTTTACGGGCAAAAAAAGCTCCATAAATACCTGACTCTCGGCGGCGGATTTGCTCGGATCGACCGGACGATGCTAAATGCCGACCGGTTTCCGCGCGGTGACAGGTTCTACCTGACGTCGATAACGAATTTCAGCAAGGAATTTAGCCTGACTGCGACGTACATCCACGGAGTCGCCGAGCTGCTGCCGACGGTGGCGAGGACACGCGTCAACATCATTTTCACTTATAACCTGCTCGAGACGCTCAGGCGAAAGAAGCTCGTCTAGGCTTCGCTCCGACGCCTCCAACGCCGTCTTCTGGTCTCGCGGCCTCCGCCGAAATACGCGAGTATCATCACGATCAGGTGAGCCGCGAACCAGACGTTGTTGTAACCCATGTTCTGGTAGATGTATATCAAGATCAGGACGCGCGGGAAAAATACGCCGAGCAGAATGTCGGCCCAATCGGGCACCGTGTTTGTCGGAAATAGTGCCGGAAACATGAAAAGATAGACCAGCATCACTATCCGCGGAAAGAAGAGCGAAAAGAGCAAGAAATAAAATTCCATAGCGATGATCTTCCTATATGGGAGATATTAACTCTCTGACGGGCTCGGCTCCAATGAGTCAGCTTTGTAAATCTATTCATCTCGTGAATGAAATTCATTCACGGCGTGAATGGATCTACGAACGGGGTCTGCTATTCGACGAACTGACCGCCCGCTCACGCAGGCGGTTCTGACCGCGTCTGTGTTAGATTCATTTCGATGAAAGCCGAAGAGAGGCGTTTGGCGGAATCGGACAAAAGGTCGAAGCACTGGAAACGCTGGGGCCCGTACCTGAGCGAGCGTGCGTGGGGAACCGTACGCGAAGACTACTCGGCGGACGGCTCGGCGTGGGAATATTTTCCGCACGATCATGCCCGTTCTCGGGCCTACCGATGGAATGAGGACGGGATCGCCGGCATCTCGAACCGTCAGCAGGACGTGTGTATGGCTTTTGCGTTCTGGAACGGCAAAGACCCGATATTAAAAGAGCGGCACTTTGGACTGACAGGCGACCAGGGCAATCACGGCGAGGACGTCAAGGAGATCTACTACTATCTAGACTCGACGCCGACGCACTCGTACATGAAGTACCTGTACAAGTACCCGCAGGCCGAGTTTCCTTACCAACAGCTTATCGACGAGAACGCTCGCCGCGGCAAGCTTGACCGCGAGTTCGACCTTATCGACACCGGAATCTTTGATGACGATAAGTATTTTGACATCTTTGTCGAGTACGCCAAGGCTGACGTCGAAGACGTGTTCATCCGCATTACGGTTGCGAACCGTTCGAGCGAATCGGCAACGATAAATGTGCTGCCGACCATCTGGTTCCGAAATACATGGTCCTGGGACGGCAAGCCTGCCCGATCGTCGCTTTCAGCGATCGACGGAACGGTCGTCGCCATTGACAGTGAGTGGCTCGGAAAGCGGTACGTCTATTTTGACGGCTTACCCGAGCTGCTCTTTACCGAGAACGAGACCAACAACGAACGGATCTTCGGATCGCCGAACCGAACGCCGTATGTCAAAGACGCGTTCAATGAGTATGTCGTCGGTGGGCGAAAAGATGCGGTAAACCCCAAACGGACGGGTACCAAGGGGGCGGCGAATTACGTATTAAGTGTCGCGGCGGGATCGGAGACGGTCATCAGGCTGCGTTTCACTGACCAGGACCTGCTGCTTAGCGGCGTTAAGCCCGAAAAAGAGACCGACCCGATATTCCGGGACTTCGAAAAGGTACTTGCCGATCGTGTCCGAGAGGCCGACGAATTTTTCGACGCTCATGCGCCGGACGACCTGACAGATGACGCCAGACGCGTCCAGCGGCAGGCCTTTGCCGGCATGCTATGGTCAAAGCAGTTCTACAATTACTCGGTCCGCGACTGGCTTAAGGGTGATCCGGCGATGCCGAAGCCGCCGGACGCTCGGCTCGAAGGCCGCAACCACGAGTGGCTTCACCTGTTCAACTCCGACGTTATTTCAATGCCCGATAAGTGGGAGTATCCATGGTACGCGGCATGGGACCTGGCGTTTCACACCATCACGCTGGCGCTCGTTGATCCGCAATTTGCAAAAGACCAGCTCATCCTGATGCTTCGCGAGTGGTACATGCACCCAAACGGCCAGATACCCGCCTACGAATGGGCGTTTGGCGACGTCAACCCGCCCGTACATGCATGGGCCGCCCTGCGCGTCTATCAGATCGAGCAAAAACGAACGGGCACGGGCGACAGGAAATTTCTCTCTCGTGTTTTTCAGAAACTCCTGCTCAATTTTACGTGGTGGGTCAACCGCAAAGACTCCGAGGGAATGAACATATTCGAAGGCGGTTTCCTCGGGCTCGACAATATCGGTATCTTCGACCGTTCGCGGCCGCTGCCGACCGGCGGCACGCTTGCCCAATCGGATGGCACTAGCTGGATGGCGATGTATTCGCTAAACATGCTTGCGATCGCGCTCGAACTCGCCGCCGAGGACGACACGTACGAAGACCTGGCAAGTAAGTTCTGGGAACATTTCATATACATCGCCGACGCGATGAACGACATGGGCAGCGACGGCATCTCGCTGTGGAACGAAGAGGATGGATTTTATTACGACGTTCTGCACATGCATGGTGCGGAGAGCGTGCCCCTCAAGGTGAGGTCGATGGTCGGGCTGATACCGCTCTTTGCGGTCAGCACGATCGAACCCGACGTGCTTGAGCGGCTGCCGGATTTTAAGAAACGGATGTACTGGTTCATAGAGAACCGTCCGGACCTGATCAAGAATGTCTCGTGCATGCAGACCCTCGGTGTGGGCGAGCGGCGGCTGATGGCGGTCGCCTTTCGCGAGCGACTGGAACGAGTTCTCAAGGTCATGCTCGACGAGAATGAGTTTCTATCGGACCACGGATTACGCGCGTTGTCGCGATATCACCTCGACCATCCTTACCGGTTAAAGGTGAACGGCGAAGAGCATTACGTTGACTACGAGCCGGCCGAATCGACGAGCGGCCTTTTTGGCGGCAACTCGAACTGGCGCGGGCCTGTTTGGTTCCCGGTCAACTACCTCATGATCGAGTCGCTGCAGAAATTTCACTGGTATTATGGCGACGATCTCAAGGTCGAGTGCCCGACCGGGTCCGGAAACAAAATAAATCTATGGGACATTTCACAGGAACTCTCGCGGCGGCTGTCGCGGATATTCTTACGCGACCACGATGGAAATCGGCCGGTATTCGGCGACCAGATGAAATTTCAAAAAGACCCGCATTTTCGCGACTACATCCTGTTCAACGAGTACTTTCACGGCGACAACGGGTCAGGGATCGGTGCGAGTCACCAGACAGGCTGGACAGGGCTGGTCGCAAAATTGCTGCAGCAGAGCGGCGAGTAGTTTTGCCGTATCGGCAAGAACTGAAAATATTTTTTGGAACTGGGTCCCGAATGGACCTTTCTAATAACTGAACGGAAAAAAGGCGTGTTCAAGCACAGTGGCAGGCAACTAGCCCCCGAGCAGGTTCTCGTTTTATTTTTGTTCAGATCTCCGGATCAATCCTTAAACCGCAACGAAGCGAGCGTTGCGGTTTTTTTTTCGAGGGAGCGCATTTGCGCGCACGGACGGGACTAGATCTTTCTCTTTCCCAGGTCGGTTTCGATGACCGACCCTTCGATCAGTCCGCAGACGTGGCCGTCGACGCTTTCTTTTTCATCCCATCCTTTCAACGCCGCGGTGACCTCGTCCCTGTATCTTACCAACAGGTCGATCTTCTCATTTATTTCATCGAGACGCCGGCGAATGATCTCGCGGACCTCGAGACACGGGCTTTCGCCCTTTCTCTTTTGACCGATAAGGCTGCGGATCTCGTCGAGCGTAAATCCGAGTGTCTGGGCCTGCTTGATGAACGCGATCCGCTCAAGCACATCGGCAGGGTACAACCTGTATCCGCTATACGTTCGATCGGGACGTTCGAGCAATCCGCTTTTTTCGTAGAACCGCAGGGCCTCGATCCCGACTCCCGACTTTTTTGACACCTCGCCGATCTTCATCATGTCGGAATGGTATGGTTCCTCGAAACGGTCTATATAGCTGAATGCACGACTCATCATCACCTCTTAAGAAAATGTCTCGCGGCCGGCGATTCGACCGCGAGAGCTGGCGTCAGGCGTTCGGCTGCCTGACATGTTGATAACAAATAAACGCCGCGACTTCCAAGACTTGCTCATCCACACTGGCAATTATCGCAGCTGCAGCACCTGCAGCTCGAACCGCAGGCACACTCACCGGGCAGACATTTGCAGCAGCTGCAAGCTCCTTCGCAAACTGAAACGGTCGCGCCGGCTGTACGGTTGATTTCTTTGGAAACGATCTGGTTCGTGGTTTTCATTTTATTATTCCTCTTTTTTATCAAATTTTATTGCCGGTTTATGCCCGACGAAACCAGTGTAAAGCCTGTACTCGACTACAGAGTCAAGCACTTTTTTCGATTTTTTTCAAAAAACGAAAAATTTATTAATTTGACGCCATTTTGGGTGAATGGACGCCCTGTTTTTGCAGTCTCTGGCTGCGGAAGCGAATCCCGGTGACGCTCCTTTGGATTTTCTGGCTAATGTGGCAAGTTATCTTTGAATGCAAAGTCTTGACAGCCGCACAAATGCGCGAGGTCGATCGACTGACGACCGAGCGGTACGGTATACCGTCGATCCTGTTGATGGAGAACGCGCGCATGCGGTGGCACGTGTCATTACCGAGAAACTCGGCGGATCAAGGGAAAATCGATTCTGATTCTCTGCGGGCCGGGGCAATAACGGCGGTGACGGGGCTTGAACGGATAGCTCAGACGGGGCAAATGTGAACGTCATCGGTTTCATGTAGAGAAAACTAAAGGCGATGCATTGGCGAATTCGATATTCGAAAACTCCTGCAAGCCTTAGAGAATTCGCACCTTGATTGTTTCGCGGAAGACTGGGAAGAGGCCTGGGATTCGATCAACGCAACATATATTGGGCCGGATGTGGTGGTGACGCTCTGTTTGGTACGGGATCAAGATATTTGCGCGATGACTTGAACGATCGCAGATCGCAGTCGTTTCGTGCCGTTTTCTCAACAGAAACGCCGATGTCCTATCGGTAGATCTGCTGACAATAACGAGGTGATTCTGCATCAATTTCGCGGCTGACGTTACGGTAAGTTTCACGAGTCCAAAGCCAGCGAACGTGCTGCCGCCCCTTCGGAGTCGGTGTGGCGAACTCATCGTGGCAGATATAGGCTCTCCGCTGAGTTGATTGAGGAACAGCCATCTCAGCTCTATCTTGCTTGCCAGATGACGCGATTGTGGCTTGAAAGCCTCAAAATTTACCGACGCGGCGACAAAAATAAACGCGGCCACACGCTGATCGTCGCGGGTTCGACGGATTATTCCGAAGCGGCGGTTCTGTCGGGTAATTCCGCGATGCGTTCCGGCGTTGGATTGGTTACGCTTGCTTGCCCCGAGAACGCGAAGGCCGAGATCGCATCGCGGTTGCTGCCGGATGTGATCCTGAAAACGATCGAGTCGCATGATGCGCCGGAGCTTACCGATGGTGCAAAACGCGATCGCCGTCGGCTGTGGACTTGATGCGAATGATCGGGCGATCGAAGGCCTCGTTCGACAGATCGTTGAAGACCGCAAGGTGCCGGTGATCGTCGACGCGGGGGCACTGTGGTTTTTCAGTCCTCCTGCAGAGAACCACCCCGTCGGCGAAGCGCCGCCACCCCTCCTTCGTAAGGAGGGGAGCTTAAACCCGCCGCTCATCCTGACGCCTCACGAAGGCGAATTTATGCGGTTGCTTGGCACGACCGATAAAGAAGCTATCAAGGACCGCGTCGCTGCGGTTCGGGATTTCGCGACGACGAACAACGTCATTCTCGTGCTAAAAGGCGAACGCGTCCTGATCGGATCTCCTGACGGCCGTGTCGTCGTCAATCCGACAGGAAACTCGGGCCTCGGAAAGGCAGGCAACGGCGACACGCTGACCGGTATACTCGCGGGCTTTGTCGCACAAGCGTCGGCGTTGAACATCGACATTTTCGAGACGGTCGTCGCGGCCGTCTACGTCGCCGGAATGGCGGGCGACGTAGCCGAAAAGAAATACGGCAAACGCGTAATGACCGCGTCGGACGTGCGGGAGTGCCTTGTCGACGTGTTTGCAGCGTTGAGCGTTAGCGAACCATGACCTTTCGCTCGTAATTAGTAATTATTAATTCATAATTATTAATTAGCAGCAACGGCTCTTGTCGGATCAGGAGAGTAGAGACCCGATGTCAAAAGAGATCTGCAGCACGCCGGAACAGACATTCGCCCTTGGCGAGCAGATCGGCAGGTCGCTCGAGCCGGGCGATGTCGTGCTGTTGTACGGCGGGCTTGGAGCGGGCAAGACGCTGCTGACCAAGGGCATTATGCACTCGACTTCGACGTCGATGAGGTCACGAGTCCGAGCTTTACGCTTGTAAATCTTTATAAGACGGCAAAATTCGACGTTTATCACATCGATCTGTGGCGGCTCGATGCGGGAAACGACGCGGCCGCGGCGGTCGGGCTGGATGAGATAATGGAAAACGACGATGCGGTCGCTATCATCGAATGGGCAGACCAGTTTTATGAATTTTGGAACCGCTTTATATGACGGGGTCGATCGATCTGTGGCGGCTCGATGCAGCCCAGATCGCGGTCGGCTTGGACGAGATGGATTTTGGAACCGACAATCGCCGGAGACGGCGACGACCACCTGGGCGTACGATCACGATAGAGCGTACGATCACGATAGAGCGGCCCGCCGACGCCGCGACGACTGTCGCTGACAAAATTCCCCACGGCGGCTGAATTGCAATATAATCGATATTGCAGGCTATGACGCTTCACTCCGGAAAATCGTCAAAAAAGGACAGCGAAACCGAATCTCTCGCCAGCGGCGAACCTGCTTTTGACGGCCGGCCGTTCTTTAACCGCGAGCTGAGCTGGCTCGAATTCAATAAGCACGTTTTGGACGAGGCGTTTGCCGAAGGGCTCCCGGTGCTCGAGCGGCTCAAGTTTCTGTCGATCTTCTCGACGAACCTCGACGAGTTCTTTATGATTCGGGTGTCCGGCATCAAGGAACAGGTCCTCGAGGGGATCAGCGAACCGTCGCCCGACGGCATGACGGCCGCCGAGCAGCTTGCCGAGATCAAGAGCCGTCTTAAGCCGCTGCTCAAGCGGCAGGTCAACTACCTGCACCAAACAGTGCTCCCGTCGCTCGAGGACGCCGGCATTTTTATCGAATCGTACCGCGATCTGCCTGCAAAGGACCGGAAAAGGCTCGATAAGTACTTTCACGACAATCTTTTCCCGATACTGACGCCGCAGTCGGTCGACTCGAGCCACCCGTTCCCGTACATTTCGAACTTAAGCCTCAATATCGGCCTGTTCATCGAACCTGACCGGGTTTTTACTCACAAGAGCCTGCGGTACCTGTACCGGCAAAAGCGGTTCACAAGGATCAAACTGCCTTCGACCGCAGCGCGGCTCATACCGATCGACCAGAAACGCGGGCGATACGCTTTGCTCGAAGAGGTCGTTGCGGCCAACGTCCACGAGCTGTTCCCGCATATGAAAACTTCGGCGTCGTTCCTGTTCCGCGTGACGCGCGACGCCGACATCGAGCTTCGCGAAGACGAGGCGGGCGACCTGTTGCGCACACTCGAACGCGAGCTGCAGCGGCGGCGTGACCGCTTCCCGGTCCGTCTTGAGGTGTCTTCGGCGATGCCTGACAAGATGCTCAAACTGCTTGTCCACGGCATCGGGCTGTCCGAGGATGACGTTGACAGGATCGACGGGTTCCTGGACATTCCGGACCTGATGCAGCTCTACAGCCTCAAACGGCCGGAGCTCAAGGAAAGAACGATACTCCCCGTCAGGCCCGCTGTTTTCGAGGGCAAAAAGAACGCTTTCGACGCCATCAAGAAACAGGACATACTGCTGCATCATCCGTACACTTCATTCAGCGTCGTGTCGGACTTTATCGCGGAAGC
This sequence comes from Pyrinomonadaceae bacterium, assembly GCA_044228265.1. Classification (GTDB taxonomy): domain Bacteria; phylum Acidobacteriota; class Blastocatellia; order Pyrinomonadales; family Pyrinomonadaceae; genus OLB17. The sequence continues at coordinate 24,585 of JBGAVC010000005.1, forward strand.
GGCCGAAGACCCGGACGTGCAGGCCATCAAGATCTGCCTCTACCGCACAGGTCAAGACTCGCCGATAGTCGCCTCGCTAATGGAAGCAAGCCGACAGGGCAAGCAAGTGACCGCCCTGGTGGAGCTAAAGGCACGGTTCGACGAAGAGAACAACATCGAATGGGCCCGCCGTCTGGAGAACGAAGGCGTGCATGTCGTCTACGGCATCCATTCGCTCAAGACGCATTCTAAAGTGCTGCTTGTGATCCGTCGCGAAAAGGACAAGCTCGTGCGATACGTTCATCTCGCAACTGGCAATTACAACGGCACGACGGCAAAGATCTACACCGACATCGGACTGCTTACCGCGTCCGACGAGATCGGGGTTGACGCGTCGAACCTGTTCAATTTTCTGACCGGTTACTCGCAGCAGGACAAGTTTCAACAGCTCGTCGTGGCTCCGTTGAACCTACGGGAAAAATTTACGCAGCTCATCCGTCGCGAGCGTAAGAACAAACGCGACGGCAAAAAGGCAAGGATCATAATAAAGGTCAACAGCCTGACCGATATTCCGCTCATCCGTGAGCTGTACGACGCGTCGAACGCCGGCGTCGAGATCGATCTGATAGTTCGCGGTATCTGCACCCTGCGGCCGGGCATTAAAGGACTATCTGAGAATATTCGCGTCCGTTCGGTGATCGGCCGGTTCCTGGAACATAGCCGCGTGTTCTATTTCGCCAATGGCGGGGACGGCAACGACGAGGTCTATATAGGCAGCGCCGACTGGATGTCGCGCAACCTCGACCGGCGGATAGAAGTCGCCGCCCCTATACGTGACGTCGAGATCAAGACATATTTGCGGGACGTTTTACTGGAATCTTATTTACGCGACACCGTGAACGCCAGGATCCTAAAACCCGACGGGACCTACCGGCGTGTGACCGCTCCCGCGGCTGAGGCGTTCGACTCGCAGATGTTCTTTGTCGGACGCGATATACCGGATTAGACTGCGGTCATTTTCTCAAACCGCGACTCCATCACGCCGTTCACTTGTTTACCGTATTTGACCGTCAGTCGGGGATAGCCGCGCTGCTCGACCTCTAGTTTATCGGCCCCAAGCAGCTTTTCGGCGGCGAGGATGTCCTTGATCGCGCCTTCGATCTCCATGTAGTAGCCGAACGGCAGCTCGTCCAGCACGACCTCGACGTTGCCAAAGTGCCAGGCCTTGCGGTGTTTCTCGTATACGACCGAGAGCTTGTAACCAAGTTTTTCAATTATGCTCTCGGTTGCCGCGACGTCGCCGACCTCGGTCTCGAACTCGATCTTGCGTTTATAGTCGGCGTCGCTGCCGGTGCCGACCTTTTCTTTGTATGTAAGGAGCGTCTTTTCGGTCGTCTTGCGCAGCCGGAGCACCGCATTGCGGTCGTCGAGCAGTCCGCCGCGATGAAGATAGTTCTCCTCAAAGCTCTCGTAAGCGAATTGGGCCCCAACCTCGCGGAGCCTGGCCGTAAAATGCACGAGCATTTTTTTGTCGAGCCGGTATTTCTTTTCGGTTTCTATCGCCATCGGAACTGCCTTGACTTGCAATAGTATGAAATCTCCGGTGTCGCGGCAAACCGGACATCTGGTTAGCACCGCTTGACGGATGTTCGACGATGTTGAATACTTGAAAAAAAGGTCAGGTATCGAAAGCCGGCCGCTGATTTTCAGATAGTAATAAAAAGGGAGCAAATATGCCTTATCCAGAGATTATGATCCACGGTATGCGTGCAGAGCTCGCGCAGCTAGGGATCGAAGAAGCAAAAACGACCGAAGCAGTCGACGAAGCTGTCAAGAACACTGACGGTACGCTAATGGTCGTTGTCAATTCAGTTTGCGGCTGTGCTGCGGGAGGCGTGCGTCCCGGCATTGCGATGGCGCTCGAGAACGCGTCGAACAAGCCGGACAAATCGATAACCGTTTTCGCCGGTGCCGACATTGACGCGACCGACACGGCGCGGGCCTATTTTGAGGGTTACGCACCGTCTTCACCGTCCATCGGATTTCTGAAAAACGGCAAACTCGTCAAGATGTTTGAACGTAAAGACCTCGAAGGCCGTCATCCGATGACGATCGCGCAGACGCTGATCGACGCGTTCGACACGTATTGCGCCAAGTCCGAAGCTGCGATCTCGTAACTGATCCGGCCGTTCATGCACTGTTGGCGAAATGGGCATGGGAAAGTTTGATATTGCGCCGACCGCGGCATTATCGTTAAGATAGTAGCGGCCGGCGCATTTCTCTTTTCCGTTCCTCGTCACAATGTCAATTGCCCAACGACAGCATATCCGATTTTCGCTCGATATTCCGGCGACGATCTATACCAAATTTGGCGAGCGACAGGAGACGATGCTGCAGCAGATCAGCGTCGGCGGCTGTTTTACGGGTTGGGAAGAGAATATTTTTGTTGGAGACGAGTTCCGGATGGAGATTGAGTTGCCGAACGGCAACTTTCTCCCGCTGCAGTGCAAGGCCCTATACCGGTTCGATCACACGGGTATTGGCGTAAAATTTCTCGACATCACTCAATTTGAGCAGGAACTGATCTCAAAGATCATCGCGTTCCGCCTCGAAGAAGAAGGCGTGCCGCTCCAGATCGACCCGTTCAACCCTCCGCCCGCATTCGTAGACGACGAGGAGCCGCCCCGCGTCACCGACATCCGCCAGAAACGCGACGCCGTACTGCAGAGGATAATGGCGGGCGATTGAGAGTATCTGCTAACATGTCGCGGTGACGAAACGCGGCAAACTCCTCGAAAAACTAAAGCAACGGCCGAACAATGTTACATTCGACGACGTTCGACGGTTGCTTGAAAGTGAAAAATTTGAATTGGATCGCATAACCGGAAGCCATCATATATTCAAAAAAGGTGTCATCACTTTCGTGGTTCCCTCGCATCAAAACCGTGTTAAGATCGTTTATATAAAACGACTTATCGAAATTATCGAAGAGCATGGCCGTACTTAGATATCCATTTGTCACTTACCCGTCGCCAGAAGGCGGATTCGTTGCCGAGATCCCCGCGCTACCCGGATGCCTGGCACAGGGTGAGTCCATCGATGAAACGCTGGATGAGCTTGAAGTCGTCGAACGGCTGTGGCTGGAGACGGCCCAACGAACCGGTCAAAGTGTTCCGGGCGTAAGTGTCGAAGTAGAACGCGTCATTGAACTACTGGCCGCTTAAATCTCTTAATGAGCACCTCCAGTTCGTCTCGATCAACTGCAGCCTGTCACTAAAACAACTCATCCAACGCCTGTTCCAGATTTTTTACACCGACGACGCGAACTCCCAGCAGTTTCTCGAGACCCTTCTTGTTCGATTCGGGAATTATCAGCTTTTTGAAGCCGAGTGTTTGGGCCTCGCGCGCGCGGGTTTGGGCCTGGAGGACGCCGCGAACCTCGCCGGTGAGGCCGACCTCGCCGAAAACGGCGGTTTCGGGCGGCACCTGTAGATTGCGAAAGCTCGATGCGATCGAGGCAATGACGCCAAGATCGGCGGCTGGTTCATCGATCTCGATGCCGCCGGCGACGTTTATGAAGACGTCGTCGTTAGCGAGCTGAAAGCCGAGCTGCTTTTCCATGACCGCGATCAGAAGTGAAGTGCGGTTGTGATCAAAGCCCTGTGCCATCCGGCGGCCGGTGCCGAATTTGCCGCCGCTGACAAGCGCCTGCACTTCGACCAAAATGGGCCGCGTACCTTCCATGCAAACCGTCACGACCGAGCCGGTCGCGTTCTCGGGCCGTTCAGAGAGGAACATCTCCGACGGGTTGCCGACCGGCACGAGGCCTGAGTTCGTCATTTCGAACACTCCGATCTCGTTAGCTGCGCCAAAGCGGTTCTTGGCCGCGCGGATGATGCGGTGATTGTGGTGGCGATCGCCTTCGAAATAGATGACCGTGTCGACGATGTGCTCGAGCGTCTTGGGCCCCGCGATCGAGCCTTCCTTGGTGACGTGTCCGGTCAGGAAGACGGGCGTACCGGTCTGTTTGGCGAACATCATCAACTGCGCCGCGACGTCGCGGACCTGCGAGACACTGCCGGGAGCGGACTCGATCCGCTCGCTGAATACCGTCTGGATAGAATCGACGATCACGACCTGGGGCCGCAGCTTGTCGATCTCGGCCATGATGGTCTGCAGGTTGGTCTCGGGCAGGAGGTACAGGCCGTCGGCCGCTAGCCCCAGCCGCTGCCCGCGCATCTTGATCTGCCGCTCAGATTCCTCGCCCGACACGTACAGCACGCGCGAGCCGCCTCGGCACAGATGGTCGGCCATCTGTATAACGATCGTAGATTTGCCTATGCCCGGCGAACCGCCGATCAGCACAAGCGAGCCGGCGACGATGCCGCCGCCAAGGACATGATCAAGCTCGTCAATTCCAGTCGTCGTTCGCGACTCGTCCTGCGATTCGATCGATCCGTAGGCAATGGGCGCGGTACTGCGAAATTGCGATACAAAGCTGGCCGCGGCGGCGCGGGCCACGGGGCGAAACCTCTCTTCCACCAGCGTGTTCCACTCGTGACACTCGGGGCACTGGCCAAGCCATTTACGTGACTGGCCGCCGCAGTTCTGACAAACAAAGACGGTCGCGGGCTGTTTTGACATTTCGATGTATGAAAAAGGATACATCACCAAAGGCGGAAAGACGACCAGTAGGAGCGTGCCTTGCCGGGGTCTCCGGATCGTAAGGTGCACTCGCTGGCGCTCGTGTTTCCGCTGTTGCATCTGAAATACCAGGTGCAATGAGAGTTTAAGTTTATGCAGTTTCGCGGTTTTGGGTAGGCCGCGAGATACGTGTTAAAATTTGCGCGGATGAAGTACGACGTCTTATTAGTCAGGCTCGGGTTCATAGTGTTCATGTGTTTACTTGGATACGAACTGCACCCGTTGGAACCGACCAAGCATTTTGGGCTCGGGAGCCTCGATTTTGAGACAAAACGACTGCTTTCGGCAGCTCTTGGCGGGGTAATATCTATCTTTGTTATCGCTTTTGAGATGCGCGTCCGGCGGTCCTCTCTTAAGACATTGATCGGTGCCGCCGTCGGATCGATATTGGGCATCGCGGGAGCATTTCTGATCGGTGTACTCATCTCAATTCAGAAAGAAGCCGCTGTTTCTGCCGAGATGCAGACGTTCCTGACAATCTCGCTCGCATTCTTTATGGGATATGTCGGCCTGATGGTCGGTGCCGAGAAGGGCGACTATCTTGACCTGTCGGCCCTCGGCGGAATATTCAGTGACAAGAATGTCAAACGCGACTATAAGGTCCTCGACACGTCGGTCATTATCGACGGCCGGATCGCGGACGTGGCGGAAACTGGTTTCTTAGGCGGAACCCTGATCATCCCGCACTTTATCCTCAATGAACTGCAGCAGGTCGCTGACTCGGCCGATTCGTCCAAACGTCAACGCGGTCGCCGCGGCCTCGACATGCTCCAGCGGCTGAGGAACAACAGCAAGCTCGACATACAGCTTGTCGAAACCGATTTTCCGGCCGTAAAAGAGGTCGATCTGAAGCTCATCGAGCTCGGCAAACAGCTCGAGGCCGTGATCGTAACGAACGACTTTAATCTAAACAAGGTCTCGCAGCTTCGCGGCGTGAGCGTGCTGAATATCAACGAGCTAGCCAACGCACTCAAACCCGTCGTGCTGCCCGGCGAAGCGATGCGTGTGTTCATTCTCAAAGAGGGCAAGGAATACAACCAGGGCGTCGCCTACCTCGATGACGGTACGATGGTCGTGGTCGATAACGCACGGCGTCTGATCGGCAAAACAGCCGACATCGCGGTCACCAGCGTCCTGCAGACGACAGCCGGCAAGATGATCTTCGGCCGTCTGTGGGAAGAGAGCACCGAGAACGGCGAGGCGAGTTATGGTATCCACGACTCGCGCTCGATGGGTTTTCGCCGCGGCACAAGGGAACTGAGGCAGACGACGATCATCGAAGAGATCGAATAGCTGGATCACGATTCACGGATCACGGTCCACGATCCTCATGAACACAGCCATCATAGTCGCCGCGGGAAGCGGGACGAGATTTGACTCGGCGACGCCCAAACAATTCCTCGAGATCTTAGGTAAACCCATTATTCTCCAGACGTTGGAGCGGTTCGAGGTCTGTCCGGCGGTCGATGAGATGGTCGTTGTCGCAGCCCAAGCGGAACTTGAACGCGTGTCGGAGATCGCTCGAAACGGCGGTATTTCAAAGCTTAGAACCGTCGTCGCCGGCGGAGCGACTCGCGCCGAATCGGTGCGAAACGGGTTTGACGCCGCAGATCCTCGTTCCGTGATCGTCTGTGTTCACGACGGAGTGCGGCCGCTCGTGACGCCCGACGAGATAGCCCGCACCATCCGCTCGGCCGAAGAGAATGGTGCCGCATGCCTGGTGGCGGCGATCACCGACACGATAAAGACCACCGATTACGGCAAGATAACGGGCACGGTCGACCGGTCGACTCTAAGGCGTGCGTTGACCCCGCAGGCTTTTCGGTATTATGTGCTCAGAGATGCGATCGACAACTCGACGCTCGACGAGAGTGTTACGGACGAGTGCTGCATGGCCGAGCAGATAGGCGTTGTCGTCACCGCCGTCGAGGGCAGCGGTCGAAATATCAAGATCACTCACCGTGATGACTTGGTCGTCGCCGAAGCGTTGTTAAGGGAGGAGAGCAAATGGGTGAAGTCCGCGTAGGATTCGGCACAGATATTCACCGACTGGTCGCAGGACGCCCGCTGATCATCGGTGGGGTCGAAATACCTTTTGAGCTTGGTTCCCAAGGGTATTCGGACGCGGACGTGCTGCTTCACGCCGTGACTGACGCGATGCTCGGAGCGCTGGCTCTTGGAGACATCGGATCTCATTTTCCTGAGACCGAAGAGCGGTGGCGAAACGCTGAAAGTGCCGTTTTTGTCGTTTATGTTCTAAATCTACTCAAGCATCGCGGATACCGCGTCGTGAACGTCGACTCGGTCGTAGATCTCGAAAGGCCGAAGCTCCGAGAGTACATCGACACGATGCGTGAGAACCTGGCGGCCGCTCTCGAGATCGATATAGACCGAGTCAGCGTGAAGGCAAAATCCGGTGAAGGTATCGGCGACGTGGGCGAAGGTCGGGCCGTCCGCGCCCAGGCGGTCGTCCTGCTCTCGCGAGATTAGAAGCATTTGTTTTTATTAGACTTAAGGGCTGTTCTTGTGCGAAACTTGGACAGCTTTTTTCGCGTATTTACGAGCCCTGGGATCGTGTTCGCCATCGAAGAATGAGACCACAAGAGATAATCGCCCGAAAACGGGACGGCAACAGTCTTTCTGACGAAGCGATGGACAGCTTTATCGACGGCGTCACGAGCGGCGACTGGGCCGACTATCAGACGTCTGCACTGCTGATGGCGATGTTCCTGAACGGGCTTGACCAACGGGAACAGGATTCGATCACGCGGGCCATGCTCCATTCGGGCACGATAATGGACCTCTCGGAGATCGATGCGCCAAAGGCAGATAAACATTCGACCGGCGGCGTCGGAGACAAGACCTCACTGGTCATCGCTCCGGTCGCAGCAGCGTGCGGCGTCGCTGTCCCGATGGTCTCCGGCCGCGGGCTCGGGCATACGGGCGGAACGCTCGACAAACTGGAATCGATCCCTGGCTATGACGTCAACCTCTCATTCTCCCGGCTGAAAAAGGTCATCGCGAAATGCGGGTTCGGCCTGATCGGACAGACGAAGCAGATCGCTCCGGCCGACAAAAAGATCTACGCTTTGCGCGATGCCACGGCGACGGTGCCGTATATACCGCTGATCGTGGCATCGATAATGTCCAAAAAGCTTGCCGAAGGCTTGGACGCCCTTGTTCTCGACGTCAAAACCGGTTCGGGAGCGTTCATTCAGGAGTACAAGGAGTCTGTGAGGTTGGCCCGGGCACTCTGTAAGACAGGCGAATCGTTTGGCGTTCGCACACAGGCGCTCATTACGGATATGAGCCAGCCGCTGGGCAAATATGTCGGGAACGCGCTCGAAACTTACGAGTGCATCAGGATATTGCGCGGCGAGATGGACGAGTCGATGCGTCCGACACTCGAACTGTCGGTCGAACTCACGGCCACGATGCTTGTGCAGACCGGGATCGAAGCTTCGTCCACAAAAGCGCGTTCAAAGGTGAACGCAGCGATCTCGTCCGGCGACGCGCTACGAAAATTTCAACAAAATATTGAGCTCCAGAGCGGCGATCCTCGCGTTTGCGATGATCCCGACATGCTTCTTGCCAAACGGCTTTTCCGTCATGAGGTGACAGCGGCAACCTCGGGATTTGTCTCAGCGATCGACACATTTGCCGTGGGACGCGCCGTTTGCGACATCGGCGGCGGTCGGATCAAGGCCGAGGATGGCATTGACTGTGCCGTCGGCTACGAATCGGCCGCTACGATCGGCACGAAGGTCCGCAAGGGCGACACGCTTGGCGTGATCATCAGCCGAACGCGGGCCCAGGCAGATTCGATTAGCGAAAAACTAAAGAACGCGTATAAAATATCGAAAGAAACCCCGAAGACAACTAAGTTGATAATGGCGACGGTCTAAAAAGTATGAAAATCCGGGCATTTTTGATCGTATTGTCGGCACTAGCCGCGGCGTTCCTTCTTACTTCGTGCGGCCGGACGGCCGAGGCGAGACGCGACGATTGCAAGATAAGGGTCGGCATCGTTTTCGACATTGGCGGCAAGAACGACCGCTCGTTCAACGCGTCTGCATGGGAAGGGGTCAAACGGGCACAGAAAGACCTGCCGATCTGCCTCTACGACGTCGAACCCGGCAATCCGACGTCGATCGAGCCTGCGATGCGTGCCTTTGCCGAAAAGAACTTTGACCTGATCATCGGCATCGGCTTCGCCCAGGGGCCGATACTTCAGAAGGTTGCGTCGGACTATCCAAATATCAAGTTCGCGATCGTGGACGGCGTCATTCTCGAAGCCGACGGCAAGACGCCGATGAAAAACGTCGCTTCGCTCGTATTTCGCGAACACGAAGGGTCGTACCTGGTCGGCATGATCGCCGCCTCAAAATCGAAGAGCGGCGTGATCGGGTTCATCGGGGGAATGGATATCCCGCTCATCCACAAATTTGAGACCGGTTACGAGGAGGGAGCGCGTTCTGTTAATCCCAAAGTGCAAATTACCCAGAACTACGTCGGTGTCACCGACGGAGCTTGGAACAATCCCGGAAAAGGCAAAGAACTCTCGCTCGCACAGATCGATAAGGGAGCCGACGTTATTTTCACGGCAGCCGGCAACTCGGGACTAGGAGCGTTTGACGCCGTCGAACAGTATGGTAAAGACCCGCAGACGGGCGAGGCACGCAGGTTCGTGATCGGCGTCGATTCGAACCAAAACATGGTTAAGCCCGGATTTGTTTTGACCTCAATGGTTAAGCGGGTCGATAACTCGGTTTACGACGTCGTTAAAGAGGTGCTCGATGGCAAGTTTCAGGGCGGATTTCACGTATTCGGCCTCGATAAAGACGGTGTCGCGTATGCGATGGACAAGAACAATGCCGGGTTGATCCCTGACGATGTTATTCAAAAAGTCGAAGATTCGAAGAAACGGATCGTCGCAGGTGAGATCAAAGTAACTGATGCGATGGCGAAATAAGCGATGCTTGAACTCCGAAATATTACGAAAACATTTGGTGCGGTCACTGCAAACAACGATGTTTCAATAACCGTCCATAAAGGCACTATCCACGCGATCGTTGGCGAGAACGGGGCCGGCAAGTCGACGATCATGCGGATCGCGTACGGTTTCTACAATGCCGACAGCGGCGAGATATACGTCGACGGTAACAAGGTTGACATCCGCGGACCGCATGACGCCATTGCCTTGGGGATAGGCATGGTACATCAGCATTTTATGCTGGTCGACACGATGACCGTCGCCGAGAACATTATTTTGGGCTCGGAAACGGGTTCGGCGGCGAACCTCGACCTTGAAAAGGCGAACCGCGAGATCCGAGCTCTCTCGGACGAGCTAAAGCTCGAGATCAACCCCAACGCTCTGATCGAGGATCTGTCAGTCGGTCAGCAACAGCGGGTCGAATTGCTCAAAGCGCTTTACCGCAACGCCGAGCTGCTCATCCTCGACGAGCCGACCGCCGTCCTTTCGCCGCAGGAGGTCGAGGAGTTCTTTGCGATCCTTCGCCGGATGAAGGCACAGGGCAAAACGATCATCATCATCACGCACAAGCTCGAAGAGGTCCTTGCGATATCGGACGAAGTGACGGTGATGCGTGACGGCAAAGTCGTCGGCGAGGTCAAAACCTCGGAGACGAGCACAAAGGACCTTGCACGTATGATCGTCGGCCGTGACGTTCTGCTGCGTGTCGAGAAGACAGACGCCGAGGCCGCCGGCACGGTGCTCGATGTTCGCGGTCTCAGTGTTGCAGGCCGCCACGGGATAAATGTCAACGACGTCTCATTTTCCGTTCGTGCGGGCGAGATCGTCGGTATCGCCGGCATCGAGGGTAACGGACAGACAGAGTTGATCGAGTGCCTTGCCGGTTTGCTGCCCGCGACCGCCGGCGAGATCGATTTTGAGGGAAAGAGCATCACTCATGCGAGTGCACGCCACCTAAAGGAACTCGGCATCGCCCATATTCCTGAAGACCGCCATCGACGGGGACTGTTGCTCAACTCGGACCTCGGCGAAAATTCGATCCTCGGTGTGCATTACCGTCCCCCGGTTGCCGCCGCCGCGGGCTTTTTGGACAATTCGGCTATCCGCAGTCGAGTCAATGAAATAATCGAGAATTTTGACGTCCGGCCGCCAGACCCGACCCTGACAGCCAAGTCGCTCTCGGGCGGCAATCAGCAGAAACTGATCATCGGACGTGAATTCAAACTCCATCCCAAGCTTCTGCTCGTTTCTCAGCCCACTCGCGGCGTAGATATCGGTGCTATCGAGTTCATTCATCGCAAACTGATCGAGCTGCGCGATTCGGGCTCGGCCGTCCTTCTCGTCTCAGCCGAACTTGAGGAGGTAACGGCGCTTGCAGATCGCCTGCTCGTCATCCGCGAAGGCCGGATCGCCGGCGAGGTCGATCCCAAACAAACCTCCGTCGAGGACATCGGCCTGATGATGACGGGCGGCGACTAGGAATGAAACTCCGCGCAGAATTTACGGGCCTGGCGCCGCAGTTCGTCGTGCCGGATGTCGTCGCCGCTGCAGAATGGTACCGCGATAAGCTTGGGTTCGAATTGCTGGGAACGTTCCTGGATCCGCCTGTCTACTCGATGGTCCGCCGCGGAAATGCCGAGATACATTTTGGCAAAGCGGATGGTGCCGAGCTGAACATGAATGAACAGGTGCGGCACGGGCTCGGTACTGACGCGTATATTTTCGTTACCGACATCGCCGCGTTATTCGACGAATTGACCGCAAACGGCGTGGCGATCGTCGAAGGTCCCACACGACGGCCATATGGCTGTGTGGAGATCACGATCAGGGACCTCAACGGATTTCAACTGGTTTTCGGGGAATGATCGCGAGTTCAGGCTTTGGCGGCCTTTCCAAACATCGACTTCATTTTCGAAACGGCCCGTTCCAGGTTCTCGAAATTGGTGGCGTACGAGAACCTGATATATCCCGGAGCACCAAATCCGTCGCCGTCGGTCACGACGATCTGTGCTTCGTGCAGCAAATAGTCAGCGATCTCACCAGACGTCTTGAAATTCTCACCGAGCATTCCTCGAACATCGACGAACGCGTAAAAAGCACCTTCAGGCATTGGGCAGCGAAAGCCGTTTATCTCGTTGAGTTTCGGGACGAGCCAGTTCTTGCGGCGCTCGTATTCGGACGTCATCTCGTTCACCGCGTACAGCGTTTCATTGGTCTTTTGTAATGCCTTGGCGCACGCATATTGCACGAACGAGGTCGGGTGCGTCGCCGAGTGGCTCTGGAGTTTGACCATTGCACGCGTCCATTCGGGATTCGCAATGGTAAAGCCGATCCTCCAGCCAGTCATTGCGTAAGTCTTGGAAAAGCTGCCGGCGACGCAGACGAATTGCCGCAGCTCCTTGGGCAGAGAAGCAAGCGAGAAAGGCGCGGCCGGCGGATACGCGAAAAACAGATAGCATTCGTCCGCAAGAACATACACGCCGCGAGCGGCACAGGCGTCGACGATCCGCTGCATCTCGGCCGGCGGCACGACGCGGCCGGTCGGGTTGTTAGGAGAGTTGATGATCAGCAGCCGCGTTTTCGGAGTGATGGCGGCACTGACCTGATCGGCCGTCAGGATAAAGTCGGTCGACTCCGTATCGATAAAGACGCTGTTCGCGCGGCAAAACGTGGCGATCTCAGGAAAGGTCACCCAGTACGGCCTCGGTATCAGGACATCGTCCCCCGGGTTTAGAAGGGTACAGGCAGCATTGAACAATGCTTGTTTGCCGCCGCACGAGGCCGCGACTTCGTTCGCGTCGAACATTGTCCCAAACCGATGTCCGTAGAAATCAGCGACAGCCTTGCGAAACTCTGATAGCCCGGCAGTGGCCGTATATTTGGTAAATCCGGTTTCGAGGCCTTCCCATGCGAGGCGCTTGATAAATCGCGGTGTGTCAAAGTCGGGTTCGCCGACCGACAGGTCAAGGACGTCGATCCCTTTCGCCCGCATATCGGCCGCGACCTGAGCGGCGATCAGCGTCGAGGAGCCTTTCATTTTCGCGACGTTCTCGGAAACCGGGAAAGACATAAAAGGGAAGTTTACCGCAGAGACGCGGAGACACAGAGCTTAAACTCGAGATTTTTCACAATTTGAAGTAAATCGAGCCCCCCTTTCTCCGAATTCTAGCATTCTCTGCGTCTCCGCGCCTCTGCGGTTAACTTGTTTGCTCCAGGAATTCAATTCGATTGCCGAACGGATCGCGAAACTCGAATCGGTTCATGCCCGGGATCGGGATGCCATCGACGACGCTGCAGCCGGCATCCGTCAGTTTTCGGCGCCATGATTCCAGGTCGTCAACTCTGTAAGCTACATGGCCTTTGGTCTTGGCTCGGTCGACGCCGTCTTCGGCTCCAAAATGTATTTGCTGGTTGCTGAGTTCGAGCCAGAATCCACCCCGCCCGGCAAGTGAATCGGGTTTTGGGATCTCACGAAGCCCGAGCACGCCGCAATAAAACTCACGTGCTTTGTCTTCGGCCCCAACCGGAATGCTGACCTGAACGTGATGGACCGCTCTGATCATTTCGAGTTCTTCTCCCGCATCCGGGCCTCTACCAGTTCCGGTATCAGGCCTGCGACGCGGCCACCGAGTTCGAAAACCTGTTTCATCAGCGTTGACGAAACGTAGCTGTATTCCTCGCCGGCCATCAGGAAGACGGTTTCGATCTCTGGCTCGAGCCGACGGTTCATTAGTGCCATCCGCAATTCATATTCGTAGTCGCTAACGGCACGGATGCCGCGGACGATGGCCGTTGCCCCCGACCTGCGAGCGAAATCAGCGGTCAGCCCCGAGAAACTGTCCACGATCAGGCGGCAGTCGTCAGTGTCCACCGATGGTAGTATCTCCCGGATCATCTCGCAGCGTTCCTCGACGGTAAACATCGGCCGTTTGTCCGCGTTGTTCAGCACCGCGACGATCATTTCGTCGAAGAGCGGCGCCGACCGCCGTATGATGTCGAGATGCCCATTGGTCAAGGGATCGAACGAACCTGGGAAGACCGCTCGCCGCATGTTTTTCATATTCACGTAGATACAATGTAATTACAAATTTGTAATTAAATTGTAATCTCCGCTCTGATCGCTCAAAATTTCAAGGAAAAGTGCTATTATCTGGAAAAACTAATTCTTTTAAGCCTGAGAGAGCCTCAAATTTAATTAGAGAATTAGTAATTACTAATTACTAATTATTATTGACGAAAACGGTGCCATTAACATAGCACAAAGCGGGAAATGAGCAAAAACGGTCAGGCAGCAGCATTTTACGACCTCGAGGGCACGTTGGTCAGCACCAATCTCGTGCACACGCTGGCGTTTTATGCCAAGCGGCAGCAGGGACTGTGGCAGACGGCCAAGAAGAGCGTCGGCACGCTGGCAAAGCTGCCATTCTTTGGGATAACGGACCTGTATTCGCGAAATGTGTTCAACGAGGTGTTCTTTCGCAGTTACGAAGGATTTTCGCAGGACCGGCTCCGGTATTTTTCGGACGAGCTATTTCGCGATGTGCTCGAACCCAACGTTTTTCCCGGAACTCCCGAACTGATCGCACAGGGCAAGAAGATCGGACAGCGGCAAGTCGTTCTCACCGGAGCTCTCGATTTCACGATCGCGAAACTAATGGACCATCTGGGCATAGACGACTACGTCGCGAACCGGCTCGAGTTCGTCAACGGCTACGCCACCGGCCGCGTGCTGCCGCCGGTCATGGCCTCGGCGACCAAGGCGCAATGGATCCGCGAATATGCCGAACGCGAAAACATTAACTTGTCGGAAAGTTACGCTTATTCCGATTCGATCTCGGATCTGCCGATGCTATCGATCGTCGGCCATCCGGTGGCCGTGTGTCCGGATTTCCGGCTTAAACAGACGGCCCTGCAGCATGACTGGGCGATTCTGGATTTGAAGTAGCTAATTAAGAGAATGGGTCCTGAAACTTTAGATTGTCCGTTTTGTAATCAAGAAATGGAACGGGGTTGCGTATTGGGGCATCAGGGCCTAACCGGCACCTTTAGATGGTTTGAAGGCGATCCAACACTGAAGAAAAAACTATTCGGAACTTTTATGGATGGTTCGGAGGAACTCACTAAGATTGACAACATGCTGGCGGGGCCGTACTTGCTTGGAAGCCGCTGCAAAAACTGTAGAAAAGTAATTCTCGAATACTAAAATGGCTCTTCAACTAAGACGCAAAACCCACGAATCGATCGTATACATCGACAAGGACTCGGCGCCGCGGATCATGCCGTTTGGCGAGGATTTTATCCTTGAGGATATCCCTATCGGTACACGGGTGATATATCCGAACCCTTCGATCAAAGGGCTGCCGAACCGGGAGGCGGCGATCCGGTATGCGATCAACCATCCTCTGGAGATGGAGCCGCTGTATGCGTTGCTCGAGCCCGGAATGCGGGTGACGATCGCGATGGACGACATTTCGCTGCCATTGCCGCCGATGGCGACGCCGGACATGCGGCAGACGATGCTCGAGATCGTGCTGGATATGTGCGCGGCAAACGGCGTCGACGACATTCACCTGATCATCGCCAATTCGCTTCACCGCAAGATGACCGAGTGGGAAATGAAGCGGATGGTCGGCAAGGCGATATTTGACGAGTACTATCCCGACCGCTACTACAACCACGACGCCGAGGACGACGACGGGCTGGTGACCCTCGGTCACACACGGCATAACGAACCGCTGCGGGTCAACAAGCGTGCGATCGAGAGCGATCTGCTCATCTACGTCAATATCAATCTCGTCCCTATGGACGGTGGGCACAAGTCGGTGGCTGTGGGCCTGTGCGATTACGAATCACTCCGGTGCCATCACGAGCCCCAGACGATCCGGGATTCTGATTCGTACATGGACCCGCCAAAGTCGGAGCTCAACCACAAGGTCATTCGCCTCGGCAAATTGGTAGATGAGAACTGCAAGGTCTTTCATATCGAGACGGCCCTCAACAACCGGATGTTCCCAGAGGGTTACGACATTCTGACCCGAAACGAGGACGAGTTTTCGTTCGCCGACCGCATGAAATGGGAGGCGATGAAACGCACATTCTCCAAACTGCCCCGCGTCGCGCGGCGCAAGATGCTGCACGCGATCCCGGCGGCGTACGAGCTGATCGCCTGTTACGCTGGCAAGACCGACCCCGTACACGAGCGGATCCTCGAGATGAACTATCGGCAGTACGAGATACCCGTCAAAGGGCAGTGCGACATCCTGATCTCAGGCATCCCCGACATCTCGCCGTACAACGTTTATTCGGCGCTAAACCCGCTGCTCGTCCAGGTGATGGCGCTCGGATATCACTTCAACATGTACCGGAATAAACCGCTCTTAAGAAAGGGCGGCGTCATGGTCATTACCCATCCGTGCTTTGACGAGTTTGACCACAATTTTCACCCGAGTTACATAGAGTTTTTCCATAGGCTGCTGCCCGAGTCGCGCGACGCGTTCTACCTGCGGGAGAAATACGAGCGTGAATTTGCCTCGAATCCGGCCTATGTCGAGATGTATCGCCGCGGCAACGCCTACCACGGAGCGCATCCGTTCTTTATGTGGTACTGGGGCGAGAACGGCCGTCAACACATCGGCAAGGTCATCGTGGCCGGGGCCGAGAACGCCCACGTGCCCGAAATGCTCGGATGGGAACGCGCCGACAACCTGACAGACGCCATCGCCATGGCCCGCAGCTACATGGGCCGAAACGCGGAGATCACGATGCTGCATCAGCCGATGATCGGTCTGTGCAGTGTGACGGACTAATAAACTGACACTAACAAGGAGGCAAACAATGCAAACTCAAATTTCTCCTGAAATGGAGGCCTTAAAATCGCGAATGAGAGCCGTGTGGATGGCCGGAGATTTTGGAGTCATCGCGCGCTCGGTCGGCAACGCGGCGATCGATTTCGTCGGCCGGCTCCCGATCACGGCCGGGATGGACGTGCTTGATGTAGCTTGCGGAACGGGCAATACCGCGATCCCCGAGGCAAAGGCTGGGGCGAACGTGACTGGTATCGACCTGGCTTCGAACCTGATCGAGCAGGCGATCGCTCGGGCCGCGGCCGAGGGCGTCAAAGCAAAATTCGAGGTCGGCGACGCCGAGGACATGCCTTACCCGGACGCGAGTTTTGACATCGTGGCGACAATGTTCGGCGCGATGTTCGCTCCACGGCCCGAGGTCACGGCGAGCGAGCTAAAACGCGTCTGTCGCCCGGGCGGCCTGATCGCGATGGCCAATTGGACCCCTGAAGCTTTTACGGGAATGATGTTTCGCACGGGCGCAAAACACGTCCCGCCGCCGCAGGGCTTGCCGTCGCCGTTGATGTGGGGTTCGGAGGATGTTGTCCGCGAAACGATTTTCCGAGGGCATCTCGGACCTGAAACTCGAACGGCGAAAGACCTTGTTCGAGTTCGACATGCCGCCGGCCGATGTGGTCGAACATTTTCGCAAGTACTTCGGCCCGACGCAAAAAGCATTCGAGTCGCTCGACGAAGCCGGCCAGGCGGCTCTTCGCGCCGATCTTACGGCATTGTGGACCGAGCACAACCAGGCGACCGACGGCACGACTCAGGTCGAATCGGAGTATCTGGAAGTGCACGCGACGCGGGCATAGAAGGGGATAGCAAATGGTGAGGTGGAGATGAAGATAGTTTTCAGACTGGTGTTGTTGTTCAGCATCATTGTTATGACGGCGGCGGTGGCCATGGCTCAGAAAAACGGGCCGCGAATGCCGTTCGTCGATAAAGGGGCCTGCCCATTCGAATGCTGCACGTATCGAGAGTGGACCGTCGATAAACCGACCGCGATGCATCGCGACATGAGCGACGGTTCGCCGATCGTCTTTCGGCTTGCCAAAGGTGAAAAAGTAACGGGCGTGACCGGAACCGTGATAACGCCGCGTGCCGGCATCGCACGCGTGCTGAAACGAACGACCATCGACAAGATCACCCTGAATCGGGGCGACAACATCTACCTGCTGACATATCTCGGAGAAGGGTTCAGCAAGGCGTGGTTTCGCGGCCGCATCTTTGAAGTTGAGGTCCTGGACGACAAAGTCTTCAAAGTCACGAGGCGACCAACCGAGGTCTGGTGGGTCAAGGTCAAGAACCGCCGCGGCCAGATAGGATGGAGCCGTCAGCCGGATAATTTTGGGAATAAGGACCAGTGCGGGGGATAGGAAACTGGCTTCGCAGAGCGTGCCCGGATGCCTCGTGAACGCGTCTGAAAGATGTAGAGTTCCGCTGTAGGTGAATAAGGAGATCTGTGATCATCCGTAAACTTATCGAATTTATTTGTTGTGTTGTTTTTCTTGCGCTGATCAATGCGCAAGGACAGACCATCAAGGTAACTCTATTGGGAACCGGCACGCCCCTGCCTACTATGGAACGCTTTGGGCCGAGTATTTTGGTAGAAGCTGGAGAACAAAAATATCTTTTCGACGTTGGTCGCGGGGCGCTCCAGCGACTGACGCAGGCTGATGTCAAATACAGGGAAATACAAGGCGTATTTTTCACGCATTTGCACTCGGACCACGTGGTCGGATTTCCCGACCTGTGGTTAACCGGGTGGTTAACAAATCAGCGCGTTAAGCCGTTGCAGGTTTGGGGCCCACAAGGCACAAAGAAGATGGTGTCAAACCTTGAAGCTGCGTTTGAATTTGACATCGGAGTTCGGATCTCCGATGACAAAGCCTCACCCGCAGGTGTTGTTCTTAACGTCGAAGAAATTAAGCAAGGCATTGTATTTGAGAAGAACGGCGTTAAGATCACGGCCTTTGATGTCGATCACGCACCGGTAAGCCCGGCATTTGGCTACCGGATCGATTATGCGGGACGGTCAGTGGTTTTGTCGGGCGACACGCGCTACTCGGAAAATTTAATTCGATACGCAAAAGGCGTTGATCTTCTGATCCACGAGGTTGTTTCCCCTGACACCCTTGCTCGGACGCGAAACGCCGAAGCGATAAGATCGATCATTGGTCATCATACAAATCCGGAAGAAGCCGGAAAGATCTTTTTTCTTGTAAACCCGAGAATGGCCATTTTTTCACACATTGTTCCGCCCAATGCTACAGAGCAGGCTATTTTTCCGCTTACTAGAAAGAATTACGCCGGCCCGCTAGAGTTAGGCGAGGATTTGATGGTGATCGAGGTCGGAGAAAGAATCCAGATTCGCAGGCCTGCTGCAAAGACAAATTAGAATCTCGGGAAATAGATGACGCTATCGCAATTGGTTAGACCGGGACAGAATGAAATTATCACCAACAGAAATATTTAAGGGCAAGAAGATCTTCTTCATCGGCGGGACCGGCTTTGTCGGCAAGGTCACGTTGTCGATGCTGCTCAACAATTTCCCGGATATCGGCAAGGTGTACGCGACCGTAAGGGCGCGTGATGCCAATGAGTCGAAGATCCGTTTCTGGACGTCGATCGTGACGAGTCCGACATTTGACCCGCTTCGGGAAAAGTACGGTGACGGGTTCGATGATTTCATCAGGTCAAAGGTCGTTCCGGTCAACGGCGACGTTGGTAACGAGTTTCTTGGGCTCGATGAGGCCGAGGCGGCGAAGATAATGAAGCAGTGCGACATCATTATCAACGGTGCCGGCAATGTGACGTTCAACCCGCCGCTTGAGAGTGCTCTCCGGACAAACGTCGTCGGGTCGAACAACATCATCAAGATGGCGCGGATGATGAAAAAACCGCGTCTCGTCCATGTTTCGACGTGCTTTGTGGCCGGCAAACGCTCGGGGCCGATATGGGAGAACGAGCCGGTCGTCGGCTATTTTCCGCGAAAGAACGAGCTTGTCGGGACCGTTTTTGACGTCAATCGCGAGGTCGAAGACTGTGCACGCCTGAGCGAGCAGGCGCGGCAAGAGGCTGATGATGCCGTGCAGCACGCAAAGTTTCGGGAGCTTGCCCGAAGCCGGTTTATCGAAGAGGGCCGCGATCCGGACGACGAGGCTGACCTCAAATCGGCGATATTCCGCGAGCGGAAAATGTGGATCCGCGAACGTACGACCGAGCTCGGAGCGGAACGTGCCGAATACTGGGGATGGACCAACATCTACACTTACTCGAAATCGCTCGCCGAGCAGATCATCGCCCAGCAGGACGACATCGTAAAGGTGCTCGTCCGGCCGTCGATCGTCGAATCGTCGCTGAGTTATCCGTTCCCGGGCTGGAACGAGGGCTTTACGACGACCGCTCCGCTCATCCTCATCGCCCTGCGCGGCCAGCCGATCATTCCGGTCAATGAGAAACTGGTACTCGACATCATTCCGGTCGATATGGTTGCGGGTGCCATACTCGCTGCCGCGATGAACGCTCTTGTGAACCCGAACCCGCCGCTTGTGTTCCAGGCGTCCTCCGGCGACTCGAACCCGAACGACATGAAACGCATTGTCGGGCTTGTCGGCCTGTACAAACGCCAGCATTTTGAGGACAAAGAGACGGGCAACAAGCTCGTCAACAAGGTCGCGGGCATGATCGAGACGCAGACCGTTACCCAGCGGACCTACGAACTCGCGTCGGCGCCGATGCTCAATAAATTGACTCGTCAGGTCGACAAGGTCCTCGACCGGGCGAGCCCGCGTTGGGGTGGCGGCCGCATCGGCAACATCATTTCCGACTTGAAAAAATCGACCCAGGAGTTCAAGAAAACGACGCAGAGCACTATCGACGCGTTTGCGATGTTCAAACCGTTCATGATCGATAACGAATATCTTTATCGATCTGATAACGTCCGCGCATTACACGCCGTCATCAAGGAACGAGAGAAGCATCTCCTGCCGTGGTATCCCGAGCGGATCGATTGGTATGACTACTGGCTCAACGTCCATTTTCCCGGCATGCGCAAGTGGGTCCTGCCGACCCTCGAAGAGGAACTCAAGGCGGTCGAAAAACGCTCTTACACGTACAAAGACCTCATCGACCTGTTCGAAACGTCGGTCAAGCGTTTTCCGACACGCGTCGCTATGCGTATCGAACGCGACGGCCGCAAAGAGCAGTACACCTATGAGGACGTTCGCGAATTGACGCTTCGCGCCGGCGGATTTCTGGCCGCAAACGGCATCGGGCCCGGGAGCCGCGTCATTCTGTTCTCGAACAACATGCCGGAATGGGGAATGTCCTATTTCGGCATTCTCAAAGCGGGTGCGACCGCCATTCCGATCGATCCGGCGAGTTCGGTCGATGAGATCGTCAATTTCGCCCGTGCCGGCGAGGCGTCGGCGGTGATCGTGAGTCCGAAACTTGCGGGCGAGAACCCGGAAATCGCCGGACGGCTCAAAGAGGCTGGCCTCGATGTTGCTGTGTGGACGTTCGAAGAGGTTTTCGAGATCCAGACCGAGATCGAAGAAGCCCGGCGGAATGCGCTGCTGCCGGCCAAGGTCCACTCGACGGCGATCGCGTCGCTGATCTTTACCTCGGGGACGACAGGTGTGCCTAAGGCGGTCATGCTGTCGCACAAGAATTTCGTCAACATGATCTCGATGCTCTCGAGCGTGCTCGACATGGATATCACCGACGGCGTGCTGTCCGTGCTGCCGATGCATCACACGTTCGAGTTTTCGGCCGGCTTCCTGACGCCTTTTTCGAACGGCACACAGATCACATATCTAAACGAACTCACGGCCGAAGACCTCTCGAAGACGATCGAGAACGGCCACGTTACCGGCATGGTCGGCGTGCCTGCTTTGTGGGAGATGTTGCACCGACGCATAAAGACCCGTCTGCGCGAGCGCGGTGACTGGATCGCGGACCTCGCCGACAACGTCATCGAATTCAACGCTTGGATCCGCGACAATACGCCATTTAATCTCGGCCCGATCGTTTTTTTCCCGATACACCAGGGCATGGGCGGCAAGATGCGTTATCTCATCTCTGGCGGTTCGGCCCTTAGCGAAAAGGTGCAAAAGGACCTGCACGGACTCGGTTTCACCGTGCTTGAGGGCTACGGACTTACCGAGTCTTCGCCGGTTCTGACGGTCGCACGTCCCGGCAACAAGCTCCTTCGCGGCAGCGTGGGCAAACCGCTGCCCGGTGTCGAGGTCAAGATCGACAACCCGGACGCGAACGGCGTCGGCGAGGTGCTCGCCCGCGGGCAGAACGTCATGGCCGGCTACTACAACAATGAAAAGGCAACCGACGCCGTCCTGCAGGACCGCTGGCTCAAGACCGGCGACCTCGGCCGGCTCGACGAAGACGGCAATCTGTATATCGTCGGACGGTCAAAGGACGTCATCATCGATTCGAACGGCAAGAACATCTATCCCGACGAGATCGAGGACCATTACGGCAAGTCGCCGTATATCAAGGAGTTGAGCGTCGTCGGCCTGCCCGATGACGACGGCGGCGAAAAGATCGCTTCCCTCGTCGTGCCGGATTACGAGCACGATATCGCCCTGTCGCGTGCGGATGTGAACAAGCAGATCGAGCAGCATTTTCGCGAGGTTTCGGCCGGATTGCCGTTCTTCAAACGCGTCAAGGTGCTTCATATCACGCCGTTCGAGCTGCCGCGAACAGCGACACGCAAGGTCAAGCGGCCGCTAGTCGTCGAAATGCTGCAGCAACTCGAGGAACGCTCGAAAAGTAAGGTCAAGGCCGTCGCCGAATCACGTGGCGACGACAACGCTTTGTGGATCCGCAAGATCGTCGCTTCTGTCTCAAACCGGCCGCTCACGGACATCGCCGTCGAAGACAAACTCGCCGATCTCGGATTTGATTCGCTGATGTTCGTGGAGCTGCAGGCCGCGGTCGAGGACGCAGGCGGCCGTGTAATTTCGCCTGACAGCCTTAATGAGGTCCAGTCGGTCCGTGAACTGCTGACGGCCGTTCAACGAGTCGATAAATCGAAGAAACTGGCGGACGAGCCGCGTACCGAAGAGAAGAAAGGCGAAGAGGACGAGATCGTCATACCGTCGATCGTTCGACGGATCGGCAACTCGCTCGTCGACTTTGCCCAGGACACGCTGTACGAGGGCGTTCTCAAAACGCGTATCGATGGCGAGGCGAACGTTCCGCAGCACGTAAACTTTATAGTCGCCCCGAACCATACGTCGCACCTCGACACCGGCCTTGTAAAAAAAGCGCTCGGTAAGGACGTCGCCGAACAGACCGTCGCAGTAGCGGCGGCCGACTATTGGTTCGACACCAAGTACAAGCGTGCGTATATGAACAATTTCACGACGCTTGTACCGATCGAGCGTACCGGTTCGCTTCGCCAGTCGCTGCGGCATGTGACGCAGATATTGAACGAGGGATACAACGCACTCATTTTCCCGGAGGGCGGCCGTCAGGAATCGGGCCAGATCACCGAGTTCAAGCCGATCATCGGCTACCTTGCTCTAAATCAGAAGATCGGCATTTTGCCCATTTACATCTGGGGCACGTATGAGGCATTTCCCAAAGGAACGGTCATTCCCAAAGGCAGCAGCATCGGTGCCAAGGTCGGGGCCAAAGTCGGCCGCTTTCTAGAATACGAGGAACTNAGCAAGGTCAAGCGGCCTCTTGTCGTCGAGATGCTCCAGGGCCTGGAAGAGCGGTCAAAGAGCAAGGTCAAGGCCGTCGCCGAATCGCGTGGCGACGACAACGCTTTGTGGATCCGCAAGATCGTCGCTTCTGTCTCAAACCGGCCGCTCACGGACATCGCCGTCGAGGACAAACTCGCCGATCTCGGATTCGATTCGCTGATGTTTGTCGAGCTGCAGGCCGCAGTCGAGGACGCAGGCGGCCGTGTAATTTCGCCCGACAGCCTAAATGAGGTCCAGTCGGTCCGTGAACTGCTGACAGCCGTTCAACGGGTCGATAAATCGAAGAAACTGGCCGACGAGCCACGTACCGAAGAGAAGAAAGAGGAAGATGACGAGATCGTCATTCCATCGATCGTTCGACGGATCGGCAACTCGCTCGTCGACTTTGCCCAGGACACGCTGTACGAGGGCGTTCTCAAAACGCGTATCGATGGCGAGGCGAACGTTCCGCAGCACGTCAACTTTATAGTCGCGCCGAACCATACGTCGCACCTCGACACCGGCCTTGTAAAAAAAGCGCTCGGCAAGGACGTCGCCGAACAGACCGTGGCTGTCGCCGCGGCGGACTATTGGTTCGATACAAAATACAAGCGTGCCTATATGAACAATTTCACGACGCTTGTACCGATCGAGCGCACCGGCTCGCTTCGCCAATCTCTGCGTCACGTTACGCAGATACTCAATGAAGGCTATAACGCATTGATCTTCCCCGAAGGCGGCCGTCAGGAATCGGGCCAGATCGCTGAGTTCAAGCCGATCATCGGCTATCTCGCGCTCAATCAGAAGATCGGCATTTTGCCCATTTACATCTGGGGCACGTATGAGGCATTTCCCAAAGGAACGGTCATTCCCAAAGGCAGCAGCATCGGTGCCAAGGTCGGGGCCAAAGTCGGCCGCTTTCTAGAATACGAGGAACTTCACAAAATGACCGAAGGCGTCCCGAACACCGAGGCATACCGCCTGATCGCCGCCCGCGTACAGCACGAGATCGAGAACATGCGCGACGGCCGGCGTGACAAATTTGACGTTGCCGCCGTCCGCAAGGCGTGGAAAGCCGAACGCCGGCGGACACGGAAACTCGAGCCGGTGATCGAGATTAATAACTACCAACTGATTAAACATTCAGTGGATAGTGGATAGTTGATAATGGATAGTTAGACTAATATGCGAACGATACTGATCTTATCGTTGGTCCTTTTTTCGAGTTTCGCGGCGGCGGGGCAAGCCGTCGACTCCAAACAAATGGCCGAACGGGTCAAGGCCGAGTTTCAGCATTCATGGAACGGTTACAAGCAATACTGTTGGGGCCACGACGACCTCAAGCCGATCTCAAAGACGTGCCGCGACTGGTACGGGACGACGATACTGATGACGCCGGTCGATTCGCTGGATTCGTTGTATTTGCTTGGGTTTAAGAAAGAGGCCGACGAGACACGCGAGTACATCGCGAAAAACCTGAGTTACGACAAGGACATCTCGGTACAGGTCTTTGAGATCACGATCCGCGAGCTGGCGGGTTGCTCTCGGCGTATCAGATGACGGGCGATAAGCGGCTTTTGACGCTCGCCGAGGATCTGGGAACGCGGCTCTTGCCGGCGTTCGACTCGCCGACTGGCATGCCCTATCGATTCGTAAATCTCAAAACGGGCAAGACGCGTGATCCGGTGTCAAACCCCGCCGAAACGGGCACGCTGCTCATCGAGTTTGGCACGCTCGCGAAACTGACCGGCAAACAGGCCTTCTACGACAAGGCAAAACGTGCGCTCGTCGAGACCTACAAACGCCGGTCCGAGATCGGGCTCGTTGGCGAGAATATTGACGTCACAACCGGCAAATGGACAAATCCGGACAGCCATCTATCGGGCGGGATCGACTCGTATTACGAGTACCTGATCAAATGCTCGCTGCTGTTTGGCGACACGACTGCCGCACGATGTGGGAAGATTCGATCGCGAAGATCCATACATATCTGGCCGACGAGACCGAGAATCTGAGCAAGCTGAGCCGCAGCGGTGCGACCAAGCCGGCGACCTTTGGTATGGCCACGCCGACATGAATACGGGCAAACGAACGGCGACGACGACAGGCGCGCTCGACGCGTTCTTTCCGGCCGTGCTCGTGCTCGACGGCGACGTCAACCGCGCGAAGACGTATCAGGATTCGCTTTTCAAAATGTGGCAGGTGAACGGCATCGAGCCCGAGGTCTATAACTACAAAACAGGCAAAACCGAGCACGGCGGCTACCCCTTACGGCCCGAGATCGTCGAATCGACGTTTTATCTCTACCGGGCGACGCACGACCAGAAATATCTCGCCATGGGCAAGACGATGTTCGACGACCTCGTCAAATATTGCCGCACTGATGTCGCGTACGCGGGACTAAAGGACGTCCGGACCAAGGAAAAGACGGACTATATGCACAGTTTCTGGTTTGCCGAGACGCTGAAGTATTTTTATCTGCTTTTTTGGTCCGGTTAAGAAGACGCTCGATCTGAAGACGAATCGTGTTCAACACCGGGAGCTCACCCGGTTCGGCGTATGAGGTATGTCTTATGGAAATAAGCAGGTTGTCGGTTCGACTCAGGTTTCGATGCCGATCTGTACAAGGGCATCCGGTTCGACTCGGGGGCCGCTTGTAGAAGATGCGATTTGAATGAGATGAGCGGATCTTACCGGTCCATGAGTTTCAACTACTGTCTTATTTGGCATGAGCAAATTAAGACTATTAATAAATTTATGTTCTCTCGACGCGTAGTGAACAGATTTTGAAGCATCTCAGCGTCTCTGCGATTAAATAAAATGGCCAAGACCAAAGCAATTACAAAGACCGAAAAGCGGATATTGATAACCGGCGGGACCGGATTTCTCGGCACGCACATTGTGAGGCAGTTTCTCGCGGCTGGTGAGCGTAACCTCAAAGTAATGGCCTCGCGTGTGCCCGAATGGATGCGGGATGAAGGCGTCAAGGCCGTCGAGGGCTCCGTTACCGACCGGGAAGACGTGGCGAAGGCGTGCAAGAATGTTTCGGCGATATTTCATCTCGCGGGCAAGGTCTCGCGTGACAATGACGACGCGGCGGCGATGAACAGGGTGCATCTCGAGGGCACGCGGCTGCTGTGCGAGGCAGCAAAAGAGGCTGGTGTTGAGACTATGGTCCTGGCTTCGTCGAGCGGGACGATCGCGGTCAGCGAGGACGAGCAGGTATTTGATGAGACGTTTCCACAGCCGGTGGACGTGTTTTCGAAATGGGCGTATTACGCTTCGAAGTACTATCAGGAACGCACGGCCCTGGAGAGCTTCGACGGCGAGGGGCGGCGGCTGGTGATAATGAACCCTTCGCTGCTTCTCGGCCCTGACGACGACCGTTTGAGTTCGACCAAGCCCGTGCTCGATTTCCTCGGCCGCAAGATACCTTATTGCCCGGGCGGAGGCTTGAATTTTGTCGACGCCCGCGATGCGGCGGCGGCGTTCATAGCGGCGCTCGAAAAAGGGCGACACCAGGAAAAGTACCTGCTCGGGGCGATAAACATGACATTCGAGCAGTTCTTCGGCCGTCTCGAGCGGCTGAGCGGTATTGCGGCGCCGGGACTAAAGGTGCCGAAAAAACTCGCGATGGCAGGTTCGAGCATGATCAGCTCGATCTACAAGAATTGGGGCAAACCGTCGCCCGTCGCTCCGAACGAGGTCGAACAGGCCGAGTGTTTCTGGTATTTCGATTCGTCAAAGGCCGAGGAGGAACTCGGTTTCGCACCGCGAGATCCGCAGGAAACGCTTCAGGACACGATCGTTTACATTCGAGAGAATTTTCTCGGTGAAGGCGTTTTTTAAGGCCTTTTCCCGCCTTCAAAATCAAGGATCATTCGTCCTCCGATCCCACGACTTCCTCTTTGTTTGAGCGGTTTATCAGCCGGGAAGCTGCAAAGAATATTAACCCGAGCGAAAGGGCGATGATGAGCCCAATACCTTCCTTGGCGAAATCGACATTCGTCAACAGCCATACGATCAGCAGAAGGGAAAGGACCGCGACAACAACTCCCAGTGGGACAGTGAACGGTGCCTTTGGCATGTCTTCTCGGCGGCGAAAGATCGGCAAGGCGAGGCATGTCGTTGCGTAGATCAGCAGCCTTGTTATCGTCGCGATCGCGACGGCCGAGATGAACGAGGTGTTTACCGCAAAAATGAAGGTACAAACGGTGACCACGGCCAGAGCGACCCATGGTGTCCGAAACCGCTGATGTGTAGCCGCCAGAACGACGGGAAGCTCGCGCTGTTCGCCCATGGCGTAGAGGATCCGTGAACCGGAGAGGATGCCGGTGTTGAAATTTCCGAGGATCGAGATCGTGGCCCCCACGGCGATCAGGCTTGCTCCGATCGGGCCCATAAACATATTGGCCGCGTCGGCAAGCGGCCGCTCCGTGGTCGCGAGGGTTGAAAGCGTGCCGATGCAGACGATCTGGATCAGCACGTAAACCGCCGCTACGACACCCATTCCCACCATCAAGGCAAACGGATAGTCACGCTGAGGCTCCTTGACCTCCCCGGCCGAAACTACGCTGCTTTCAAATCCGACAAAGGCGTAGATGAGCAGCAGCACGGCAGTTGAAAACGACGAATATTGAGGCAACGGTCCGAACGTCAGCCGCGACGGCTCGATAAAGAAGAGGCCGACCACGATAAAGATCAGCATCGGCAGCAGCTTACCGGCCGTCAGGAGGTTCGTCGTGACGGCGGCTTGGCGGATGCCGAGGAAATTAATGAGGAACAGGCCGCCGCAGACGACTCCGATTATCGCGATCCTCGAGAACGGGTCAGTCGCAGGCTGCCACAGAAAGCCGACATACGTTACAAGCAAATTTACGTTCGCCGCTTGAGTGGTGACGCGAACGATGAAGTTGAGCCAGCCGACGCCGAACGCGGGCCCCGCTCCAAATGCTCGGTGAGCGTAAAGGTAAGGCCCGCCTGTCTCGCGAAAACGACTGGCGACCTCGGCGTAACAGAGCACGATCAGGCTGATGATGCATGCGCAGATAAGCAAAGCGAGCAGACTATATGTGCCTATGAGCGCGTAGCCCTTTGACGGCAGCCCAAAAATGCCCGCTCCGATGACGGTATTTATCACGATCGCGGTCAGGTCCCAGCGTCCTATGCCGCGGATCAGCTTTTCTTCGCTCATTCGGTGTCGGTGGCTTGGTATTACAAAACGCACTTCGTTTATACTCTTAGAACCGGCCAAAGGTAAAAGTCTCGAAGAGGAAAAGCCAGTGCTCCGACCCGTGAAGCTGAGAGTTTGTTTGCTGCTGATCTGCCTATGTGTTTCCGCGCTGAAAGGGCAGAACATGTCTAAATCAGGCGAGATCACAGCGCCTCGCGGATACAAACCGCCTCAGACCGAGAACTCGCCGCAACTTCAGCGAGCACTTGATGAGATCGTTGCGACGACTTTGAAAGAACTGTCCGCAAAAGGATACAAACCCGAAGAGCTGGCGGTAACGCTTATCGACCTTCGTGACCCGCAGCGACTGGCTACGGCGAATGTGCGCGGCGAGCAAAAGATCTACCCGGCGAGTGTCGTCAAATTGTTCTATCTCGCGGCGCTCGAACGGCAGCTCGAAGCCGGCAAGATCACGGATACGAAAGAGCTTCGACGCGGTGAACGAGACATGATCGTCGATTCGTCGAACGAGGCGACGCAGTACATACTCGACGTCATCACGGACACGTCGAGCGGAGCTGAGTTGCCTAAGAATCTCTTTGACATCTGGCAATACAAACGCAACCGCGTCAACCGTTATTTTTCGTCTCTCGGCTATCGCAACATCAACGTCAATCAAAAACCGTTCTGCGAAGACGCCTACGGCGTCGAGCAGCAGACGCGCAACTATCACGGTGAGAATCGGAACATGCTGACGACGAACGCAACGGCCCGCCTGCTTGCCGAGATAGTCCTCGGGCGTGTGGCTGGTAGCGCCGGCACGTCGAAAATGCTGGGGCTCCTGAAACGCGATCCCTTCGCCCCTCCCAAAGGCGACGACGATCAGGCCCACGATTTTACCGGCCGGATACTGATCGAGCGTAAAATGTCCGACGCCAGGCTGTGGTCCAAGGCTGGCTGGACGAGCAAAACCCGTCATGATGCGGCATATATTGAGACCGCCGACGGGCTCAAATTCGTACTTGTTATCTTTACCGAAAATCATGCGACCGAGAAAGAGGTGATACCGATGATCGCCGGCAGGGTGATCGATACTTTAAGGAGATAAAAGGATGAAGAAATTCACGATGTTCGCGACATTATTAGGTTCGGTATTGCTGATTTCCGTGTATGTTTCGGCTCAGACAAGAGAACGCGTCAATTTTGCGGCCGGGACGAGCGGAGCGACCGTCAGAGGAACTATCCGTGGTTACGCTTACCGTGACTACATCGTTCGTGCGTCGGGCGGACAGAGGATCGGATTGAAACTCACCACGGCTAACGAGTTCACTGTGTTCGTAGTGTTCTTGCCGAATGGCGACAATCTTGAAGGCGCCACGGAGATGAGTGATTTCAACGGCAAGCTTCCTGTTAATGGAGATTACAAGATCCGGGTCATGATGATGCGTGCCGAAGCCCGCCGGAAAGGATCAATATCAAATTATCAACTACGAATTTCCATCAAATGAAAGCAAAGTGGTCATATGAAGATATTCGATGGCTATTCATGTCTGCCGATCCGTCGGTAAAGCGATCCATAGAGGAGACAAGAAAATGAGAAAGTTGGTATGTTTTTCGATATTGTCAGCTTTCCTATTGCTGGTGTCGAACGATGTTTCGGCCCAGAGAAAAGTGCGGGTCAGATTTCCCCGTGGTGCGAGCGCGGTGACCGTGAGGGGCACCATTACCAGATATGAGGCTCGTGACTATATTGTTCGTGCCGCGGCCGGGCAGACACTTGACCTAAGGGTGACCGGGACCAATGAGCTGACAGTTTTCACGGTGCTTTTGCCGAATGGCCGCAATCTCGAGGGAGCGTCGGATATGGATGAGTACACAGGCGAACTTCCGGTTAACGGCGATTATGTGATCCGTGTCGATATGATGAGGGCCGCGGCCCGTGTGAAAGGATCGATCTCAAGCTACAAGTTAAGGATATCTATCAAATAAAAAGATCAGGTGCAATATGAATAAACGAGGCAGTCGATTTGCGTTGATATTGGGATTATTTGCGGCGTTTTGTATTTCGGCATCGGCCCAGGGCAGTTATAAGCAACCGCCGAAGGAAATAATGGATGTGCTGAATGCCCCGGCGATCCCGACGACTTCGGTTTCGCCTACGCATGACAAACTCATGCTGCTTGAGCCGCTGCGTTATCCGCCGATCGCCGAGTTGGCACAGCCGATGCTGCGGATCGCTGGGCTGCGCATAAATCCCATGACGAACGGCCTGCATCGGCAGCCATATTCGCTCAAAATGACTCTGAAAAACGTGTCTGACGGCAAAGAAATGGCGGTCGACTTTCCGGCCGGCGCTAAACTCTTCTCAACACAATGGTCGCCGGACGGCAAGCATATCGCTGTCGCAAACATTACGCCGACGGGTATTCAGCTTTGGGTCGTCGATACTGCAACAGGCAAAGCCCAGCAGATAAAGGGCGTAATGCTCAATACGACGCTTGGCGGTTTCAGTTGGGAAGACTCGCAGACGATCTCTGCGATGCTCGTTCCGTCCAAACGCGGGCCCGCTCCGTCCTATGAACATCTCACGCCGACCGAGCCAAGCATTCAGGAGACGTCCGGCAAGACGTCCGCGATCGTGACGTACGAGGACCTTCTAAAAAATCCGAACGATGAGCGTTTATTCGAATATTTCGGTACTTCGCAGATCGCGCTGATCGATATCAGCGGCAAGGTCCGCGAGATCGGTGCTCCGGGCATCAATGACAACGCGGACTTTTCACCCGACGGAAAATACGTGCTGGTCCAACGTATGGAGCGCCCTTTCTCGTATCAGTATCCATACCAACGTTTTCCGCGCAAGATTGAGGTTTGGGACTTGAGCGGCAAGTTGGTCGCGACCATTGCCAGCAGTCCGCTGCAGGACAATCTGCCGAACGGAGCCGTGCCGACCGGCCCTCGGGGCGTCAACTGGATACCCGTCGAGCCCGCGACTCTGATCTGGGCCGAGGCACTCGACGGCGGCGATCCTCGTAAAAAGGTGACGCCGCGCGACCATCTGATGACCTTTGCCGCACCGTTCGCCGGCGCGGCCAAGGAGTTATTAAAGGTCGAGCAGCGATTCCAAGGCCGTGCCACCTTTGGCGAAAAGGACGGGCTGATGATGTTCGCCGACACCAACCGTGACACAAACCGCAGACGCGTTTTTGTTACCGATTATCGCAATCCCGCCACGGTGAAGATGATCTCCGACCTGAATACACGTGACCGTTATAACGAACTTGGCCAACCGGTGATGACGGCCAGACGGGCGGGCGGCGTCATTCGTCAGGACGGCGACGACATATTTCTTACGGGAAACGGGGCCTCGCCCGATGGTGACAGGCCGTTTTTGCGAAGAATGAACGTAAAGACCGGACAGATCACAGAGATCTTCCGCTCGAGCAAGGACAAGTACGAGTCATTCGTCGCGTTGTTGGATAAACCGACAGGACGAATGACCGGGAACGTGCCGGTTAGTGAATTTATTATTCGCCGCGAGTCGACGGCCGAGCCGCCCAACCTATTTCTGCGATCGCAAAGCAACAGCGCCGATCAAGCGGTAAGCGAGAAACCGCTGACGGCATTTAAGGACCCGTCGCCGCAGCTCCGCAGGATCACCAAGCAACTCGTCAGATACAAACGGGCCGACGGCGTGGACCTCTCGTTCACGCTCTATTTGCCGCCAGGCTATAGACCCGGAACGCGGCTGCCGGCGGTGGTCTGGGCCTACCCTCTCGAATTCACGGACACATCCACGGCGGGGCAGGTAAGCGGATCGACGAATCGATTTACACAGATCGGCGGATATTCTGAGCTTTTCTTTGCTCTTGAGGGCTACGCGGTACTCGCAGACACAACGATGCCCATCGTCGGCGACCCCGTGACCGTGAATGACACATTCGTCAAACAGATCGTCGATTCGGCAGCGGCCGCGATCGACAAGGGTGTGGAAATGGGCGTCGTGGACCGCGACCGCGTGGGAGTCGGCGGCCACAGTTACGGGGCTTTTATGACCGCGAATCTGCTTGCCCAC
The DNA here is from genome assembly GCA_044228265.1 of Pyrinomonadaceae bacterium. Lineage (GTDB taxonomy): Bacteria > Acidobacteriota > Blastocatellia > Pyrinomonadales > Pyrinomonadaceae > OLB17. Next base: position 57,064 of record JBGAVC010000005.1, read on the forward strand.
TCGCGGCTGTTTCGCGCCGGTATCGCCCGCAGCGGTGCATATAATCGCACGCTTACGCCGTTTGGCTTCCAGAGCGAACGCCGTAATTTTTGGGAGGCCCCGCAGCTATACGCGAACGTGTCACCGTTTTACTTTGCCGATAAGATAAAGGACCCGCTGCTGATGACGCACGGTGAGGCTGACGACAACACGGGGACTTTCCCGATCCAGTCCGAACGCCTGTTCGCCGCCATTAATGGCCTTGGCGGCACGGCACGGCTTGTAATGCTGCCGCTTGAGGCACACGGCTACAGAGCCAAGGAGACGACCGAGCATGTGCTGTACGAAATGATCAGTTGGTTCGATAAGTACGTGAAGAATGCCAAGCCGCGACCGGCAAATCAGAACGTCGCGCCTGAAGATTAAGGGAGAAACTCATGAAGTCACTTAGATCTAGATCTCTCATTATTGTCTGCTTTGTTTTGTTGGTTTGTGGGTCGCAGGCGAATAGCCAGGACCAACTTTCCGCGGAACAGATCGCCCGTATCGACAAGATCGCGGCCGACTCGCTTGCCGCCACCGGCGTGCCGAGCGCTTCGGTTGCGATCGTAAAGGACGGCAAGATCGTTTTTACGAAGGCGTACGGCGATGCTCGTCTTGAGCCGAAAACCCCCGCGTCGCCGTCGATGCGGTACAGCATTGGTTCGATCAGCAAGCAGTTCACGGCGGCCGCGATGCTGCTATTACAGGAACAGGGCAAATTGTCGCTCGATGATAAGGTCGGCAAATATTTGCCCGATCTGACCCGCGCGAACGACGTCACCCTACGCCAATTGCTCTCGCATACGTCAGGCTATCAGGACTACTGGCCGCAGGATTATGTGATGCCGGGCATGCTTAAACCTACGACATCGAAGTCGATCATGGACACGTGGGCCCGGATCCCGCTCGATTTCGAACCGGGCACGAAGTGGCAATACAGCAACACCAACTTCGTGATCGCGGGCGTCATCATCGAAAAGGTATCGGGCAAACCGCTGCTTCAGTTCCTTCAGGAGAAGATTTTCACGCCATTAGGTATGGACCGTGTCGCTAATATCGACGCCGCACGTCTCGGCGACACCGATCCGACCGGCTACTATCGCTTCGCCCTCGGCCCTCTGCATCCGGCGCCGAAAGAAGGCCCGGGCTGGCTGTTCGCGGCCGGCGAACTGGCGATGCCGGCGTCGGAGCTTGCAAAATGGGACATTTCGATAATCGAACAAAAACTGCTAAAACCCGCGTCGTATCGCGAATTCGGCCGAGATACCTTGCTGGTAAACGGCACCAACACGGGATACGGTCTCGGCGTGAGCGTGCGAAATCAGGGCGGCCACCGCATGCTGTCGCATGGCGGCGAGGTCTCCGGATTTACTGCTGAAAACGAAGTTTTCCCGGACGATCGGGCTGCCGTCGTGGTTCTCACAAACCAGGACGCCGCGTCGGCCTCGGGCCAGATCGCGGGCGGTATCTCACAGATGCTTTTCGCCTCCTCCGGCGACGCCGCGACACCCGCCAAGCTCGAACAGGCAAAAAAGATCTTCGACGGCCTGCAGAACGGTACGATCGACCGGTCATTGTTCACGGACAACGCCAACTTCTACTTCAGCGATATTGCGCTAAAAGATTTTGCCTCGAGCCTCGCTCCTTTCGGCAAGCCCGATTCGTTCACGCAGGTGTCACAAAGCTTACGAGGCGGAATGACGCTGCGCGTTTATATCGTGCGATTTCCGAAGAAGACCCTACGCGTTTGGACATTCGAACTGCCCAACGGAAAACTCGAACAGTATCAGGTAGCGAGTCAGAATTAAGAGAATGGCGCGACTCCCATCCGCCGGGCTCGAATATCAGCGAAAGCAACGCTATTGGTAACGCTCGGACGTTAATTACTGGTTACTTTAAGCGGCCTTTCAATTAACGACAGGACGAGGCCGACTGCCATCACGCCAAACATGACGAGGTTTACCGTCGTTCCGGGAGCCGGGCCAGTACGGACAAGTGGGATAAATTGCCAAAGGGCCTGTGCGCCTACGTAGCTGAGGATCGAGAGGACGAACATCAACGGGACCGCTGAACGATAGCGGGCTAGCACGACCACGCCGAGCAAGGATACGAGCAGCCGCCAAAGCGAGTTTTGCGCGAACAAGCCCTGCAAAGTCTGAGCGGCTTCCGCCGGATAAGAGTCGAGGGAAATGCCGTCAGCATTCTGTATCGTATTACGACCGTTGACGATGATCATCACGCTCTGCAGGCCCCGAAGGGCAATTACCAGTCCGAAGAGCCAAAGCGCTGTCTTGTAACCTCGGTACGAATTATCGAGTCTCTCGGGAAGAAGTTTACCCAACATTGCCAGGCCCCCCGCTGAATGTGGTCTTTGGACTACAGCGAGAAATACGACCGTAGAAAATCGATTGTTCCTGATCCTTTGGGAACAACGAGATATCGACGACATGGTCGTCGGCAAAATTCCGGGCGAAAAAGGGGCAGGTCGCCAATTACTGAACGTCCGAAACCTCGATAAGCGGGCCTGGGCTCTGGAATCCCGGTTTTTCGCCAAATCCGAACATGTCCGGGCCGTTTATGAGGTACTGTTCAGCGGTGGTGACGTCGATCGGGCGAGAGAAATAGTAGCCCTGGCCGGCCTTGCAGCCAAGGGCTCGCAGCTTTTCGAGCTGGCTGTGCGTCTCTATGCCCTCGGCGACGACATCGATGCTGAGGTTTTCGCCGAGCATGAGGATCGTCTTGACGATGGCTCCGCTCTTTTCGTCCTCGTCCATGCTGTGGATGAACGAGCGGTCGATCTTGAGGCGTTCGAACGGGAATTTCTGCAGATAACTCAGCGACGAATAGCCGGTGCCGAAATCGTCCGTCGATAAGGCAACACCCAGCTCGTCGAGTTCGGAGAGCACCTTGAGCGACTTTTCGCTGTGCTCCATGACGGTGCTTTCGGTGACTTCCAGCTTTAGCTGACGCGATTCAAGACCACTCCTTTGAAGGGCGGCTTTGACCTGGGAGGTGAGTGTCGGGTGCATGAGCTGCTTGGCCGAGAGATTGACGCTGACAGAAAGCGGCATTGAATACTTGTCCTGCCAGCATGCGATCTGCCGGCACGATTCGTTCAATATCCACTTGCCGATCTGGATTATCAACCCCGTTTCTTCGGCAACGCCGACAAATTCGTTAGGCGAGACCATTCCGTGTTTCGGGTGCCGCCATCGAATGAGGGCCTCAAATTCGGCAACGCGGCCGCTGGAAAGCTCAACTATCGGCTGGTAAAGGACCTCGAACTCGTGTCGTTCGACCGCATGGCGAAGGTCGGTCTCGACCTGCAGCAGGTTCATATTGCGAACATGCATCTCGCGGTCAAAGACCTCGTAACGTGCCTTACCCGACTCTTTGGCTCGGTACATTGCCGCGTCGGCATCCCGCAGGAAATCTTCGGGCGAACGCTTGCTCTTGCTCGATACAATGATACCTATGCTGGCGGTTGTGAATACCTCGTAGTTATCGATCTTGAAAGGCTCCGAGATCTTTAGCTGCAGGCGTTCGGCCACGCGCGTCACTTCGCGTTCGTCTCCGCTCCGATTCAGAAGTATGGTAAATTCGTCGCCTCCCAGGCGCGCGACTACGTCACCCGGACGAACGCATGCCTTGAGGCGTTCGGCGATGGCGACAAGCAGTTTGTCCCCGACGGCGTGCCCGAGACTGTCATTTATCACCTTGAAACGATCGAGATCGAGGAAGAGAACAGCAAATTTGGCGTACTCGTTGCCTTCGCCGCGTTCGACCGCCTGGCGGAGCTGGTTCATGAACTCGACACGGTTCGGCAGCTCGGTCAAGGTGTCGTGCAGCGCGTAGTGGCGCATTTTCTCCTCGGCGAGCTTTCGTTCGGTGATGTCGCGGAAACAGCACACACGGCCGACCGGTTCGCCATTCATGAACTGTGGTTGGGAGTAACGCTCGTAGATCCTCCCGTCAAGCAGTTCCAGTACCTCGGTCGTCGTTCCCATAGGATCGGCAAAAAGGCGTTCGATGTTTTCCAATGACTCCTCAGGATAGCGGAGCTTGCTCAATATGTGGCTGACCAACCGTTCGCCTGATCGACCGTCGATCATTCCCGTCGGAACGTCCCACATTTCGACGAACTTATTGTTGCAAGTGACGATCTCGCGGTCCAGGCTCATCACTATGATACCGTCGGCCGTGGATTCAAAGGTCGAGGCGAAAAGCGAGACGGTATTGTGAAGGTTCTGTTGGGTAAGCCGCCTCTCACTGATATCGCGGGCAATACCCTGGACGCCCACCGGCACTCCGCCCGATTGGATAAGCCGAGTGCTGAGCTCGAGAAATACGCGGTGCCCGTCTTTGGCGATGATCTCGAGCTCGTATGTCGTCGGCCGCTCTTCTTCGATCTTTCGGGCGGTCATCATGCGTGCCGCCTCGAGATATTCGGGAGCGACGACGTCAGCGATGTTCATTTTGACGGCTTCGTCGCGGGTGTAGCCCGTGATCCGTTCGCCTGCTCGATTTAAGGATGTGAAATTGCCGTTAAGATCGTGTGTGTAGATAAGGTCATTCGCATTTTCGAACAGGTCGCGGTATCGTTCCTCACTTTTACGGCTCTGTTCCTGAGCACGCTTTCGCTCGGTTATGTCGCGGGCGATGCCCTGAACGGCGACGGGCACGTCGCCCTGCGTGATAATACTGCTGTTGACCTCAAGGGTGATACGCTTCCCATCCTTGCGGAGACATTCGACCTCGTAAACGGTCTGACGGGTCGCGCCAGCTATCTTTTTGGCCAGGTTTCGTTTTACCAGCTTTGCGTGCTCGGGCGCGATGATATCGGACATATTCATCGACAGAGCTTCTTCACGCGTGTACCCGAAGATACGTTCGGCGGCTTCGTTGATCGAAATATAATTTCCGGCGAGATCGTGAACGTAAATGACGTCGCTCGCATTCTCGAACAACTGTCGGTACCGTGCTTCACTGTCCTTTAATGCTTCGGCGGTGCGTTGACGGTCGGTAATGTCCTGCCACATTGCCATGCCGGCAAATATCTTCCCGTCTTCGTCGCGGACCGGGACAAGATATATTTCGTAACAGCCCTCCTCGGTCACTGTTTCGAGCTCGATCATTTCGCCGTCCAGCGCGCGCTGATAATAGGCCGACCATTCTTCAAACACTTCGGCCGGAAAGGCTTCCCTGAGGGTATAGCCCTCAAGCATCTCTTTAGTGAGGCCGTGCTTTTTGAGCTGTTCGCCTTCGGCCAGGTGATAGCGAAAATCGCGATCGAACAGAAGCACTGCAGTTTTTGGTATGTGGCGTGCCAGCGTACGGTAGAGTTTCTCGCGCTGCTGGCGTTCCAGCACTGCGACTTTTCGCTCGGTAACGTCCAGGATCACGCCCTGCCAGCAGAGCCGTTTGCCGCGCTTGTCCTTGATAAAGCAGCTACGATCCCGCACCCAGAAGATCGAGCCGTCAGCACCAACTACACGATACTCAAAGTCGATGCCTTCGCCCGCCGCTATCGCGGCGCGCGTTCCGACCAGCACCCGATCACGGTCGTCTTCGTGGATTATGCGGTCCCAGATGTTTGGATCGGAATGCCACTCGGTCAACGGGTATCCAAATCGTTCCAGCGTCGGGCTGATATAGATCGGCTTATGAGGCGGCACGGGCTCGACCGCATAGAACATTACGGGCAGGTTCTCAATGAACTTCCTGAAAGTTCTATCATCAGCCGCCGCCGTGCTATCCGCGGGCCTTGCAAGACGTCGTGTTCGGAATGTTCGACGAGGCCCGTCCGAGGATCGGTCGACGGTCGTTTTTCGAGCTTTTTCTGCCATTATCGACGGCGAGACCTTAAGTTTGATCTACAGATCGAATTCTGAGATGCGAGTAGGCGATTATGCGTAAACTCTGTAAATAGAAGAGATATTATGGGGGTCTGGAGAACGTGCGCGGTTCGGATGGATCCAGAAATAGGATAAACGATGTTTATCCGTTGATATAGTAGCATTTCCTTTGGTTAGCCTGCCACTCTTTTTTTGCTTGCGGATCGAACCAGTTGGGCTTAGTGATTCTGACATTCTCGCGATAAACTACCTCAAAGTCTCAAATAACGACGAATTTTTATGAAGAAGATCCTGACCACCCTGTTCATTTTTGCCATGTGCGGCGCCGTGACGGCTCAGACCATGCCTCAGGGCGCCGATACGAAGCTTTGGGCAAAGGCCCTTGCTTTACATCGCAAAGCCATTGTTATCGACGGCCATAACGACATCCCTTCGCCGATGGCCGATGACGACTACGACCTGGCTACGCCAAGTACCGGACAGATCCACCTGACCGATGGGACTCCATATCATTCGGACTTGAGCAGATTCAAGGCAGGCGGGCTGACGGGCGAGTTTTTCTCCATTTACGTTGGCGGCGACACGTGGAAGGCCGGGCGAGCGATGCCGCGTGCGATGGATATGATCGATGCGACATATCGCCAAACCGAACGTCATCCAGGCCAATTGACGTTGTGCACGACGGCCGCCGAGATCCGAGGGGCAAAGCGCGCCGGCAAAATGTGTGTGCTCATGGGCATCGAGGGCGGTTACGCGATCGAGAACTCGCTGTCGGCACTTCGCGAATTTTATCGCCTCGGCGTTCGTTACATGACATTGACACATAACGTCACACACGACTGGGCCGACGCTCATCGCGACGCGCCAAAGAACAACGGGCTTTCGGATTTCGGCAAAGAGGTCGTTCGCGAGATGAACCGGTTAGGGATGTTCATCGACATTTCGCACGTTTCGGAAAAGGTGATGAACGACGTCCTCGATATCTCGACAGCGCCAATCATCGCATCGCACTCGTCCGCACGGGCGCTGAACGATCACACGCGAAATATCTCGGACGCTGTGCTCAAACGCGTGGCAAAAAACGGCGGCGTCATCATGGTCAACTTTTACCCGTCGTTTCTCGATGCCCGGACCAACAAGGAAGAGAACGAACGCTCCGCAAGACTGAAGCCGCAGATCGACGCGATCCAGGCGAAATACAAGGACGACAAAAAAGGCCTCAATCAGGCCTTGAGTCAGCTGATGGCGGCAAATCCGATCTATGTGACTCCGTATACGACGATCGTCGATCACATAGACCACATCAAACAGGTCGCCGGAATCGACGCCGTTGGGATCGGCTCCGATTTTGACGGTGTTCCGTTCCTGCCCGCCGGGATGAATGGGGCGGAAGACCTCGTTCTGGTCACTTACGAGATGTTGCGCCGCGGCTACAGCGAAACTGATGTAAGAAAGGTGCTCGGTGAGAATCTCTTGCGGGCGATGGCTCAGATGGAAAAGGTCGCCGGAAACCGTCAGATCAGCGGGCAGGGCAGTCTCAAACGGATCAAGTAGGAGTTGCACGTTATGCGTGCGACATTGTACGACCTGATCAGCGAAGAAGCACGGCGGCGCGATGAGATCGCGTTCAGTCACCGGCCGCGTCTCAGACGACACAGTTGGAGCTATCGTCAAATATCCCTGACCGCGAACCAGATCGCCAGGGAACTCGAGTTTCGCGGAGTCGGCCGCGGTGACCGAGTCCTGATCTTTGCCGAAAACTCGCCTGAGTGGGTCGCGGTATTCCACGCTCTCATCCTGCTTGGAGCGATCGCCGTGCCGCTCGATCCACAGAGCGCAACTGATTTTGTAAAAAGAGTTCGTGATAAGACGGAGCCGAAACTGCTCCTAGTTGGCCGTGAGGTCGAATCCCCGGACCTCGATATTCCATTATTGTTTCTAGCCGCGCTTCCCGAAACTGCAGGCGGACGCTCGGCCGAACCTATTCATAGATCCTCTCCGACGGAGCCGACCGATACTGTCGAGATCATCTTCACATCCGGCACTACTGCTGAACCGAAAGGCGTCATCTTGACGCACGAAAATCTGCTTGCGAACCTCGAACCGATGGAACGCGAGATCGGTAAATATATTCGCTGGAAATTTATCGTCGATCCGATCAAGATCCTCTGCCTGCTGCCATTGAGTCACGTTTTCGGGCAGATGATGGGGATCTTCTTGCCGAAGATGCTGGGTGCTGAGGTCGTCTTTCAGTCAAGGCTCAATCCGTCCGAAATAATAGGCACGATCAAACGCGAGCGCGTCATGATAGCTGCCGTCGTGCCCCGCATATTGGAAACGCTCAAAAGCAAGATCGAGCGCGAGTATGAATCTCGAGGCGAATCGACGTGGCTTCGACATAGCATGGAAAAGGAGCGTTCGTGGCCAGCCGCCATGTGGAGATACCGGCGTGTTCACCGGATGTTCGGGTACAAGTTCCTGAGTTTTGTTACCGGAGGCGCGACGCTCGAAGAGTCAACGGAAAGTTTCTGGCGGCGGCTCGGATACGCCGTTGTCCAGGGCTACGGCATGACCGAGACCGCCGCTCTTGTTAGTCTGAACAATCCGTTCTCGGCACGGCGCGGATCGCTGGGACAGATCCTCGCAGGCCAAGAGAACATCAGGATCGGTGACGGCGGAGAGATAATGGTTCGCGGCAAGAACATCTCGCCTGGCTACTGGGGCGAGGCCGCCGCGCGCGAAAGCTCGGAGTGGCTCCCAACCGGCGATGTCGGCGAACTCGACGAAACCGGCCGCCTCTATTTCAAAGGTAGAAAGAAGGATGTGATCGTGACTGCCGCGGGGCTAAAGGTCTACCCGGTCGATCTCGAGACCGCGTTGAACGAACAGCCCGAAATGATCGCATCCGCGGTGGTCGGTTTTGACGGTCCAGGTGGGCCGGAGCCATATGCCGCTCTGGTTCTGCGGCCGGGCAGCAACGCCACTGAGGTGATCGCTCGTGCTAACGCCGGCCTCGCGGACTTTCAGCGGATACGCCGTTGGATCGAGTGGCCCGACGTTGACCTGCCCAGGACCGCGACACACAAGGTCCGAAAGAACCTGATCGTCGAAGCCATCGCGGACAAGGAACGCGCTGTCATCGGCTCGGCAGTCTCGGGCGTCGCGGCGGCGATCACAAAGGTGATGAGTGTAGGTAAGGGCAACCTGCGGCCCGATGCTCGTCTGGGAAGCGACCTGGCGCTCGACTCGCTTGCCCGTGTTGAGCTAATGAGCGCCATCGAGGACCGTTATCAGATAGACCTCGACGAGCGATCATTCAACGAGGCGACGACAGTTCAAGATATCGAAAAGATGGTCCGTGGCGACGAGCCAACGGATAACGATGCCCCGCGTTTCGAGTTTCCGACCTGGCCGCTGAAGTTTCCCGTCTCGTGGATCAGGCCGGTGTTTTACGAACTCGTCATTTATCCTATAACGCGAATTCTGGGCCGGGTCGATCGTCGTGGCCGCGACAACCTGGACGGCGTCAGTATGCCGGTCCTGTTTGCGGCGAACCACGTCACATACGTCGATCCGGCGTTGGTAATGTCGGCAATGCCGGCAAAATTCAGACGGAATCTTGCGATCGCGATGGACGGCGAGCGGCTGCGGGCATATCTCCATCCGCCGTCTGGGATCGGGATCGTCAAACGCATCCGATGGTTTTTCACGTACTGGCTGGCGGTGACGTTTTTCAACGTCTTTCCACTTCCCCGACAGAGCGGTTTTCGCCGGAGCTTCGAGTTTGCCGGCGAAGCGATGGATCGCGGCTACAATGTCTTGATCTTTCCCGAAGGTGAGCTCACCAAGGACGGTGAGATCGGGCGGTTCAGGGCTGGCATCGGAATACTTGCCGCCGGTCTCGAAGCCGCAGTCGTACCGGTCGCCATTACCGGGCTTTACAAGCTGCGAGCGTCAGGTCAGCGCGGATTTGCACCGCCTGGCATCGTAAACGTGGGGTTTGGAGAACCCGTCCAATTCGAGTCCGAACAGCCGGCAGACGAGATAGCACATGAACTCGAAGGCCGGATACGCAAATTAGCCGCCGAAGTTCCGTGAATGGGGCCTTGACTACACGGTCCTCTCACACGTATAAATACTGACGTAATCGAAACAATCAGGATACTCGCGAGTCGGCCGTCGTTTGTCGATGCGGCGTTGGCTGGGTCTTCTCGCAGGGTTAGCATCGGGATCTCTAGGAGGAGACTAACGTGAAGAAGTTTATCTATTTGACGATGACTGTTGCGGCGGCCGCGTTGCTTGCCGCGTGCGGCGATCAGGGTTCGGCGAATAAACCCGCGAATGCGACGAACGCGGCCAATGCGGCAAATACTGCCAACTCGACGGCAGCGGCAGACCCCAAGGCCGTCGAAGCTGACATCAAGAAATTAATGGATACGGCCGCCGCGGCGCTTGCCAAGAATGACGCTGACGCGATGGAGAAGATCTACAGCGAGAACTACATGCTCGTTAACATCGACGGTTCTGTACAGAACCGCGCTGAGCGCCTAGCCTCCTTGCGCTCAGGTGATGCAAAATACACTGCATTCAGCTACAGCGACGCCAACATCCGTGTCAATCCTGAGGGTACTGGTGCAGTCGCCATCGCCAAGCTCACGATGAAGGGTACGAATAAGGGCAAACCCGCTGACGGCGACTACCGAGTGACGCAGGTCTACTCAAAGACCAAGGACGGCTGGAAGCAGGTCAGCGCGCAAGCGACCAAGATCGAGGCCGGTGCCGACACTGCCAAGCCGGCTAATTCAAACACCGCCGCCGCGAACACGGCAAAACCTCCGGCGCTGGCAACTGGCAACGTTGTAAACGCCCCAGGTGCAGTTTGATCATATGAAGCCGGGTTATTAGCCCGGCTTCATTATTTCCAACCATTGCGACCGTAGGTTTATTCAGTCCTCGGAGCGGTCGATTACGCTGCCTCTCGGTGAGTAGTTCACGCGGCGCGATTCGACCAGGCGGCCGTCGTTTAGTCGGCCTTCCACGATCTCGTAGCCGAGCAGGGCGAAGATACGCCCGCGTAAGAAGATCGGCCGTGCGTTGCCGTACCAGTCGACACACGACGCCCGGCAACCGTCGCTGGATGAACCGTTCTTTGCTTCCAGTTCGCCGATGTTATCGAAATTCAGGCCTTCGTTTCTAAGGAAAACTATCGCTGCCGAGTCCTCCAGCAAATGTCGGTAACCGCTCCGGCCTTCGCGTGCGATCGGCAGGCCGAGGATACCGCTGTTCTCGTCGTCCGGCTTGTAGAAGAAACCATGACTGCGAAGCTCGCCCTGAGACGCGTTCTTTCGGACATACGGGTCTTTGACCTCGGGCCGCTTGCCCAATTTGACCGGTGAAAAATAAAGGTCGCTGCCATTGATACCGACGACTATGGCCGCATTTCCGAGTTGCTCGATGCGATCCACGCTGTGATCGACCGTGAGATACGAGACTGTCGCATTTCGCCAATTCACGGCGTATAAGTTGGAGGCGTTCTTGACTGTCTGTCGGCCCCAGCCGTTGCCGGTACCGTAGAGCACGTAGTCGCCGACAAAGCGGTTTTGGAATGTGTATCCGTCGGGTTTTGGCAGATAACGATAGTCGTCGATCGAGGCGTTCGTGCTGCCGTCCGAGAACGAGTCGGCTTTGGCGCGGAAGAGCGAAACCTCACCGATGGAATATTCCCCGTTCCACATCTGTTCGCCGCGGCCGTCACCGCGAACGATGACATTCAACTGTTCGTCATCGCTCTCGAGGAACGAGAACTGATCGACCGGTGCACCTGCAACGCCGAGAGCACTTGGTGCCGAGCCGTCAAGCGGCATCTTGTAGAGCATTGAACGCGACTCTGATCGCCCGCCACGAAACCAGCCGGCCGTCCATACATATACCGACTTTTGCGAGACATAAAAGACGCGGCCCGGCGCCCCGAGCACTGCTGACCCTTGGCAGGTCACGTCACGGGACGCCAGGTCGCAGACTGTTACCGTATGCAACGCAGACGTCGAAATCCGATCGTCTGAAACCGCGGCGTGATAGACGCGTGTCGGCGAAACGACGGGGCGAAATTCGTCATTCGCGGCGCCCTTGTGCCACTTGCGAAATGCCGGGAACTGCTGAACGGGATCTTCCGAGTAACCGAGGTATTGCGCGGCGTATAGAACACGAGCTTGGTGCCTATCAGACGACTCGCGTAGTTTCGTGACGAATAGTAGTCATTTGAACGCAGATGATAGGTCGATCGGTAAGCCAGGCTGCCCTGCTCGCCAATGTCAAAAAGGTTGATCTCGGTACCGCCGCGGCCGTAGCTGTAGCCGACGACAACGATCGTATTGCCGGAGATCAGCATTTCGTCATACCAGTCGTTGCTGGGGTTGATCCCGAGGATAAGCGTCGACAGAGGAAACAGGCTTGAGAGCGTTATCGCCGATCTTTACGGTAAACAGCCGTCCGCGACGCAAGATGACAAGATGGTCGCCGTGTACCTTGACGATGCCGCCTTCGTCGACGCCGGCGGTTTGTGTGTTCGTTATCGATTCGTCGTCCTTGCCGGGAGCCGAGGGTTTTGCCTCGGATTTCGCGACGCTCGGCGGCGCGGCGGCGGAATCCGCTGACGTATTGGCTGCGCCGGAGACGACCTGCGGCCCTTGCCGCTGTTTCTCACGTGACTTCTTAAGCTGGGCCTTGAGTTCGTCCTCAGACCCGAATGCGGGCATTGTTTTGCCCGGCTTTTCTGCCGTCGGCGGAACGGGATCGGGACCGGCCTTGGTAACCGAGGCGAAACGAGAATATGAAAGCACCGCAACGACGGCAACAAGTGCTAAGCTGGCTGCAAAGATCGACTTCTTCATGACAACTCTCCTTTTTAGCGATCGGCTCCAAAGCCGTTTCGTCTGGGATCAGATGCTTTTTCCCATCCGGTGAATTGAACGAACGAAGCGAGCTCGACTTGCAGAAAATCTGAATCGAACGGTATCCGGGCGGGTCGGTTGACTATCGCCGACTTCCAACGTATAAGTATTGAGGTCCTCCCGATCAATTTCCCTCGGCATTAAACGAGCGGTCAGTTGCGTCTCGGTGCGGCAGTTGACCTGATTCCTCGTAAGATTCGTCACCATACTCAGAAGCCATGCCCGCGGTGAGCGGGTTGGCCGTCTTGCGATGTTGCCAACCGCCAAAAACGGCGCGAGGTTTGTTTCAATTTCAAGAAGAGGAAGAACATGAAGAAAATATTACTGATATTGATGATCACTGCTACGGCCAGTTTGGTGGCGGCGGGTCAGTGCAGCGACGGTGACAAAAAGGCCCTTGAGGCCTTTGACCGCGCGTGGGGAACTGCCGGCGAAAACGGCGATAAGTCCGCATTGATGAACATCTACGCGGACGATTATGTCGGCCTGCCGGGCATGCAGAACAAGGCCGTGACTATCGAAGGCACGATGAAGGCATTCGATCAGAACAGAGCAAATCCGGCGAAGGCGGACAAGATCACTCATGACAGCTATGTCATTAGCTGCACGCCAAATTCCGCCACGATCACACACCGAAACATCATCTGGACGCCGGAAGGGACCGGCGGCAAACCCGAGACCTTCTGGACACGCAGCATTCATTTCCTTGAAAAGCGAGGAGGGAAATGGCAGGTCGTCAGCAATGCCGGCCACGAAATGGACGACGCGATGATCCTTGGCTATCTCGAGCATGACTGGAATGACGCGGCGATCAAGCGCGACAAGGCGTGGTTCGACAAGTACTACGCGGCCGACTATACGAGTGTAAGCAGCAAAGACGGCGCCTTGACGAACAAGGAGCAGGACATCGCCTCGATAATAAAGGCCCCGGGAGGTGACGACTGGAACGAGCTTTCCCAGCTAGATATACGGATCGACGGCAACACCGCTATCGTCACCGGCGTCAATCATGTAAAGGGAAAAGACGATAAAGGCGTCGCATATGACTTCAGGCTGCGATTTACCGATACATGGATAAAACGCGACGGTCGCTGACTGCAGATCCTTAAACGCTGGTTCTGGGCGACGCAGGGACGACACGTCTTCTTAGTGTTCAGACGCAGCCAAATTACTTTAGGCATCCATTTATATCAGAGTCTTTGGAAACGATCATGAAGTCAGGCGGCAATGGACCGCCTTTTTCTATTCCGATAGGTACGTAACACCGATAATAGAATGTGGGCTTCTGCGTTAGGCTCCCGCGCCGTGACACTTCTTAAATTTCTTCCCTGAGCCGCAGTAACACGGATCGTTGGAGCTTTTTCATCTTCTGGAGTGTCGCGGACGTAGGATAGCGGTGTGGCGCAGGCGTAAATGTGATCAGCCTAGCCCCGGCGATCGATTCTTCGGTGGCCATCTTTCCGTCCGCTTTTAATTCCTGCCAGTCGGAACGCCATGCCGTTAGTGTAGTGTGGCTGCTTGTCGGAGAATCATCACCGCGCAACTTTGGGCACGCTTCCTTTCCATGGCACCTTTTCTACCGGTCCTTGTCGGCGACGTTCAAGCGTCGCTCTTTAGACGTTCTTCGCGTTCGTCCTGGGAATATTGCAGACGATCTCGAGGTTGAAGAGTGCCTTGGTCGTGTTTGTGTCGATGCGGTCGAGCATGTCCTGGAACATGTCGAACGACTGCTTTTTGTATTCGACAAGCGGGTCTTTTTGGCCGTATCCGACAAGACCGATGCCCTGTTTGACGTGGTCGATCGACAGCAGGTGGTCCTTCCACTGCGAGTCGATGATGTTGAGCATTATGTAACGCTCGTATGCACGAAGCGACTCGCCGCCGGCCAATTTTTCCTTTTCGGCGTAGTTGGCCGACGCCTTTTCCCAGACCTTTGCCTCGATCTCGTCGGGGGTCATGACCTTGAAATCGACATCGGCATCGCGGGCAGGGTCGAGTGCATAAATGCTCTCGATCTCGGCCGCATAGGTCGAAATGTCCCATTTGTCGGGGGTTACCTCATCCGAGAGAAAACTGTGTGTCAGGTCTCGGAGCAGGTCGCGGGCGACGCCGTTGTCGCCAAGCAGATATTCGCGGTGCTCGGGTTCGAACATCAACTGGCGGCGAAGCCCGTAGATGGTCTCGCTGGCGGTTCATGACGTCGTCGTATTTGAGCACGTGTTTGCGTGTCTCGAAGTTGCGGGCCTCGACGGCCTTTTGAGCACGTTCGATCTGACGCGAAACGGTCTTGGACTCGATGGCGACACCCTTTTCCATGCCGAGCCACTCCATCATCGAGCGGACCTTATCGCCGGCGAAGATACGCATGAGGTCGTCTTCGAGCGAGAGCACGAACCTCGACGAACCCGGATCGCCCTGGCGACCGGCGCGTCCGCGAAGCTGATTATCGATGCGTCGTCGGGACTCGTGCCGCTCGGTGCCGAGAATATGCAGTCCGCCGACGGCGGTCACCTCTTTGTGTTCCTCGGCGACGACTGCCTTGGCCTTTTTGAGCTGTTCTTCGAACTGCTCGGGCGTCGCTTCGTCCGGATTGATCTCCATCCGTTTCAGATAGTCACGGGCGAGAGCCTCGGGGTTGCCTCCGAGCAGAATGTCGGTACCACGGCCGGCCATGTTGGTCGCGATCGTGACCGCGCCCTTTCGGCCAGCCTGGGCGATGATCTCGGCTTCCTGCTCGTGGTATTTCGCGTTGAGGACCTTGTGCGGAACACCCAGGCCCTTCAGCTTTTCGGCGACAACTTCGGAGTTCTCGACAGAAACGGTACCGACCAGCACGGGCTGGCCGCGGCCGTGAAGTTCCTGGATCTCCTCGATGACCGCGTCCCATTTCTCGGGAAGCGTGCGGTAGATCATGTCCGACGAGTCCTTGCGGATCATCGGCATGTTGGTCGGGATCATGACCACGTCGAGGCCGTAGACGGTGTTGAATTCCTCGGCTTCGGTCTCGGCAGTACCGGTCATGCCGCCGAGCTTTTCGTACATGCGGAAATAGTTCTGCAGCGTGATCGTGGCGAGCGTCTGGTTCTCGCGCTCGATCTTGACGCCTTCTTTGGCTTCGACGGCCTGGTCATGGAGTCCGTCCGACCAGCGGCGTCCGTGCATCAGGCGGCCCGTAAAGTCGTCAACGATGATCACTTCGCCGTCCTGGACGACATAGTGATGGTCGCGTTTGTAGAGTGTGGGCCTTGAGAGCCGACTCGACGCAATGGAGCATGTCCATGTTTGACGGGTCGTAGAGGTTCGAGACGCCAAGCAGCCGCTCGGCTTTAGCAACGCCGTGTTCGGTCAGAACAGACGAATGGTTCTTCTCGTCGAGCAGATAGTCGCCGGTCGTGACCTTGGTCTCCTCGTCCTTGTGGCCGAGTTCGAGCTGCGGGATTATCTGGTTCGCCGTGTAGTATTTGTCGGTCGCCTCGTCCGAAGCACCCGAAATGATAAGGGGCGTTCGCGCTTCGTCGATGAGGATCGAGTCGACCTCGTCGATGATCGCGAAATAGTGGTCGGGCTGGACAAGCGAGTCGACATCGAACTTCATGTTGTCACGCAGGTAGTCAAAGCCGAACTCGTTGTTCGTTCCGTATGTGATGTCGCACGCGTAAGCGTCCTTTCGCTCGACGTCGTCCATATCGTTCTGGATACAGCCGACCGTCAAGCCGAGGAAACGATGAATCTTGCCCATCCACTCGGCGTCGCGTGACGCGAGATAATCGTTGACCGTCACGACGTGTACGCCCCGGCCGGTGAGGCCGTTGAGGTAGCTCGGAAGCGTCGCAACGAGCGTTTTACCTTCGCCGGTGCGCATCTCAGCGATGCGGCCCTGGTGCAGAGCGATACCGCCGATCAACTGCACGTCGAAGTGCCGCATTCCGGTCGCACGTCGCGAACCCTCGCGAACGGTCGCAAATGCTTCGGGCAATATCTCGTTCAGGATCGCCTGCTCCGCCTTTCGGCGTTCTTCCTTATCGTCGATGCCCTCGAGAGCGTTGGCGATAGTCTGTTTGAATTTTGCGGTCTGAGCCCGAAGCTCGTCATCCGAGAGCTTTTCGATCTTCGGCTCCCAATCATTGATCTCCTGGACGGTCGTTTTGACGTTTTTGAGAAAAATGTCGCTCGACGATCCGAATATTTTCTTAACTAACTTATCTGCAAAACTGTTAACTGCCATGATCTCCTCTGTGTTCTGGTGTCGGCGACCCACACGTATGTATGGGCTAATGACACGCGAATATGCCTAAAGGAATGGCGAGTAAAAAGGGAAAGCTTATTGGTCGATCCGCTCGCCGCTACTTTGCGTCTGAGGCTAGCAGCGGATCGAGGCCGGCTCGGGGAAGGTGTGTGACGATGACGATCTTGTCGTCTTTGGCGGTGACCTCGGTGGATCTGAGGATCGTTGAGCGAACAAGATTGGCTTCGATGGAACGTTTACGTTCGAGAGCCTTTTCGTATGACGAGGCTGAACCGGCTGCGGACTGAGCGTCCGCCGCGGTTACGGTCAATGTGAATGTAGCGTCGTTCTGACCCAGAACGAACTGGACCAAGAACCGGTCGTGCCAATCGTCCGAGCGGGAAAGTATCGTGTCGTAAAGCCGCCGCAACGGAACGAAATAGCGGTTTGCGTTGGTTACCAGGTCGCTCTTGTTCTCGGCAGGCTCGCGATACCTCGCGGTTCCGTTCGGCCTGATCGAAACGTAGTAACTGAAATCGTATCGGCCCTCGTTTACGAGATCGAGATGATCCTGCGAGACCTCGGTCGCCCCGCCGTAAACGTCTTTTATCGTCTCGGCCAGCTGCTCGAGTGCCTTTTCGCTGTCAGGTTTGGTGTCGAGATCGTCCTTGTGCTCGATCTCGTCCTTGACGTTGAACTCGCGGGTCATCGCCGCCTGTGCAAGCACCTGCGGCGTCGCGCCAATAAGCACAAGGCCGAGGTACACGCCGAGGGTGGCGAGGACGAGGATCGAGTTGTTTGTCTTACGCACGTTCACGATCGGTTTTGCTTAGCTAGGCTCTTAACTATCATTTCGTGAAACTCGGATTTTGGCAAATGAAAAACCAATGCCACGGTCTTGCCTTCTGACTTCACGGTTCCTGATTTTAAGACGGCCAGCGTGGCCCTGTCGTCATCATCCGCGTCGGCCTTTTTTCCAAACTCGTGGAAGCCATGACGAGCATCATATCGAGAGCACTACGGATGCTCTTTGCCCGAGTTTCTGCTTCATTGACCAGCAAAACTTCGAATTTGAACTCAGAATCGTTTTGTTCCAAGCGTACGGTCGTCGATTTCACAGAGATCGCAGAGAGATACTGCAGATACCCGCTTCCCTTCTATGGCGCGGATTGCCTGCACGCCCATCTCAGCTGAAGTCTGATTGCCAGTGATCCGGGCGTTCTTAAACGTCTTCGATTCGAACCTTCCCTGGTCGTCCAAAGTGCCGGTGATCTCGACCGAGAACGGGGCTTCGAGATCAATGGCGTCGTTTTTGATCTTATCGTTTAGCTCAATTGCGAAAGCCACGAGCGGCCGCTTATTAATGATCGGCTCACTGTTTGCGCCGTTTGCGCCTCGATCTGACTCGCACCGCCGACGAGCACAAGGCCGAGGTACACGCCGAGGGTGGCGAGGACGAGGATCGAGTTGTTTGTCTTACGTTCGGTCAAGTCCCTATTTTATTTTCCAGCGTTCACAGCCGGTTTATTGACCGCGTTCCCGTTCGGCTGTTTAGGCGCATTCTTTTGCTCAGCGAGCTTTCGCTGGATCATTGGAAGCGCGATCTCCTTGGGCACGGTGAAATGTATGATCACCTTCTTGCCATCGATGTCGACTTTGGCTCCCTCAAGAAGTATCAGGTCGTCCTTGTCGTTCTGATCGGCACCGGGGCCCGATTTCGACCCCTTTTTGAGGGAGATCAGAAAATCGAGGCCGCTTTTTATTGATCTTGCCCGGGTCTCGCTCTCCATCTCGGACTGAACGATACCCATAAGATTCATCTCATCCTGCTGCAGCGAGATGTTCAGGTCTCGCCCGCTAAGTCCCGACAGATACACAAGGTAATTACTGTCGTTTATGGCCTCGACCGCTTCCTTAACGACTTCGATGATCTTGGCATCATTACTCGAGGTTTGCCCCCAACGGAACGATTTTGGATCGAGCTTGCCATCTTTGGTCAATTTGCCGCTAGCACTGACTGCGAACGGAGATTCAAGCTTGAACTGATTCTTGTCCAAAAGATCGTTGACATTGTTCGCAAGGTCGACGAAAGGCCGTTTGTTGATCAGCGGTTCGCCGTTGGCGTCAGTGGTCGGCTTGGTATTGGCCGCAGCATTAGCATTGTCGACCGTTGGGTTGCCGGTGTTAGCATTCGAGTTGGTCTTGCCATCGGACGGGCGCCGCTGATTCGAGGCCGAGTTGGCGTCCGCGACAGTGCTGTTGTCGTTCACACCTGAAGGCAAATTCCCCTGAACCACGTTGTTACGCGGCGGTCTAGGGTAATTCGGCTTGGTGTTGAACATGTTATTGCCGGTCATCGGCCGGGCATTGGGCTGTCCGGGGATCGTAAAATTCGGAAATCCCGGCGTCGCTCCCGACATCAAGGGATCCACCGGCTGCTGCTGAGCGACGAATTGCTCGGGATTGGCAAGCTGAAAATATCCGTCTGGATACGAAAGCGGCGGCTGAACGCCCGTGTAGTCAAGATATGTAATATCGGCGTTGCCGAGATCGGTCTTTTCGTACTGCTGGTCGACGTATTCACGCTGCGTACCGAACAGAAGCGTTCCGATATACACAGTGTCCAACGCCTGGCAGACACTGCCGACGAGCGGGCTGTCGCAGCCTTTCATCGTGAGCACGGAAGTCTGTGCAAAAACGAGAAGCGCCAGAACATTCACAGCCGCCGAAATACCAAGTATCTTGTAAAGCCGCGGGCTGAGGTCCCAGCTTTTCAGCTCGTAGCTTCCAAACAGATCGCCTTCGCGTCCAACCGGAGCGGACTCGGCAGCTTTTTCCTGATCGTATAATGACTGGTCAAACATAAGTTATACAGGCGTCAAACTCAGTATAAAGAACCAATACTTGTCGTTTCTTAGACGCCCGGAACCGCAATTAAGGTTGCGGCACAAATAGTAATTTTATCATCAAGAACCGGCAATTGGAAGAATTAGACTTCCCACGTCGGTTCCACTAAAATCGCGGGTATGCGTTCTTCCCGAAAAAGCGGTTCCCGCGGCCGAAACGACCGTCGGCGGCCGCACTCCCGCCACAATGAGGAACGAGACAGGAAACGAAATCTTGCGGGCGAAAGTTCCCGCTCATCGCCGAGCGAAACACAGACGCCGCAGCAGATAAGAGCCGTCGAAAGGCTGTTGTCCGGGATCGGCGTTCCTCCTCCGACGCCGTTCAAACCCGACGCGTTCCAGATCGAAGCTCTGGACGCGATCGAGCATGAAGACGTGCTTGTAACAGCTCCGACCGGAAGCGGCAAGACCTGGATCGCCCGCGAAGAGATCCGCCGGTTGCTTGCCGCAGGAAAACGAGCCTGGTACACGACACCTCTCAAAGCTCTGACGAACTCGAAATATATCGAGTTCTGCATGGAATTTGGCCCGGAAAAAGTCGGGATCCTGACCGGCGACCGCAAAGAGAACGCGGATGCACCCCTGATCGTCGGTACGACCGAAATTTACCGCAATCAACTGTTCGACGCTCTTCGGCATGGCGAGAACGTGAGGGCCGACCTGGTGATACTGGACGAAGCCCATTATTTGTCTGATGCCGACCGCGGGCTGGTCTGGGAAGAGGCGATCATACTGTCGCCGCCTCGGATAAGGCTGTTGCTGCTCTCGGCGACCGTTGGCCGGGCGGAAGAATTTGCGGAATGGATCGCAGACGTCCGAGGCTCGAGCGTACGCGTCGTGAAAGCGGGGCCGCGAATAGTTGAGCTCCGTGCAGCATACCTCTCGAGCGAGCTGAACCTTTACCCGTTGTTAGGCGAGGACGGCAAATTTAACCGCGAGATCGAGAAGCTCGACCAGAGACGCGAAAGACCGCAATGGCGGCACAGGCGACGTTAGGCTTCGGCAAAAAACCAAGAAGGCTGCCTTTTCAGACAGCCTCCTGATCTTTAACAATAAGCACAAAAACTCGTTATTTCACGGCACCGATCAAGGCGTCGATATCGCTCTGTGGGACAAGCAGTTCGAGCGTTACGGCATTACCGCGGACCGATACTTTGGCGTTCTCGATCAGGCGGGCATAGACCTTCTGGTCAGGCCGTTTTGAGCCGCCAAAGAACGCTTTGCCGAGCATTTTGAGTCCATCGATCGTTTCGAACAGGCCCTGAGCCTGATCAGGCTTGACTGTCCTGGCGATCACCTGCAGCGAAGTTCCGGCGGTCGATACGGCGACCGAACCGGATACAAACCGGATCGAATCGATATTCGCCCCCAATTCGTCGTTGTCGAGCGGCAGCAGCTTGGACATTCCGGTCGGCGTTTTTAATGCAAAATCAGCTATTGACGTCTCGTTCAATCCGAGCAAAGCGGTCAGATCGGCTGAAACGTGCGTCTTACCGTCAAGCGTCTCGCGGACCCTGGCGAGCGAACCGAAAGCAAGTGTGTTGCCATCGATGGCGGTCACAGCGACGTCGTGGGTCAACCCGTCGAGGGCCTTTGCGATCGTGTCCTCGATCTTGGAGCCGGTAGATTTGACGGCCGTTTTTTGCACGATCGCCTTAGCGGAGAAAACGTATATTGTACGTTCGCCAAACTTCTCTTCACGGTAAGTGCCGTTCGACGCCAATTTGGCGATGGCGACCAATGCTCCCGAACGCAAGTCACCTCGTGCGATCGCGACCGGATCAAAATCGTATTCCTTGTCGGATACTTTCTTAAACGACAGGCCAACGGCTACCGAATCGAACTTGCGGAGGTCGATACCGGTCTTTGCCTCGATATTATCGATATGGGCTGTTATCGCGGCTAACATTGGCTGATTCGCCGACAAGACCTGCGGCATCGCGTCACTGAACATGCGCTTGGCGTTGAGCGTTGCAACTCCGTCCGATGCCGGCAGTATCGCAACCAACGCATTGGAGCGACGTTTTTTGACGTCCTTTCCATGCTTATCAAATGCCATGCCAACTGTGTTCAGCAGGAGCATTGCCATGGTCGCGGTCGCGAAAAATTTGGTTCTCATACGATCTCCTTAGGGCGGATAGCAAACTGTCGCCTCTTACGATAACAGATGCCGCCAGGTTCGTGAATAGTTGCCGTTGATCGCCGAAATTCAACGATGGCGAACAACAAATGCCCTCGTGAAAACGAGGCTTCAGGTTGATTAGATGCGAGAGAACGCGAGTTTGTTAACAACTCTTGTTCAATCCTAGCTTTTTGACCGAATTGTTCTTCTTTTCCTCTAAATAAAAGTGCCACAGCAGCCTCGCGGCGACGGAGCGAAATGGGCGCCAACGCTCTGCCATTCTGACGAAGGCCTCGGATGACGGTTTTGGCTCGCCGCTGAGTCGGTGCCAGGCAGAATGCAATGCGATGTCTCCTTTCGGCATTATATCGGGCCTCAGCATCGCCATCAGAAGGTAAATGTCGCTCGTCCATTCGCCGATGCCCTTAAGTGCGGTCAATTGGGCCTTTGCTTCGGCGTCGGGCGACGCGTGGAGGCGATCGAGATCGAGCCGCTTTTGGAGAATGGCCTCCGCAAGGTGCCGGGCGTACGAAGTTTTTTGACGGCTGAACCCGAACTTTTTTAGCGCGACGTCGTCAAGCGTGAGCAGTTTCGTCGGTGTGACATCACCGAGATAGGCCTCGAGCTTGTCGTAGCATGCCTTGGCCGACGCGAGCGACACCTGTTGTTCCAGGATTATCTGCAACAGTGTAGTAAAGCCTGACGGACGGTCCCACAAAGGAGGGGCACCGTACATCTCATATACTCGTTGGAAGATCATATGCGAACTTGCCAGCTCGCGGGAAATACGGGCAATATTTCGTTGAGTAATGGTCTTGACACTCATTTGATCCAAGTCACTTCGCCGAAATCGTATGAGCATTATCCCGAAACTGGCAACATCCCTCAATCGCCGGGACGAGGTCCCGAATCAGCAACTCGCAGCAGAGATCGCAAAAAGCGGTGATGCGGCGGCAGTTCAGGAACTTGCCCAGAACTTATTCAACGGGAACAAAGGGATCCGTTACGACTGCATAAAAGTCCTTTACGAGATCGGCTACGCTGACCCGAAATTGATAGCCGGAGACCTGGACACGTTCCTTGAGCTTTTGACCAGCAGTGACAATCGAATGCAATGGGGTGCGATGACTGCACTCGCATGCATTGCGAAAGTAAACCCGGCACGGATATCCGCTGCGTTGCCGGAGATCGTCGACGCGGCCGATCAGGGGTCGGTCATCACGCGAGATCAGTGTGTCAACGTGCTCGTCGAACTAATGAAGGTGCCGGTATTCGCTGACGAAGCCTTTGCACAACTGCAGCGGCAGCTTGCGACCGCTCCAACCAACCAACTGCCGATGTATGCGGAGAGGGCCGCGCCTTCGATCGATCCGGTCCATCGCGACCGCTTAATCGAGATCCTTTCTTCTCGCCTATACGATATCGACAGGGAAACCGGGCGCAAACGTATCGAAAAGGTCATCGCAAAGCTGCGGAAAGCCTCGGGCCATTAGCTTAACGTCCAGGGGATGGTGAGCATATAAACGACGCCCGCGAGCAGAAAAACGCCGCCGGCCACGATGATAGACCAGCGGATCTGCGTGCGGAATACGAGCGAGATACCGGTAAAGAACAGGCTCACGGCAAAGATCACATCGGCGAGTTCAAAATGATCACTGTTCTCCTTGGCTTCGACTCCTTCGTTAAACGTTTTTTCGGCCTCGTTGGATTGCTCCTTGCTCTTTTCGAGCATTTCGTCCCGGTATTCGGTCTTCGTGCTCAAGTCAGTTTCCCAGGCTTTTTTCAGAACGTCACCGAGCATCGTTTCCTGTTTGCGTTCGAGTTCTGGCGAGTCCGTCTCGTCGTGCAGAAGCTTTTTCAGCTCTTCGGGAAAACCCATTGCCTTGTAGCCGGGTTCGCTCAATTGGAAGACGTAAAGATACCCGGCGGTCTGAGTGGTTCGCGCCTTCGCGGCAGGGTTTTCGTTGCCTTCAAGTATCAACTGTTTCGCCTGGATGTCGACAGCGGCGTCCTTTGACATTTCGACGATCGCGCGGCTTTTTTCGGCGGCCGCTGCAGTTGCGATCGTGTTTGCCTTGCCGTAATGCTGCGACATCCGGCCGTTCCAAAGTCCCGCCTGAAAACTTGCCAGCGCCGTAAAAATGCCGGCGATGCCGAGCAGGATCGCCGCGATCAACTCAAACCGGTTGGTCGACGTCGAACTGTCGTCGCCGTGGCCCCCGACGTGAACGTGTGCAGAATGGCCCATTGAAAAAAAGCTCCTTCACTGGAAGATCGGAAATTGAATTTAGCAAGTTTCAAACAAA
Source organism: Pyrinomonadaceae bacterium (assembly GCA_044228265.1). Lineage (GTDB taxonomy): Bacteria > Acidobacteriota > Blastocatellia > Pyrinomonadales > Pyrinomonadaceae > OLB17. The sequence continues at coordinate 81,449 of JBGAVC010000005.1, forward strand.
CCGCCGTCCCAGGTCAAGCGGCAGCGATCGACCGCCTGATACGCTCCTCAAGCGAGTCCGACTGCCAACGGTTCCACAGAGCCAGCGCGGCGAGATAGGTTTTTGTTCGTTTTTTGACAAACAGCTCGATCAGCCACAATGCGGCGGCTTTGGTGTCCGGTGGCGGCCCTCGCTTGCCTGCTGCAATACGTGCTGCGAGACTTGCAGTCCAGACTTCGCAATCGTGGACGTCGCCGAGAAGCGTCTGCATTTTTGCGAGTTCGCGGAGTGTTTCGTCGAATTCGCCGTTGAATCCGCCCGCAAACAACTCGATCGTGTAGCGGAGCCGTTTGACCGCGATCCGAAGCTCGTGCAGGTGCGGACCGTTGGTCGGGTCATAGATGGCAGGGCCTAGGCTGTGCAGTTCAACCAGCCTCTTGTCGATCGCCGAGCGGCCGAGGGTGCTTATTCCGGACGGGCCGAACAGACCTGGTTGGCGGACAGCGGCTGAGGTCTGCTCTCTGAGACGCTCCTGCAGTTCGTCGAGGTTTATCGACGCCAATGCCGCTCTGAAGCGCCCGTGGGCCCGCTCGCGGATCGCTTTAATATCGTCGGCGATCTCGCGGATGCCTGCGCACACTGCCTCGTCAGATGCTTCGATCTCTAGCACGGCAAGCGATTCGAGCGCGACATCCGGATCGCGGACCTCGCCCAGCCGCCGTGCCAAACGCCGGAGATCGCGTCTGATCCGTCTCACACGCCGGTCGTCGATCACGCCGGCAAGGTCTCGCAAAGCCGTCCGCAGTCTCCTAAGTGCGACGCGCATATCGTGGACGGCCGCGTCGTTCCACGGCACTAGCGCTGCTCCGCGAAAGCTCAGCACTTCAGAAAAGCGCAGCTGCAACACTCCGGCCGACCACTCGTAGACGTCCGGAACGGCGCCGACAGCCGGCGACGCTTTTGCCTTAGCCATCGGCGGTATTGTAGCAGAATCACGCGAACGAAAGATGTGATCCTTACCAGTTCCAGGTGAGAACCGATTCGTCCATTTCCATGGTCTCGCCGTCGGGCAAAATGTGGATGATCCGGTCGACGCCCTTTGCTCGCAAAAGCGGGGAGAGCATGCCGACGCGATGGCAACGGGCACGCGGGACCTTATGGTCGGTCAGGGGCTTGGATTCTGAGCACATGATCGCCGACGGTACGTCTGACGCGATCTCGATAATGCGTTCGATGCCGCGGCCGAGGTCCTCAGAACGCGGCCGAATCTTGCCGCCGCATTCGGGCAAGTGTTCGTATCCGATACCGTTTTCGCGAAGAAGTTCGGAAAGCACGAGCCCGTTATACTGCGGCCAGCGGCTGCGGGCAAATGCGCGGACGTCGATGACAAACTGGACACCATGCTGCCGGAGCAGATTAAGAAAGTAGTCGAACGGATGGCGGCCGTGGCCGATGGTGTATAAGAGCATCATGTGCTTGTCGGCCTAATTGACCGTTAGCCCATTTTCGGGTCTGTCGTTATCGTATACAAGTACGTGTTTGCCGGCCGAATCGGTGAAATTCAGAGTAAGTTTGCCGTCCACTCCTTTAACCTCACCGTCCAGTTTCCTGCCGAGCAAGCACGACGAGACGACCTGTGATCGAGCGTCGCGGGCGATCATATCGAGATCCGTGCGGACCCAGATGATACTGGTCACAAATGTACCTATGCACGGATCGCTGACCGTCGGCGTTTCGGTCACGTTCTTCATTGCGAATACGTAATAGACCGAGCCGCTTCCGGCCGCCGCGAACAGTTTGGTACCGCTGTAGGGGTAATCGCCGATGTCGTTGAGCTGGTCATATCGCTTCAAGTCGCCGAGGTAGAATTGTCCGTGACGGTCCTTGTAGTCGACCTCGAATTTGGCGAACTCGTCGGTCGTCAGGAGCGGGGTCGACTGTTTCTGCTCATTCCGCTCCTGTGTGGTTTTTTCTAAGATAGCTTGCACCTCGGCACGCGTCTGTGACGTCGTCACTTCGGTCGCAAGGTCCATCCGGTAGCGTGTCTGGTAATCTTCTGCCCACCACTGAGCTGCCCGTCCGCCGTCGATGAACTCCGGCGAGTTGCCAACCTCTTTGTAAACCGGCTTGCCTTTGGACAAATAGAGAAAGCCGCGGATCGAGCCTATCCATGCCGTTGCGCTCGGTGTTGCGGCATTTTGATTTATTCCGATCGATTCGAAAGGATGCTCGCCGGCGCCGTCGGGGACGAACTCCTTTCCCGAAAAATAGGGGCGATGCCATTCGTCGCCGGTGCAAAAGCGGCCGGTCGCGACGGTCAGCAAACCGGATTTTGCCCATCGCTGAGGCTGAGGCCCGCAGCCGCTCCAGGTCCAATTTTGATAGTCGAATTCGCGACCATCCCTGAATTTGACCGAGTGTTCACCCCAGTCGTACGAGACATCCCAAAATCCGTGTTCGGCGAACATCAGCTTGCCGTCCCGAACGGCGAGTATCCCGCCGACAGGTTTATAGCGGTCGGGCAGACATGCCGCTTTCTCCGCCCCAAATCTCGTGCCGCAGGTCCAGTCGTCCTCGGGTTTGTAGAATGCTATACGAATGACCGGGTCGTCACTGTCTGGCTTGACGTCGCAGCGGAACATCCGGCCGCCATTCTCGACGTTCGGCGGCGTTGTGTAGGTGTTGCCTCTGAATGTAAAGGAGCAGCCGCCCGGAGTTCCATCGCCATGGCCGATGCCAGGTTTTGGAGCGTAAGTCTCGATGGTCAATTCGCCGCGTTTTATCGACTCCGCAGGCGATGACGAGCGTGAACAAGAAAGCACCGCCGTTATAACGATGGCGAAACCGAGAAATGCGGCGGGAATATTTGGAAATCTGAGCATTTTGTGTTCAAACGCTGATCATTTCGCGTTATCGGTTCGTGAACGCCCTGCCTCACTGATCTCCTCAAGAACCGCCGGATCCTCTAACGCCGAGAGATCCCCGGCATCCTCGCCGAGATAGGTCGCGCGGACCACGCGACGCATTACCTTGGCGTTGCGCGTCTTGGGGAGAGCGGAGACAAAATAGATCCTTGACGGAGCAAGCGGCTTGCCCATGTCGCGGGCGACGAGAGCCTTTAGCTCATCTTCAAGCGGAACGCGGACGCCCTCGTCCGCACCGGGGTCGCGGACGCCTTCGTCCGCGTGTGTTCGCAAAGCCGCACTGCTAAACTCCCAATCCTCGGCGGACTTACATAACCCAGCCTTAACCGGATTTTTATGAACGTACTGCAACGCCTTGGCAAAATGCTGCTCATCGCGGATGAATCTGTCAAAGTAGTCCGGTTGCCATACCGCGCCTTTTCGACCCAACTCTTTATTAATGCGATGTGCAGAAACGCTCTTTACAGTCTGCATTACATCCGACAAGCTGTGGCCTTCGAGTGGGCGCATCATGATGTGGGCGTGGTTTGGCATTATCACCCACGCAATGAGCCGGATGGACTTTCCGTCTTCGTGCTGTAGTGTCTCTTCGACGATCTTAGCCGCAACGGGGTTGCGAAGAAGGCATTCACCGATTCCGCGGTCAAGATATTCTTCTACACGCTTGCGGTATTCTTTAGCCGGGTCGGCGGGGTCGTTTTCAGAAAGTTGCTTGATCTGCCTCAGCACGTTCTGCGGGAGCGAGTCGGCAAGGCGGAATGTGATGAACTGAGTCGCGACGCCGTCGAAATGAGGAAGGTATCCGCGGGTGTGCCAGCCGCGTTTGTTGGCGAATGTGGCGGCGGACGTGCGTTCGGCTGCGTACGGGCGGACGGAGGCGTCCGCGGCCCCAGGGCGGACGAGGGCGTCCGCGTTCCGTACGACGAACGCCACCATCGCTGTGCCTTTTGCCTCGTCGGGGACGCCAATGACCGCGGCTTCGGTGACTTGGGGGTGTGAGACAAGGATCGACTCGACCTCGGCGGGGCCGACGCGTTTTCCGGCGACCTTTAAGGTGTCGTCCGAGCGGCCGAGAATGAACCAGTGGCCGTCCTTGTCGCGCATCGCCCAATCGCCGTGGACCCAGATGTTCTTGAAACGCCGCCAGTACGTATCGAGATAACGCTCTTTTTCCTGCCAGAACCCGCGTGCCATGCCGATCCAGGGCTGTTTGATGACCAGCTCGCCGACCTGGCCGGGCGGGACCGAATTGCCTTCTTCGTCGAGAATATCGACGTCCATTCCGGGACATGGAGCCGGGAACGAGCACGGCTTGATCGGTAGCAGCGGATTGCCCATCAAAATGCCACCCGCGATCTCAGTGCCGCCGCTGTAGTTGATGATCGGAAGCTTGCTGTTACCGACCTTCTCGAAAAGCCACAACCAAGGATCGGGGTTCCAGGGCTCGCCGGTCGAGGCCAAGATGCGGAGAGATGACAGGTCGTGTTTTTTCGGAAGATCGTCACCATGCGTTGCTAAGGAACGCACCAATGTCGGCGAAATGCCGAGGACCTCGACCTTGTGTTTGGCACAGAACTCCCACATACGATCGGCTGTCGGGTAATCGGGAGCCCCGTCGTAGATACAGATCGTCGCACCGTTTATCAGTGCTCCGTAGATCAGCCACGGCCCCATCATCCATCCGATGTCCGTGTACCAGCAGATCCGCGTGCCTTTGCCGACATCGGTCCCAAACGCCATGTCCTGCGCCGCCTTGATCGGAAAACTCGCGTGCGTGTGAGCGATGCCCTTTGGCTTGCCGGTCGTGCCGGAGGTGTAGAGGATAATGAGCGGGTCCTCGGCGGAGGTGGGTTCTGAATGGTTCCATTCATCGTAGATAAGATTTGGGGTCAATAGATGTGCCCACCATCTCGCCAGCGGATTGTTACCGTGCCACACTCCTCCACGTCGACCGACAACAATTAACTTTTCAATTGTGGGGCAATTTGAAACTGCCTGACTCGCTACTGAGAATGAATCGAAGGTTTTTCCGCGCCTTGGGAACCCGTCGCAAGTAAATATTGCCTTAGCCTCAACCGCGTTGAGCCTGGAAGAAATTGCTTCAACTCCATAACCTGAGAAGACAGGTACCGCTATCGCCCCAATTCTATTTATTGCT
>JBGAVC010000006.1:0-83448 GCA_044228265.1 Pyrinomonadaceae bacterium
TTCGCTGTTGAACAACGCCGCGAACGAGCGTGAGCATTGGTTGTCGAGGTTTTATGAGGTTGGGAAGGACGCCGTGCGACCCAGAAAGAATGGGGAATTAGCCGGGTTCGTGTTTCCGGCTTTGGGATTCGAAGATGTGGCCAAATCTGGAGTTAGGCCTGATTTAAGCGCTAACGAAAGGCAGTCAAACTTGCTGGCCAGTTTATCACGTGCCGGTGTGGAAGTTGATATGCCGACAACCTTAACTGCCAATGGCAAGAAGTATCCACGTGATTCACATGTCGTCAAATTAGATCAACCATATGGAGCGTTTGCTAAGACCCTCCTTGAAAGTCAAAGGTATCCGGACCTAAAGGATGCAGCGGGAAATCCGATACCGCCATACGACGTAACGGCAAACACGTTGTCGTTGCTAATGGGAGTCGAAACGGAAGCCGTCTTCGCGCCGCTTAAATATAAAACCCCGACTGGTGGCAATGGTACAGGACAAGGTTCTGGCTGTGGCAGCGACCATCCGCCACGATATTCGATTTACAAATCGTCCGTACCAGCGATGGATGAAGGCTGGACGCGATGGTTGTTTCGCAAGCCTAGTGGATACCAAGTCGCGTGTGAAAACGAGGTTGATAACATTCGCGATTCCGAGATCAGGGCGAGACTTTCGGGCAGGGAAAGCCCGCATACGATCATCTTCCCCGACCAACCACCCGCACAGATCCTCAACGGCTATGCAAAAGGCTCGATGCCGGATGAATACGTGGGCGGCGTCGGCAAGGAAGGCGTTGAGAATCTAAAGAAATTTGTCGAGGCCGGCGGGACGCTCGTTTTTCTCAACCGCTCGTCCGATTTCGCCATCGAGCAGTTCAACCTGCCTATCAGAGACGTTACAAAAGGCCTCGCCCGCAAGGATTTTTACATCCCCGGCTCGATCCTCCGCACCGAACTCGATCTGACCAGCCCGATCGCCAAAGGAATGCCAAAAGAGTCGATCGCCTGGTTCGAAGGCGGCCCGGCGTTTGAGGTTCTGTCCGGTGTCAGTAGCCCGACCGTGAGGGAGGGCGCCGTTGGCGATGCGGGCGCCCTTGCTAACGCGCGGGCTACGGACACGGTCCGCGTCATCGCCCGCTATCCTTCAGACCCGTCGAAGATACTGCTCTCCGGCTGGGCGTTGGGAGCAGAGAAAATAGCCGGCAAGGCAGCACTCGTCGAGGTCCGAATGGGCAAAGGCAAGATCATCCTCTTCGGCTTCCGTCCCCAATACCGCGGCCAATCGCTGGCGACATTTCCGCTGCTATTTAACGCGATCTCGCAGTGATGCATTTTAGCCGCAGATGACGCGGATGGCGCAGATAAGAGACAATGATCCATTGCTTTGATCTGCGTCATCTGCGCTATCTGCGGCTTACGAACGTTAATGAAAGAGAACATTAATCAAACCCGACTCGACAACGGCCTCGTTGTTCTAACTGACCGCATGGAAGGCGTGCGGAGCGCGACGCTTGGTTTCTTTTTTCGGGTCGGCTCGCGGCACGAGCCGGCGGAGTTGAACGGCATTTCGCATTTTATCGAGCACGCGGTGTTCAAGGGCACTGAGCGGCGTTCGGCCCTCGAGATCGCGATCGAGACCGACCGGCTGGGCGGAAACCTCGATGCGTTTACGACGCACGAGGAGACCGGATTTGCGATCAAAGTCATCGACGACCGTCTGCCGGCGGCGTTCGACCTGATCGCCGATATGCTCACGAATCCGCGGTTTGACGAATCGGACCTCGCAAGCGAACGCCGCGTCATCGTCGAGGAAATGAAGATGACCGAGGACTCGCCCGAAGAGCTGCTGACCGAGATATTCAGCGAAGCGTTCTTTCCGGGCCATGCTCTGGGCATGAACATCGCCGGGACACCGAAGACGGTTGCGACGTTTGATGCCGGAACGACACGAAGATATTTCAGCGAGAATTATCACGGCGGCAATCTCGTGATCGCCGCGGCCGGAAATGTTGATCATGACGAGATCGTGAGACTGGCGCAGGATCTTATTGGGACGTCGCAAGCGGCATCGGCAAGCCAGGTTGCTTCCCCTCCAGTCATGGCCGCGCCGATCGTCATTCGGCACGACGCGGGGCTCGAACAGGCGCATTTGGTCCTGGCTGTACCTGCCGTTGCCGCGGTGGACGAAAGACGTTATGCGGCGGACCTGCTTGCAAACATCCTTGGAGGCGGCACTTCGAGCCGGCTGTGGCAAAAGGTCCGGGAGGAGCGCGGGCTGGCGTACAGCGTCGGAGCCTCGCTCGCTCTCCACCAGGATTGCGGTATGTTCTCGGTCTTTGCCGCGACCTCGCCCGACCAGGTTGGCGAGGTGGTCGACATCGCCGTGGCCGAATTGCGTGCCGCGGCGTCGGACGGCGTGACGGCGGACGAACTCGAGATCGCAAAGGGACAAACTCGCGCGTCAATGCTGCTCAGCCTCGAGGACTCGGCATCCCGGGCTGCCGCCCTCGCGCAGTCCGAGATGGTCCACGGCCGGCAGATCTTTGTCGAAGAAACCCTTCAGCGGCTCGACGCCGTTACGGCGGAAGAGGTACATGAGGTAGCACGCGAGTTCTTCCGTACCGAACGTGTGGCATTCGCCGCGCTCGGCCATCTCAAGGGCACCAAAGTCGATCGCGGCCGTTTGTCTGTGTCTCCGTAGAAATACCTGCATTTTAGTGACCGCCGTCACTTACAAAACGACGTGTTCGGTGCATATATTCGCGTTGAGGTGCCGACGATGAACCTGAAAAAATTATTTCTCTATGTCCTGATCGCGTCAGTTGCCTTTAGTGCAGTTGTCGGGATCGTCGTGATACTGCTCGGCAATTTTGGTGAGTTTGAGGAAAAGGTGCTGATGACGGCGCTTACCGTCACTGTAACGTCGGTTTTCGGCCTCGCATGCGGCGCGTATCTTGAAACGGGTCGAAATCGGCCTCTGCCGCTCGCGGGCATCGCCTTTGCGATCGCGACGGGCATAATGTGGATCGTACTGATCTGGTCGAATTTCAAGGTCAATGATCTGCTTATCAAGTCGACGATGTGCTCGACCGTTCTGGCGGCGTCGTTGTCGCTTGCGTCGCTATTATCGCTCGCACGTCTCGACCGGCGATTCCTCTGGTCGCGCTACGCGGCGTTCACCGCGATCGGTCTGCTGACCGGCTACATACTATTTTTCATCTGGAGCCCAGACTATTTCAGCCAGGACTTTACCGGCCGTGTGCTTGGCGTCCTCTCGATCCTCGTCGCTTGCCTTACCGTGATCACGCCCGTTTTTCATAAGCTCAGCGCGGTCGAAATATCGATCAAACAGATAGATGAAGAGATCGCCGTGTTGAAGACAAGGATCGTGGAATTGGAAAAAAGGCGGAAGGAACTCGACCCAACAAGCGACTCCGCGGCTTAAACTGAATAAGCTATCGGGTCAACGGATCCTGCCTGCTCAAACCCTCGCAAACGCAACGCACATGAATCGCACGTTCCGCACGCCAGCGTCTCGCTGCGGTAGCACGACCATGTGAGATGGAGCGGCGCGTCGAGTTCGATGCCTTTTCGGACGATGTCGGCTTTGGACAAATGTATGATCGGCGTCCGGATCTTGACGTGAGTTTCCGGTTTTGTGCCCGTGTCGATAGCTCTCTGAAACGCCTCGTAAAACTCCGGACGGCAGTCGGGATATCCGCTCGAATCCTCGGCGACAGCGCCGATGTAGATCGAGCTTGCCCCGATCACTTCGGCCCAGCTTACAGCGATCGAGAGCATATTAGCGTTGCGAAACGGGACGTAGCTCGTTGGGATCTCCTTCGAATTAAGGTCGGCCTCGCTGACCGCGATCCGATCGTCAGTTAGAGAAGAGCCACCGATCTTTGCGAGATGCTCGATCGAGACATCTAGACGTCGCTCAATGCCGTAATGATCGGCAATATCGTTGAAGGCCTGCCGCTCGCGGTGTTCGGTCCGCTGGCCGTATGAAACGTGGAGAAATGCGAGTTCCGGGTTCTCCTGTCTGGCGATCGCCGCCGTTACACAAGAGTCCATTCCTCCGGAAACCAACACTGTAGATCGCTCATCCATAGATCAGATCTTGGCGGCCTTTGCGTCCTACTCTCCGCGTTCTTCGCGTTAAGAGACATCTCTTACCGCAAAGAACGCAAAGTATCCGCGAAGGACGCGAAGCGAGATCACTTTCCCAAACCGTCCTGAAGCACTTGCGAAAGCTTCCAAAGCATCGCAAGGCCCGGATTCTCCTGATCGTATTCGACCACCTTCATATCATCGAGAATGATCGCCATGGCTATCCGCCCGCGGCGGGTGTAGATGATCCCGACATCGGCGCGGAGGCGGTCTAGGGCTCCCGATTTCGACGCGACTGGTATCGTGTCGGGCATTCCGCGGCCGATGCCGTCCTTGAACTGCTGACGTTTCAGGATATTGATCATTTCGGCCGAGGCTTCTTTGGAGACCAGCCGGCCCTCGTCCATCATCTCGACGAGCCGGACGAATGCCTTGGGGCTTGAGCGTCCAAGCCCGAAGAGCTTGTTTCGCGGATCAGCGTTGGCTTTCGATTCACCGCCGCCGCCGATCTTTCGCATGAACTTGATATCGGTCAGCCCGAGCGAGTCCATAAAGTCGTTGACGTTGTCTGCGCCGACCTTGTCGATAACGAGGTTCGTCGCAGTGTTATCCGAGACGACGATCATCAGATGAAGAGCGGTCGCAAGATCGATCCGCGTGTTGTCAGAGAACTCCGAAAGCACGCCCGACCCGCCCTGCTTCTTTTCTCTGGTAAGGATGATCTCGTCATCCCAACGCAATTTGCCCTCGGCGACCTGGTGGAACGTTTCAGCCATCACGGCCAGCTTGATCGTACTCGCCGTCCGCGTCTGTTCGTCGCAGCGAAGGCAAAAATCCTTGCCCGTGTCGAGATTCTTCGCGTAGATCCACGCCTTGCCCGGAAAGCCGTCAAGGGCCGACTGAATTCGATCTTCGAGCGTCTGCGGAGCGGCGGACACACCGGGCTTTGGCTGCTGGCCGAAGACCGACATGAGCAATGCGAACGGAATGAGAAGCAAACCGAGTTTTGTCTTCATATCATTTCAATAAGATCGATATCCGGCCTTACTTTGCGGCCTTTGCAGAGACCTTTGCCGCCTTTGCGGTTTCAATTTGTAATTTACCGCAAAGACCGCAAAGCAAGACACAAAGAACGCAAAGTTCAGACGCCGTGTACGTTCGGGCCCCATATATACTTATGTAATTGCAGATTCAGCCGAACTCTTAGCCCGCTTTTTACGACGGCCTCAGCGATCTCGGCAAGATTCTCGACGCCGAATATCGGTGAGATCAGTATCTCTTTTGTCCGGTTCTCGAGATCGTATTTAGCGATGACATGCTTGGCGAACTCCCAATCGTCGAGGCTCGCGACAACGAACTTGACCTCGTCCCTGTCGGGTCGCAGCCGCTCGATGTTCGGCCAGTGGTTTCGTTCCGACTCGCCGGACGCAGGGCACTTTACGTCCAGAATTACGGCCGCGCGCCCATCGACATTTTCAGTCGAGACAAATCCGCCGGTTTCGACCAGGACCTCGTAACCGCGATCGCAGAGCTCGGCAATGAAGCGAAACACGGTTTTTTGTGCAAGCGGCTCACCGCCGGTAACCTCGACCAGAGAGCAGCCGAACGACTCCAGTTTGCCGAAAATGTCGTCGAACCTTATCCGCTCGCCGCCTGTGAATGTATATTCGCTGTCGCACCAAACGCACCGCATCGGGCAGCCGGTAAGACGCACGAACGAGCATGGCCGCCCGGCGTGCGACGACTCGCCCTGGATCGAATGAAAGATCTCGGTGATGCGAAGACTGCGGTCAGAGCTTGGCATTCCGATCAAATTTGAATGACGCGGCGATCCGCGTGACGGCTGCGTCGAGTTTCTTCTTCATCGAGGCCGGGTACTCGATCGTGAATGTGTAGAACACCTCCGTCCCACGGCTCTTACGAAACAGCGTCTTTTGGTAAAAGATCTTGCCGTCGTTGGTACCTGACACGACGAATCCGTTCGTGAGCAGCCGCTTGTAACTAACGCCCGCGCCATAATTGCCTATCGCCTCGTCGTATTCCTCTTTTAGCGAACGATCAAGAGCATTAAACTGACCCCACGCACGCATTTCGACCGAGCCGTCCTTTGAACGGAATGTCCGGCCGTCGTTGTTCTCCGGCGGCGGCTGCTGTCTAAGCAGGTCAGATGGGTACTCGATAGAGAAGAAAAATCTGTCGTTGTAATAAGTCGCGAATCTCGACTGAGCGGAGACGGCGGCAGCTAATGACAGGAACATGAGCGAAATAATAATTGGATATCTCATTTCAAAACACTCCAAACCACCCCACACTGTTCATTATTTCACCCATTCCAAATGACGCAAGGTTAGCGAGGACGATCGCCGCAAGCGAACGTATCCAATCGCCGGTGTCGAGAGCAACACGGCCGCGAATCGCGAACCAGAACAGCGCGCACTCGGCAACCGGTGCGAACGTCTCAGCTACCGACAGATACAGAAAACGTGACTGGCCGAAGAAGATGGCCGGCAGGACGAGCACGACGATCGGATACGTGCAGGCCGTGAGCCACACGCCGCACAAGAGTTTTTGCCTGAACGTGAACTTCGGCGACAGGCCTACCAGAAGTATCGGAGTTTCGATCAAGATCGTGAACAGGTACCCGATGGGGAGAAATTTCCAGAGCTCGCTTAGCGGCAGCGTCTGCGTCCGAACAATATCGACGTCGTCGAATAGGAATAACATGCGGGTCAAAGCATCTTGATCAGAAACGGGAATTCGGCCAAAACGTGAGCGATCGCGAAGGCAAAATAAATGTCTCTGGTCATCGTGTAATCCACCGAAAATCCCAGCCACAGCACAACTACGATCACCAAGCTGCAGACGATCGCAGCCGCCACGAGCCGCGGGAAGCCGCCGTCTTTTGCGAATAGCGGTATCTCTTTTAAGTTCCACGGTATCGCTCGCCAATCGACGAGCGGGATCAGGAGCAGCCAGACCGCGTAGTGGATCGACTCAAGGAAGACGTGCGTCGCTACCAGAAAATGGCTCGATATTCCCGGCAATATCTGGCTTCCGGCATGCTGCGAGATCCGCCAGAAGAGGTTCGTGTCCTGTGGGAGGTCGGGCCTGCCGGCGAACGCCAGCCAGATCGCGATCAGGAAGACCGGGACCGTTGCAAGGCACCAATGGTATGCCGAGAGCCACTCGCGTTTGGTTCGCCGGATCTGACGCTCGAGGAACCACATCGCAATAAACGGGTGAACGTAAACGAGCGACAGGCTCCAGTACTGTGGCACGATCCACGCCAGGGCAGCCAGCAAAAATGCAGCCGGAAAAGCCCAGGTCCAATCGCTTCGCGGTCGCTGCCGCCCGCGAAGATAGAAGAGCAGCCCGAGCCAGAGCACGAATCCCGTGTTCCATGACGCCGACAGCGACAGCCAGCCGTCCGGACTCCAGAGCCAGTTGCCGCTTGCGAAATAGAGAGTGAGATACGCCGCCGCAAGCACCAGGACGCCGCCGATACCGACGGAATAATACAGCCGCGACCGACCCCAACGGAGCGGCATCCGCGCGGCAAAATAGCGGAACTCCATAAAGTTATGGATCCCGGCAAACGCGAATATCGTCACGATCGAGGCCGTCAGCGGTGCCGAGCCGATCGCAGCGGCCGCCACGGCGCACGCGCCGACAAACGCCGTAAAGAACACGTGCGCACTTCGCAATTCGAACCGTGAAACGCTTATCTCCTGCATTCGCAAGGTGGAAAGGTCCAAAAGTGAAATGTGAAAAAGTAGGACCTTGTGTCGCTCTTAGCCTCTTTCACTATTTCACTTTTTCACCTTTATTCTCCGCTCTTCGGTTTATCGGGCGGGTTCGGCACGATCAGCTCGATCTGCGTCTGGTCGCCGGTCTCGAGCCTGACGGTTCCCCAGCCGCCGTTGTACATGTGCATCGCCGGGACGAACATTTTGCCCGTTATGCTGCGAGCTTCGGCGGGCGGCCCGGCGTTGGCGTAAACAAAGGTTGCGGCCGAGCCGAACGCGGCGAGTGCGGCGAGGACGACCAGCGTCCTGCCGGTCTTTGTCGCCGCCCGGCCGGATCGCACGAACCACAAGCCGCCGAAGACGATCGCGAGGCTCAGGAACGCTCCGCTGACGATCGTCTGCGTTCGTGAGAACGGCCCCGTGGCCGTAATTGCGGCCGTGTTGTCCGAGTCGGCATCCATCGCGTCGATCGCGGCACGAAGCTGCTTGACCTGCGATTTTGGGATGATCAATCTCGCCTCTTTTGCGTTCGCGTCGAGCTTGATGCTCATGCCGGTGACGATCGATTTTGCGGGCTTGGGAGTTTTTGTCGGCTCCGGCCGGGCTATGTCGGCAAATACGGTTCCCGAGGCGAACAACAGCAGCGCGCCGAGTAATGCGGTCATTTTCATGTCGGTGTCTCCTTGAAGGTCCGAAATTTCCGGTGAATTATAACAGCATTCACCAAACTGAGAACGCGTGCGAGAAGGGTTTCTCGCAAACAACGTGGAAAGTTATCTTATGGATGACGAACCACGGGCCGCGGGTTCGTCAACATCGCAAATAATAGAGTACAATTGCGCGAAAACGAGGGATCATATGCGAGCACAATTAAAGCGATTTATCGACGCGATGCAGCCAAATTCGATAGCGATCATTCCAGCCGCCCACGAGGCGACACGCAGTTACGATACCGAATACAGGTTTCGTCAGGATTCGGATTTTTGGTATCTGACGGGCTTTCCCGAGCCGGATGCCGTGGCCGTGATCGACCCAAGTTCGAAAAAGCCGTTTACGCTGTATGTCCGGCCGCGCGATCCGCTGATGGAGACCTGGTACGGACGCCGACAGGGTGTCGAAGGTGCGGTCAAAAACTACAAAGCCGATAAGTCGTTCCCGGTAGAGCGGTTTCCCGCGGACCTCGCAAAACTGCTCGACGGCCACGATCACTTGTATTATAGGTTCGCTGTTGATCGCGCCTTGGACTCACAGATACTCAATTATCTCTCGAACCAGCGTGTCCGACGCCTCAAGACCGCTTATCCGCCGCACACGATCATTGATCCGACGGTCATTATCGGCGACATGCGTCTGCACAAGACCCCCGATGAGATCGAGATGATGCAGACCGCCGCGACGATCTCGGCCGAGGCCCACACGCTCGCGATGAAACAGGTCAAGCCGGGCATGAACGAGTTTCAGGTCGAATCGTTGATCGAGTCGTACATGCGTGACAAAGGGGCGACGGGCGTCGCCTACAACTCTATCGTCGGCGGCGGCGAAAATGCGACGATCCTCCACTACGTCGAGAACAACATGCCGCTCAAGGACGGCGACCTGCTGCTCGTCGACGCTGGAGCCGAGTATCGCGGCTACGCCGCAGACATTACTCGCACTTTCCCTGTGAACGGCAAGTTCACCAAGGCTCAGCGCGAGGTTTATGACGTCGTGCTCGATACCCAGCTTAAATGCATCGAAGCGACCCGCACCGGCAACACCGTCAAAGCGCGACAGGAATACTCGATCGAGCTGCTGACCGAGGGAATGAAAAAACTCGGCCTGCTCAAAGGCAAGACCAAAGACCTGATCAGGAAAAAGTCTTACATGAAGTACTACATGCACGGAGTGGGCCACTACCTCGGGCTCGACGTGCATGACGCGGGCCGCTACTTCAGCGACCAGACGGCCAAACACTCCCGGCCGTTTGCTCCGGGCATGGTACTGACCGTTGAACCCGGCCTCTATATACCGCCCGACGACAAGTCCGCACCTGCAAAATACCGCGGCATCGGCGTCCGCATCGAGGATGACGTCCTCGTTACTAAGGAAGGCAATCTCAACCTGACCGCAAAGGTCCCCAAGGACCCCGACGAGATCGAAGCGTTGATGCAAAGATCCTCAAGGAAATAACAGCACGGCGTAACTTTGCACAAGCCCGCACGAAGTAAGGGCATCCTCGGCGACGAAGGTGCCCTGATCTGCGTGTGTGCCTGCCTTGAAAGTGGAAAACCGGCCTAATTCGTCGTTTGGGGTTTCAACGCCCCGTATGACCGCAGTTATTAAAAACATAGTTCTTCGACTGGCCTCGGTCCTTGCCGTTTTGGGGTGCTGCACGATATTGGCCGAGACACACGAAACACCCAAAGGTGCTCGCGAGGCCAATTCAGCCATCGAGGCCCATAAGCGCCTCGATTTCGGATTCCCTGGCTTCGCCAAGCTCAACGCTCAGCTAGCCCGCGATTTTCTTAGCTTCGACAACCGTCCCAACCTCCGGCTTGCCGCGGCATTTGGACGATCGCAGGGGCCGAGCGACGGCTATCTCATGGGTTCGTGGTCACCGGTCTATGCTCTGCCGATCATCCCGATCCACGTAATTCTACTCGGCGACGGCAGGCTGCTGATGTGGGATTCGGTGGGCGATAACCCGACCGAGACATATCCGTTCCAAACCTCCACCAGGGCCGCGATCCTCGAACCGGAAAGCTTCGACCTGATACGAGTTGATAACGCAGGGGTGCACGGCACCGGATACAATATCTTCTGCGCCGGATTTGCTCATCTTCCCGACGGAACCCCGTTTCTCGCCGGCGGTAACCGGAACATCAATCTGGAGGGTCTCGACGTTACGCATTTTTTTGACGAGGCGAGTAATTCGTGGCTGCTCGGCCCGACGATGCAGGAGGGCAACCGCTGGTACCCTTCCGTGACGCCGCTCGCCAACGGCGAAATGCTTATCACGTCCGGCGGCCCTGGGACTCATGAGGTGCTTTCGACTTCCGGCACGCTGCGAAGCCTGACAGACGCCCGTTGGTACATGGACCTGTATCCCTGGCTGCAGGCCGCACCTAATGGAAATGCTTTTTACTTCGGCCCCGGCAACGAAATGGCCTATATCGACACCGCGGGCACGGGATCGATGACGGCGGTTGAGCCTCGAGACTCTCTCGTCCGGTCATACGGTTCGTACGCGATGTACGATATCGGCAAGATAGTCGCATGCGGCGGCGGACTGTCCTCGAACAAGACGGTCACCATCGACATCAAAAACCCAAACATCGCACCTATAGTGACGCAGCCGGCCGACATGGCCTTCGGCAGGCGCCAGCACAATCTGACGGCGTTGCCCGACGGGACGGTCCTGGCGACTGGCGGCAACTCGAGCGGGGCGACGCTGATCGATATGGACGCAAACGTGTTCGCGGCCGAATTGTGGGACCCGACGACGCAGACCTGGAGGACGATATCGAGTGCTTCCGAGGTCCGGCAATATCATTCGACGGCCATTCTTCTGCCTGACGGCCGTGTCTTTACGGGCGGCGGCGGCCTCTGCGCTACCTGCTTCGACGTCGGATATCTGCAGAAGAACTTTGAGATCTTTACGCCGCCGTATCTCTATAAAAAGGACGGTTCGGGCGACCTTGCCGACCGCCCAGTGATCGATTCCGCGCCGTCCGCGGTCGCCTACAACGATACCTTTTCGGTCGTGACCCCGGATGCGGCGAATATCAAGGGCGCGGTCTTGATGCGGGTATCGTCGGTCACGCACTCAGTGGACTTCGAACAGCGACGCGTGCCGCTTAAATTTTCAACCGATGGCAGTGGGCTGACGTTGGCCGCTCCGCCAAACGCCAACATTGCTCCGCCCGGCATGTATATGTTGTTCCTGATCGACAACAACGGCGTGCCATCCATTGCCCGGATGATCAGCCTTCAGTACGGAGGCGGTCTGGGAGCGCCGCTTATCGTCGCGGGAACGGGAGGCAACTCGAACGCTTCGCTTGACTGGATACCGGTTCCCGGGGCCGTTAATTACACCGTACGCTATGGCACGACTTCCGGTAACTATACGAACTCGATACAGGCAGGAAATGTCACGTCGATCTCGCTGAGCGGACTCGTGCAAGAGCGATATTATTTTGTCGTTTCGGCCAGCAACGGGGCGTCCTCCGGCGGCGATTCGGCCGAAGTTTCGATCCGGACCAATCTCGCTCCAACAGCAGCCGGCGTGACGGTAGCCGGCCGGGTAAGTTCGCCTTCGGGTTACGGCTTGCCGCAAGTCCGCGTGACGATCGACGGCGGCGGCCTTGCAGAGCCGCGGTCGACGTTGACCAACGCCTTCGGGTACTACAGTTTTCCGGACATTGAATCGGGCCGGAGTTATGTCGTCTCCGTCTCCTCGAACCGGACCAAATTCTCTCAGCCAACGCGTCTCATTTACCTCACCGATAGTGTCGATAATTGCAATTTCGCAAGCGATCCTTTTGGCATCGTACTGTCCCGGACGGGAAGCGAACAGCGAGACGAAGAGCCTTGAGCGCTGGTTCACGACATTTGAAAAATTTCGCTCGCGGGTCCATCATCTGGAATTGATCGTAACAAGTATCAGGAGGCCCGCCGAGTATGCATTTTGAAGACGCCCTGAAGAACCTGCCGGCACTATTCTGCTCGCTCCTGGTCTCTATCCTTTTCATCCAATCGAGCCTCGACAAGGTTTTCGATCGAAAGGGCAATCTCGAATGGCTCACGGGACACTTCGAAAAAACGGTTCTTAATAGCGCAGTACCGATGCTGCTAGGCACGATCACCGCGTTAGAGCTTATGACGGGTATTATGGCGGCTGGTGGCATCCTCTACTTTCTGCTGACCGGCTCCCTGGTCCTCGTGTTCTGGGCATCCGTAGCGGGTGCAGCGGCGATCACCGCACTTTTCTTCGGCCAGCGCGTGGCCAAAGACTATCCGGGTGCAGCCGTACTCGTGCCGTATTTTATCCTGCTGGTCGTGATGATGTACCTCTCAAGTCCGTACTCAAAGATGCCATGAAGGAGCCGGGCAACGGATCGAATATCTTTTTGTTGCAAACAAAACAGAATCAGCTTATATTCACAACATCACGTCCCGGTTTGGCCGGATATCGTTACCTCGCTAATCAACATAAATAAGTTCGGCGCACCGCCTTTGGTCAGGCTTCGCTGTATTCGTTTTTATTGACCTTACAGGAGAGTTATGTACAGAGCAGCTTTGTTCGTCTCGTTATCGCTGATCGTTGCGGTCGGTTGCATCTATGTGAGTGGCCTTCAAACTAAAGCTCAAAACAGCAATTTTCAACCGGCCCTGGACGATGGTGTCCCGCTTGTCCCGATGGTAGGCACTCATGTGTCCATGGCCGACGAGAGCGAACAAGCTCGGCCGGCCCGAAAGCAAAAGCAGGAAACGACGAGAGCGACAACGGCTCCCATGCCTGATCGCCCGCAGAGCTCACTTATCAACATTACGTTCGACAGTTCTATCACGAGCAACCCAAACTCGGCGGCGATACAAGCGATGATCTACCGGGCGGTCGCTTATTACGATTCGCAATTCAGCGACCCGATCTCTGTCAACATTCTGTTCCGGTATTCGACGACGCTGCCGGACGGCTCGGCGATGGGGGCCGGCAGTTTGGCCCGAAGCAATTGGGTCTTTTATCAGATCCCTTGGAGCACCGTTATCAATGCCATAATCGCTGACGCCAAAACACCCAATGACGCGATCGCGAATGCCAGTCTCCCAGGCTCGGCATTGTCGACGAATTTAAAACCGGCTAGTGCTAACGGCCGGGCATTTGGCCTCAACACGCCGGGAGTGATGACTGCTACAAGCGGCGTTCCCGGCGGGACGTTCGACGGGATCGTGAGCTTGAATTCAGCTCAACCGTTCCAGTTCGACCGCACGGGCGGCATTCTCGCCGGTAATTACGACGCACAGCGTTCGGTTGAACACGAGATCGACGAAGTCCTTGGTTTGGGATCGTATCTCGATATTGGTGGTTCGGACCTCCGTCCGCAGGACCTGTTCAACTGGTCCGCCGCGGGTACGCGTAACCTGACCACGTCGGGCACTCGCTATTTCTCGATCAATGGCGGCACGACGAATCTGGTCGGCTTTAACCAGAACGCCGGCGGCGATCGCGGCGACTGGATCAGCCCGTCGTGTCCGCAAGCAAATCCGTTCCCGCAGAACGCCTTTAGCTGCACGGGCCAGTTTGCCGACGTTACTTTCGCGTCGGTCGAGGCGATCGATCTTGACGTCATAGGTTACGACCAGGCGCAGCGCAGACAGGGTGATTTTGACGGCGATGGCAAGTCGGACATTGCCGTTTGGCGTAGCACGGACGGGGTATGGTACGTGCTCAATTCGTCAAATGGTGCGTTTAGCGGGACCCAATTTGGGGCCAACGGCGATCTGATCGTTCCAGGTGATTACGACGGTGACGGCAAGACGGACCCTGCGGTCTTTCGTAACGGCACGTGGTATATCCAGCAATCCCGGGCCGGATTTGCGGCCGTTTCATTCGGTCTCGGGTCCGACCTGCCCGCGCAGGGCGACTTTGACGGCGACGGTAAGACGGACATAGCTGTCTTCAGGCCGTCGACCGGTGTTTGGTACATCCTGGGATCGACCGCCGGATTTTCGGGGACGCAGTTTGGGACGTCTGGCGACAGGCCCGTTCCCGGTGATTATGACGGCGACGGTAAAACGGACATTGCGGTCTACCGCCCGACCGGAGGCTTTTGGTACTTGCTGCGTTCGACCGCCGGGTTTACCGGAATGCAGTTTGGACTCTCTACCGATAAGGTCGCACCCGCCGACTTTGACGGAGACGGCAAGACCGATATCGCCGTATTCCGCGACTCGTCCGGAATATGGTATATGCAGAGGTCCACGGCCGGATTCAACGGCGTCCAGTTCGGCACTTTGAATGATGTTCCATCTCCAGGCGATTTCGACGGCGACGGCAAGGCGGACATAACCGTTTACCGTTCGGGAACATGGTACAGGACCAACAGCTCGAACAGCGCGTTCGTGGCAAACCAGTTTGGCAACGCAATTGATAAGCCGGTCGAGTCCGGCTACGTGCCGGTGCAATAGCCGAACTACCGGTTCAGCGACAATAAAGGCCGTCCGGAAACAGGATTTCGGGCGGCTTTTTGTTTTTGCCCGAGGTGTTTACGGCCAATAAACGCCCGAAGTCGGTTTCGATTTCGCGTTAGTCGCCGGTCAATTTGTTTTCTTACGGTGCCGGCGGAGCTGTTCGCTGGCGCAGATCTCTTCGCCGAACGGGTGGTAGTCATGACGAGCCGCCTCGGCCGTCACTTGAGCCGGAGCGTTCTGACGGCGGCTTCGCCCGCTTGCGCAAGGGCTTTATCGCTCTGTGCCGTAGTCAGGATGAAGGTGTATTTCGCATCCTTCGGGCCGTCGATCACATAGTAGGCCTGTGCGAAACGCAGGTTTTGGTTGGTCAGAAAAAAGACGATCTTGGTACCGTGTAGGCCCGACGTCGTATCAAAGTCGCCAGCGAATACCACCCTTTTATCGGTAAATGTTTCGCCTTGCAGAAATGTCTTGACCAGGCCGAAAGCCAATACCTCGCGGTTGTTCTCGACCTTGTCCTCAGCGATCGAGAGGTGCCCGCCGATCTCACCTTCCGTGGCCGGGGCTTCAAATGTGTTGAACTTATCGCCGGCCTTCGAACTGCCGATCCAGCCCGCGGGCGGGCAGTAGGCGAACGAGCCGCCGGGAGCCGAGTATTCCTTGCATTTTTGAGCAAGGCCGTTGACAGCGAAGGCAAGCGTTAATGACGCAGCGAGGGCGATGGTTTTCATTTCTTTACTCCGGCTTGGTTTTTTCGTATGAGATCTAAACTGCTGAAAATCGTTGAAGTATTTGTACAACAGAACTGCCGCAGGACGAAAGCGGACGCCGTAACAAATCTTGTTTCGAAGCCTGCCGTTGTAGCATACATGCAATCCTTGTCCGTCCGTGACACAAATGATACGATGTTAATAGTAGGCTGTTCGTCTACGGGCGGCCGTGATCTTTGACAAGGACCATTTGTGAGTCTGGGATCTTTTAAGTCTCGAGCGGGAAAAAGACAGGGAGGCTTTTTCCAAGTGAGACACTTTTTGACGCTAAATGTTGCACGCATGATGTTTAGCCTGTCTCATTTTGTAAAACATATGAGACAGTGACAACAATTAAAGCGTTCCTGGAAGATCGTGAGCGTTCATGGCCCGGTCGAACGATAGAACCGCTTGGACTTTCGGTTTGGGCACAGCCGTGATGCATAATGGATATTGGTGGTAGTTTCCGAAAATGTTGCAACTCACGCTCGATGCAAGCGTTCTAATATCTGATGACAAATGACCTGATAGGGAAGGAAATAGCCGGAAGGTACCGGGTAGATTCATTGGTCCGCGAGACCGAGCTTGGTGATTTTTACCACGGCACCAACCTCGTGACCGGCTTGCCGGTCCTGATAAAGCTTCTCGCTCCGGCGATGGCTATCGACCAGCGATACGTGGACCGTTTTTTGGCCGAGGCGAACGAGGCTGCAAGTCTGGCCCATCCCAATATTTTAAGCATTCTCGATATCGGGACCGACACGCATGTGCTCCCCTTCGCGGTGTTCGAGGCTCCGGAAGGCGTGACTTTGCGGGAACTGATCGCCGAGGATGGCAAACTGCCTCAGGACACCGTGATCGGCGTCGCGCGGCAGATCGCGTCCGCACTGTCGGCCGCGCATTCGAAAAGGCTGATCCACGGTGGTCTTACTCCCGATAAGGTGTTCGTCCATCGCGACGGTGCCTCGGCCGGGGTTAAGGTATTCGATTTCGGCGTCCGGACGCACGCGGGCAATTCGCTTGCCGCTGCCGCGTATCTCGCTCCCGAACAGACGGCCGTCGTTCCCGTCTCGGACGCACGTGCGGATATTTATGCTCTTGGCACGATCGCCTATGAGATGGCCGCCGGCGAGACGCCCTTTGCCGAATGTAAAACGCCGGCCGAGATCAGGCAGCGGCAGCAGCACGATCCGCCGCCTCCGTTGACGGCCTTTCGGCAAGACCTTCACGCGCAGTTCGAACCGATCGTTCTCAGTGCGATCGTAGCCGACCCCGAACGACGTTACCAGACGATGAGCGACGTCGAAGAAGACCTCGCCCGACTGGCCACGGAGACCGGTATGGACGCAGCAGCGACCGCGGACGTACCACTAGCGATGGCTGCAAAACGAAATGTGTGGCAGACCGCGTTCATCGTTCTCGCGGGCGTCACCATAGTTTCGGCGGCCCTTATTTATGCCACGTCCACAAAGCAGACCAATCCGACCGTGAGTTTGGTACCTGATTCTAACAGTTCGCCCGTTCAGCCGATCAATCCGGCGACGGGGGCACAGGAAGAAGCTATGCTCAAGCTTGGGGAAGTAGGCGACGCCGCTCTTGTGCCAAATTCGAACGTGTCAATGCCGCCCGGAACCATGCCCGGCGGCGACGGGTATAATGCGTGGGCAAACGGCGGCGTACCGCCGGCAGGCGCGCCGTTGACAACCGGACCACTCGCGGGCTCACAGGTGCCCAATCAGCCTCCCGCGATCAGCGTACCGCCCGGTGGCCAGACCGTGACGATCAACCCGAACGGCGGCAGTGTTTTCATGCCGAACGACGGGGGGGTGATATTAGTGCCGATCCCGGCGAATACAGCCCCGCAGCCAAAAGCGTCACCGACGCCAAAGACGGCTGCAAACACAGCGGTGAAGCCGCCCGAGACCAAGTCAACGCCGGTCAAGACGCCCGCGGCCAAACCCGATGTCGCGAAGCCTAATAAAGGTCCCGGCAAGGACAAGCCCGGCGATCAAGAGATGTGATGAGTGCACGAGCCTTACCTTGGCACGTCGACCGACCTCAGAATCTCGGCCACTACCGCGTCGGCGGTCGCACCGTCGAGTTCTGCCTCAGCCCTCAGCGCCAGGCGGTGCCTGAGCACTGGCAGAGCAACGTCGCGAACGTCGTCTGGTGTCGCAAAATCGCGTCCCCTAATGGCGGAAAGCGCTTTGGAACACAAGAGTAAAGCGACCGACGCTCGCGGGCTCGCACCGTAGAGAATTGCCGAGTGCCCTCGAGTCCGGCGGACGATCTCGACGATGTATTTTTGCACGCCAGTCTCAGTGCGCATATTGCGTACCTCTGTGCGACACGCTTGGACAACCGCGGGTTGTGGCAGGGGCGTGATATTTGCCAGGTCGAAGTGGCGGGAATCGAACCCGGCATCCCAGCGAGCGACGATCTCTTCTTCCTCGGGCTGTTGCGGATAATCGATGAGGATCTTGAGCAGAAAGCGGTCCAGTTGGGCTTCGGGCAGCGGATAGGTGCCTTCGTATTCGATCGGGTTCTCGGTCGCAAGTACGGTAAAGATCTTTGACAACGGATAACGGTCGCCGTCGATCGTAGTCTGCCGCTCTTCCATTGCCTCGAGCAATGCGGCCTGCGTTTTTGGCGGCGTACGGTTGATCTCGTCGGCGAGCAGTACATCAGTAAAGATCGGGCCATGCCGCAGGCTGAACTCAGAAGTCTGCATGTTGAATACATTGGTGCCAGTGATATCCGACGGCATCAGGTCCGGCGTGAATTGTATTCGAGAGTAGCCTGCGCCGACCGCCGCCGCGAGAGTCTTGACGATCAGCGTCTTGGCAGTTCCTGGAACGCCTTCGAGCAAGGCGTGGCCTTCGGCAAGGAACGCCACAAGGATTTGTTCGATGCCTTCGTCCTGCCCGACGATCGTTTTACGGAGCTCGTTCAGAATATGTGCGACAGTGGAGGGTACGTAGTTTAGCATGCTTTGTTATCTTAAGAAGTCCACAATGGTCTTTACGGCGAGAAGGAAGACGGCGGCCAGAAAGATACGCTTTAGCCAGACATCATTGAGTTTCGTCGCGTAATGAGCGCCGAGGTAGCCCGCAGCAAACATCGTCCCGCCGAGGATCGCACCGAGAGTGTAGTCTACGAGCCCTTGCCTGGCAAAGATGGCGGCGGCGATGGCCGACGAAAAGACGTTTATGAGTTTGGTCGAGGCCACTGCTTCGGAAAATGTCATCCCGAAAAATGCGACCAATACGGTCGTCAGTATAGTGACGTAACCGCCGCTGTACAGTCCACCGTAAATGCCGAGAACGAAAGTCAGGATCAAGGCGGTCGCGAGCGATCTTTTAGATACAGGGATGTTCTTCTCGACGCCGGCGTCGCGTTTGAGAAGAATGAAGATCGCGACGGCGATCATCGCGGCCGAGATTATCAACTTGAGGCTCTGGTCAGTAATCAGTCCTACGAGAGCGGCCCCTAGGCCCGAGCCGACAAGAGTGATCACGATAAGCGGCGATACGCGTCGCAGCGGGATCGTCCCGTTGCGCAGGAATGGGATAGTGCTGCCGGCGGACATGAAAACGAGGGCGAACATATTGGTCGCAACCGCCGTTTTTGCAGACATTCCCATCTGGAACATCGCCGGAACCGTGATCAATGAATTGCTGCCGGTCACGACGCCGATAAAGCTCGTGACGAAGAAGATCAGGACGAGGATGAGAATATCGACTGATGACATCGGTTATTTAACAGTCCGCTTGCGGATGCCGAGAGCTTTCTCGATCTCTCGGATCTCGCGTGTCGCTTTGAGCGTCCGGCGCTTGTCCGTGGGTTCACCGTAAATGACCTCGTCGCAGTAAAACATAAGTTCCTCGACCCTGTCAGGGTCTGAGTGGGCCTTCTCAGCGATCTTTTCGGCGAACTGACGCCGGCCGATTGTGTTATTGTCCACGCCGAGCAGACGAGCGGAGCGGCGTCTGAGATCGCGGTAAAGATTCTCGATCGCAAGATCGTACGACCTTGTCCGCTGCTGCAGCTGGGCCATGGCCGAGACATACTCGAGTTTCGACAGTCGGTCCGGCTCGATTGCCGGTGTCGGCCGTGCAAACCGCCGGCTGCGAGAGAAGAATACAAACCCAGCCAACAGGCAGCATTGTAAGAAGATGGCAATGACAGGTGTTCCGGCAAAAAACTCCAGGAACTTGTTGTCTCCTCCGAAACCCTGATGATACTCGTCAAAAGCGATAGGTCCCGGAGAATTCGAGACAAGGTTCAAGGCTAGCTGGGCATTATCGACCAGCGAAATACCTCGATTCGCGATGATATACGGATCAGATAAGAATACGATCCGCCCGCTGCCGAATGGCACCTCGGCGAGCAGAACGCGTCCGTCTGCGGCCACGTGTGCGACCGGGGCAGCAAGGTTCTCGACATCAATTTCCTCCGCATCGATGACAGGTGTTGGCCGAGGCGAAGCATCGTCAAGCGGTTGGAATACGATGCCCGACGCAAATCTTGATGGTTGTACGGCATTGACGCCCGCGGTATACAACGTTGGCTGTACGGGCCGGGCCGCCGGCGTTAATGCCGTCATTTGCTGCTGGTCGGCGGGATCTACCTCGCGTAACCGCAGGACGTCCTTCGTCTTGACATCGAGCTTCCATCCACAAGTGGTAACGGCGAGAGAACCAGGAGGCTCACGATCGACGATCACTAAACGGCCGCCGCCCGAAACCCATCGAAGCAACGCGGTGGCCTCAGCGTCAGTGATCTCGCGCCGCGTCGCGCCGACGATGACAAATGTAGATGGTAGACCGCGCCGTTTTGACTGGAGATCAGTCGCGGGCTCCTGCCAACGTACCACTTGTCGTCCCGATTCGGCCAGCAGGCTGTAGAATGCGCGAGTTCCAGTCGAACCCCCGTTGTATGTCGAACGGTTTGGCCGTAATTCGCTGTCCGGCGTTTGCTGCTTTTGTGTATACGAGGCAGCATTCAGGCCCACGAGCACTGCTGCGATGAGGATCAGAACTGGGATGAAGAGTATTTTCTGCTTCACTTAGATATTGGCAACGGTATCGAGATAACGGCTTCTAAAAGCCTCCCAGTCATTATTAATGGTTGGGGCAGAACCGTACCAATGCCGCTCGAATTCGCCGGTCATCCTACCTACGTTTTCTAGCAGATCTCGCCGTGCCTTAAGGTCACGAACATAATCCCGATTGGTCTTGTGTCGTGCAAGTGCGATTACGCGTCGGTCGTTCAGTTCGCACAAGAGCGCGATATAAGCTTTTCGCACCGCATGTCGGAACTGCCCCTCGCGTGCTAAACGCTCCGCCTCGGCAAAAACGTCGCGCGATGAAATGTGGCTCGCGATCAGTTCGCCGAGGATCACTCTTTCGTCCGTCCGATCCGCCTTTCCCGATCTGGAACGTCTTGTTATGAAAGGGAATATGCGATATATCAGATAGCCGAGCCCAGCGGCCAGCGCCAGATATAGGAGTCCCTGCAACACTACCGAAAGTGAGCTGACGCCGGAGGGATCCTGTGTAGGAATGCTGACGCGCGGGAACATACGGGCCAGCCACTCGAGAATCGCGCGGCTCCATCGTTGAAACAGGCTCTCTTCGGTACGCTCGGGCGGACGATACTCTTCGCGCTGGAGTATCTCGGCGAGCCTGCGTTTGTCCTCGTCCTTGGTATGTTGGCCGGCCGTTGCGGCAGCACTAAGGTCATCAACAGTATGACGAACCGATTCGAGCCGCTCTGCAAGCCGTCTCAATAACTCGTCGCTCTCGTGTCTGCGATGCTCGGCGTCTAATGCTGTCAGCGCGTCCCACAGCCACGCATTATCAGTAGTGATCGTGCCCCCTGGCAGCTCAATATTCTCGTTTTTGGGAATTAAGCTTCTAATATATGCCGTTAGCCTTCGCGTCCGGTCCGTAGCCGCTTTCGGTTCGTCATCCGCCGCGCTCATTCCGCGCAGCGACTGGCTCACGGTATCGAGTCTTCGCTGGTAGTCAGACAACGTCGCCGCTTCCCCGCTTATCGAAAACGACAAGGTCATCGCACAAACCAACGCGAGGATAAACCCGGCTTTGACGTTGTTTTCCATCAGCATAATTGACAGATATCAATCCAGCCCTAAGATCGATGAGCTCTGCCGCCGCTCAACCGATGAATGAACGCCGGATACCGTACCGATCGCGGGCTGGAGCGGATTCGTGTACGAACGCGGCACTGCCGGTATGGTTCCCAGTTTTTGGGCAGCCATTAGCTCGATATCGTAACCTTCGGCTCGAACCCGTTCATCGACATAGAGCAGGCACAGCCCTATCGTCCAGACCGGCGACAACAATACAAAACTGATCTGCCATATCAGGTTGTAGGAGATCTCGTACCAGGCAGGAATTATCGATGTACCGAAAGTGGTGATCTCAACTCCGTTAGCCCAGGCGTACCACGCCAAAGGCACATACAAGATCGCCAGGGCTGAATAGGTCGCGAGAGTCGTAAAGACGAAAAGCGCCATCAGGCGGCGAACATTTTTCCCCGCAAGACTTGTGCTGCGCGCTATCGCCGAAAGGACGCTCTGGCCTTCGACAAGCATTACCTGTGGAACGTAGGCAAATCGCGAAGCCACCAAGAACAGCAGCCAAAGAGCGACATACATGATGACCAACAGGATGATCACCGACGCGATGGCGGCAAGGAGCGGGATGGAACTGAGCAAACCGACCGTGAGCATTACGGAGAGCGATCCGATAAGCAGCGTAAAGTAAAAGATGAAGAAACCAACCAACCCTACGAGCACGGTAATAAACACCGAAGCGACCAATAACCCCCCAAGACGGTTCAAGGCGTTTCGATAAGTTTCGCGAAACGATATCGGCTCGCCGAACAGAAGATGCCTTACGAAATTGCGTGAAGCCCCGCCCATCACGACCAAAGTCGCGATCGATTCGATCAACCAGATGACAATGCTTCCTATCCAGATGAAAAGGTAGTAAATAACTCGTTCGGCGGAGTCAGGGCCTGCCGCCGGCGAGAAAATTTCACGACCTAGAAATGTCCAGACGACCGAAAAGAAGGATCCGACAATCACCGCCGGAGCCGCGATCAAGACAAGCGCCCAGAAATTCCGTCTATAAAACCGGATCGCTCGGTCGATCAGATCACCGGCCCCGAGCGGTACGAGTGAAAGTCGTGGTCCCGGATGAGGGGAGTCTTGCATTTCCCGAGATTTTAGCAGATATCGCTCCACCCTCTGAAAGAAAAACGGCATCGCCCGATTGCGATGCCGATAGCATAATTGCCGAAGTAAAACGAGATGCGTCGATAGATCGTCGTGTCAAACCACTATTTGTCGGTCGGCTTTTCGCCCATTTCGAAGGTGAAGAAGTCTGAAGCCAGATTCTGATTCAGATAATAGGTTTGCACGTGCATAAACCACTGGGTCTCATAGGTCTGATTACCGTCATTGGACTCAAATGTTACCTTGTAAGAATACGGTAACGTCAACCCGTCAACTTCTTTGAAATCGGAGAATTCCTCTCGCAGGTCGAGCTTTCCGTTCGCAAGCTGATTCTGCTTGCCGAACGCCACGTTCCCGATCTGAACCTCTCGATGATATTCGGTCCGGACATGCCTGAAGGTATCAGCGCTGAAATAGAGTCGTACCGTAAAGTCCGACGTACCACTTGCTGCACCCAAAGCGTCGATAACGTAGGTTTGGTTGCCGTCGATCTTCTTCATTCCGGCCGCCTTAAGTTTCAACTTCTTCGTGTCGGAGATACGTGACATCCAACGCATGGACATGCTGCCACAGAAAAGGTTCTCGCTCAGGATCTGCGAGTGTTCAAACAGGAACGCTCCTAATAATGAGCGGTTACCCGCACTAGAGAACGGCAGGGATACCTTGTCCCCGAACATACCGACCTTCTCGTACGGATACTCACGGGAGTTCAGACTCATGAGAAAATAGAGGTTATTCGGGTCGGAAACTACCACCATCTTGCCGCGTCCTTTCGCAACCGGTACCTTTGCTTCGAATCCGCTGAACCCTGCTGCGAAAATGTTCTTTAACGACTGCCTTTTGGCTGTTGTCCCGATAGAATCCAGATGTTTGGCGAGTATTTCTTCAGCAGTCAGGTTCTGAGCGTCTAGAGAAGATACCGCACAAACGACGGCGATAAAACTCAAAGAAAGGAATTTCAATCTCATAGTTCTTGATATTAGGGCTTTGAAGACTCAAGTGTCGTATATGAGTCCAATTCTAGTGTTTTGGCCAACAGGGCATCAATATTCTACTTCGGAACACCTGCCAGCGACAATGGACCGACGCACGAAAGATCACGCCCCGGGGGGTGAAGAGGTTGCAGGTCATTTTTCCGGTCTGGCTCGTACGGCTGATCGAAGTTGAGCAAGTGCTTTGTTCAAGTCAGCCTTATCCGGCGCCGCGGGAACGAGGCGCAGGTAGATCTCGAGTTCATCGATAGCCCGTTTGTATTCGCCCATCTCTATGTATAATTTGGCCAACATTCGATGAGCTTCCTTCATTTCACCGGAGCTCAGCTCCAGCGACGTCTTCAACGCCTTTTCACTGTCGGCAAAATTCTTCGACAGAGTCAAAGCTCTGCCGAGATAATAATAAGCCACAGCGGATTTCCCATTAACTGAGATCGCGTTGCGGATCTGAGATTCCGACTCTTCGAACTTCTTTTGACGGAACAGGGTGATCCCCAGGTTCAGCATTGCTTCAAAGGAGCGGCTATCGAGCTTTAGCGCTTGCTTGAGGCTCTCGTCTGCCTTCTCAAGCTCTCCCAGTTCCATATACTGGACCCCCAACTCGTTATATGCATCGACGAACTCCGAATACTCGGCGATCGCTTTCTTGAGTTTTTCGATCGCACCTTTTCGATCTCCGGCGCGAGACAATGTCAGTGATTCATCGTACAGGTCAACCGCCTTCTTTGGAGCGGCCAGGCGTGACGCACTAACGACCCCAGGTTTGACACTATTCTTCTTTCTGTCTGTCAGTCTAATTGTTACCGTATAAGTTTCAGGCAGGGGGCTTCGCCCGACGATCTCAACCGGCTGATTGACCGCCTCAAATTCGTCTTCCCGATCGATCACGACCGCGTAAGTGCCCGGCGGAACATTGCTAAATACGAATTGGCCGCGGTCATCGGTGTTCGTAATTATGTCTCCGGCTCTGATCGTTACAAGCTTTATTCTCATCCGAACGTTTATCGGGCCGCCGTCAGGCCAGAATACAGTACCGACAATGTAATGGATCCCTCCCAGGCGCGTGTTGTTGTTTTCGTTCATTCCACCCGGGAGCTGGGCCATCAACGGCGAATTGCCGGCTACTGCGGTAACCAAGACGAGAAATGCGAAACAGACTAGGGCTCTTGATCTGGACATTTTGTGGTTTATCTCTCGAGCGAATGATTATTCGTGGTCGGTCCGTAAAAGAAAGTGGCGTTGCCGATCTCTCGGCAACGCCATTTACTCCATCAACGAATGTTACCAGTTAATGCGTAACATCAGATCGATGATCCTGCCGCCCGGATCGTTGGATCCGCTGGGATCCTGATACGACCAGCCGCTCAACATCTGACCGAATTGACCGGTGAACCCCGTGAGGTTATTCACGTTGCCGGTCCAGCCGCCCAAACGCCAGTTCGTACGGTTCAGTAGATCATACATGGTCATACGAAGCTCGATGTTGCGTTTTTCGCCGATCGGGATCCGCTTTAGAACCGTAGCATCCATCTTAAAGAAGTCCGGTCCGTAAAGCACGATCTTGCGGTACCCGCACTGTCCGGGAGCTCTCTGCTGGCAGTTGCCATAGCCCGCCGGAGCGATGAACCGTCCGGAAGGATCAAGTCCCGCACCATAACCGGTCACCGTTGATCCGGTCGTCGTGAAAGCACGAATGGTGTTTTCGATGATGTCCCGAGGCAGGTATGTCACGTTCGCGACCACAGGCGTCGTGGAACCAGGCTGTGTTATCGGAGTGTTGTAGTACACACCGACAGCCTTTTGCAGTTGCTTGACGGTCATGCCGACAAGCTGAACGTC
This sequence comes from Pyrinomonadaceae bacterium, assembly GCA_044228265.1. Lineage (GTDB taxonomy): Bacteria > Acidobacteriota > Blastocatellia > Pyrinomonadales > Pyrinomonadaceae > OLB17. The sequence continues at coordinate 25,862 of JBGAVC010000006.1, forward strand.
ACCCAACAGGATCGGGGAGCCGCTCTGCCAACGAAGGGTCGGCGTAATGCTCCATCCTCCGACCGCCGCGTTCGAGAACCAATTCGACGATGACGCGAACCTTCTGCCCTTACCGAACGGAAGATCATACGTACCGTCAAACTTGAACGCGTGTCGAATGTCGACCTGAGCCAACGATTTATCCAAGCCGCGGTTTCGAAGCGTGAAGTTCGAAGCGTTGCTCTGGTCGCCGGCGCCGAGACCAAAGAAGAGCGTACCGGCTGAGGCATAAGCATTCGTGAACGCCTTGCCATAAGTGTAGCTCGCGTTAAAACGCAGCCCCGCCGACAAACGTCGGCGTACCTCGACGGTCGCAGCATCGTACCAACTCTTCTCGCTGTTATCGAAGATAAAGCAGAAGCCAACGGTCGTGGGACAGTTGTTGAAGAAGTTGAGAGGACGTCCAGCCCTGAACGAACCGGCTGTGGTGCCTGTTGTCCTGAAGTTGCTCTCGATCGTCGAGGCCATTGACAGCACCGCCGGACTCGCCGGCGACAGCTGGTTGACGAACGTCGAGTTCGCAAACAAAGAGCTGGCGTAATTTGCCGTCACGCTGGGGTCAGCGCTGTTGCCGACAAAATACGACATTATGATCGGCAACGGGTTAGTTCCCGTACCCGGCCCGCGATATCGGAAGTTTGCTCCGAAACCGCCCGCGATATTTGCCAGCAGGTTCTGCTGTGCCAGCGCGAATTCGGCGCCGAATCCGTTCTCGATCGCATTAACTTCATTGATCGTGTACTGACTCTGCATCTGACGTCCACGATTACCGACATAGCGAGCCTCAATGACCGTATCACGGCCGATCTGACGCTGATACCCAAAACTCCAGGAATCAACGAATCCGGTATGGAAATCCGGGGAGAACGCGAGTGCCGCGTCGGCCGCGGTCAAGGTTCGAGGGTATGACGGTGTCGTGCTGAATGCCGGCGCGGTCAGATTTGGATTGCCCGCAGTCCTGAACAGCGTGCCGACGGTCAAGTTGCCGAGCGTCGTGCTGCGGCCGTTCGAGAATGAGCCGCCGGGATTCTGACCGATACTGTTCTCAACGATCAGCGTGCCTTCACGAATGTAGGCACGTGACCAGCCGCCCCTTATGACACTCGTTCCGTCCCTTCCGAACAGGCCCTTAAGCCAGCCTTTTTCGGGATTAGGGCTCCAAACAACACCAAAACTGGGTGCCCAGTTACTAAGATCATTTTGGTATGCCTTTTCACCGACCGTATTACCCCTCACGGTAGGAACGACGCCTGTCAAAGTTCCCGGCGAAAAGAGATTACCGGGGCCTGAAACGTCATACACCATGTTGAAATTGCTCAACAAGGCATAATTGGCCGTCAGGAGCTTCGAACCGGTAACCGGCTGCCAGCGCACACCATAATTGATCGTGAGGTTCGGGCGGGCACGCCACGAGTCTTGTGCATACGCACCGTTGGAGTTCTCCTGGATACCGAAGTGCCTGGAGCCGTTGAGCCTGTATTGCCCATCGCCTTCAAGATAAACAGTCGAAGCATATCCTGAAACTCTTCCGGTCAGCGTGGCATATAGTGCCTGAGCATTGGCGACTTCCGCTGCGGTTGCACCGGGCATCGTCGTCGTGGTGAAGGGACATAGAGCAGGGTTGGCGGTCGTACAATTGACAGCCGTATCCTGTGTCGGTACACCAAAACTGATGGTTGACGCTACCGGGCTCACGGAGTCGGAGATCGTCTGGATCTTCTTGATCTCGGCGCCGAACGTCATCGTATGGTTGCCCCAGATCCAGGTCAGGTTATCCGTGAAATCCTGAGTTGGCGATGAGCGCGAGCTGTATGCGTTCCTGATCGTCGGATTGGTCAGCCCGGAGCCAAGCCCAAGGTTGAACCCGCCGGCAAGACTGGTAAACCATTCTTTGCCACCAACCAGGTCGAACCTTGTGCTGCCGCCGAGCCATCCGGCAAGCTGGGCATACCTGAACTGATTAACGACCTTGGACCCGATGTTGGACCTCAGGCCGGCCGACAGCGATCTGCGGTCAGACTGCTGAGTGCCTGCGTTAGCAAGTCCCGGGAAGGCCGGATCGACGCTGTTCAGAAAGTCAACGTTCGAACGGAACGGCTGGTCATTGTAAATGAACTCCAGCGCATGGTCCTTGCCGACATTGATGTCAGTACGGAAAACAAAGAAACGTCGTCGTTGCTCTCCGGGATTGGTGAAAGCGTAAGGCTGACGGAAGTAGATACCTCCCGTGCCAAGAGCTTGAAACGCTCCCGTGCCTCCGGTCGTAGCGCGGATCATGTTTAAAACACTATTGACTGTGGGGTCGATCGTGCTAGGAAGTCCGGCTGCGGTGGCAAGGTTGAACAGGTTGACGGTACTGGCACCGTTTGCTCCGTACCTGAACACGCCGCCCTGAGCTTCAGACGACAGGACCTGACGCGTGCGGGTCGGCGACACCTCGTTCAGATGGTACCTCTCATAATTAAAGAAGAAGAACCTCTTGCCCTTTCCTGAGTCGAAGTGGCGTTTGCCATCGAATGAGAAAAAGGGAATATGGCCACCGGCGCTAAATCCGAACTGGTTTAGCCGCAGCTTTTGCCTTGGCAAGCCGAGATAGTTGTTTATCGTGTTGTTCGCGTTGAGGCTCTCATCACGATGCTGCCAAAATCCGCTGCCGTTGAAATTATCCGTTCCGCGCTTTGTCGCGAACTTGATGCCGACCGCACCGTCGCCGCTGCTCTCGGAGCCCGGATTCGAGGTCGAAACGGTGACTTCGTCAATGGCGTCGATCCTCGGACGGATAAACGTGAAAAATCCGTCAGAGGACTTCAGGAAGTTATCCTGCACGTCGACACCGTCGATCTGAATGGTCAAGGCGCTTTTCGGCAGTCCGTTGATGGACGACGTTCGGGCAACACCCATCGTAGCGGTTCCCGGAAGCAGCGTCACAAGGTCAAGTGCGTCGCGGCTCTGAATGGGCAGTTCAAGGATCTGTCGGCCCTGGATCGTAGTACCGATAGTGGCCGTGGCAGACTGAATGACCTCGTTGCCGCTCGTCACAACAACGGTCTCGCTGATGTTACCGGCTTCGAGCACGACATTGACGGTTGAAGGCGTGGCCACGTCGACCTTAACGTTCTCGACCAATGACGTCTTGAAGTTTTTCGCCGTTATGCGAACTGTGTATGTCGGTGCGCCGGCTGCGACACCTGGTATGACAAAACCGCCGCTCTCGTTGGTGACGGCCGTGAAACTCTCGCCGGCCGAGCCCTTGACGGAAACAGTCGCTCCGGGCACTACCGCGCCCCGCGAGTCAGTTACCGTTCCCTGGATCGAGCCGGTCGTGATCTGCGCCTGAATAGAAGCTTGGGCCAGAAGCAGGACCAAACCGCTAATCAGGCAAAAAACTAGCTTTCTCATTATTATCCTCCTGATGTTCAAATCGATGAAGTTGCAGGCTTCAGGCATGACTGTAAGACTACAAGTGAGAGCCCTTTTGTCCCCTGGAACGACCTTATTAAGTCAAGAAGTGTGCCATTGAAAATAAGAATGTAAATAGAAGCAAATAAATGAGTTGAGACTGGGCCCAAAAAGGCTCAATCTACGTGGTCGGACTTTAATGCAAATTTTTGAATTTCGGAGGATTCGGACCCGGAAACGGCGGGACGGCGGCCTGTAAGACATTGACCTACGAGTGCGTAGGACGAGCGTCTCGTGTTTTTCTCGGCATTTGTCGAACTGATTCCCGGGAGCCAGCCGATCACACTGTTCATTGCCGCGTCGGAATGTTGTGCGTTTTGATCTTAGAGTTGAGAGTGGTTGCATTCAGTCCCAGGAGCCGCGCCGCACGTGATTGGTGTCCGCCGGTCTGTTCCAGCGCCCGGCGTATGAGGTCGATCTCGAATTTTTTGATCTCGTCGTAGAAATTAACTCCTCTCGAAATGTCTATCTCGTTCGACATCCCCTCGGTGCGTTTTACCATTTCCATCGCCAAGTCGGGGTCGCGGACCTCAGGACGAAGGCATTCGACGGTGATCTCATCGGTCTGGGAGATGACCACGGCCCGCTCAATTATGTTCTCTAGCTCGCGCACATTACCAGGATAGTAATAATTCTCGAGCAGTGAGAGGACCTGCGGCGAGAGATGTTCGGAGATATTACGGCCGTTCTCTTCGGAATACTTGCGGATAAAATGCTGGGCCAGAGGAAGTATGTCTTCGCGTCGGTCCCTAAGCGCCGGCAGTTCGAGCGGCACGACCGAGAGACGGTAATACAGGTCTTCGCGAAACGTTCCGTTCTTGACCGCCTCTTTCAGATCGACATTGGTAGCGGCAATGATACGGACGTCCACCTTTAACGGCGTCGTGTCGCCCAGCGGAGTGAACTCTCTCTCTTGTATGACGCGCAAAAGGCGAACCTGCGTTTCCGGCCTCAGGTCGCCGATCTCGTCAAGGAAGATCGAACCACCGTCAGCGACCTCAAAGAGTCCCTTCTTGGCTGCGACCGCACCGGTGAAAGCACCCTTTGTGTGACCGAAAAGCTCAGACTCCAGCAATTCGGATGGGATATTGGAGCAGTTCACGACCACGAAAGGCTCGTCGGCCCGCGGGCTAGCCTCGTGTATGGCTTTAGCGACAAGCTCTTTGCCGGTACCGCTTTCCCCCGTGATGAGAACGGTCGAGCGAGCCGGCCCGACGCGGTCGACGAGGCGAAAGACACTCTCCATCACCTCAGAGCGGCCGATAAAGCCCTCACGTTTCACGGAGCGGACCATCGCGTGACGAAGCGTTTTTCTCTCTTCCTCTTTACGCCGGCTGCGAATTCCGCGTGCGACGAGCGTCAATATCTGTTCATTCTGAAACGGCTTCCTTATCACGCCGGCGGCGCCTTTTTCCCAGGCCGATATTGCCGTGTCAAAGGTCGCATACGCGGTCACCATCAGGACGACGGCTTCGCTGTCGATCGAGATGAGTTGCTCGAGAGCTGTCAATCCGCCCATTCCGGGCATCGACACGTCCATCAGGACGATATCGAACGCTCGTTGGGAATACAGATCGATCGCTTCCTCCCCGGTTTTTGCGAGCTCGACCTTGTAACCCGCGCCTTGAAGTATCGTGCCGAGCACGTCGCGCATGATCTCTTCGTCATCGCAGATCAGAACAGAACCTTTCTTGGCCATATCTAAATCAATATAGCCTAACGTCCGACACATCGTCCATTTCTTCGATTTTGGACATTGTTGAGATAAAACCTTTTGACCGTTTCGAGCGTACTAACAGACAATTGAGAGAACGGCGCGCCGACTTCATCTGATATAGCGTTCGCGTTTCGGTTCAGCATCATGGCAATGTCTAAAACATCGAAGATCATCCTTATAGTTGGCGGTATATTGGCCGTTCTGCTTGTCGCATTCATCATCCTCGTAGCTGTACTGGCTGAAAGGATGGGCAGGCCAAGCGTTCCCGAAAACAGCGTCCTCGTTCTCAATGTTTCTGGTGAACTGCCGGACTATGTTCCCGAAGAACCGTTAGCAAAGGCATTTGGTATAAGCCAGCAGCAATCGTTCTCGAGTTTGCTGACACAACTCCGCAAGGCCAAGGTCGACAATCGCATCCAGGCGGTCTTGCTCGACATCAATTTTCCAGGGATCGGCTGGGGAAAAGCAGATGAGCTTCGCGACGCTATCGCAGAGCTGAGAACCTCCGGCAAGCCGGTTTACGCATATCTCGAGATGGGCACGAACCGCGAGTACTACATCGCGACTGCAGCGGAAAAGATCTATCTTGCACCGCCGGGCGACCTGTATATCAATGGTTTTGCGGCCGAGGCGATGTTCTATAAAGGTTCTCTCGACAAACTCGGCATCGAGGCAGACGTCATTCAGATCGGGCCGAAATATAAGAACGCTCCGGACCGCTACACACGAAAAGAGATGTCGGAGGGACAGCGTGAAGTAATAAACGCCCTTTTGGACGAGTATTTCTCGCGATTCACCACCGCCATTTCCGATTCCCGCAAAAAGTCGCCTGAAGATGTAAAAGCGCTCGTCGACGCCGCTCCTTACACTGCCGCGCAGGCAAAGAATCAGGGTCTGATCGATGACGCCCTCTACCGCGAACAGGTCGACGAAGCGTTAAAGACGAGGCTTGGATACAAGGCCGACGACAAGCTCCGGACCATCCGCGGAAGCCAATATCGCGAGATCCCGTCGGACACGCTCGGGCTTAACAAGGGAGATAAGATCGCCGTCGTCTATGCCTCAGGCGCGATCAACGTCGGCAGATCGAGCGGAGGCCCGATCAACGGCGAGATGGTCGGTTCGGACACGATCGTTGAAGCCGTTAATAAAGCGGCAAACGACAACTCGATAAAGGCCATTGTCCTTCGTGTCGATTCTCCTGGTGGTTCGGCACTCGCTTCGGACCTGATGTGGTTCGCACTCGAAAACGCGAAGGCGAAGAAACCGGTCGTCGTATCGATGTCCGACGTGGCGGCTTCGGGAGGATATTACATTGCCTGTAATGCAAATAAGATCGTCGCAGAGCCGTCGACGGTCACGGGTTCGATCGGCGTATTCCTCGGCAAGCCTGTTATCAAAGGCCTTTACACTTGGCTGGGCATCAACAACGAATACGTGATGCGTGGCAAGAACGCCGGAATTTTTCGAGAGACCGAAAAATGGACTCCCGACGAGCGTGCCAAAATGGTCGATCAGGCAAACAGCATCTACTACGACAATTTTGTCCCGAAGGTCGCAAAAGGTCGCGGCAAGGACAATGAATACATCAACAGCATCGCTCAGGGCCGAGTTTGGACGGGAACGCAGGCAAAGCAAAATGGTCTGATCGACGAGTTCGGCGGCCTCGAAAAAGCCATTGACGTCGCAAAACAACTTGCGAACCTGCCGGCAGACAAGGAGGTCAAACGTGTTGCCTTTCCTGAACCCAGGCCTTTCCTTGAGAACTTCTTCGGAAACGAAGACACCGAGGCCGCTGTCAAGGACGACCGGACACGAGCCGCTATCATGGAGGCCCTTCCGGCCGATGTCAGACGTTCCTTCCGTTATGCAGCATTATTTGACCGGATGCAGCGGGGCGAGGCGATGTTGATGATGCCTTTCGAGCTGACGATCAAGTAGGTAACTTGATATCAAAGTTCTGTCGATCAATGTTTCTTGTTGATCAGCGAAGCTACGAATCCGGCCCCGAATCCGTTGTCGATATTGACCACGGTCACGTTGGATGAGCAGGAATTCAGCATACCGAGCATCGCGGCTATCCCGCCAAATGAAGCTCCGTATCCGATGCTCGTCGGAACGCCGATCACCGGCACGCCTACGAGCCCTCCAACGACCGACGGAAGTGCACCCTCCATCCCGGCCGCGACGATCACCACACGCGCATTCTGCAGCACCTCGCGATGAGCGATGATCCGGTGAATGCCGGCAACTCCAGCATCCCAGAACCGGGAAACTCGGTTGCCCATCACCTCGGCGGTCAACGCGGCTTCTTCGGCAACGGGAATGTCGCTTGTACCGGCTGTCACCACCGCGATGTCGCCCATGCCTCGTTCGGTCTTGTCGCGAAATACTCTAATAAGACGCGCCGACTCGTGCCACTCGGCGTCAATTGCAATATTGCGAAGGTCTCCGTAAACATCAGCCGTGGTCCGTGTCACCAGAACATTCGGCGACCGCTCAACCAACTTTTCGAAGATGCCCGCGATCTGCTCGCGTGTCTTGCCCTCTCCGAAAATGACCTCGGGAAATCCTTGTCGATTGGCTCGCCCGTGATCGATCTTGGCGAAACCGACGTCATCATAGGCTAACTTCTTCAGCAGCTCGGCAGCCGCGTCCCTTTCGAGGTTTCCGCCCGCGAACTGGTCTAACACGGATCTAATATCGTCTTCATTCATTACACTTTAAAATCTAACCTAAACTGCGGCCCGAACAAACTCGATCGCCGTCCCGCCGACGGCATGCTTTCAAAATATCCAATGGAAAGCTAACATCTAAGCAAATGGAACTGACGTTCGCCATCACCGGTGCCTCGGGCACGATCTATGCAAAACGTACGCTTCAATTGCTAGCAGCGAGCGGTGTCGTGGAAGGGATAGACCTCATTTTGTCGGGAACGGCTGCCACGGTCGCCCAGGTCGAGCTCGGCGCAAACCTGCGCGATCACGATACCGATAAGATCAACCGTTGGCTTGAATTGCCTTCCGATTCCACCCTGATCCGGTGCTGGCGTCTCGACAATCTCGCGGCGAAGCCGTCTTCGGGATCGAACAAGAGTGCCGGAATGATGATCGTGCCGTGTTCGATGGGAACGTTGGGCGCAATTGCGTCGGGTGCCGGAACAAACCTCATACATCGGGCTGCCGATGTATGTCTTAAAGAAGGGCGTAAGCTTCTTCTTGTGCCGCGCGAAACACCGCTGAATGCGATACATCTGGAAAATATGCTGAGGCTGGCTCACGCGGGAGCGAGCATCCTCCCGGCGAGTCCGGGATTCTATCACCGTCCGGGAACTATCGACGAGCTTGTCGAACACCTTTGCTACCGAATACTCGATCAGTTCGACATCCCGCACTCAAAAAAGACTCAATGGACAGGTCAGGAGGTGTCGGAATCGCCCGCGACAGCCGGTGATTGAATTAGAGATATTTATGACCGATACCGTTGAGCGATTTTCAAACCGCGTCGAAAATTATGTCAAATACCGGCCCGATTACCCGCGAGAGATCATCGGATTTCTCGAGGAGAAGTGTGGTTTGACTCGCGAATCGGTCGTGGCTGACATTGGTTGCGGCCCAGGCATTTCGTCGCGCATGTTCCTCGAGAATGGAAATCGTGTTATCGGCGTTGAACCGAACGCGGCAATGCGTGCCGCGGCCGCAAGCTGCCTGGCAGAGTTCCCTTTCTTCAGACTGGTTGACGGCACGTCGTCGGACACGACACTAGCGGGCGGCTCGGTCGATCTTGTTGTGGCCGCTCAGGCGTTTCACTGGTTCGACGCGGAAAAGACGCGACACGAATTCAAGCGGATCCTCAGACCAGACGGGTGGATCGCCTTGATCTGGAATATCCGTCAACTCGATTCCACTCCGTTCCTTCGCGAGTACGAACTGTTCTTACAGCTCTACTCGCGTGATTACGAAACCGTGCGTCATGAGAATATTACGGACGCCGAGATCGCGGATTTTTTCAATGGACCTTTTGAAGCTCGATCTTTCCCAAATGTGCAGGATTTCGACTTTGACGGTCTGAAAGGCCGGATGCTCTCGTCCTCCTACATGCCAAGCGAAAGCGACCCGGTTTACCCCAAGATGATCGCCGATCTTGATACGCTGTTTGCCAAACACGCCGAAAACGGTAAAATTAAAGTTTTCTATGACACCAAGGTGTACGTCTCTAACGTACGAAGTATGGCAGAAACAAACGGATCATCTCCCAAAAAACGAACTATCACAGTCGCCCATTCCCCCGATTCGGATGACGCATTTATGTTCTACGGGCTTGCAACGAACAAGCTCGAAACCGAGGACCTGAGATTTGAACATACCCTCAAAGACATTCAATCTCTCAACGAAGATGCCCGGAACGGTGTCTTCGATGTAACGGCAATTTCGTTCCACGCGTTCGCATACGTGTCCGATAAATACGTGCTCCTGCCGCATGGTGCGAGCATCGGCGACAACTACGGACCGATACTGGTGACCAAAGAGCCCAAAGACCCGGCTGATATCCCTTCGATGAATATCGGCGTCCCGGGCGAGCTTACGAGCGCGTTCTTGGCACTGAAGATCTACAACCCCGATTTCAATTACGTCGTCCTTCCTTTTGACGAGATCATCGACGCGGTGCAAAAAGGGCAGGTCGATGCGGGTTTGCTAATTCACGAAGGGCAGCTCTTCTACAACCAGTTGGGACTTCATAAATTGCTCGATCTCGGTGAATGGTGGCACGCAAAGACGGGCCTTCCCCTACCGATGGGCGGCAATGTGATCAGGCGTGACCTTGGCAAAGAAATGATGAAGCGCGTTTCGCGTCACCTGCACGAGAGCATCGTTTATTCGATGGAAAACCGTGAGGATGCACTTTCATACGCTATGCAGTTCGCACGCGATATGAAACCCGAGCTTGCGGACCGTTTCGTCGCGATGTGGGTCAATGATCTTACGCTCGACTACGGCGATCGTGGACGCGAGGCAGTTCGACGCTTTCTAAGCGAAGCTCATCAAAAAGGCATCATTCCGAACGAGGTCCACGTCGAGTTCGTTGACGAATAAGCCGCCGCCCGATACGAAGCCTCACTCAGCAATTTGCAGCGCCTTTTGGATGCGGAAAGTTGTCGGATTGATCTTCGTCCGGCCGACCCGTCAGACAAACGAAATCCTTTTCGATCAGGACCTTTAGTTCATTTTCTCCGTCAAACCTTACCCGGCCCTCGATCCCGACATCGTCGCTAAGGGCCCAATTACTGGCCTGACCGTTCGGGACGTGTATTTCAATGCGTCTTTCGGCCAAGGCCGCTTGGATCGATTCCGACGGGGTTGCTTCGAGGCAGTACGAGAACTCGTTCGACGGTCCGGGACCAAAGCTCACCCGTTCCTCTACTTTGCCGATTTTGCCGAACTGATCCACTTCTGAACGGCTCAGCCTAAGTCGCAAAGAGCCTTGATTCATCCGTATCTTCATAACAATTGCCGCTCCATCAAGCTCTAGACCCTACATATCATAAGCCAGTCGCAAAGTGAATGAGTATGACCCAAATCACATTCATCCTACGCAGTCGCCAACAAATCCTTGACACGGGCCACAATTCGTTCGATACTTCATTCCGATACCGACACCATTTTTGACTTCAACGCCCGGGGATCGTTCCTTGTTCGACCGCATTGTCGTCCGTCGGGTGTCCAATTTACACAAAGTGGAGATAACTCAATGCTGAAAAAAACACTCTTGCTGGCAATTGTTTTGTTTGTATTTGGCGTAAACGGGAATGCTCAGGGCACCGCGACGAGCACGTCTTCGTCTACGACTGCGGATGCAAAGACCAAACGTCCGCCGGTCTTTCGCCCGACAAAGGACCAGATCAAACAGGTTCAGACCATCCTTAAAGACAAAAAGCTGTACACCGGCGAAGCGAGCGGCACGTATAACGATGAAACTCGCACAGGCATCAAGAGTTTTCAGAAAACTTCCGGCCTGCGAGAAACAGGAACATTGAACCGCGCGACACTCGAAAAGTTCGGAGTAACTTTGACCGATAGCCAGAAATCGATACCGGTCACCGAAAGCTCGTTGACGCCTGATACGAAGCCGACGAAATCGAACACGGAAAAAACCCCTACTTCGACAAGCTCGTCTAAAACTAAGACGACGATATTTCGTGCGACCACGGACCAGATAAAGTCGGCCCAAAAGGTGCTGAAGGACGCGAAAATGTACAGCGGAGATCAAACGGGTAAGCTGGACGATGCCACACGTGACGCCCTTACCAAATACCAAACCGCAAATGGCGTCAAACCAACGGGCACGCTGAACGCCGCAACGCTCGAAAAAATGGGAATAGCGCTGACCGACGCTCAAAAGGCACAAAGTAACTGATACCCAAAACGCTCATTTCAACGGCCGGTGACGTTTTTCACGTATCGGCCGTTTTTTAGACTTATGACACAGAAGAGCATAAAAAAACATGGTCATCTCATCATGAGGTTCGTTGTACTGATCGCTTGGGTATTTGTGCTTTCGGCACCCATATTTGCCCAGTCCGACAAACAGGATGCACACACCCCACAAGCGATCCGCAAGGTTATGGACGACCAGGTCGCCGCGTGGAATCGAGGTGACATCGACGGTTTTATGTACGGATATTGGCGCTCGGACAAGCTCACGTTCGTTTCCGGGACAGACGTCACACGCGGATGGCAGCAGACGCTAGACCGTTACAAAAAGACCTACGATTCTCGGGCTAAAATGGGTACGCTCACATTCTCGGACCTAGAGTTCATCTTCGCCGAAGACGACATCGCAGTTGTCCTCGGCAGTTGGTCGCTCGCACGCGAAAAGGATAACCCGCACGGCAAATTCACGCTCACATTCCGCAAATTCAAGGATGGTTGGCGGATCGTCCTGGACCATACATCATAGAGTTCAGTGAAGAAGTCGCTCCTTTATCGTCTCTTCGGTGCCGGCAGGCTGCCGCCGAGTCACGCACTTGAGTTCGCGGCCGAGGTTGTCGTACTTTCCGACGAAGGACTTAAGGCGACGATCACATACAGAAATTTTCATCGTCCCGGCCGCTATTCTGGCCTGCGAAAGGTCGGGATCGTCGCGTCCATCGTACTCACCGAGAAACGTTTCGCGGCCTATCGCCGTGAGACGCCACTCATAAATGTACCGCCATCGGACGAGCGGTTAAAGAATATAAATTTTTCGGTCGAGCCGAACGGAGCTCTGATGGCCACGTTCGACGCGTCACTCTTTCACGACGACTGGGCCGGGCAGATCGAGTATCGATTCAAAACACCCCAGGCGTCTACGTTCGTAGAAAAGCTAAAGGAAATGGCCGGATAGGTGTTTAATTAGCTCAGGCTATTAAGAAGGGGCTCCAGATGAACCGATTCGTTCTTGTCCTAATTCTCTCCGGGGCTTTGGTTTTGGTCGCCCATCTATTCTTCTATTTCCTCCCGATCAGCATATTCCCTTGCGAAATAGCTTCTTTAGATCAAGAGCCGATAAAAACCCTTTGTAGCGTCACCGAAGTTACGACTACCAGGATGTACGTAAGCGCCCACCTCACAAGCTCCGGAGAATTGACCCATTTTCTGGTGACTCGGATCGCGCCGATGATCGTGTCGATCGCGACCGTGCTGGCGACTTCAAAACGCTCACGTTCTAAACGGCAACGCAACGCGGAACAACTACCTTGATCGCCGTAAGTTGCACCATTTCAGTTTTCCGTTCTCAACTCTCCATTCTCATCTCTCACTTCTCAGCCACCCTTGGTATATAATCGTCGCATCAAAATTCCAAATTGCGAGGGTAGCGATGAAACGATCACTCGGAATCTTTTTTGTTCTCGTGCTGGCAGCGACTGCCTTTGGTCAGGCTCCTTACACGATCCAGCAGTACCTGAATATCAAGTCGGCCGGTTCGCCGTCGCTCTCGCCTGACGGCAAGGAAATGGTGTATCTCACGAACACGACCGGTACCTCGCAGGTCTGGTCGATGACATTGCCCTCGGGAACGCCCCGTCAATTGACCAACTATGAAGACAACATCGGCTTTGTCCGCTGGCTCGGCGACGGCAGCGGGATCATCTTCGGCAAGGCCAAGGGCGGCGACGAGAACACTCAGTTTTACTGGATGAAGACCGACGGTTCCGGCGTGCGGCCGTTGACGAATTCGCCGTCGGTCAGGCATAACTTCGGCGCTGTGTCGGCTGACAGCAGGGTCATCTATTACGCATCAAACAAACGGAACCGTAACTACTTCGACGTTTACTCGATGACCATCGCCGACGGCCGCGAGACGCTCATCTACCAGCAGGACGGCAACAACGATGTCGCGGCCGTCAATGACAGCGGTTCGAAACTCATCATTTCGCGTGACGGCACCGAGTTGAGTCTTGACAACAACCTGTACCTCGTCAACGCGGGGTCCAAGGACGAGATCTTGCTCACGCCGCACACTGGGGCCGCCCAATTCGAGAATCCTCATTTCGTAGCCGACGGCATAGTTTTCACCCACAACAAAGATCGCGAGTTCATCGCGCTTGCCGAACTGCGTAAGAAGAACGCCGCGCGCGACGATTGGTCGGCCGGCAATCTCGTCAACGACACGATCGACGCCCCGAGTTGGGACGTGACCGATGTCGAGATGAACACCTACGGCAGTGTCATGGCATATACGGTCAATCGCGACGGATTTTCGGAGCTTTTCCTTCGCAAATACGAGACCGACGGTAAGCCGCTTATCACCGTTATCGATAACAAAGCCGAGGCCGTCAAATTGCCGGCCCGCGGCATCGTCGGCGGGCTCGACCTCAACAAATCGCAGTCAAAGCTCGCTTTCTCGTTCTCGTCGTCAAAAAACAACGGCGATATCTGGATCTACGATCTCGCTGCCAAAACGCTGACCCAGGCCACTCACAGTGATCGCGCCGGGATCTCGCAGTCATCGTTTATCGAGCCCGAGTTGATCAAATTTGAGACTTTCGATGGCCTGCGGATACCGGCGTGGTACTACAAACCGGCAGGCAGTGCCGGCCAAAAACTAAAGGTCATCGTCTCGGTTCACGGCGGACCCGAGGGTCAGGAGCGGCCCGGCTTTAGCGGGCTATACCAGTACTACCTTTCACGCGGCTACGCGATCCTCGCTCCCAACGTACGCGGCTCGACCGGTTACGGCAAGACCTACACGCATCTCGACGATGTCCGAAAACGCGAGGACACTCTTAAGGACCTTGCTCACGCGACCAAATGGCTTCGCGTCTCGGGCGGCGCCGATCCCAAACGTATCGCCGTCATGGGCGGCAGCTACGGCGGCTATATGACGCTTGCCGCCATCACGCTCAACCCCGACCTGTGGGCCGCGGCGGTCGATACTGTCGGCATCTCAAACTGGGAAAGCTTTCTCAAAAACACCAGCGGATACCGCCGCCGCCAGCGCGAGGTCGAGTACGGCTCGCTCGAAAGGGACGGCGATTTCCTCCGCTCGATCTCGCCGATCGCGAAGATCGACCGCATCCAATGCCCGCTCTTCGTGATCGCCGGCCGCAACGACCCACGTGTCCCCTGGACCGAAGGCGAACAAATGGTCAACGCCCTCCGCAAACGCGGTGCTGTCGTCCAATGGAAAGTCTACGACGACGAAGGCCACGGTATCGCGAAGCTCAAGAATCGTCTCGAACTATATCCACTTGTAGCCGATTTCCTCGATAAATACATGAAATAGCTGGCGGCAGCGCTTGTCCGCGTTCTCCGTGCGGCACGTTTCAACACGCTACTATTTAGAGGCCCGCGAGCAGCATCGTCACGAGCTCACGCGATTCCGTTCAAGCGGCCCGCGTGTAAGCTTGGGCCAGACGGCAGTCCGAATTCTTAAGTGCGGCAAACACAGGAGTTAGAAAGCAGCTTATTGACGCCACAGGTCAATACACGCTCGAACACCCGTCATCGGGCCGCCGTCAAGCTTTCGCATGCGGCGGCCCATTGAATGATCAGCTGGGGGAGCGAGCAGGCTGCTCAGGTCCAACCCGCAGCTGCGGCAATACTTGGTCTCGTCGGCATTCTGCGATCCGCATTTTGGACAGAACATAAATTTTGATCCGTTAAACCAATAATACGTCCCATACCGCCGACAGTTCCATTCTCCAGCAGTTGTATTCGGCGTCAAACGCCCGGGGCTGCTGTTTTCACCCTATGGGCTTCGGAGTCCCGAAGTTCCTTTATCCGGTTATGCGCCGCGACTATTTCTTGGGATTGCTGGGCAACAATGTCTGCGAGGTTTGCCGGTAACGACTTACCGAGAGCCTCTGCGTAGGCTTCCTTCGCAACGTCTTCGCCTCGTTCACATTCGTTGAGGATCGCCGCGTCATCCTTGCCCAGAACGGCCGATTTGATATCCATCCATCCGCGACGGACGGTACCTGAAAAGCTCCCCGCGTTCTCCGGAGTACCGCCGAGCGATCGGACAAGCTCCTGAAGTATCCCGACAAATTCAGCCCGCTGCTGCGAAAATGAATAGAACAAGGTCTTCAAGTCGGTGTGTTCGACGCCTTCGGCCGCATCCTTAAATCCCTCCTGCCCATCCCGGCATATCTCAATTAAGCCGTTCAGAGTCAGAATAACGTTGTTATTCGTATCAGTCGAAGGAACGACCGGAACTGCGTCCGTGGTCATTGCCTTCGTTGCTTCATAATCATTGATCATATAGAACCTCCTTGAGAGTGTGAGCCGATCAGTTTTGGACCACATCTTCTACTCTTACAGGATCTGCCCAGAGAAAACTCGGTTTTCGCTCTCCGCGAATCATAGGTCCCGATATCGCGTGTGCCGCCACCGCCAGACGGGTCCGATCGGGTATCGGGTCTCGCGGCGGCCAAGCAGGACCAAAAATATCATCCTTGAATAGTCCGCGATAAAAGACATCATTTTCATTAAACACCTCCGAAACGTGGACGCGGGTTACCGATAAGCACGGCCGCCTGCAACTTGCAGTCGTAGATCGAAAATTTGGGCAGACCCATATCAAATCCTTCAAGAAGTCGACCGCGAAATCGATGACGGATCCGTTGCCCGATAAGATCTTGCCGTTCCGTCGAATCGCGTCAAATATTGTCAATTAAGCCCGGACCAACCGGAGGCGAACAATAAAAGGGATTTATCTGAGTGCGGGTCAAGTAAGGCACTCATCTGCATCCGGTTGGCCTGACTTAAGCACACCTTACACATTCTTTGGCCCCCTGTCTGTGTGCCTGCGCACATAGCGAAAGGCATATGCGCCGTCGCATACAGACCTTCCAAGACCGCAGCCCAGCCGTCCGGTTGGCACAAAAGTGAACCGGCATCAGACGGCAGGTCAAAGGCCGCCCGACAACTCAGTTATCGGACGGCCTTCTGGTGTGCGACAAAACTTTGATCGAATTAGAGTTTGACGAATACGATGAGAAGAGCGAACAGGACGAGTGATTCGATCAGCGCGAGGGCGATGATCATCATTGTCTGGACGGTGCCGGCGGCCCCGGGGTTGCGGGCTGCGCCCTCTGCGGCACGCGAGCCGACGAGGCCCTGGCCGATTCCGGCTAAACCGGCTGCGAGGCCAAAACCGATACCGCCGCCGATGGCCTTGGAAGCTGCGACGTACGACTCGTTATATGCGGCTGCACCGCCGCCCGGCTGGGCGAACGACGCGACTGCCAAAAGGGCGATCGCGAGCAACGCGAAAAATACGAATTTTAAGTTATTCATTTTATTGTCTCCTGTTTTTTAGTAACTCGAAGACCGGACATCGACCTTTTTCGAAAACCATCGCAGGGTTATTATTTCGCCTCACTTCCGGTATGCCGCGGATTTTATACTCCATAGAGTCCGCGTCTCCTGTAGCGTGCGGGCATATCTGCTATAAAACGAAAGTTTTCAAAATCGACCGGGGTCGTCAGTCTTCATCATTTAGTACACGCAAAAGCGTGTACTCCGAACTTTCTAAGCATGAGCCACGGCTGGATCCGGCTCGTGGGTCTCATGGACGTAGTCGTGATCGTCATGCGGCGGATGCGACACCTCACTGATGTAGATCATCGACAGCAGCGTGAATACAAGCGTCTGTACAAATGCGACGAACGTGCCCAACGCGGTCAACGCCAGCGGCACGATGATCTGCGTGAACGGTGGAGCCAGTCCGGTGATCTCGCCAAAGATCTTTTCGTCGGCGAACATGTTGGCGAAAAGTCGTATACCGAGCGTGAACGGACGGATCATGTTACTGATCAACTCGACGCTGAAGATGAGCGGCGTGACGACGATCGCAATAAAGATCGGCAGTTTCGGCCCGGCAAAGTGCTTCAGGTAGCCAAGAATGCCGTTTTCCTTTACGCCGACCGACGTATAGTACAGAAACGACGTCAGCGACAGGGCAAATGTCACGTTGACCGACGCTGTTGGCGCCATGAACAGCGGGAACAGGCCCATCAGGTTGGAGATCAGCACAAGGACCGCAAATGTGGCGACAACGGGAAAGTACTTGAACCCGTGTTCGCCGATGACGCTCACGACCAGGTCTTTGATGGCGAGAAATCCTGCTTCGAGCGTCAACTGGCCCTTGCTCGGATCGTCACCCGATAGCTTGCCCTTGAGCAGATAAATGACGATCAGACTCAAAACGCAGGCGATTACGAACATCACCGTGTACCATGGAATTGCATTCTCGGCCGAATACGGAGCTCCGAAAGCCTTTTCAGGCGTCGTTCCAAATAGCGCGAAGAACTTGACCCAGATCGGCCGCGTGTATGCCATCTGAAAACGGTAGACGGGCTCGCCGAGATAATGGTTGATGAACTCAACGATCAATGGCGTATGTTCGCCGCCGCCTTCTGCAAATAAGAACATCTCTTAAGATCCTTGTTTATTATGACTTGTAAAAATACCTTTTAATCCTTCGACCACCACCGCAAAGGCAAACGCTGCAAGACCAAGAACGACCGCGACGATCGGAAGGGCGTTCGTCATGTAGATCACCCAGAGCACGGCAGCGATCACCACGTAACGAAGGATGTATCTAACGGCCGGCAGAACCGGCATCTCGCCTTGTGCGGCACCAGCGAAGATCGCACGCGTGGAGTTTCGCTGCCAAAAGTAGTTGGCAAAAGCCAGTACTCCACCGACGAGTACTCCGACGCCAAAACCGACAGACGCGAACGCAAACCCCGCGATCGATCCCATCGCGATAACAACCGCCATCCAGATCAGGATGCTGTTATGCGATATCATCGGCGGCGATGCATCCGTCGGCAACGGTTTGAGATCATCGCCCATCGCGAAACCTATATTTTACAAAGAAAAAGGGAAAACTCAAAAGTCAGAGATGCGTATGCCTCAGTCCGGATCGTCATCTTCGCGTGAAAGGAGCGGATGCATCTCTTTCTCGTTCTTCTCGGGGTCAAATATTCTCGACGAGATCCTGAAAAACTGTACAAAACCGATGATCGACCCGAGCACGATGCCGCCAACCAAGCCCCATGGCGAACTGCCGAACAAAAGGTCCGCGATCCATCCGAGAAACAGCATGAAGGCGATCGAGCTGAAGAATACAATGCCCGCGGACCACGCGAGTCCACTCCGGCGGACTGACTCCGCGGTCGAGGGCGGAACGTAAGGCTCGGGCTGATTAGGAAACTCGTCGCGATCCGGTTCTTTTGCTTCGGCAGTTTCGTCGCTGAGATCTAACAGGTTATCGGGCATTTTCGGGTGACTTTCATGAGCGTCTAGTCGGTAATGATGACAGTTTCATGAGGTGATTTCAATAAATAGCGAATACCGCGCCATTTCATGCTTCTCGAGATCAGAGCTGCGATCGAATTGTAAAAGAAAACAGCCGGTATCAGGAGCCAAAGTGTGTTTTGCAGCCAGTACTGACGGCGGACCTCGTCCGCGTACGGCGTGAGCACGAGCTCAACCGCCTTAATGCGGAGCCACGATTTGCCGACGCTAAATGCCACGACGAGTGCAATAACGGCAATGCTGAACCAGACGTTGAAATTGTTCGACCGGCTCAATATGACGATCAGAAATGCCGCGATCAGGACGCCATTGAACATAGAGGAGCCGAACAGCGACATCAGCCAGAGATGAGGGGCGTAGACGCGGGTTATCTTCATCTGGCGAGTGGTGAACTCGAGCATCCCGCGAAAACTGCAGTCTTCCACGGATGCCGTGAGAGCCCGTGGTACAAAGACTATGGGCAACTTTGCGTCGTTCATCGCCCTCGTGACGGTGAAATCATCCGAAAGCGTACCGCTCCACCGCTCGCGAATGTTCAAACGTTCGAACACATCACGGCGAACCGCCATCGCACCTCCCCAGCAGAAATTGGATGATGTATTTGGCCCGAGCGCCGACGCGATCGAGGCATTCCAGCAGGACCGCATCTCGGAGCCGAAGTTCCGCTTTTGCGAGATGAACCAACGGTAACCGGTCGCGGCGCCTATCGATTCGAGTGGTGCGATCAGACCGCGTAGCCAGTCGCTTGCAGGTCGAACATCCGAATCGACAAAGGCGAAAACACGCGAGTTGCTATCGGCATGTAGGACCGCCTCGCGGAGGTTTTCCACCTTCTGGCTGCTGGACGTGGCTTTTGGGGCGACGACGAGTTTTGTTCTGACGTTTTCGCGGGACCGCATCACGTCTTCGATCACCGGCACAGACGGGTCATTTTCGCCGTCGACGACAAAGATCACTTCATAATCGGGCAGGTCTTGGGTGAGCAGGGCTTCGAGGTTTTCACGAAGGCCGGGATCCTTGCCCCGGCACGGGGCGAAGATGGTTGTCATAGGCGCGAAATTGGAACGGGGAAGCGCCAACTGCTCGCGGAAATACCGTAGGTACGCGATACCACCCGTCAGTGAGCGGTAGCTCAGATAGACCAGAACGGCCGAAAAGAAATAATAGACAAAGATCACCGTGCCTCGACACCAGCCAGCATCGGCCGAAGCATTTCGACCGTTTTTGCGGTCGCGCCGCGGTTCTTAGACATAACGGCGGCGGCGCGTTCGCCCAATTTTTGACGCGCATCGCCGTCGGCAAGAAGTTTTGCCATCTCATCGGATAGGAGGCCGGTGATCTCCTTGGTTCGACATCTAGGAAGCTGAACGAGCGCGTCGTGCTCTAGAAACTCGTCCACAGCGGCCTTGAAATTGGACGTGTACGGACCGGTAATGATCGCCTTTCCAGCCTCGGCCGGTTCGAGTATGCTCTGTCCGCCGTGCGGGATCAGGCTGCCGCCGACAAAAACGATCTCCGCGAGCGGATAAACGGCCCGAAGCTCACCGATGCTGTTCAAAAGAATGACCTCTGCCGAGCGGTCACGCGGTGACGCTTGCTCGGAGCGTCGGACCCAGCCGAAGCCGCTCCTTTTGATCTCGTCGGCGACCGCCTGGAATCGCTCAGGATGCCTCGGGGCGATCATAAGCCGTGGCAGTGAACCAACCGAGAGCGACCAGACGCCGCGAAAAGCCTCGAGCAGCCATCTCTCTTCAGGATCATGTGTGCTCGCGGCGACGATCAACGGCTCTTCAGGTGAAATGCCGAACCGATCGCGAAATTCTTCCGTGAGGGCAGATTCGGCCGGATTTTCGGGCTGGTCGAACTTGATGTTGCCCGTCATGCGGACCTTGTTCGCACGCATCCCGAGGCCCATGATCCTTTTAGTGTCGGCAGCGGACTGCATCAACGCCAGGTCTGGATAACTGAGGACGCGCTGCATAAATCGTTTGATATTTCCGTAACGGCGATATGATCGGTCGGATATTCGTCCGTTGATAATGGCCACGCGGGCTCCGGCCTTGTGAGCTTCGCGAAGGAAATTGAACCAGATCTCGGTCTCCATCAGGAGCACGACCGACGGGGTGATCCGGCGAAGTGTCCGGCGGACGGTCGATCTAAAGTCGAACGGAAAGTAGAACACCAGGTGAGCGATACCGGCGAACAGATCCGAGGCGAGTTTTTGTCCGGTCCTTGTGGTTGTGGACACGACGACCTTGTCGGCAGGGAATTCGGCGGCTAGTTTTTCGACCAATGGACGCGCCGCGTTAACCTCACCGACCGAAACGCAGTGGAGCCAGATCACGCGGCTTCCGCCGGCGTCGATCATCGGCACGAATCCGAGTTTTTGAAAGAATCCCGCAGCGTATTTTCCTTTGAAAATCGCGTCGAACAGAATGCGCGGGATCAGGATGATGAATCCGATGGTGTAAACGACGCTGTAAAGAAGAAACATTCAGGGTCCGCGTGCCGCCCTCTGCGCCTGTCTGAACAGTGGAAGCCAAAACGGGGCCGCGGTCGTGAGCTACACGCCGCTCAGCCCCGAGGACCGATTCTACTTCACGCGTTCCATATAGCGGGCTTCCGCGGGATTGACGCGTATTTTTTCACCCTCGACGATAAACGGAGGGACCGACAGAGTGACGCCGTTCTCGAGCGTAGCCGGCTTGTTCGAGTTTGACGCCGTTGCACCCTTGAGGGGCGGATCGGTGCGGGTGACCGTAAGATCCATCGTGGCAGGCAGCGTGACACCGATCGGGTTGCCATTGTAAAACTCGACCTCGATCGTTGTGTTCGGCATCAGCCACTGCGCCGAATCGCCAAGTTCCTCTTCGGTAAGGGCAACCTGCTCGTACGTCTCATTGTTCATGAAATGGTGATGAGACCCGTCCGAATAGAGGTAATCCATCTTGTGCTGTTCGAGCGTGATCTTCTCAAGCGAGTCGTTCGAACGGAAGCGGTACTCGAACGAGTTTCCCGTTAACAGATTACGGAGACGTGCCTGCACCATCGCCCGCAGATTCCCGGGCGTGTGATGGTGAAATTCCATTACCTTGACCGGGGCTCCTTCGTGAAGGATGACCATGCCTTTTCGGATATCGTTTGCTGAAATAGCCATAAGAACTCGTTTTGCCGTCCGGCGAGGGCCGACAAAGGTTACGGCAAAGTTGTAAGTTTAGGTTCTCAGTCGCAGCTTTGTCTAGTGGACCCTGACGCGAAACTTGAATCGACCTTTCCAAGCATCCGCCTTCGTGCATTCGACGACCGTTATTCTGTAATCGCCCGCAGCCGTCGGGTTGACCTCATTGCGGTCGTGACAGTCGGCGGCCATGTCCTGTTCGTAGGTCGAACCCGGAGGAGCCTTGATCGAGATCGTGATGCTTTTCGACCCCGTGTTTTCGGTCGTTAGCGTCTGGCCTTTCCGTACGCGAATTACGAATGTCCTCTTGGACTTGTAGCTCGAAAGGGTCCCCGTAACGGTCGCGCTGGTCTTGCCCTTTGCAAAGGTGATCCGCTGTGCCTTTTGACCGAAGGCGATGGATGAAAGCACAAAAACGACGGCGACGGCAAAAAGAGCAACGATCGGTCTTCTCATAAGTTTACTTTCCTTTCGTGAACGGCAGCGGCTGGGGTTCCTCGCCTTCTTTTGGATATTCCTGATTTCGTTCGTCGTAAATACTGATGATCATATCGATCCATTGTTTCGCCTCTGCGTTCGTCGGATCGTATTTGTACGCCTTGCGGTAATCACCAAGAGCCGATGCATACTGGCGGGCGTCCGTCAGTGCAACAGCGCGTTTGTAATAAGCTTCACCCAACGCCGTCTTGGCCGCCGTGTCGGTCGGCTTACCGGTCAGAGTTTTGGTAGCTGACGCGATCGCGGTGTCGAACTCTTTGGTGTCAATGGGCGTTCCGCTCTGGGTCCATTTTGTCTTTTCTCCGCTCTTAACGGCGGCCGGCGGTTGGTTGTCCGTCGAATGCGAGATCGCGGTCTGAGACCGTTCGTTGCCGGCGGGCGGTGCGTCCTGTTTGACCGGTTGAGGGGCACTTGAGCATCCAAAAGCGGCAGTCAGGGATAATATTATCAATGTCGTTCTTATCATCTTCTATTTCCTGTCGATGTACGGCCTAGATTGTACTATATAGATACGGCCTTTCATTATTCCCCACTCGATGTCCTGGTCGACTCCGCCAAAATAACGCTTTATCTCACCGGCTGCACGCACCAGCCTGCGGGCGACAGCGTCGGTCAAAACTCGGCGCTTCGTCGAGAATGGCACTTCTTTCATACCGCCGGTTTGTTCATCGGGAACGAACATCGTATCCTGGTCCGAGCGAGTAAGTACCTGTATTGAGTTGGACTTAGGAGTAAACAATATCTGTTCCGGAATGGGCGTCTTTTCGCCGGCCGCCTTGCCTTCACCCGGCTGCGTGACAGACATATTGTGTCCGTAAGTCGAACTGATATAGACCGCGCCTTTGTTGCGGTCGTTGTAGGGGTCCTTGGTGATCATGACGCCGCCGCAGTCCATTTTGACTCCGACTTGGACGAGCACGGCCATGTAGGTGCCGTCGTGATCGACAAAATTTCGTTCGCGTGCCTCGTAGGCCTTGAAGTTCCAAATCGACGCCCAGACGTCCTTGACCGCCCTGATGATGCCTTCCTCGTCGATGACGTTCGATGAGCTGAAATAGAGACCTGCGCCGCTGAACTTGCCCGTATCTTCGGCGTTCGACGAGCTGCGGACAAAGACGGACTGGCCGCCGAGCCGTTCGCGCCAGTCGCGGATGATCTCGTTCCTAAGGCTGTCGTCGAATTTACCGTTCTGGATCTTTGCACGGAACTCAGTGAGCTTCTTACGACGGATCGAAGGGTTATGGACAAAATCGTTGTCATCCATCAGTTCGTCGATGACCTTATCGAACCCATTCGATTCCATGAACCGCTTGTAATAGACGAAGGGAATAGCAAATCCGTCGGGCACGTCGAAATCCTTTGGCCGGCCGTGAATGACCTCGCCTAGGTTCGCCGCTTTTGAGCCGTAAACATTGCTGTCTTTGGCACGGATCTCGTTGAGAAAGGCCAGTTTTGTGGCCTTTAGGTCCGAGGGCGGCGACTTGAACTGGTCCCTGCCATAAACTGTCGGAGCTATCTCGGGGATCTTGTCGAGGCATTCTTTCAGGCACGGCGTCAGCTTGTAGTCGGTCAGCGTCGTCTCGAGCTTGTACCAGCTCCCGTCGTATTGACGCAGCAGGTCGTTGGCGTTCTTGATATACGCGTTCGGGATCTGCCAGCCCTTGGAAAGCAGATTTATGTGCGAAAGCGGTGATGAAGGCTGCGAGACGATGATCCCGGCGACCGGCGGCAGATCGACCGGAAGCTCTTTGAGCACCACGATCTCGTTGTAGCCGATCTCGATCGTATCGTCGAGCTTGTCGATGATGTGAATGCGGCCGACTCCGGTGGCGGCGTTTAACGCCAGATATTCCTGATTTTTCGAGAGGTCGTCGGCGGTAACGACCGGTAGGCCAAGTTTCGCGGCAAGGTCATCCTGCCGGGTCGAATTCGGCTTGAACGCGACCTTTGTGAAAAACGTTTTGTTAATGACCGCGGCGGCCTGCTTGATCATGTCGGCCGAGATCAGGTCGCCTTCCCAAAACTCGAATGTAAATTTCTGCACCGGCGTCTGCCAGGCGATGGTGCCGACGATCAAACGCCTATTATCGTTGACATAAACGTCCTTAAAGAAGTCCTCGCCGCGTTTGAGAGATAGGTATTCGGCATTCGCAAAATCCTGATGGAACCGGAACAACTGCGAGTTGACGTAGTAGATCTTATTGTTATTGCGGCGGTCGATGACGAACATCGCATGCGGCAGAGCATAAGGAGTTTTGGCGTTATACACGCGGGCGATAGCGTCAAACTCCGATTGTTTGGTGACCGAGGCGAGAAATCGACGTCCGTCTGCCGGCTTCGACATTCCTTCGCGTCCGGCAAATGACGGTGAAGGGCGTCGCGTCATCTGAGCCGTTACGACTGAAGAGAGCACTAAAAGGGGAATAATCGCGTAGATAAAAAGATCGCGGCCTTTCGGATAGAACATAAACTGGTCTGTACTTTACGACGCAATGCCCATGCGGCCTGCGCCAAAACGGCCCGAGCGGAGCATATCAAGCTCGGCCTCACTCGAAACTGAGATGCCTTGATCGCGGATCAAGCCGTCCTTCAGGCCGTAGATCCAGCCGTGGACGGTCAACGTCTCGCCGCGGTCCCAGGCGTCGCCTACCATCGTCGTTTCGGCGACGTTCATTACCTGGCGGGCAACGTTCAGCTCGCACAAACGGTCCTCCTTTTTGTCGTGGTCGGCGATCGCATCGAGCTCTTGGCGATTGTCTTTGGCCGTCTCCTGGATGTGACGCAGCCAGTTGTCGATCATGCCGTGACGTTTGTTCTCGAGTGCGGCCAACACGCCGCCGCAGCCATAGTGGCCGCATACGATGATGTGTTTTACGTTCAGCACCTCGACCGCGAACTGAATGACCGACAGGCAGTTCATGTCCGAATGGACGACGAGATTGGCGACGTTTCGATGGACAAAGATCTCGCCGGGCATGAGGCCGACGATCGTATTGGCGGCGACGCGACTATCCGAACAGCCGATCCACAGAAAATCGGGATTCTGCTGGGCCGCAAGGTCAGTAAAAAATCGCGGGTTCTGTTCGGTGATCTCCCGCGACCATTGTTTGTTATTTTCGATGAGGTCTTCGATCCGTTTCATAGCGCCGACGAAAAGGATAGTTTAGCGTCAAGCAGACGATATCGTAAATAAGATCGTTTTCCGTTTGGAGGAAAAGTGGGGTTAGTCGGGCTCGGCCGCCGATTCTGTCTCGTCGGCAGCACGTTCCTCTATCTTTCGCTTAAATGAGAATCGTAGGCTGAAGAAATAACTGCAGGCCGCAAGCACGACGGACGCGAAAACGCGGTCGGTCTCGTCCGCGCGATAGAAATAAACGGCTGCCGCCAAGAGGGCGACTGCCAATACCCTAAGAAAGATCACGATCGCCGTCGTCATTCGATCTCGTCCTTTACAATTGAAGTCGCCGACGCGGGTTTAGTTCGCTTTCGAACCGCGTATCTGACAACCATGTATATTGGGAGGACAATAAATAAGGCAAACGGGAGCACCGCTATTACAAGCGTTACAAGGCCGAGAATGAAACTCAGAGCAAAGTCGACACCCGTGTTCAAAGATTCGCCAAGTCTGTAAAAGAAGCCTGCCGAACTCGCCGAAATAGCAGTCGGGGCCTGTATCTTCACCTTTATCGTGGACAGGCTCGCCTGGTTCTCAAGAAATTTCTTTCGGCCTTCGATGCGTTCGATCTCGCTGCGCACACTGCCAAGTTGGGCTTGGACTTTCAGTGCGTCCTCGACGCTATTCGCACGCTTCATGATCTCGAGGAACTGCTGCTCGAGAGCACGTTCTGCCTTCAAACGGGCCTCGATGTCGACGAATTCCTCGGTCACGTCTTCGCCTTTGACGGTTTCCACTATCACGCGGCTTGCCGTCTTGCGGATCTCGTCGAGCGACTCGGCGAATTTTCCGGCCGGCACGCGCAGGGTCATCGTTACGACATCGCGAACGTTGACCTTGACATCGCTGCTGCTCTGCTGAGACTCGATGACGAACCCGCCTTTACTTTCTGCGATGGCAGTGATTTTTTGTTGAACTTCCTCGGGAGACGCGGCCTCTAGACTCAGGTCTGCGTTGCGGATGATCTTGCGCTCGGTGGGTGCGACGTCGGTTTGGGCGGCCGAGGTGTTGGCGAGTGAGAACTGCGCTGCAGGATTTGCGGGTGCTTCCTCTCGCCCACCGCCACCACCACCGCCGTCTTTTTTCGTGGAGCTGAGACTATCGGACTGCGAGTTTGCCGATCTCTGCGATTGATAGGCAGTGTCACGGCTGGCCGCGGTCGAGCCTCCAAGACCGCATGCGGAAATGAAAGCTACCGCGAAAACGGCGAGTAATTTTAGAGCGTTCATCCTTCTTCTCCTGACGGATAATAAGAACGTCCGAACATCAGCGAAGTTGCATTACGCACCGGAATAACTTTTACCCGATAGAAATGCACCCACCCAGCGGAACATCCTGACGAATCTCCGCACGACCTTTGGCAAGAACCACAGGAACAGGACAACAAATATGCCGAGCACGGCGGCGATCACGAAAGGTGCGAAGACGGCCAGCAGCGTACCACCGAAGGCGATGACGTCCTCAATGATCGAGAGGATCCAGTTGGATACGGGTTCGGGCGAGAGATTGGCTCCGATGCGCGCGGCCGCCTTGGTCCCGTGCGAGGCGAAAGCTAGTCCGCCGCCGACGAGCGCCGCGGGCACGTAGATGGACGGGTCCATCTGGCTTGTAGCAGCATATGCAACTATCGCCCCGGCGGGGACTCGTATGAATGTGTGCACAACGTCCCAGACGCTGTCGACGTATGGGATCTTGTCGGCGAAGAACTCGATCAGATAAAGACCCGTCGCAAAGCCAATGATCCACCAATTATCGAGAACATCGAGCCCGCCCGGTAATTTGGTCGCTCCGAATTTTTGAAGCAGGCCCAAGACTGTGACCGTGGCGTAGAGATTGATCCCCGACGTCCACGCCGTTCCAAGCGCCAAACTAAGTGTCGAGAACCATTCCATTTTATTGCTCCTCCCGCGTCGAAACGCCTAACATAAAAACGAAATTTGCCGGTG
This sequence comes from Pyrinomonadaceae bacterium, assembly GCA_044228265.1. Taxonomy (GTDB): domain Bacteria; phylum Acidobacteriota; class Blastocatellia; order Pyrinomonadales; family Pyrinomonadaceae; genus OLB17. The sequence continues at coordinate 53,682 of JBGAVC010000006.1, forward strand.
CAAAGTTCGGATCAACTATCCTCTTCTTCCTCGGCCCCGTCACGCTTGAAACCGAACTTTTCGAGACGATATTGCAGTGTCCTGAACGTTAATCCAAGCAGTTTGGCGGACTTTGTAATGTTGTTGTCGGTCCGATCCATGGCCTGCATGATCAGGCTGCGCTCAACGTCTTCGAAATTGACGCCTTCGGGCGGGAGCTTGAACTGCTCGCCCGAGGCGGCGGATGTTCCGTGCGTCATTTCGGGCGGCAGGTCTTCGATGGTGATCGTATCGTTCTCGCAGAGCAGGATCGCGCGTTCAAGCGCCGATTCGAGCTGCCGGACATTGCCGGGATATGCGTAATCTTCGAGAATACGTTTCGCTTCCGTCGAGAACTCGATCTTTCTCGAAGTCCCGCGCGTGTGTTTTTTTAGAAAGTACTCGATCAGGACAGGAATGTCCGTCCGCCTATCACGCAGGGCCGGTAAGTCGATCGAGAGAACATTTAAACGATAATAAAGGTCCTCGCGAAAACGCTTTTCCGCTACCATGTGCAGCAGATCGCGGTTCGTCGCCGCGACGACCCTCACATCAACGTCGATGTCGCGAATGCCGCCGACCCGGCGGATCTGTTTCTCCTGCAGAGCCCTGAGGATCTTTGCCTGGAGCGAAATGTCGAGTTCGCCGATCTCATCGAGGAAAAGCGTTCCGTTATGAGCGATCTCGAACAGCCCTTTCTTCTCGGCGATCGCGCCCGTGAATGAGCCTTTTTCATGCCCGAAAAGCTCGGATTCGAGTAGGTTCTCGTTGATCGCGGCGCAGTTGACGGCCTGAAAGACCTCGCTCGAACGCAGGCTGTTCGTGTGGATCGAACGGGCGATCATTTCCTTGCCGGTACCGCTCTCGCCGCGGATCAGGACGGTCGAGTTCGATTTGGCGATCTTAAGGATAAGCTTTTTGACCTTGTCCATCTCGGGCGAGACCGAGATGATCTCAGCGTCGAGCGTGGACAACTTCTTTAACGCACGGGAGACAGTGTCGAGCAGCTTTTCACTGTCGTACGGCTTTTGCAGGTACTCAAATGCACCTAGACGAAGCGCGTCGACGGCCGAGTCGATCGTGCCATGAGCGGTCAGCAGGATGACGATGATCGATTTGTCGAAGTTGGTGAGTTCCTTGAGCAGGTCGAGGCCGCTCATGCCGGTCATCTTCAGATCGGACAAGACGAGGTCGAACCGTCGAGTCTCGACGAATTTCATCGCCGCTTCGCCGGAGCTTGCGGTCGTCACATCGTAACCTTCGCCCGAAAGGATGGTCTCGAGTATTTCGCGTTGATTCTTCTCGTCGTCAACTACGAGAATGCTTTTTCTTGCCATTTATCTAGTTAGCCACAGATTACACAGAGATCGGAGAAAGACCCTGTTTCTCGGTGTTCTCAGTGTCCTCGATGACAGATTCTCCCGCCGGGCGCAATTTTATCGTAAATACCGTTCCCTTGCCCTCTGTCGAGTCGACCTCTATGGTGCCGTTGTGAATATCGATGACCTTGTGGACTATCGCAAGCCCGAGGCCGGTGCCTGTTTCCTTTGTCGAGAAATAGGGTTCGAAGATCTTTGTTAAGTTCTCGCTGCCGATCCCTACGCCCGTATCGGCCACTTCTATTCTTACAAAACCACCTTCGCTCGATATAGTGACGCTCAGTTTGCCGTTACCGTTTCCCATCGCCTGGATGGCGTTGATGAAAAGGTTGTTAAAGACTGACCGGAGAAACTCGGGATCGCCCATGATTAAGGGAACGTTTTCGCGTTCGACGACCGATATCTTGATGTTGTTTTCCGACGCCTGGGCCTCGACCAAGCGCAGCGAGTCCTCGATGATACCGCGAACGTCGACCGGCCGCAGATTAGCGACAGCCGGACGCGAATACGCCAGAAAATCGGAGATCTGCTGATTGATGCGTGCGACCTCGTCCTTTAGCTGTGAGGTGAGTTTTTCGAACGATTTTCGACGGTCAGCGTCCTCGGGTGCAAATTTCGAACGCAAATGATCGAGCGTTAGGTTGATGTAGTTCAAAGGATTGCGAATCTCGTGAGCAATCGCCGAACCGAGGCGGCCGACGACTGCGCTCTTTTCGGCCTGCTGCAGCTGCGCCTCAATTTCGCGTTTCTTTTCGAGCTCGGCGGTCATGACGTTAAAGTTCTCAGCAAGCCGTCCGAGTTCGTCGTTTCGGCGCGCGCCGCGGATGCGGACGGTCAGATCGCCTTCCGCAACGTGTCGTGCCGCCATCGAAAGATCGGCGATCGGCCTCGAAAATCGCCAAACGAGCAGCAGCGTGATGAGCGACGAGACAAGCAATATTCCCAGCGTATAGAGCAGCGGCTGGGCAGCTCTTAGTGCCGCCTTGCTCTTATCGCTTTTTAACAGGACCATGACGTACCAACGTCCTTGGCTCGTCTCGATCGGAACGGCGTGGGCTTCGCTGTCCGTCGACAGTTTTACGGACGTGTTGCTGGTGACGTCGGTTTGGACGCGATTCGGAAAATAATGCAGGTCGTCACCGAGCCGCGACCCCTCCATGAGCGGAGGCAGGTCCGTGATACTCTGCAGCGGACGCAATTCGAGTTCACCATTTTCCTTCTGTTTAGGTGCGTAATCGTCGTTTAGGGAATCGTAGACCTTCCAGTCATTATTAATGACTATGATGTCCTTTATCCGCTCCCGAGAGCCGGCGTCCATGAAGGTTTGCCCCGGCTGATCGAGCAAGTCCTCAACTCGAAGGTCCGTCGACGTCATTGCCGTGACGCCTAACGATATACCGGCGACGATGGCTTGCTCCTGGGCCTCGCGCAGTTCGATGTTCTCGCGTTGCGTGAGTAGGTTCAAATAGTATTGAAACCCGAGTGTCGCGACCAACAGGACGGCGAGAATGATCATCAAACGACCGCGAAATGTGTTTATGAATCTCATTCTAAAGCTCGCGAGGCCACTCATTTGATCGGGCAAAAACACCTTGCCACCTGACCGCTTGAATGTTATAGTCATCGTTAGTTTGAACGCAAATACCTGAATTAGCTAGTTAAATTCGTTATTTCCTTTCAAGCCTCTCCGGACAAAATCAGCGGCAAAAAAACTTTTTCGAGGTAATACATGAAGTTGATGTTTATCAAAAAATTCGGCGTCTTTGCGGTTATAGCGATGGCGGCGCTGCTTGTTTTTGTCGGCGGTGCCGATGCCCAGCGAAGCCGGGCTAAGCAGAAAGCGGTCGTTAAGAGGACGGTCGCCGCCAAGCCGACAAAAGACACGCGAAAGGACAAGCGGACGGCCGACAAGAACGCCAGGGACAAACGTAACGATAAACATTCCGCCGATAAGCGTGGCAACGACAAGCGGTCCGGCAAAGACCGCGCCGATTCGCGTTCCGCCAAGGACAAAGATCCCCGAAAGAATTACGCCGCTGCCAAAAAGGCTGAGGCCGAGCGCCGCCGTAAAGAGGCTGAACACCGTGCCGCGATCGAAGCCGAACGCCGCCGCCGCGAACAACTGGCGCGAGAGGCACGTGCACGCAAACTGGCGTTTGAACGAGGCCTGCGAACCGAGACCGTCGCAAATATCGCGAATGACCGGGTCGAAGGCGAGGATCTCAACATCCGTCGTGCCGCGATCGAGGCACTTGGCTCAAAAGCTGGTTCGGTCGTCGTAATGGAGGCGCAGACAGGTAAAGTGCTGACGGTGGTCAACCAGGATTGGGCCGTTCGCAGCGCGATCCGGCCTTGCTCGACGATCAAGCTCGTGACCGGTGTCGCCGGGCTTAATGAAGGGGTTATAAACAAGGAGGACGGCTCCGTACGTAACGCTTCAACGAGACGAAACCTCGACGATGCGATCGCATTCTCGGACAACGGTTATTTTCAGCGCGTCGGATCGAACGTCGGCAACGCCAAGATGATCGAATATGCCAAAAAGCTCGGCCTCGGCCAGCCGACAGGCATAAATCTCGAAGGTGAGGCGGCCGGAAAGCTTCCCTACGGCAATAACAATGCAAGGATCTATTCGCACGGCGACGATTTTGAGGTCTCGACCGTCCAACTCGCGGTACTCGTGTCAGAGATCACTAACGGCGGCAAGAGGCTGATCCCACGCATCCCGCGGAACGATACGGAAAAAGTGCGTTTTCAGCCGTTTATGCGAGACAGGCTCGATCTGCCGCAGCAAAACGTCCGTCGGATGATCCCCGGTATGATGGGTGCGGCCGAGTACGGTACTGCTCATCGCGGCGTCGACGCATCGCTCGGCGTTGCGGGCAAGACGGGTTCTTGCACCGGCAAGGGCTCGTGGGTAGGACTGTTCGCTTCTGTCGCTCCTATCGAACAGCCGAAATATGCGGTCGCGGTCATTACGCGAGGTCAAGGCGAACGGGGCAAATACGCCGCCGCCGTCGCGGGCAAGATCTATCACGCCTTGAGCACGAACATCGTCCGGACCGACAGGAATCTCGCGCAGACCGAATTTAAGATCAACAAGCCGCGTGTGAACACAAAGGACGCCGAGAAAATGGCGGATGAAGAGGATGACGATGGTGATGACAGCGCGGCTGCAAACGCGGACGCGCGGTCTGCTGTAAAGAACGACGCGGAAGACGGCCGAAAGGTAATCGTAGTTCCAAGTGCTCCTCGCAACGGCACGGTCGAGCAGCCGACTCCAAAGAAGTTGGTCCAGAAGACCGGTTCGTCAGCCCCGATTTTCAAGCCTGTTGTGATAACCGTTCCAAAGGACCCGAACAAGGACCAGAACCCGGACCCGCGAGAGAAGAAACGCGAACGAATCGTCAGGCCATCGTAAGCCGTAATTATGCTCGACGTGGCGGGGCCTCAAAGGGCTCCGCTTTTTAATTTATTTTGGAAATTGACGGCGTCTGAACATTTTTCCAGCTTGACACGACCGCGGCAATTAAAGGAATATCTAGTATTCTTTCCCTTGGCACATTAACGAGCGTCACGTTTACGGCAGGTAAGTGCGTCGAAGGCGAAAACTAGCAACTAATTTGTCGGTCAAGTCATCTGATTTCACGCGAAACCGTTGGTCAAACATCGGGATTCAGCGAGATTTTTAGTGAATTCGGAACGAGTTTCCGGCGGAGGAACCAAGTAAATGAAAACGATTTCCAGATCAACATTTGCCGCAGTGATGATGGCGGCTCTTATTGCCCTCGGAGCTGTGGCGGGTTTCGGGCAGAATCCTTGCGAGGATGCGGACGGACAGGCAAAGTTGGACGCTACTTTTAGAAATAATTATCAGGCGTCCAAGCCGATCCCCGATCGCAAATCTGCCCTTGAAGCCGGCAAGCAGTATCTTGAGAAATATGGTTCCTGTGACGGCCCTACGAAGGAATTTTCAGACTACCTTAAGGGCTACCTGCCAAAACTGGAAGCTTCGATCAAGGCCCAGGAAAACAAGGTTCGTATCGACGCCATCGTGGCTAAGTTCCTGGAAGGCATGAAGACCAAGAACTGGGACGACGTTTACGCGTCGGGCAAGCAGCTTCTGGCCGAAAATGCGGACGATTACAGAGCCGTGGAACTCGTTTTGGGGTCCATCGGTTTGGATGAGACAGCTAAGAGCCCGCGAGTGACGAAGTGGAACGACGACACCCTGCGATATGCTAGACAGTCGATCGCTGACATGGAGTCCGGCAAGACGTTCAAGACCTACGGTATCGTTGTCAAAGACGGAGCCAACTACCAGTACAGGGACAAGGGCGACGCTTTGGGCTGGATGAACTATACGATCGGCTTCATCCTCTCGGCCGACAAGAACAACAAGAAAGAAGGGGCGTCGTATCTCTACAAGGCGGCCCAGGCAGCCTCGGACACCAAATCGAACCCTGTCGTCTACGAGTGGATCGGTACTTATTACTTCGATGACGCCAAGAAACTGATCAACGAGGTCAAGACGCTTGCCGCTGAACAGAAGGCCTTGGAAGATGCCGCAAGGGCCTCTGCCGCCACTGACACACCCGAGGTCAAGCAACAGAAACTTGACGCCATCAAGGCCAAGTCGGATCAGGTCAAGGCCAAGGTCGGCGTGCTCAACGGAACGCTCGAGAGGGCGATGGATGCTTACTCGCGTGCATATACGTTTGCACCCGACACGCCGGCAGGCAAGACGTATAGGGATAACATCCGTACGACGCTCAGCCAGCTATACAACGTCAGGTTTGAAAAAACCGATGGGCTGGACGCGTGGGTCAAGGCTGTCGCCGCAAGGCCGCTGCCCGATCCGTCGTCGGCCATAGCTCCGGTCCTCGATCCGGAGACCACTACGACCACTACGACGTCGACCAAGCCCGTTGCGCCGGCTCCTAAACCAGGTGCAAGTGGAAAACCACAATCGGCGGTGCCGGCGACGCCTAAGGCGGCTAGCATGACCGCCGCGGCGCCCGGTAAAACGGTCGCGAAGAAAGGCACAAACTAATACACTTTTTGATCTGGAAACGACCGTCGGACATTTGAATTTTCAAATGTCCGGCTTTCTTTTTGCCCGTATAATTTTTAAAATTGCCGAATATGATCGTGAAACTTGCCACTCTCGAAAACCTGATCGGGCACAAGTTTCGCGACCCCAAAATACTGGAGCGCGCTGTAACTCACCGCTCCTGGGTGATCGACCGTTCGGGCGGTAAACCGGACGAGAACATGCATGAGATCGAGAACGAGTCGCTGGAGTTTGTCGGCGATTCGGTGCTCGGACTTGTTATCGCCGAACATTTATTCAAAGCAGATCCGACACGGAGCGAAGGCGACCTCACATTGATGAAACACCGCCTGGTCAGCGCACGTACGCTCGCCAGGTTAGGCGAAAGCCTGAAGCTGGGCGAATATATAAAGATCGGCCGCGGCGAGGAAAAGACCGGCGGACGGTCAAAGCCCTCGCTGATTGCCAATACGCTCGAGGCATTGATCGGGGCCGTTTTCTTTGACGGAGGATACTCGGCCGCGCGTGTGTTCGTCGGACGTATCTTTGCCGACGAGCTGCGCAAAGTGACGCCGGGAACGTCTGTCGATCAGAAGTCGCTGCTTCAGGAGACGCTGCACGCGGCCCGGCTCGACGCACCGGTCTACAAGGTGACAAAAACCGAGGGGCCGCCGCACAAACGGCATTTCTGGGTCGAGGCTGTCTGGGAAAACGGCCGATCGGTCGGTGAAGGCAACTCGATCAAAGCGGCCGAGACGATGGCAGCGGCCGAGGCGGTCAAAAAATTGACGGCCGGGAAAAAACAAGATAGCTAGGGATTGCGTATCGAATATTCGAGGGATATGAGCACAGAAGAAAAAGATATCGCCGACAAGCCGGCAAAGGGACCGACGGGCCCGCCAAAGTCCACTATAAGAGAGTATTTCGAATCGTTCGTCGTGACCCTGGTGATGGCGCTGTTTGGGATGACGTTCATTCTGCAGGCTGTGACGGTCCCGACCGGATCGATGCAGAACACCATTCTCGTCGGCGACTATCTGCTGGTCAACAAGTTCATCTTTACGCCGGGCGGCGGCTCACTGCCGTTCCTGCCGCAGCGAGAGATACAGCGCGGCGATATCATCGTATTCAAGTACCCGGGCAACAAAGTCCATCCTATAAACGACAAGTCGCGCGGGATCATCCCTTATCAAATAAACTACGTAAAAAGGGTCATCGGGCTGCCGGGCGAGACAATAGAGTTTCGCGATAATCAGGTATTCGTCAATGGCGAGCCGCTGCCCGAGCATCGAGTGCTCGGCGATCCGCCGACGCCGGGCGACCAGCAATCGGCACTTGTAACCCGTGAATTCGAAGACAAGACGCCAGACCAGAAATACAACGTCTATTACTCAGAGCAAGAGATGCTGGAGGTCAAATCCGGAGGGCACTTGCCATCTCGACAAATGCAGCAGTACGAGTTCGGCGTCCGCGGAAAACAGATGGTCGTGCCTGACAACAGTTTCTTCTGCATGGGAGACAGCCGCGACAACAGCGAGGACAGCCGCTATTGGGGTTTTGTCCCTCGCGAGTTGATCATTGGGCGGGCAATGTTCGTCTATTGGTCGTGTGACCGGGGGGCGTCAAATGGCGATCTATTCGGCTGTATCACGCACCCGCGGTTGAGCAGGATCGGAACCTTGGTCAAGTAACGTTGCCCGCTGCTCCAAGCGATGGATATCAATATCTCGCCCGAAGTTTCCGACGCACTCCGCTCCGGACGCGCGGTCGTCGCGCTTGAGTCCACGGTCATTGCTCACGGCCTCCCTTTCCCGGAAAATCTCGAAACAGCGAATGCGTGTGAACAGTTCGTTCGCAACGGCGGCGCGGTTCCTGCAACGATCGCTGTTTTTGGCGGAGAGATATGCGTTGGGCTCGAAACCTCGCAACTCGAGCGGCTCGCCAACGACAAAGACACTCGAAAGATCTCGATGCGCGATCTGGCCATCGGTGTCGCGCGTGGGCTCGATTGTGCGACGACCGTGGCAACCACGACATATATTGCTCGTGCGGCGGGAATACGCGTTTTTGCGACGGGCGGCATAGGCGGGGTACATCGCGGTTTTTCGGCCGATGTTTCGGGAGACCTGCCCGTCCTGGCATCGACGCCGATGACCGTCGTTTGTTCCGGTGCCAAGATCGTACTCGATCTGCCCGCCACGCGCGAGTGGCTTGAGACCCACGGCGTTGCGGTACTCGGCTGGCGGACTGCTGAAATGCCTGCCTTTTACTCGGCTTCGAGCGGTTTGGAGGTTGACCAGGCGGTCGAATCGGCTGCCGAGGTGGCGGCGGTTTCGAAAGCCCGCGACTCGCTCGGCCTAAAAGGCTCAGTGCTCGTTACGGTTCCGGTGCCGTTCGATTTTGAGATCGAACGAGACTCGCTCGAATCCATGCTCGACACATTGGTACAGGACGCCGAAGAATACGGTATCCGCGGCAAAGATCTGACTCCGTTCCTGCTCTCGGAAATGTCGGCCCGCAGCGCCGGCCGTACGCTTGCCGCCAATATCGCCCTTCTCAAGAACAACGCCCGCGTTGCGGCGGAGATCGCCGTTGCGATCGCAGAAGACCGATGAAAATAGTTCTCGACGACCTTACCTCGCCCGAGGTACACGACCTTTTACACGAGCATCTCCGAGAAATGCAAAAATACTCGCCACCTGAGAGTGTGCATGCGTTGGACATCGACGCGCTTCGCGGACCGGATATCTCGTTTTGGACAGCATGGGAAGATGGCGAGCTCCTGGGTTGCGGCGCTCTCAAGCGGCTCACCCCGGAACACGTCGAGATCAAATCAATGAGGACGGCGACCGCACATCTGCGAAAAGGCGTGGCGAGCGAAATATTGACTCATCTGATCGAGCAGGCAAAGAGCAGCGGATATAAGCGCATAAGCCTCGAAACCGGGTCCGTGCCCGCCTTCGATCCCGCTCGCAGGCTGTATGAAAGCTTCGGTTTTACGTATTGTGGTCCGTTCGCCGATTATCTGAAGGACGGATTCAGCGTCTTCATGACCTTGGAGATCCACTAAATCGAAAGAGTCATTTCGCGGCGACCCGCTCCATTTTCTGCTTCAAGATGTCTAGCCGCTTTCGGGCCTCGGTGGCCTCGGACGATTGAGGGTACTTTCGGACAATTTCGTCCCAGCTTGAGCCGTCGTAATGGAACGACCGGTCGGCCGGGCTGAATAGAAACGTGATCCCGAGTTTGCGGTAACGGTCGAGGCTCACAAAATTGAGATAATAGCTGTGTATCGGTGCTCCCGTCGCCGCCATTTCCGAGCGCTTCAGTTTGCTCGACGCGTCCTTGGTCAGTTTTGAAGCAGTGTCCTCGAGCAGGTCGCCAAAAAGCAGAAGAATCGAGGGCCGAAGCTTTGAATCAGGAAAAAGACTGAAGAACTCGTTAGCGATCTCGATCTGTTCAAATCCGGAAGAGGCCTGAACAAGCTGCGCGAGACGAGGTTCGTCATTGGGGCGAAATTTACCAAAGACAGCATCGGCCTGGACCCAGCCGAAATTCGCGGGAGGTGCCGCTACACGGTAGAACCGGACGCCGTCGGCTTCGGCAATGCCGAGTATCTGTATCCTGCGGCCGCGATGCATTCGCTGGATCGCCGGCGAAAAGAGGCTTGGCTTTTCACGAAGTACTGAGAGCGTGTCGTCGACCACGACCGCGGTCTGTCCTATTTCAGGGTTTTTGGCGTTGGCCGCAGGCCTCGGCTTGGCGGCCGTCGTTTTTCGGGATTGGGCGGCCACCGGAAGACCGCACGCCGCGAATAGAATGAGAAGTGTTAGTGAAAGAGGGAGTTTCATAAGTTATCCCTTTTTGGCCAGTAACACTAAGCTGGCCGTTTGAGCGTTTTCTTTATCTTTTCCCGTACATTCGAATGGTGAAAATGGCAGATCGCGATCGCCAGAGCGTCGGCCGCATCATGCGGCGTCGGGACGGTCTTCATTTTGAGCAGTATCTTGACCATTTCCTGGACCTGCCGTTTTTCGGCGTTTCCGTAACCCACAACCGTCTGTTTGACGAGCCGAGGGGCATACTCGGCGATCTCCAGGCCCCGTTGTTCTGCCAGCAGCAGCATTAACCCACGGACCTGTCCCAGCTTTAACGCCACACCGACATTTACCGCGTAGAACGTGTCTTCCACCGACAAGACATCCGGTGAATGCAGCGCCATCAGGTCCGCAACCGCATCGTAGATATTCAACAGTCGCCGCGAGAACGCGCTTCGCGTGTCGGAGCGGACGGTGCCAAAGTCGACAAGCGTATAGCTTGTTCCGGAGCCGTCAACGACACCCCAGCCAAGCGTTTCACTGCCGGGGTCAATTCCTAAAACGCGCATCAAATAGTACTTGCGGTATCCGAGATCGAAAATACAATAACCCAATCACCGTCGTAAGCGCAAGCCATTTATGGGGTGTCGGATGTCCACACTTTGTCGATGATGCTTCGTCGCCAAGTTAACGGACGCGATAAATGAAACGGGTTGTCAAACCACTGTAAAATAATTACTATCAAGCTTTACAAGTTCTCCGGCGAAAGCAAATGGACCCCCTCAATAACGGTTCGAAAGTAATGGCGTCAGTGCGGTCGCTCCTGCATGGTGCGATCGACTACGCCGGGCTGTATCCGCCTGCCGCGCTTTCGATGTCCGAGGCCGTCATCAACTATGCGATGTACCGCAACAGCAACTATAACTGGATGTTGGGACGGTTCGTTGTCGGTGTCGAGCGACTGGCCGAGTTTTACGAAAATGCCGCCGACTTTATCTCACGTGACGTGTCGAGCGCGTGGCGGATCGCCGTCGTCGCAGGCGAAGACCTTTTCGAATCGATACGAGCAGTCGAGGATTTTAACGCGGCAAACGGCCCGCACGCAGTCTGTGACTCGATCGAGGTAAAGACAGTGACAGCCTATCAGGTCGAGACCGTTTCTGCCGCCCTGCCGCGCGGCGTAACGGCCTATTTTGAGATCGAGCCAAAGGAAGATTTCGTGGATCTGATCACGGCGGTGTCGGTCGCGGGTCAGCGTGCTAAGCTCCGGACGGGCGGGATAACGGCGGCCGCGTTCCCGAGCTCTGCCTCGATAGTACGATTCGTTCTGATCTGCACGGCTGCAAATGTCCCGTTCAAGGCGACCGCCGGCCTGCATCACCCGATCCGCTGCTTTCGGCCGCTCACCTATGCCGCAAACTCGGTCAAGGGCACAATGCATGGCTTTCTCAACCTGTTCCTAATGACCGGGTTCGCCCGCGAATCGTTCCGGCGAAGCTTTCTCGAAGACGTAATGGAGGACGAGTTCGAAGAGGTCTTTGAGTTCGAGCCGGCTAGCGTCAAATGGCGCGACGAGTTTGTCCTGACCCTAAACCAGATCGAACGCCTCCGCACCTACGGCATCCAGTCCTTCGGGTCATGCTCATTCGACGAACCGATCGCCGATCTGCAGAGCTTGGGCGTGCTGTAGAAGCCGACCCGAAAAGTCGGAGACACTACCAGGCGGGAATGTGTCAGGAGATGAAAAGGCGGAAACACGACCCGTAGGGAGTGTGTCTCAAGATGACCAACCTTGACTGGGACGACAATGAAGGCCCGCTGGCATACCTGATCACCTTCAGAACTTATGGAACGTGGCTGCATGGAGATGAGCGATCTTCCATAGACATCCACGGACAGAACGTCTATGGCGCACCCAAAGTCGCACCAAACAAAAATCTGTCTGCACTAATGACCGAAAACCAGGCGACCGACCCGTTCGTCCTCGACGGCAAACAAAGAGGCGTTGTTGAGACCGCAATTCGAAACGTCTGCGAGTTTCGAGGTTATATCTTAATGGACATCAATGTAAGAACCAATCATGCTCATTCTGTTGTCGCATCGCAAAACAAACCTGAAACCACTCTAAACGCCTTCAAGTCCAACGCGACACGCGAGCTATGTTTTGCCGGGCTGGTCTTGCCGACTCAAAGGATTTGGTCACGCGGTGGCAGCACACGCTATCTCTGGAAACCGAACCATGTGGAAGGCGCGATCAACTATGTGCTTTACGGTCAGGGAGATGATCTGCCTAATTTTTAGGCGGCGTTGGACACACTCGTGTTTCCGCCTGCGGTGGGCGGCTGGAAGAATGTAGGCTGTGTTGGACACACTCCCTACCGGTCGTGTTTCCGCCTACCGTAGGCAACTTGAAAATTATGACTTACGAGATCAACGAAACCCACGATCCGAACCGCAAAAGCTGGGTCGAGAGCGCGAACGATCCGGCGACGGATTTTCCGATACAGAATTTGCCGTTTTGCGTTCACACGAGTTCGCGAATTCTGGATGTGCCGTGCTTGGGCATTCCGATTGGAGATCAACTCTTAGATTTAAGTGCGATTGATGCTGATGGCAATGAAGGAACGGGAATAAGTCTAATCGATGAAATCGGTAAAGGACTGGGAGCCTGGAGTGATGATCCGGGTTTAGATTGGCAAGTGATTCCAAATGGTCTTGAAACATCCATTCGAAGGAGGGTTTCGGAGTTGCTAAGACACGACAATCCGGTTCTTCGCGATCATCCGAGTCTATTACAGGCTCTTATACCGCTCAAGGAAGTCCAGTTTCTAATGCCGGTTGAAGAGATCGGCGACTACACCGACTTCTACTGCTCGATCTACCACGCGACGAATGTGGGGTCGATGTTCCGTCCCGACAACCCTCTTTTGCCGAATTATAAGTATGTGCCGATCGGGTATCACGGCCGGACTTCGAGCATTGTGGTGAGCGGGACGGATATTCGGCGGCCGCACGGGCAGAACCGCAGCGACGCCGAGAAGCCGCCGGTGTTTATTCCGTGCAAAAATCTTGATTACGAGATGGAGCTAGGCTTTTTTGTCGGGCAGGGCAATGAACTGGGCAAGTCGATACCGATCGGCGAGGCTGAAGAGCACATTTTCGGTATGTGCCTGGTGAACGACTGGTCCGCGCGCGACATACAGGCGTGGGAATACCAGCCTTTGGGACCGTTTCTCGCAAAGAATTTCGCGACGACGATCTCGCCTTTCGTCGTGACGATGGAGGCCCTTGCTCCTTTCAGGACGAAAGCGTTCGAGCGTCCCGAGGGCGACCCGCAACCGCTCGATTATCTCAACGACGCGAACAATCAGAAATTTGGTGGACTCGACATCAATCTGGAGGTTTATATTCAGTCGCAGAGAATGCGTGACGAGCACATCGAGCCGCACCTTCTTTCGCGGTCCAATACCAAAGACCTCTACTGGACAGTCGGCCAGATGCTGACGCATCACGCCTCAAACGGCTGCAACCTGCAGACAGGCGACCTGATAGCGTCGGGCACCGTGAGCGGAAAAGAGAAATCAGAGCGCGGCTGCTTGCTGGAGCTCACATGGCGCGGGACCGAGCCGTTGACGCTTTCAAGCGGCGAGACCAGACGGTTTCTCGAGGACGGTGACGAAGTCATCATGAAAGGCTACTGCGAACGCGAAGGCTTTCGCCGCATAGGATTCGGCGAGTGCCGCGGCCGGATCATTCCGGCCGACTGAAGGCAAAACCACGACCTGTAGGGAGTGTGCCTTGTTGGTCATTGGAACCACAGGCACACTGGCTACCGCTCGTGTTTCCGCCTTTTTTGCTAAAATTGCTTCGTGAAACCCGCAGAAATCAGCATTCAGATCACGTCGCGAGCTGTTATATCGACGGACGGGCGGGATTTCACGGATCACCTCGCGGTCGAGGAACCTCTCGAAATACGGCTCCAGCCAGACGGTTTACCGCATCGCCCGATATCGATCACTATGCGTACACCGGGCGATGATCATGAGCTTGCGGTCGGGTTCCTTTTCTCCGAGGGCATTATTCGCCGCCGCGAGGATGTTAAGAATGTGCGTCATTGCGGCCCGGCTGACGGCGTCAAGAACGTGCGAAACACCGTCGTTGTCGAACTCGCACGCGGCGTCGATGTCGACCTCAAACGCCTGAAGCGAAATTTCTACACGACATCGAGTTGCGGCGTCTGCGGCAAATCGTCGATCGAGGCATTGAGTACTGGCGTCCTTCATTTGCCCGATAACGGCTTTCAGGTCGTGTCGGAGGTCATCAGCTCACTGCCGGCCGCCGCCCGAGGTGCTCAGGCGACATTCGACCGGACCGGCGGCCTGCATGCCTCGGCCCTCTTTTCGGCGGATGGCGAACTGGAACTCGTTCGCGAAGACGTCGGCAGGCACAATGCTCTCGACAAGGCGATCGGAGCCCGGTTTCTTGAGGGCCGTCTGCCGCTCGCGGGGTCCGTTTTGTTCGTCAGCGGACGGGCGAGCTTTGAACTCGTGCAGAAGGCCCTGATGGCCGGCGTGCCGGTAATGGCCGCGGTTGGAGCACCGTCGAGCCTAGCCGTCGAGCTTGCGGCAAAATACGGCATGGCGCTCGCAGGCTTTGTGCGAGAGGAAGGATTCAACATATACTGCGGCGGCGAACGTTTCAGCAAATCAACGCGTGAGTAAAGCTCGCTTAGTGAACAAGGAACGCGAAAAACCCACAATCACACCACCGCCCGCGACATCGGCCGGCATTCACGCTGTCACCAACGCGCTCAGGCACGTTTTCGGCAAGATGGGCCTCGTACGGGGAACGCGTGGCCTGCTCAAGCTCAACCAAAAAGGCGGCATCGACTGCCAGTCGTGCGCCTGGCCGGATCCCGATCACCGGACGATAAACGAATTCTGCGAGAACGGAGCCAAAGCCCTCGCCGACGAGGGTATGAAGCGAAAGATCGGCCGCGAGTTCTTTGCCGCACATTCGGTCGCTGAACTTGCCGCCGTGACGGATTTCTGGCTCAACAAACAGGGCCGGCTTGCCGAACCGGTCGTATTGCGTGAGGGTGGCACGCATTACGAGCCGATCTCCTGGGACGACGCGTTTCAGTTGATCGCCGGCGAACTGAAAACGCTCGCCTCACCGGACGAAGCGGTCTTTTACACGTCGGGACGCACATCGAACGAGGCTGCGTTCCTTTACCAGCTCTTTGTGCGGATGTTCGGCACCAACAATCTGCCTGATTGTTCGAACATGTGTCACGAATCGACAAGCGTCGCACTGGCCGAATCGATCGGGCTTGGAAAGGCGACCATAAGGCTCGAGGATTTCACGCGGACCGACCTCGTCATCGTCGTGGGGCAAAATCCGGGGACAAATTCACCGCGAATGCTCTCTTCCTTACGTGCCGTAAAGCTCGCCGGTGCCAAAATGATCGCGATCAACCCGCTGCCCGAGGTAGGCCTGATGAGTTTTGTCGACCCGAACCCGCAGCATTACGGCAACCTCGTTTCGGGACCGCTCACCTTGCTTGCGAACCACGCGACGCCGCTCGCCGATCTGCATCTGCCGGTAAAGATCGGCGGCGACATGGCTGTGATCAAAGGGCTGATGAAACTCATCCTTGAGCGCGAACGAGAGCAGCCCGGCACGGTGCTCGACCGCGCATTCATCGACGAAAAAACGGCAGGCTTTGAGGAATTTATCGCGTCTCTCGACGCCGTCGATTGGGACGACATCACGGCAATGTCCGGGTTGACTCGCGAGGCATTGCAAAAGGCGGCAGAATTGATCATTGCCGCCGGCTCGTTCATTACGTGCTGGGCGATGGGCATCACGCAGCACACCGACGCCGTCGCGACGATCCAGGACATCGTCAACCTGCACCTGCTCCGCGGTGCCATCGGCCGCCACGGAGCAGGCCTGTGTCCCGTTCGCGGCCACTCAAACGTACAGGGCGACCGCACGATGGGTATCTGGGAGAAGATGAACCCGACATTCCGCGCGGGTCTTGAACGCGAGTTCGATCTCCGCACGGCGGAACATAATGGATACAACACGGTCGAGAGCATCACGGCGATGCTCGACGGACGGGCGAAGGTCTTTTTCGCGATGGGCGGCAATTTTGCCGTGGCTTCGCCGGATAGCGCTACGGTCGCGGCGGCTCTCGCAAATTGCCGTCTGACCGTGCAGGTGATCACAAAGCTCAACCGGACCGCGCTGACGCCGGGCAAAGTATCGTTGATCCTGCCGTGTCTCGGCCGGTCCGAGATCGACCGTCAGGCGGGCGGCGAGCAGATCGTGTCGACCGAGAGCACAATGCTCAATGTGCAGATGTCGCGAGGCATTTTCGAGCCTGTATCGGAGCATTTGCGAAGCGAAACATGGATCGTCTGCCAACTTGCCAAAGCGGTGCTTGGGACAACGTCAACTGTCGATTGGGACGCCTTTGCCGGCGATTACGACCTGATACGCGATGCCATCTCGCGGGTCGTTCCAGGCACCGAGGACTACAACCTAAGGATCCGCGAGCCGGGAGGGTTCTACATGCCGAACCCGCCGAACCGGGGCGAATTCCCGACTGTGGAGGGCAAGGCGCTTTTCGTTGCGCATCGGCTTGAGGTCCGACTGCCCGGGCCAGGCCGGTTGATGCTGACGACGATACGATCACATGATCAGTTCAATACTACGATCTACGGCCTCGACGATCGTTACCGCGGCATCGACGGCGATCGGCACGTGGTGTTCATGAATGCCGATGATATCGAGCGATACGGCCTCACCGCGGATGAGCCGGCTGACATCACGAGCTATTTCGAGGACGGCGAAAGGCACGTGTACGGATTCACGGTCGTGCCGTATGCCATCCCCGAGGGGTGTGCAGCGGCGTATTTTCCCGAGGCCAACCCGCTGATACCGCTCGCGAGCACGGCACGCCGCAGCGGGACACCGACGTCAAAATGCGTGATCGTCTCGGTCCGCCCGTCACAATAAGACTCACCACAGATCCACGGAGCGCACGGAGGCAGGTCTGAAATTGCTTTGACGTATACATGCTCCGTGAAATAGCTCAATGTCCTCTGTGACTCTGTGGTGAATCGTTCTAAGATAAAAGTAAATGGATCTCGTTCTCGATAAGCTTCACGAGGAATGCGGCGTCTTTGGCGTTTTTGGCCACTTGGAAGCATCAACTCTAACTCAATTGGGGCTATTCGCACTGCAACACCGCGGTCAGGAGGCGTGCGGGATCGTTTCGGCGGAAGGCGATGAGCTGCATGAATTTCGCGGCATCGGGCTCGTGGCCGACGTGCTGAACCCGGATGTTTTGACGCGCCTGCCAGGCCAAAGCGCGATCGGGCATACGCGTTACTCTACGGCCGGCAAGAACACGATCAAAGAGGTGCAGCCTTTTTCGGTGACCTGCCAGCATGGCAAGATCGCGGTTTGCCACAACGGAAATCTGCCTTTCGCTGACGAGCGCCGCGCGCAACTCGAGCGCGCAGGCGCAATATTCTCGTCCACATCCGACACCGAAACGATACTTCATGGGATCGCCCGCGCGTCGGCCAATGACGCGGTCGACGCGATCCGTAAAGTGCTTACAGAGACCGAAGGTGCCTACTGCCTGCTGTTTCTGACGCCCGACGCGATGATCGCGGCGCGCGACCCGCGCGGATTTCGCCCGCTGGTGCTGGGCCGGTACCAGGACGCCTGGTGCGTGGCGTCGGAGACATGCGCCTTCGACCTGATCGACGCGGAATACGTACGTGAGATCGAACCCGGCGAGATGCTCATTATCGATGGCACCGGCCTGCATAGCTCGAAACCTTTCCCCACGCGAAACGCCTCGGTATGTACATTCGAGCATGTTTATTTTTCGCGGCCCGATTCGATCATTTTCGGGCGTTCCGTAAACGAGTCGCGTCACAAAATGGGCAAACGCCTGGCCGAGGAGCACCCGGCGGACGCCGATCTTGTCGTACCGGTGCCCGATTCGGGGGTCGCCGCGGCGATCGGATACGCGCGCTGGTCGGGCATTAATTTTCGGCAGGCGATCATTCGCAATCATTATGTTGGCCGGACCTTTATCGAACCGTCGCAGTCGATACGTTCGTTCGGCGTCCGGCTCAAGCTCAATCCCATCAAGGACCTGATAAACGGCCGCCGGATCGTGTTGGTGGACGATTCGATCGTGCGTGGGACAACGTCGAAAAAGATCGTCCAGATGGTCCGCGAAGCCGGTGCGACCGAGGTGCACATGCGCGTTTCGTGCCCGCCGACGACGCACTCGTGCTACTACGGCGTCGACACGCCCAACCGCCAGGACCTGATCGCGTCGAAGATGTCTGTTGAGGAGATACGCCAATACATCGGCGTCGACAGTCTCGGCTATCTATCGCTCGAAGGCATGCTCGAATGCGTCGGCATTGACCCGTCTAAGGCGTGTTCGGCGTGCTGGAGCGGGAAATATCCAACCTTGATCGCGAAGACCAAAGGTGCCTGATCACTCAGGACGTTCGCTGCCCGACTCATCGTCCGCTGAGATCTCATTCTCCATGTCGTCGGATGGCCCTTCAGTCGCAGGATGGTCTTTACGTTCGCTTAAGTAGAACAGAACGGGAACCGCCATCCGTGAAAGCAGCAGGGAGGCGACCTCACCGGCCATCAACGAGATAGCGAGGCCCTGGAATATCGGATCGAACAGCATCACCGACGAACCGACGATGACCGCGGCCGCGGTCAGGAGCATCGGTCGAAATCGCACAGCACCGGCGTCAACCACTGCCTCGACGAGCGGCATGCCATTTGCCATTCGAAGTTGAACGAAATCGACCAGAATTATCGAATTTCGCACGACGATCCCCGCACCCGCGATAAAACCGATCATCGACGTGGCCGTAAAGAACGCTCCCATCAGAGCGTGAGCAGGCAAGATGCCGACAAGCGAAAACGGAATCGCCGCCATGATGGTCAAGGGTGTTTTGAAGGACTGGAACCATCCGACAACGAGTATGTAGATCAGAACCATGACGGCCGCAAAGGCGATACCCATGTCGCGAAATACTTCGTATGTGATGTGCCATTCACCGTCCCATTTCATCGCGTATTTGTCGGTGAGAAACGGCTGAGTCGCGACATAGCGTTCCAGGGCGTAACCCTCTGGCAGCTTCATGGCTTCGACCTTGTCGTTCAGGCCGAGGATCGCGTAGACCGGACTCTCGATCGCACCGGCAACATCGGCCGTCACATAAACCACGGGCATCAAGTTCTTATGATAGATGCTTCGGTCGCTCTTGATTTCGCGGACCTCTACCAGCTGCGAAACCGGAACAAGATCGCCGTGACTGCCGGCAACTTTGATCTGTTCGATCTCGGCAATGTTCGACCGGCCTTCCCTGGGAAGCCGCAAGTTGATGAATGTCTCTTCTTTTTCGTTCTGCAGGTGGAGTATTCCGACGTTCAGGCCGCCCACGGCGACACTCATCGTTTGGGTGATCTGTTCTGCGGTGATCCCGTTGAGGGCGGCTTTTTCCTTGTCAATTTTCAGGCTGTATTTTGACTGTTGATCCTCGACATACCAGTCAACGTCGACCACGCCATCGGTAGAATCGAGGATGCCTCGAATATTCCGGGCAATTTCGATCTGTCGATCATAGTTGGGGCCATAAATTTCGGCAACGATCGTCTGCAGGACGGGCGGGCCGGGCGGTACTTCGGCGATCTTGACGTTCGCACCGTATTTCAATGCGATCTTCTGCAGAGCGGGCCGAACACGTTTCGCGATGTCGTGACTCTGCGAACTACGTTCGTCTTTACCTACCAGATTGACCTGAATATCGGCGACATTTGATCCGCGCCGCAAGAAATAATGGCGGACCAAACCGTTGAAATTGTATGGTGCGGCCGTGCCCACGTACATCTGATAGCTCGTTGTTTCGGGCATCGTGCCGACATATCCCGCAAGCTCGCGGGTGACCGCGGCGGTTTGCTCGAGCGTCGACCCCTCTGGCATATCGACGATCACCTGAAACTCACTTTTGTTGTCAAAGGGCAGCATTTTGACCTTGACGAATTTCAGAAAGACGAGCGAGACCGCACCGAGCAACAGGAACACAACACCCGTGAGAAACGCGTAACGCCAGAGGGGGCGGCAGATTATGCGGTTCATCACTTTGCGGTAAATTCGTGTGGTGTACCCCTCTTTGCCTTCTTGGTGCTTTCGGTCACGTCGAAGCAGCTTGAGGCTTGCCCATGGCGTCACAATAAAGGCGACGAGCATGGAGAATACCATCGCCGCCGACGCTCCGATCGGTATCGGCCTCATATAGGGACCCATAAGACCGCCGACGAACGCCATCGGCAGGATCGCGGCCATCACCGCGAACGTTGCCAGGATCGTCGGATTGCCAACCTCGTCAACCGCGGTTACAACGATCTCGCTCAACGCCCGCCCCTTATTCTCGGGCAAACTGTAATGCCGGGTTATGTTCTCAACGACGACTATCGCGTCGTCGACCAAAATGCCGATCGAGAAAATTAGGGCGAACAAAGTGATCCGGTTAAGCGTGTATCCGTAGAAATAGAAGACCGCGAGCGTCAGGGCCAGCGTCACCGGTATAGCGGTCGCGACGATGCCCGCTTCGCGAATGCCGAGAGCGAGCATAATAAGGGCCGAAACCGATGCGATCGCGATCATCATGTGCAAGAGCAGCTCGTTCGATTTTTCGGCCGCTGTTTCGCCGTAGTTTCGAGTTGTCGTGACCTTGATCTCGTTCGGGATAAAACTCGCCTTGAGCGACGCGACCTTTGCCAATACTTTATCGGCGATCTCGATGGCGTTGGTGCTCTTTCGTTTTGATATCGCGATCGTGACCGCCGGCATCACGTTGCCGGCGGCACCCTCACCGTACATCACATAGTCGGCCGGTTCTTCCGGTCCGTCGATTATTGCTGCCACGTCGCGCAAATAGACCGGGCGGCCTCCAAACACACCTACCACGACCGCGCCGACCTCGTCGGCGGACGCCAGGAAGTTACCCGTTTCTACGATTACCTCTCGATTTTGGGATGATAGATCTCCCGAGGTCTGCTGCTGATTAGACTGCTGCAGCATTTGGATGACCGAGCCCGTGCCGATATTTCGTGACGACATCCGGGCGTCGTCAAGCAGGACACGGATCTGCCGCCGCTGTCCTCCGATCACCTGCACATCGGAGACGTCCGTTACTTCCTTGATCTGATCACTGACCTGGGCCGCGACCCGCCGAAGCGTGAAATGGTCGTAACTCGCACTTGACAGGGTGAGGGCAAGGATCGGCACGTCATCGATCGACCGCTGTTTGACCACCGGAGGTGAGGAGCCCTGCGGCAACTGATCTGCGTTAGAGAACAGCTTTTGGTTGAGATGGACGATCGCGTCCTCTTCGTTTTGGCCAACCTTGAACCTGACGATCACGATCGAGGCCCCGGGCGAGGAGGTCGAGTATATGTACTCGACGCCGGGAATTTCCCACAGCAGTTTTTCGAGAGGCTTTGTTACGCGGTCCTCGACCTCTTTTGACGACGCGCCCGGCATCTGGACCATCACGTCGACCATCGGAACGATGATCTGCGGTTCCTCTTCGCGCGGCAGCATTATGACGGCACCGATCCCCAGCAGCACTGACGCCGCGATGATCAGCGGGGTCAGTTTTGACCGGGTAAATGCTCCGGCTAGCCTGCCGGCGATGCCTGCGGCTTTCATCTTTATTTGACCTTTGTGCCGTCGCTAAGCTTATCGATCTCCGAATTGGCGATCTCATCGCCTTCTGAAACGCCCGACAGTATCTCGACCGCCCCTTCTGAAGACCGTCCGGTCGTCACAATTCGAAACTGCACTTTTCCGTCTGCTCCGACGACATAAACACCGGTCAACTGTCCGCGCTCTACGATCGCGGTTTGCGGTACGGTTATCGCTTCTCTTTGAGCGGTAGGAAACCGAGCAAGCCCGTAAAGGCCGGACCTCAATGCAGAGTTAGCCGGAAGATCGATCTTCACCGTATAGCTTCGGCTCGCGGCCTCGGCCGTCGGCATTATCTCAGCGACGGTGCCCATGAAGTCGTCCGCACCGATCGCATCGATCCTTACATTCACGCGGTTGCCGATATGGACCAATTTTGAACGCGTTTCGTCAACGCCCGCCTCGAGCCGGTATCGTGAGTTGTCCTCGATCGACAACAATGGCGACCCTGGCGCCGCCGTTGCACCTTGCTGTGCAAATTTCTTAACAACGATGCCCGATACGGGCGAAGTGATCTTGGAATAACCTTCGACGACCCTTGTGTTCGCGATCTCGGCTTTAGCCTGTTCGATACGTGCGTTTATCTGTTTATTTTTGGCAAGGATCGTTTGAACATTTGCCCTTGCGCGATCGAGTTCCGAAGCTGCCGCCGAAAATCGGGCCTGTGCTTCGTCAAATTCCTGTCTGCTTGCCGAACGCCGCTCGTACAGTTCCTGGTATCTGGCAAATGTCGTTTCGGCGAGCTTCTTATTGGCCTCGGCCGTTCGAACGCCGGCACTGGCAGCATCAGCGGAACGGGCGACCTCGACCAGCGAAGCTCGGGCCTCGTTCAATCCTGCTTGTGCCTTGGCTAACTGGGCACGGCTCTCGCTATTGTCGATCTCGACGAGAGTCTGACCGCGTGAGACCGTCTCGCCCTCGACGGCAGGGAAGGAGACGATGCGGCCCATGATATTTGCGGATACCTGAGTTGTGGTCTTTGCCTGGACCGTACCAGTAGCTTCGTAGTAGTCGGCGATCGAGGAACGAATGACCTTAACGACCTCGACGTTCTTGATCTCGGTGACCGCTGATTGATCGGACGACGGGTTCTTTTCCCTGCTGCATCCGGCAGAGACCATGCCGATCATCGCTGCCGCCAAAAATGTTAGCTTCCATTTCATACCTTCACCTGTTCAATCGAAAAGCCGAACGTCAGTCAGTCGTCCGGTAGCCAGCAGCAAAGACGCGTAAGAAACGTAGAGGCCGTAACGAGCGGTAAGCAGATTATGCTTTGCGCGGACAACCGCTGCCTCCGCACGTATGACTTCGTTAAAAGTCGTCAGACCGAACTTGTACCGGTCCTGAATTATCCGTAACGCCTCGTCCGCCTGGGCGATGCTTTTGACGGAAACCATGATCTGGGCCTTCGCGGTCTTGTGTTCCTGAAACGCCTTAACGACGCTGAGCGTTATTTGATCTGCCAGTTCTCGTTTTTCGCCTTCGGCGACTATTTCGGCCTCGGCCGCCTGTTTGGTGCGGGCCTTTCGTCCGGCGTCAAAAACCGTATACGTCAGGCTGAGTCCGACTGTGTAGTCAGTGCTTCCATTGGCGATATATGGCGAACTGTAACCGATGTTTCCAAAGGCATCGACCCTCGGCAGATCCTGATCCTTGATGGCCTTTGTCTGCAGGGTTTTGGACTTAACAGCCAACTCAGCCACGCGGTAATCAGGACGATTCTCGAGGGCAATACGGATAAGCTCGTTTTGATCGCTCACCGGGAAGTATTTTTCCTGCAGGTCGTCGGTCAGCACCCAATCGAGGTCCGGCCTGTCGCCCATCATTATGCTCAATGCCGCACGGGTTGTTATTAGATCGCTTTCGGCTTCCAGCCTTTTCTGGCCGGCGTTTGAATATTCGACTTCGGCGGCTAGCAGGTCTGCGTCTGTCGTCATTCCGACATCGACCATGTCCCTGGCCTTTTTTCGGTTCGCGTCGGCCGACCGGACCGCCTCGTCACTAACCTTGAGCAATTCCTTACGCAGTACGGCACCAAAATATGTGCGAACCACATCAAACCTTAATTGCTGCTTCACGATCTCAGCATTGAGTTCGGCCTGGAGCTTAGCCGTTTTCGCCTGATCTATCCTGGAACGTGTTTGCCTTTGGTCGAACAGCGGCACCTGCGTATTAAGCAACGAGCGGAAATTGAATATTCCCTTCGGATCGTTTAGCGAGTTGATGGAGAAATTTGAGGGACCGAACCTGCCTTGTTCAAGCAGGGAGCCAAACACAAATACCGGGTTATTGCTGCGGATGGCCGATTGGCTGAACTGCACGATCGGCAACTTTCCCGAGCGTGCTTCGTCGAGCTTATAATCGGCGATCTTCGTACGGGCGTCTGATATTCGCGTCTGCGGATTGTTTGTCAGAGTTTGATTAACGGCATCTTCCAAACTCAATCGCGGGTCGCTACTCTGAGCCGCCATCGAGACGGTAAGCGACAGAGCCACGGCAAACGCAATGGTCACGCCGCGGCCGCAAAAAAAGCTTCTCTCACTTGTGAGCATCGACTTTGAAGTAATGCCCTGGTCAAGCTTCCTTAAATCCGAGAGCCCGGAGGATCGACATCATCGGGCACCAACCGGTGAA
Organism: Pyrinomonadaceae bacterium; assembly: GCA_044228265.1. Classification (GTDB taxonomy): domain Bacteria; phylum Acidobacteriota; class Blastocatellia; order Pyrinomonadales; family Pyrinomonadaceae; genus OLB17. The sequence goes on from JBGAVC010000006.1 coordinate 78,396, forward strand.
CGCTGACTGTGCAAGGTTCAAGCCGACAAAACCGGTGAAATAAAAGAAATACGGGCTCACCAAAAAACCGAGTACGACGCTGACAAATACGAAAACTCCCGCTATGAGGTCTATCAACTTAGGTATCGTCATTTGAGATCTCCGAATATGCGTATTTAATATATAACTATATAGTGATATACTAGTATTACGATAGTCCAGTGTGCTATCGTGTGTCAAGGGCACACGGAAAGTGCGGATCAGGGCGAAGTGATGAAGAGGGCCGTAGGTAATGCCACTGCCATGAAGCCGTTGACGAATGTCCGTCTTCATGCGCTATCGTTTTTATGAGAGAGGTTTGTCTAGTTTCAGATAGTGACCGAATTTTCTCAAAAGAATCGGAGAATATGAACAAGCATGACCTAAATGACGAGGCACTCGAGTTGATCGCGAACCGGTTTCGAATGCTCTCGGAACCGACGCGGCTCAAGATACTCAACACGCTCGGCGATCAGGAAATGAGTGTCACCGAACTCGTAAAGTCGACGGGTGCGAATCAGGCAAATGTCTCAAAACATCTCGCAGCTCTGCTTAACGCCGGTATCGTCTCGCGACGCAAGGCCGGTTTAACGGCGAACTATCGCGTCTCTGATCCAACGATCTTTGATCTTTGCGATCTCGTTTGCTCGAGATTGATAGACCATCACGAAACACGACAAAATGTACTTTCAGGCGCGATGTGATCGATAGAGTGACCCGAGTGCCAGGGCGAAGATCTCACAGCCACTTTTCCGGGCAGTATGGCGGCACACATCGGTCCCGCTGGACGCTCGCTCGCTCAATGACGGATATCTCCGCGTCATCGTTTGACGAACGGAGTTCCTGATCGCGGATCGAGCCTTTTTATCTGATCTTCAGTTTTTACACATCTTTACAAACCATTACGAAAACCTGTTGCTCGTCGCGTCTAGGAAATCGTCTTACTGGCTGTACACGGAAAACGGGCGGGAAGTTAACACTGAGTTAGCGGAAAACGCGACAGTTACCGTTGTATCGAATTAATAATCAAGAATAGGGAGAAATCATATGTTTAATCTTAGAGTTAGATCTTTTCTGGCAATTTCGATCCTCGTCTTGGGCGCGGCCGTCGCTTCCAGCGCTCAGATCGCTAGCGGATCCGTGATCAGGGCCGATATTCCCAGTGCTTTTGTCGTAATGGACAAGACCTTTCCGGCGGGGAAGTACACGATCGAGCGGACTCCGGGGAGTTTCGATTCGACGACGCTACTCGTGCTTCGCGGTGAGAAATCCGAAGCGATCATTTTCGATACTATCCCGGCGGCATCGGACCAAGCGGCAACGGAGACAGGTCTCGTCTTTGAGAATGTCGGCGGCGTTGAACATCTCTCGAAGATAGTGGTGAGGGGCGAGAGCGTGGTTTTCGAGCTGCCGAAGAACAAGGCCGAAGTTAGAACGTTTGCAAAGAGTGCGACAGACCAGAAGGTTAATGTCGTTCAAAACCCAGGTTTCTAATTAGCGAATAGGACCTGGTCCTCCTGTTGGGTGCTGCCTGTGACGGCGGCACCTTTTTTGTGTTCGGGCCAACGGTTGCTATTAACAATCAACCGCTTTGGGTGCATAATCGGAGAACATTTAAAGACCGATGCAACTTACGGCATTCCGTTGAGCGGGTTCACGGCACCGTAAGTATGAGTAGAACAAACCTCGACCAAATTTATGTGCAACAGAGTTTTCTTCAAGGGCTCCATATTGATTTTTACGCTTGCAACGGTTGTGTTTCCGATCGTCGTAAGCGGTCAGCAGACGATCCGGCATACGTTTCTGATGGCGGCAAAGCCTGCAGGGCAGCAGGTGGCGACCACTCTGCCTGATGGTTCTCGTAAGTACGATTTCGAATTCAACGACCGCGGACGCGGACCGAAAACAACAACCGTCGTGCGGCTGGGTGCGAACGGTATCCCCGTTTCGATATTCATTTCGGGAGTCGATTATCTTAAGGCTCCGGTAACCGAAGGATTTTCGGTCGCCGACGGAACAGCACGTTGGAAAAGCAGCGCGGAACAGGGCGAAAAAAAGATCGCCAACCCGGCGTTCTATGTTTCCTTCAACGGCCCACCGGAGGAGGCTGCTTTGTTGGCGTCGGCGCTCCTTCGGTCGCCGACCAAACGCCTGGCGTTGCTGCCGTCGGGCGAAGCCACTATCGCACCGATCGGTGATGTCACACTGACTAAAGGCAACGAAACGCGAACCGTTCGGGGTTACGAGATCGGCGGTCTCGGCTTTACGCCGCAGCCGATCTGGCTTGATAAGGACGGAGCGTTCTTCGGCGCTGTCAGTAGTTGGTCGTCTTTGATACTCGAGGGTTGGGAAGCGAGTGCACCGACGCTCGTAAAGTACCAGGACGAGCTTGACGCAAAGCGTGCCATTAAACTCGCCCACGAACTGACGCAAAAGCCTGGAGGGCCGGTCGCGATCGTCAACGCCAATCTTTTCGACGCGCGTTCCAACAGCGTCGTGCCGAACTCCACCGTTCTCGTCGACGGAGATCGAATTGCCGGTGTCGGTTCGGGGATCAAGATCCCTCTTCCCGCAAATGCGAAGATCGTCGACGCCAAAGGCAAATTCCTGATGCCGGGGATGTGGGACATGCACGTTCATCTGTCTCCCGGCGACGGGCTGATGGACATCGCGAACGGCATTACGTCGGTCCGTGACCTCGCCAACGACACCGACATGCTGCTCGCGATGAAGAAGAACATCGAGGCGGGCGACGAGATCGGTCCGCGGATCGTGATGTCCGGTTTCATGGACGGCCGTGGTCCGTACGCGGGCCCGACCAAGGTTTTTGTCGATACGGAGGAAGAGGCACGAGCTGCGATCGATAATTACGCAAAACTCGGCTATTCGGGCATTAAGGTCTACAGCTCGATCAAGCCCGAACTCGTTCCGAAGATCGTTCAAATGTCGCATGCAAAGGGTTTGCGCGTCAGCGGCCACGTTCCGGCCTTTATGAACGCGGAACAGTTCGTCAACGACGGTGTCGACGAGATCCAACACGTCAACTTCCTGTTTCTCAACTTCTTCTTTGACCAGGTCAAAGATACGCGGACACCGGCGCGTTTTACCGAGGTCGCGGAGCGGGCGTCGTCCCTTGACCTGAATTCGGAAAAGGTGCGGACGTTTATAAGCCTCCTCAAAGCGAAGAAGATCGTTTCGGACCCGACGCTCGTCGCTTTTGAACCGATGTTCACCGACCGTCCCGGCGTGATGTCCGCAACTTTTGCGGCGGTAGCTGATCGGATGCCTGTCCAGGTCCGCCGCGGCTTCCTTGCCGGTGGATTGCCGGTTCCGGAGGGGAAGGACGAGACTTACCGCAAATCCTTCAAAGCGTGTCTCGCGATGGTCAAGCTCCTTTACGATTCCGGCATCACGATCGTCGCCGGAACCGATTCGATCGCCGGGTTTGCATACCCTCACGAGCTTGAGCTCTACGCCGAGGCCGGCATCCCGCCAGCCGAGGTCCTAAAGATCTCGACCATCGGTGCCGCCCGCGTAATGAAACGCGACAAGGAACTCGGCACCATTGAGGCCGGCAAAATCGCCGATCTGATACTTATAGACGGCGACCCCACGAAGCGGATGAGCGATATAAGGCGTGTATCGCTGGTCATCAAAAATGGGAACATGTTTGATCCGGCTGCATTGAATCGTCAGATAGGAGTAGCTCCATGATGGGTGACAATGACGAAAAAGCATACTCGCTCAAGATGGTGGAACATGACGGTTTTCTCCATGTCATCGTCAGCGGGCAACGGGTCACGGCCCAGATCGCACTCGACTACTGGCGAGACATCGTCGACGAGTGCGACCGGATCGGATGCACCAAGATACTGCTCGAGCACGATTTCGTCGAGATGATCTCGATGCCGGAGATGCTCGAAGTGATCGGGCCCGTCGGAGACCTGTTGCAGGGACGTCTCATGGCGTTCTACGACCGGTACGGCCATTACGACATTCCCGAGGCGGGCAAAATGATCCTGCGAGCCCACGAGGTCAAAATGCAGATATTCCACGATCTCGAAAAGGCGGAGCGTTGGCTGCAGGCCAATTGAGGCAGGCATCTCCGGACCTTTCTATTTTCATCAAACTGTCGTACACTGGCTCTCCGCCACGTGGGGGCGACAGGCTTCGACAGGGGCTTGTATAGATCTTTGAATGCACGTCGGGCTTGAATGGTTAGCTCGTTAAAAAAACTGTTCAAAAACAAATGCTAATCAAGAATTAGCTCTTGCTGCCTAATTAACTTTAGTTACAGCAATGTCTTACGGGAAGTCCGCCTGATGCGACCCGCCAAGGCATAACTCAGTTCAGGCTCGGGCGCGTTCACCACCTGCGGACGCGGCTTAAAGTCAGCCAGGTTAGCTCGTAGCGAGGTCTTGTCAGTTCATCTGCTTGCCACGGGCGAAACTAAAGTGAATTGACTAAACGTGTAGATTTCACTGGTCGCAACCTTTGGATGCGGGTTCGATTCCCGCCGCCTCCACCACTCTTTACTTTCAATTTCCGGCTTAGACTCAAAACGCTCAACCTCTGAAGTGGCCCTTTCGAGGTTTTGCGAGTCTAAAAGCGTTCCATGAACGTTCACGGTTTGCCGTGAACGGGGTAACTGCTGTAACTATTGCGGTTACGGCCAACTTGTTGCCCCGTTCACAGGAATTTTGCGCAAAAAAATATGCTCGCTTCGGGTTCAGATTTCCTTCTCAGGATTTTCTGACTAGCGACTCAGCTAAGGCTGGAGGATCCAGACTTCAGACTTGATTTGTTGTCAAAGATCCCGAACGCCCGCCAACGAACCTCTGGAACGAACGACCAAATATCTTAATTCTATCACAAATGTGTCAAGTATAAATATCGGTTGCATGTCTACAACACACGAATCACGCGTCACTGATCACTCATCACTATTCACTATTTACTAATCACGACTTTCCGTTTTACACTTCGCTCCATGATCATCGACTTTCATAATCATTACTATCCGTTGGCATATCTC
>JBGAVC010000100.1:0-12162 GCA_044228265.1 Pyrinomonadaceae bacterium
CAACCAACGCGAGGTGCACAATCACACCGACAGCTTCAAGGACGCACTGCGTGCCGCACTTCGCGAGGACCCGGACATCGTGCTGGTCGGCGAAATGCGAGATCTCGAAACGATATCCATCGCGATAGAGACCGCTGAGACGGGCCATCTCGTCTTCGGCACGCTGCACACGACGACCGCGGCCTCGACCGTTGACCGCATCATCGACCAATTCCCTGCCGACCGGCAGCAGCAGATACGCGTGATGCTTTCGGAATCACTCAAAGGAGTGATCGCTCAGACGCTGCTACCAAAGAAAGGCGGCGGCCGCGTTGCTGCACTCGAAGTGTTGATAGTGACGCCGGCGATCTCGAACCTTATTCGCGAGGGCAAGACTTTCCAGATACCTTCGTCCATGCAGACCGGCAGAAACCACGGAATGGTAATGCTCAACGATGCTCTGTTTGAGCATGTCCAGAACGGAACCGTCGAGCCGCTGGACGCTTATATTAAGGCGATCGATAAGGCCGGTTTTGAGACACTGCTCACACGCGGCGGGTTCAAGATCTGACCAATTTCCGGTCTCCCGCGTTTCGCGGGTTGCGGCGGGTCCGGTCCCGCCGCTTTTTTGTGTATAATTTCGGCGATGACCCCAGACGAATTCCGCGCGATCGCGTTGAGCTTTCCCGAGACCGAGGAACGCTCGCACATGAATCATCCGGACTTCCGCGTGAACGGCAAGATATTTGCAACGCTCGGACCGGACCTTACCTGGGGAATGGCAAAGCTCACTCCCGAACAGCAGGAGTGGTTCCTGCAGTCGCAACCGTCATTTTTCAGGCCCGCTCCGGGAAAATGGGGCGAAGGAGGCTCGACTGTGATCATGCTCGCCGATGCCGACACAGAGACGGCCGCCGAAGCTCTCACATTGGCCTGGCAGAACATCACCGCGACCAATAAGAAATAGACCGCATACGACGCGAACTGACTAGAACTGCAAGCATCCTGCTTGCTGGCGCGCGAAGGTGGGCGGATGTGGAAGCTGCGATCGGCAGTAAAGCCCAGCGATACGTCGATGACACAAGACTCCCGTTCCTACTTTCGCGTCGCACAATGTTTGCGGAGCCGCCTTTCTTTCTCGTATTGTCATTGATTGAGCCTTGGGTAAATGTGAGCGATACGGTCGATGCCATAGTCCGCGAATTCAAGGATCGCTTCGGCGGCGAGCCGCGGGTGTTCAGCGCGCCGGGCCGCGTAAATCTGATCGGCGAACACACCGACTACAACGAGGGGTTCGTACTGCCGTTCGCGATCCAGATGCGGACGTTTGCTGCGTGCCTTGCACGCGAGGACCGACGGGTATGCGTCTACACACGAACATTGGATAAATCGGCGGAATTCTCGCTCGACGACTCGCCGAAGGGGCAAGCGAATGAATGGAGCCTTTACATTCGCGGCATGGCGGCCGCGCTTGAGGACAAAGGTCGGCAGCTCAGGGGCGCAAACGTCGTGATCGATTCCGAAATCCCGTTTGGCGCGGGCCTGTCGTCATCGGCCGCGCTCGAGGTTTGTTCTGGTCTCGCATTTTCGGTTATTTCCGAGTGCGGTCATGGTCTGCGCGAGATCGCTTACGCGGGGCAGGAGGTCGAACATCAATATATCGGCGTCCGTTCCGGATTGATGGACCAATTGACTTCTGCGCTCGGCCGCCGCGACAACGCGCTGCTGATCGATTGCCGTTCAAACTCGGTCGATTACATCCCGCTCGAGTTAAAGGGCCTCTCCCTCGTAATATGCGACACCAAGGTAAAGCATGATCTGGCCGCGAGCGCTTACAACGACCGCCGCAACGAATGCGAGCAGGGCCTCGAACTGTTGTCTGAACATCTCGGTGAAATTCAGTCGCTGAGGGATGTGAGCGCAGACGATCTGGAAAATTACAAGAGCGTGCTTCCCGATCCCGTTCGCAAACGCTGTCGTCACGTCGTGACCGAGAACGCACGCGTTTTGGCAGCCGTCGATGCTATCAAACATGCCGACTTTGCCGAGGTTGGACGCCTCATGTACCTGTCACACCACAGTCTGCGCGACGACTACGAGGTGAGTTCGCCCGAGTTGGATCTGCTGGTCGACACAGCATCGCGCCTGGATTGCGTACTCGGTGCACGTATGACGGGCGGTGGTTTTGGCGGCTGCACTATCAATTTGATCGAGGGCGGTCTTTACTTCGATTTCGAACACGAGATCCGCGCAAGCTACGTTAGAGCTTTCGGCAGTGAACCTGTCGTGTTTCAGGTAAGGCCTTCAGATGGTGCGAGACAGGAATAGCGGGGCCTTTTTGCTGTAAGACCCTACTTGACCACGGTCACGTTATTTACCGTAAGCGTCGAACCTATAGCCCGATGAAATGTGACGATCGCTTTGTTAAGATCCGTGCGGGCCTGGATCTCGCGGCCGCGTGCCGCCAGCAGGTCGTTCTGACGCTGTGCCACGAGAAAAAAGGTCGCGGTCCCGTTGCGAAACTGGCGCTCCTCGCTGGCGTACAGCTCTTCGGCCGCCGCCCGGGCGTCCGAGGCCGAGGTAAGTCTGGATTGCGCGGACCGCAGGGCCTGAAGAGCGTTTCGCACGTCGGCTTCGATCACCTGTTCCTGCAGCTCGCGCTGATTTTGAATACGGTCCGCTTCGGCCAGTTTTGCTCCGAGATTGCGTCCGAGGCCGAGGTAAGTCTGGATTGCGCGGACCGCAGGGCCTGAAGAGCGTTTCGCACGTCGGCTTCGATCACCTGTTCCTGCAGCTCGCGCTGATTTTGAATACGGTCCGCTTCGGCCAGTTTTGCTCCGAGATTGGCCTTGGCTATGTGATTACCGAACGGGAACGAGATAGTGACGCCAAAATGGTAGGTCGGGTAGTCTTGCTGGAACAGGTTACCAAGTGAATTGAGGTAGCCGCCGACGAGATTAGGCGGAACGCGGCTGAGACCGGTCGCGGGATTTATCGCCGCCGGCGTCACAGTGCCCGCCAAACCCTGTGTGGTGTACGTTCCGACCAGGTCGATCTCGGGCTTGGCCTGGTTTCGGTAAAACCGCTGATCGATCTTATTTATGTCGGCAGTAATGTCGAGTTGAGTAAGCTCAGGGCGGTTCTTGAGCGCCTCGGCAACGGCCACGTCGAGGCCGACGGCCGGGACATCGATATTGACCGGCGTTACGGGCACTATCGGCTGCGACCATTCGGCTACCGTGCGCGCCGGCAAAAGCAGCGTCTTTAGGGTGTTTTCAGCACGGGTCACACTCTCCTGGGCCGTAAAGACGCCTTGTTCGAACGTCGTTATCTGGGCCGTCGCGGCCACGATATCGATCGGCGCCAGCACGCCTTTGGCGACGAGCCGCTGATTGCTCTCGAGCTGGTCTTTTGCCTGTTTGAGCGTCTCTATCTGGACCTGCAGGTTTCGAAGGGCATAGGTCAGGTCCCAGTAAGCGCTTTCGGTGCTCGAGATCACGTCGATGGCCTTCATCCGAAGCTGCGAATCGGTCAATGAGAGGTTCTTTTTTGCGATCTCGATCTGCCGTCTGTTGTTGTCGAATCCGCGGTTTCTAAGCAAAGGCTGAACGTACGAAAACGTCAACGTGGACGGAAACTGGGGATTTAAGAACGAGTTTGTATTGCTTGTCAACACGCGTGATGCGTTGAATTGCGACGAGTACGAACCGCCCTGAAAGGGTGAGAATCCGCTCACGCCGAGCGAGTCGTAAAACCGTTTCTGGGTGACGGCACCATTCACGGCACCGCCGATCGCCGAGGCAGTAGGCGTCGTCACCTTTTCGTAGTAGTTCTCGGACGTCACCAGCGGATCGTAGATGCCGAGAGCCGCCTTGATGTTGAAATCGCTTATTCGCGATGTCGCACGGGACGCATTGATATCGTTGTTGTTTTTGAGCGCCATCTCGATCGCCTCAGGCAGCGTCATTGAAAGCTGACGGCTGAGGTCGATGCCCACACGATCGGGGCTCGGCATCGGCCGCGTGGGCACGTTTGGTGTCGGGGCCACGGGCATCGCGTCCGACGGAGTTGGCGTAGGTGTCTGGGCCGGCCGCTCGACGCAAAAGATACTTATTGCAAGTACGATCGCAAAGGCCGCCGTTGCGGCCCTTACAAAAGTTCTGACTATTGACATTACCAACATTAGCGATCTAACCGGCGTATTCTTGATCCGAAGAACCGGGCTCATCAGGCTTCTTTGTCTTGAACACGGCGACAGCGCGCGACCCGAGGGTTCCCAACGCTCGAAATATGCGGGTCTCACGTGCGTCGTCGAAAAGCGAATAAAAAACAGGTACCGCCAGCAGCGTCAGCAGCAGGCAGAGCGACTGTCCGCCGACGACGAGGATGCCGATCGAGCGGTTGGTCGCCGCTCCCGCACCACTACCCACGACCAGCGGTATCATCCCGGCAACCAGCGCGATCGTCGTCATGAGGATGGGCCGGAGCCGGTCTCGATTTGCCTGGATGATCGCGTCGTAACGCGCCAAACCGTGCGAACGAAGAGTGTTCGTGTGGTCGATCTGAAGAATGGCGTTCTTTTTGACGATACCGAACAACAGCAGGATACCCAGCGCCGAGAATATGTTGAGTGTTTGACCGGCGATCGCGGTGGAAATGAGAGCGAACGGTATCGACAGCGGCAGTGTGAGCAGGATCGTCACAGGGTGAATGAACGATTCGAACTGCGCTGCCAGCACAAGATACATAAAGACGAACGATAGCAAGAAGGCCATCAGGAACGATCGGTATGCCCGCTGCAGCTCTTTCGATTGGCCCTGAACACCGCTTGTATATTCGGGCGGGAGCTGGAGCTGCTGGACGTATTGCTGAAGTTTAGCGAGAGCATCCGACTCGGAAGCACTCGGCGGCACGCTCGCAGAGATAGTGACGACCCGCTGCCGGTTCAATCGTGAGATCGACGATGGACTGCGTGCCTCTCTCATATCAACTATGCGGGAAAGGTCGACCGGCGTGCCTTTGGATGACGTGACAGTGAAGTATGCGAGATTGTTCCTCGTTCTGCGGAATCGCTCGTCAGCCTGGACAATGACGTCGTATTGATTGGTTCCTTCGGTAAAGGTCGAGACTCGCTGTCCGGCGGCGGCTATATTGAGTGCCCGCGCGACATCGGTGACGTTTACGCCCATGTCAGCGGCCTTTACGCGATCCACCACAAACTGCACCTCCGGAGTGCCGACATCCACCGAATTGTCCGGCGCGATAAAGGTGGGATCGGTCTTCATCTTTTCAACAACTGAGTCGGCATACTTATTAAGCTGGTCCATGTCCGGCCCGGAAATGTAATAGCCGATGCCCGACCCTCCGCGACCGAGGCCGATGCCCTGGGCGATGGATGAAGAGGACGACGCATTGATACGCCAGTCGTTGTTCTGGTAAGGCTTGATTATTCCGCGGGCCATATTGATCAACTGGTTCTGCGACTGGCTCCGCTGATCGACCGGCGTAAGATTGATGCTTACCGAGCCGGAATTGCCGGAGCTGCCGCCGCCGCCGTATCCGCCGGCGTTTACGACCGTGTTACGAACACCCGGCATCTTTTGACGTACGTCGCGGGCAATGCGGTCCAAAAGCGACTGCGTTGCAGCCAATGACGTGCCTTGCGGGCCGCGAACGTTGATCTGAAAATTGGACTCGTCTTCGTCGGGCAGAAACGCCATCCCGACAAACTTGTAAAGCGGTACGATCGACGCGACCGTGATAACGCATATGAGCACGACCACCCATCGAAACCGCATGGAGAGCCGCAGCAGCCAGGTGTACGTGCCGTCAACCTTGCTGTAGAACCAACCCGACTTAGACTCCGAACCCTTGTAGCCGGACGGCGGCTCGACGTGCTCGTCGCCCTCATATTCCTCGACCGGCTCGGTTTCGCCGGTCGGGCCCATTTCTTTGTGTTTGGGTTTGATCCACCTGGCCGCGAGCATCGGCGTGAGCGTGAACGAAACGATCAGCGAAACGGCGATCGCGGCGGCCGAAGTCAATCCGAATGACGACATGAAACGGCCGACGATGCCGGTCATAAATCCTACGGGTATAAAGACCGCAAGCAGCGAAAGCGTGGTCGCCAGCACCGCCAGCCCGATCTCGCGGGTGCCCTCGACGGCCGCCTCGAACGGGTTCATTCCCTTTTCTTCGACAAACCGGTAAATGTTCTCGAGCACGACGATCGCGTCGTCGATAACTATGCCGACCATCAGCGTCAGGGCGAGCATCGTCATCTGATTGAGGCTGTAGCCGAGAGCCGCGATCAGCGCGAACGACGCGATGATCGAGGTTGGGATAGCGAACGCCGAAATGAGCGTGGAACGTATGTTCCAGAGAAAAAAGAACACCACGACCGCGGCGAAGATCGCTCCGAGGACCAGGTGTTCTTCGATCGCATGCAGTGAGTTCTCGATGAATTCCGACTGGTCCCGAACGATCGCGAGCCGAAAGTCCTTGGGCAGCGTCGGGACGATCTGGGCCATTCTGTCCTTGACGTTCTGGATCAGCGCGACCGTGTTGGCACCGGACTGCTTTCTGATAGCTACCGCGACCGCCGGACTTCCGTCGAGCGAAAGCGTCGTCGACGGATCGGCGCCACCGACCTCGACACGGCCGATGTCCTTCATCTTGATCGGAAATCCGTTCTTTGTCGCGATCACGATCTCATTGAATTCGTCGGTCTTGGTCAGCTTGGAGATCGTCCGAAGCCCGACGGTCTTGGAGCCCTCGACAAGCGTGCCGCCGGGCAACTCCTGATTCTGGGCCGTGACGGCCGACGTGACCTGATTTGTCGAAATGCCGTAGGCGCGAAGCCTGTCCGGATCGATATAGAGCTTGATCTGCTTTACCCGTCCGCCGAAAACGACCACTTCTCCGACGCCGTCAGCCGACTCGATCCTGTCCTGTATCAGCGTCGTCACCATGTCGGTCAATTCGACGATGTCACGCGGCGCGCTGACCGAGTACATCAGCACGGGCGCCGAATCGGGGTCGCTCTTGCGGGCTACCGGCGGATCGGCGTCCTCGGGAATACGATTTACGACGGACGCCAGCTTTTGCTGGACCTCCTGGTATGCCTGATCGGGGTTCTTCTCAAGGTTGAACGTAAGGGTGACATTTGACGAGCCGCGGGATGACGACGAGCGCATTTCGTCGATGCCCGGGACCGTATTGAGAGCACCCTCGATCTGGTCGGTTATCTCGGATTCCATCTCTGCCGGAGCGGCTCCCGAAAGATTGGTGGAAACCGAGATCGTCGGCAGGTCGATCTTTGGAAAACGGTCAACCCCGAGTGTAAAGAAACTGAATCCGCCGACGACCGTCAAAAACAATACGATAACGGTCGCAAAAACCGGCCGGTGAACACAAATCTCGGCTAACCACTGCATAAACTTCTAGTTTCGAGTTCTTAGTTACTAGTTTCTAGTTTCTAGTTCGTTTTGCCCTTTCAAGTACTTTCACACTCGGAACTTGTTTCCTCGAAGATCTGAGCTACGCAAGTATTTCATCAGTCCTCCGATGATCTTTCCGTTTTCATCGGCCTTTGCATAGACTCTCGTAAACACTTCATCACTTATGTATTCCTGGTCTCTAGCTACGTAGAGTTGGGACCGTACCTCACCGGCAGATCCTTTTGCAATCGAGAGAAAATTGCAAAACTCCTTGTTTCCGTCTCGCCCGAGCGACCTTTCATCCATCAATATCCTCGAATCGCAGAATAGTCGCCATTATTTTATCCTCCGTTTCGTTGCATATCGTCCCAATTAGAAGGATCGAACCATAACGAGAAACCCGGAACCTGGAACTCGAAACTAGAAAGCCACCTTGGCGCCTTCGTAGAGTTGGTCGAGGGCGCTTGTTGCGACGGTCTCGTCGGCTTCGATGCCGGAGAGTATCTGGTATGAGTCGGATTCTTCCGGCCCGAGCTGAACTACCTTAAGGTGTGCGACGCCGTCGGCGATCGAAAAGACTTTGTAATTGTTGGTGGTCGGGTCGCGGGCGACTGCGGTCTTGGGTACAAATACCCCATTAGAACCGCCGGCACGTGTTATCTGTGCGGTCACGAACATACCTGTACGAAGCGCATTGTCGCCGTTTTCGACGAGGGCCTCGACCACCGCGGACCGTGAGTTAACGTCAATGGCCGGGTTTATCGCCGAAACGGTCCCCGAAAATTTCCTGTCCTTATACGCGTCGACCTCTATCGAAACGCCGCTTCCTACCCTCGCAGCCGGAACGTCGGCCTCGGCGACCTGGATCTGTGCCTTGATCGGATTGGTCCGCAAGATAGTGGCAACGATCGAGGCGGTCGAAACGAACTCGCCCACGGCCGTGGGCCGGCTGCTTATGAATCCGGGAAAAGGTGCCTTGATAACCGAATCCGCGATATTCTGCCTAGCCTGTGCGACTTGCGTCTGAGCGGATTCGACCGAGGCCTTGGCACTTGCGATCGCCTGGTTGTTTTGTTTCGCAGTGTTGACGGCGGCATTCAAGAGCTCCTTTGCATTGTTGGACTTTGCCCGGGCGGTGTCGCGTGTGAGCCGGTACTGCTCGTACGTGACCATAGCCACGTCACCGGACTCGACCAGTTCCTTATAGCGCTGTTCGTTGTTCTCGGCCTGTCTTTGCTCGGCTAACGCCTGCTGATAGTTCGCATTGGCGGCCCGGACCTCGGGCACCGCCGACGATTCGAAAGAACCTGTGGTGGAAAGCCCCAGTTTCGCCTCGGCCTGTCGGACAGCGGCCTGAGCCTGTTTGACGGCGGCTTCGGACGTAGCAAGTTGGATCCGCGATGTCGAATCGTCGATCCTGGCTATCGTGGCGCCCTGCCCCACAAATTGTCCGACATTGACGTACACGTTCGATATCTTACCTGCGACCTTCGGCGCGATGTCCGATGTCTCGTCGGCTATCAGGCTGCCGGTCGCGCTCACGATCGATGCGACCATTCGGGCCTCACTTTTGCCGACCGTGATGGTTATCGCCGCCGCCTCTTCCTTGTTGGACGCGTTCGAATTTCCCCGCGAGCCCCGGTTGCCGCCGCCCGACGTCGAACCACAGGACACGACCAAAAACAGCAGAGCGGCGCCGATCGACAGTTTCATTTGGGAACTAGCCATATAGTAAGTTGCCTAATTGCCGTATTTTACAATACCGCCCGCGTCCGACTAACAAACACTATGTAAATTTTTGTCAACCGCCAGTGTACGCCAATGCGCAATGTAATACGCAAAGCACCGGCATTTGGTTGGAGAATGGACCGTTCGAGGTGATATTATCGAAGTCTATCATCAAGGAAGCTACCAGTATGCAGGAGATCACGGCGACCGAACTCAAGGCCCGCATCGACGCGGGTGACAAACTCTCGATCATTGACGTGCGCCAACCCGACGAACACGCCTTTGCACGGATCGAGGGTTCAAAACTTATCCCGCTTGGCCAGCTGCTGGGGCGAGCGGCCGAATTGGACCCGACGCAAGACGCAGTCATTTACTGCAAGACCGGCGGCCGCAGCGGCCGCGCCATCCTTGCATTGCAGCAAGCCGGTTATGCCGGCCCGCTCTTTAACCTCACCGGCGGCGTCACTGCATGGTCGAACGAAGTCGACCCGCGAGTACCAAAATACTAGCCCTTGCGTCTGGAACGCGGACGCCCTCGTCCGCACCTGGGAACGCGGACGCCTACGTCCGCCGGTGGCCATGGCTGAACAGACTTCCCGAAGATAACTGCTTTCAAACCCGCGCTTCTTGATCTGCCCACAGGCCCGCGGTCCTGCAATTCACGCCGGTTCCTAGAGCGGCCGGCAGATCTCTTTGCCCCAGGGTGTCGCCGTTGCCCTGTCGACACCGGCTTTTACATCTGCCAATTTCCAGTTGCCGCGCTGCAGTACATCGTCGTCGGCGTACTCGATGCGGTTGATCTGGACCTTTTCGTCAAACCCCTTTTCCTTGGAGACAGCGAGGGATCCACTGTCGATCGAGCCAGTCGGGCCGAGTGTCGAAAACGCCCGCAATTCGAGCTCCGCGCCCTTCTTGAGATTTACCGAACAGAGAAATTGCCGTCGCGTGAGATTCTCGGGATGGGCAGTCTCGCGGAACTGGTACTCCCAGAAGATCACCTTCACCGTTTTTGAGCCGTCGTTCCTAACGGTCGCGAAATAAGCGAAGCCCTTGACGTCGGCCGGCTGGGCCGTGTTCGCTTCCTCCTCGTTCTTCTCGATCGTCGCGCGGCGTCCGTCCGGCGTGAGCGTGGACGGGTTGTCCGGGTGGTCGGCACGAGCTGCACGATTTACTCGTTCGACGTACGTATCGTCGACCGTCATGAGCTTGGCCGGCCCGGTCGTTGGGACCTCGATCTTCTGTCCTTTTTGAGTGGCCGGCTGCCAATTTGATTTAATGACCGGCAGCGGGTCCTGCGAAAAACAAACCGGCGAAAGCAGAAAAATGAAAAACGCGATCTTGGGCAGTGCTCCGATCTTCATATGCCCGAGTATATATCTCAACAAAGACGATCCTCTAATGCCCCCGGATCACACTTCCCCGGTCAATAGCCAGACGGTCGGCATCATCGCCGTTCTCTGTTGCGACCGGGGAAAACTGGACCCATTACTTGACTTATGCTTGACTTATGGAATGGCACTGTGGAACCTCTACCGGCGTGGTTCCGACACTCATAATATTTTATCGGTGGACGAGTTTTACTGGGCAGATCGGCCGCGATACTACGCCGAATTGGATGCGGTGCGTCGTGCCGGCGACGACCTGACCAGTTGGCTCGAATACTCGGCCGAGGGGCTTCGCAACACACTCGAACGCGTCTGGCTCCGGGTCCAGACCTTTCAGCCGGACAGAGGCAAAAAGATCGTCCTGCGTCCAAAACAGGAACAACTCCTTCGGCTGCTGGCAGATCACGGCTCGATGGCACCGTCTGAAATATGGGACGCACTCGACATTTCAAAACAAAGAGCAATGGACTTGATCAATCCGCTGATCGAAGCCGGAATGATCGAAAGAACCGGCGGCAAGAAAACGGGACGCTATAGCCTGCGTAAACCATGAACGATCGCGGGACAGCATCTTCACCGCGGGCGATGGCATGAATTTTGCCATATCCGGTCGCCCGCGGCGCTTCGTCAAACGTCGTATTCATCTGCTGGCCGTTGCTGTATTCGAGATGCTTTAATGCTCCCCAGGCACGATATTGACCCAGCCTTTATGGATTGTCCAAGAGAATCGCACAATTGCAAGTTTGACCCCGAATTCCTCTGACCGCCCATTACCGTCGAGCGAACGTAGTAGGTGATCGTCGTGTTCTCGACCACTGTAGTGTATTCGCCCACCGTCTGATCGATCCTTCCCACCTCCTCACGCCGTCCGATCCCGCCGTCCCCGTCAAACTTCTGCCTGATCTCAAGCGGCAGTTCGAACGGAAAGCAAGGTTATCGATCCGTTCAATTTCTGAATGATCATATGTTACTGGCGCGGCTGCCTTTTCAAGTCGAGTTCGGTGTAAAACAATCTGCCACTAATAAGAACATACATCTTCTTGCCCCGGTATGTGACATCGGTAACGTCCCCTTTCAGGGGAAGATCGACGATTCTCCATCTTAGGTCATCGCTGTCCCACACCAAAAGAGCTCCGTAAGAACCGGTAACGGTGACATACCGACCGGACCTGATCTTATACAGGGTGGATCTTAAGCCACTGTCTTCCCTCGTCCATGTTTTACCACCATCTTTCGTGCAAAGAAGTAATCCTTTCAAGCCAATTACGTAGCCGATAGATTCATCTAACATTTTCAGATCCACGACTTCGTTTCTCGCTTCCATTGGTATGTCAGAGAGGAAATTCCATCGCTGGCCGACATACCCATAGGATCGCAAGACCTTGCCGCCACTTGTCAACATCCAGCCACTCTGACCCACGAAGCTGACCCCAGCAATTCCCCCATCTTCCTGTTTTCCACTCCACATCACTTCATAATTAACACCGTCCGACTTTGGAACCAGTAAAGCTGGACCTGTTCGCAGCAAGGAAGGGAACATCGGTCGCGGGCAATCGGCGCACATGCGGGTCGGGCCAAAACTCTGTCGCGAGCCGCCTCCGTCGACAGGAAGGAAGTCCGTTACTTTTAGT
>JBGAVC010000101.1:0-12239 GCA_044228265.1 Pyrinomonadaceae bacterium
CTAGCATTGTTGATCGCGGCTTGGATCGTGGGCCAAGTGCCCGGGACACTAATCGCATCGTTACTGAGAGTACAAGGCGACGCCAACGGTGCCTGAGGTGCGTTGAGGTATGAGTCCATTTCCTCCTTGGTAGTGCCCTCAACGATGGGCTTCCCTATGTCGTCAATTACGGGGCTCGGTTTGAGCTTGCGGGGCTTATCCGTGTCGCTGAAGAACGACAAAATGTACTCGCTCAATCCCCAAAATGAGGTTGAGCCGACCACGCTGTTGGCGCTGGCCGGAGCGTTGACGCTCAGGACGGCGGTAATACATAGCAACACGAAACCTGTTGTCGCTTTCGCCTTAAGGCCTCGTAAAGCGCGAAACGATTTGCAGATGTTGTGGAAAATTGACTTCTGGGTTCGTGTCTTGGTCGATGACATTGTGGTTTCTCCTGTTTAACTGATAACACCGGCGTTTTCGCTCGAACGTGCCAAATAACGGCCAGTTTCGACGGCGATATAACGGAAACGCCCGTTTTACTGCAGGTTGAAGAGCTCGTCGGCTCGATCAACCAGAATTTTTGGACAATTTAATTGTCTTGGGGAAACGGAATGTCGTAGAATGCGGGTTGTACGGACGCATTGTTTTGAGACATTCCGTTTCCAAACGATGTACCTGCACCGGCCGGCAGCTCGAACTGCCGGCCGGTTTCTACAGGCCCATCAAACTAAAAATACATTCGCGAAATATTCGCGTTCGTCGATGATCGCATAGCGATCAAAACTGTTGCCCGCAACTCGGGATATGTTCGGGCTGATGTGTCCCACTTCTGACACGCGGGTTGACCTAAATACATCCACAGATCGCACAAGGGGGCTCTCTCAACTCTCAACACATCACTGGCACAAATATCACCCTGATATCTCCAGCTTTTTTCACTCAGAACTGCTATCTCTCACATTATTAGAATGCAAGATCTTCACAAGGCAGGCACTCAACAGGGGATGGGGGCTGATCCGCTGGTTATAAATTCGCCTCTTAAATCTTAATGATGATTTCGTTCAAAATCTTACGAAAAAGATCTTGAATCATCTCCTGTCCGGCAAATATCCTCGTAAACGATATCTATATAAATAAACGCGCCGAACTATAAAACTAATTCGAAAGACCGATAAAACTTGTCTGTTTATGGCTAAGCCAAATGTAGTGTGCACGACATTTCGGGCCTTGTCATCACCCAACTGGGTTAGTTCGAGAATTTCATTTTGACGGCGGTTGTTTTTCTATTCTGAGATTCGCGAGGCCGCCGACGATCAGTCTCACGAGTTCGCTCTGCCGATGTGTCCCGGTCTTCGAGAATATGCGCTTGAGGTGTGTCCGGGTCGTATTCTGTGTGACGCCGAGGATAGCGCATGCTTCGTCGATCGAGCGGCCCTGGGCCAGGATGGCGGCAAGACGTGCCTCGGCTTTCGTAAGGCCATATAGTTGGACGAGGACTGACTCCTGCGTCTCTATTTGCAGATCTGGATCATGGACAAAGATCATTGCCATCGCTTCGGTTCCCGTCCCCAAAAAGCTGTGGGCCGAAAACGGAGTGACACGGACCTGCAGCGGCCGGGAGCCGTCCGGCCGCGATATTTGCAGGGCTCCGCCATAATTGGCGATATTTTCAATTTTGGGCTTCAAAATTCCGCTGAGGAGCTCGGAGAGCCGTTTGTCGTCACTCGCGGAGCAGGCACGAAGTACTCCGTTCCGGTCTATTTGCAAACCGTCCTTTGCTCGGAGTCTCTTTTCGGCCCTCTCGGTGGCAAAGCTTACCTTGCAGTCCTTGTCTATGACGATGACACACTGCTCCATAGCAGTCAGTGCGGCCAGGATCGTACTGTATTCGTTCTGGACGTCGGCGAAATTGAGGTATACCTGCAGGGCCCTTCCCAGATGCGGTACCAGCATAGCCATCGTCCGTTCCTCGCTCGCCGTAAAATGGGCCCTTGATCTGGGCCGAGTGATGACGAGGCCGGCGGCGATACCGTTTGAATTTGCGAGATTGTGGATCGCAAAGTTGAATGCGTCTATCCTTCGCAGGAAGTCGTTGTAAAACTCGGTGCGGACGTACTCGTTATCCGGCATCACTTCGGAACGGATGATCGATTCGCCGGCCGGAATATCTTTGAGAGCTCCACGAAACGGGTTCACGAACTGATAGTACTCGACATATTCACGGAGGAACTCCGGAGAAGTATTACCGGCTACAAAATTGAAACGGGTGTTTTCTTCGTTTCGGAGCAGGAAGCCGCCCGGCCCCGACGAAAAGATATCTGCGAGTTCGAGGAATACGCCTTGCCATCCATCCGGAGAAGGCTGGCGCGCGTGGTCGTAGAAGGAGTTGACCAGTTCAAAGATACGCTTTTCAGTAGTTTTTGACATGATCAATACGTAATGCGATCAACCGCATCGGCAAAACATGTCGCGTAGATGCTGAACACAAATCAGCCCGCATCCACACATTACGTGAAAGCGGGCGCCGAGATCTGTTTGGATCATCTGACATGAGAGACTCGTTCTAAAATATTCCGCGAACTCGAAAGTTCCCATTTGCCTGAGCAAACGGCCCAACATCGGAACTCGTGACCGCGCTAAATTGCCGGCCGACGATCATCAAACTATCAAAACCTCGTAAAGGCCGCTATATCCAAAAAAAGCCGGCAAATCACTCATAGCAATTTGTCGACGGTGCTCGGGGAAAACCGATCCCTCCAAAACTACCTGCAGTCATGAATTCAGTCAGTCTGTAGCCAACTGATCCAAGCCAGGCCAATAAGAGTATGTGCAAGTTAAGATCGTCTGTCATCACCCAAAAGGGTTACACCCGGCGATCGAACCGGACACCGTTTTTTGTTAGATCCGGAGGTTTGCAAGGCCACTGATCACGATCTTTACGAGTTCGCTCTGGCGATGAGTGTTCGTTTTGGCGAAAATATGCTTCAAGTGGGTTTTCGCGGTATTCTGGGCGATACCTAGGATGCCGCAAGCCTCGTCAATTGTCTTGCCCTCAGCCAGGATTGATGCGAGATGCGCTTCTGCCTTCGTGAGTTCAAATAGCTGCGTGAGAACGGACTCCTGCGTCTTTCTGCTCGTGTGGGGGTCGTGGACAAAGATCATCGCCATCGCCTCGGTGCCCGTACCCAAAAAGCTGTGCGCTAAATATGGCGTGACACGTACGTGAAGTGCCCTGGGATCGCCTGCTCGTGAGATCTGGAGAGCCCCACCGTGATTTGCGATATTATCAGCGCATAGGTTGAAGACTCCGCTTAGAAGCTTTGAAAGCCGCTTGTCGTCGCTCGGGGAACAGGCACGGAGTTTTCCTTTGCTGTCTATGTGCAGGTAGTCCTTCACCAGGAGGCCTTTTTCGGCCCGCTCGCTCGCAAAGCGTACCTTATGATCCTTATCTACGACGATCACGCTCTGCTGCATACCCGTCAGAGCGGACATGATCGTACGGTTTTCGTTTTTGGCATCGGCGAAGGTCATATGAACCGCCATTGCATTGCGCAGATGCGGCTGCAGGATGGCCAACGCTTTTCGCTCACTCGAGTTGAAGCGGGGCCGAGATCTTGGCCTGGTCAGAGCCAATCCCGCCGTGATCCCGCGGGACTTGACGAGAGGGAATGACGCATATTCGAAAATATCGATCTTTCGGAGGCAGTCGTTGTAGAACTCGGACTTAGCGAACTCTTGATCACCCATGAAGTTCGAACGAAAGAAACTCGCTCCGGGCCGCATGTTTTTGAGAGTTTTTCGGAACGGGTTTAGCTCTTGGTAATGAACTTCATATTCGCGGAGAAACTCCCGGGGCGTGTCGCCTACCGCGAGGTTGAACCTGTCATACTCCTCGTTTCGAAGAATTATGCCGCCAGGCCCGCATGAGAACATCTCAGCAATATCCAGATATGTCCTTTGCAATCCGCGCGGGGTTGGATCGTTGGCGTTTTCGTAAATAGATCCGATCAGTTCAAAGATACGGTTTTCAGTGAGTTGGGACATGATGTTACTTAAGCCTATGGGACACAAACGGCCTTGTCGATCCGGACCGCCGGTTCAAGGTGTTGTTTGCCCACTAATTTAAACGTCCACCTAGTAATAAACGCGAGAACCATTAGCAAATCCTATCATTCCGATAAATAACTTCTTCACAAATTTATTAGTGTCTGCTAGATTCATATGATTAAAATACGTAAAACCTTACAATTGCAGAATTAGGCATGTCGGCTCCTACTAAGATCACGGAGTTGCTTCGAGCGTGGAACAGCGGCGATGAATTTGCTCTCGACGCGCTAATTCCCATCGTCGAAAATGAGCTGCGTCGGCTTGCGGCGCGGCAGATGAGAAGCGAACGGCCGGACCACACTCTGCAGACCACCGGCCTGATAAATGAGGCTTACATGCTTCTCAAACGCCAGAACGGCGTTGAATGGCAAAATCGGTCTCACTTTTTTGCAGTTGCCGCACAGATCATGCGGCGGGTCTTGCTCGACTATGCAAAAGCAAGACAATGTAAAAAACGCGGCGGTGGTGGTATTCAGGTGGATCTGACGGAACACTCGGCCATTGCCCGCCCTGATATTGAGACGATCATCGAACTTGACGAGGCGCTTAAACGGCTTGAGGAATTGGACCCGGTCAAAAGCCGCGTGGTCGAACTGCGGCATTTTGGGGGTCTCAGCGTCGAGGAGTCCGCCGAGGTACTCGGCGTGGCACCCGTCACTGTGATGCGTCATTGGCGATTTGCAAAAGCATGGCTGCACAGAGAGCTTCGCAGCCAAACGAACGGATAGATCTCGAAACGGTCAGCTTCAGACCTTGATGGATCAAATTCGCTGGAAAACCATTGAAGATATCTACCACGGCGCCGTTGAACTCCGGGGCGACCGCCGGCAGGTTTTTCTTGACAGCTCATGCGGCGAGGACGATTCGCTTCGAGATGAGGTCGAGTCGCTTCTCGCTGAATCGGACGAAGAACCGTCTTTCTTCTCGGAACCAGCTTTCTCGCTGGGCCTGTCGGTTCTCGCGGATCAGGAACTTGAGGACATGACCGGCAAGGTCCTCGGCCAGTATCGGATCGTAAAACAGATCGGGCGCGGTGGTATGGGCGCCGTATATCTCGCGGAGGACCTTCGGCTCGATCGCCAGGTGGCGATCAAACTACTTCCGGCGTACCTGGCCGCTCCGAGAAATATTGACCGCTTCAGGCATGAGGCCCGGTCGGCCTCAGCGATCTCGCATCCAAATGTCGCCCACATTTACGACATAAACGAATCGAACGGACGACCGTTCATCGCAATGGAGTTCGTAGAGGGAAAGACATTACGCGAGCGTTTGTGCGCTCGTACGTTGACCTTTGGAGAAGCGGTCGATATTGGCTCACAAGTAGCGTTCGCTCTCTCGGCCGCGCACGCTGCGGGCATCGTGCACCGTGACGTGAAGCCTGAGAACATCATCGTTAGACAGGATGGATTGGTTAAGGTTGTCGACTTTGGTTTGGCCAAATTGACGGAGCCAGTTTCCAATGGGGTCAGACCCGATCGTCGCGAAAGAACGAGTGACTCAGGCGGTATCTCATCGATCCACACGGAACCAGGCCTGCTGATCGGGACCGCTAATTACATGTCGCCCGAACAAGCCCGAGGCTTGGAGATCGACGATCGCACCGACATTTGGAGCTGGGGAGTCGTTTTTTATGAAATGCTTGCCGGCGAAGCTCCGTTTTCCGGAGCTACAAACAGCGACATAATCGCCTCGATCCTAACGAAGGAACCAGTCGTTGATCGAGGTTGTTTTCCCGGTTCGATACGAGCGATCCTTGTCAAGAGTATCTGCAAGGATCCGGCCTCTCGATATGACGACATTTCCGACGTGGTCGCTGCGCTGCGAAAGCTTAAATTAGATCACGAGGGATCTGAGTTGTGGGAAAGACGCGTTCCGTTGGAAAGGTTTGACGGCGGAAACGTATCTTTGTCGGGAATGATCGAAAAGGCTCGCGCATGGTACGGGTGGAGGTATGCTTGGCTTATAGCCTTCACATTTATAGTACTTGGCGGCGTCATCGGACACCGGTATTTTGGTTCGGCAAGCTCCACCCAGATCGGATCGATCGCCGTAATGCCGTTTGTGAACGAAGGCGGTAATGCCGAAGTCGAATATCTCTCTGACGGGATGACCGACGCTCTGATAAAGACCTTGTCACAATTGCCCGACCTGTCCGTCAAGGCGAGGAGTACCGTCTTTTCGTACAAAGGTAAAGAATTGTCACCCAGGAAACTCGGAGAAGAACTCAACGTCCAGGCCGTCCTGCTTGGCAGGTTCGCCAATCATGGAAATGCTTTCTTGCTGAATTTGGAGTTGGTGAACACCCAAACGCAGGATGTCATCTGGTGCGAACAATACGACCGCAGGCAATCGGACCTCTTCACACTGCAAACCGATATCGCTCACGACGTATCGAGCAAGCTTCGGATCAGATTGTCGGACGCGGATCGACAAAGACTCTCAAAGACGTACACCAATAACCCGGTGGCGTATACAAATTATTTGCTTGGACGGTTCTATTGGAATAAGCGAACGGGGAACGACCTAAGGAAATCAGTCGAGTACTTTGAAGCGGCCATAGCTTTGGACCCGGATTTTGCACTTGCTTATGCTGGGATCGCGGATTCGTACATGCTTTTTCCCAGTTATGCCGGTGCAATGCCCAGTGAGGTTTTTCCAAAGGCCGAAGCGGCGGCGAGAAAGGCCCTCGAACTGGACGAATCGTTGGCTGAGGCCCATACCTCGCTTTCTTTCGCGTACTTTAACTACGATTGGAGATTTGAAGAATCGGATGAACAGATCCGTCGCGCGATCGCTCTAAACCCGAACTATTCGACAGCGTACCATTGGTATGGGAACGCAAACCTCCTGGCCGAAGGGCACTTTAACGAGTCGATCGACGCGCTGCGAAAGGCGCACGAACTAGATCCCCTTTCTTTGATCATAAGCGCTGATCTTGCGACCAGCTACTTGTACGCGTTGCGGATTGACGAAGCTATAGACCAATACCACAAGACGCTTGAGATGGATAATTCCTTCTACTACGCCCACCTCAACCTCGGTCGGGCGTATCTTTTGAAAGGCGATCTTCAGCACTCTCTTGACGAACTGCAGAAGGCCTCCGGGTTTGATAGCGATCCGCGAATTCCGATGCTGCGGTCGAGAATATACTCGAAAATGGGCCATCCATCCGATGCCCGCCGGATGCTTGATCAACTTAAGCAAATGCAGCGCGTTCGATATGTCTCGAATTGCAATTTTGCAGTCGTTTACGCGGGGCTCGGCGAAACGGACCTTGCATTCGCGAGCCTCGAAAGTGCATTCAAAGCGCACGACGCCAATCTTATTTATCTGAAGACCGATCCATTGCTTGCTAATCTTCACGGAGACTGCATTGTCGATTCGACCGATTGTGTTGGCCCATCTAATCTAAACGTCCACTAAACGGGTTTGCCGCAATAGAGCTCAAACCCTTTCTTTCTCCCCATTGAAGTATGTGTGGAGGAATGGGGCCGTCTTGTTGTGGACCGATCCTGAAGCGAATCATCCGCTTAAGCCTAAAAAGCGTTCATGGAACATCGCAACTGCAGCCACCCGGCCGTCTCAACGTGAGTCCAAAATGATATGATCTATAAAGAGTTTTATGAAAAAGGTCGGGTTTGTAAGTCTCATGTCCTAAAAACCTCGTCGACAGCGAGGTCATGATGGGCCAGCTCGCCGAGGCGGGGTATGAGATCACGAGTAACGCGGACGAGGCTGATACCGTAGTCGTGAACACGTGCGGATTTATCGAATCCGCCAAGCAGGAGTCGATCGACGCGATCCTCGAAGCCACACGGTGGAAGGCCAACGGTGTGGCCAACCGCGTCATCGTCGCGGGCTGTCTCGTCGAGCGTTATCGCGATGACCTCATGAAAGAATTGCCTCGAGGTCGACGCGTTCATCGGGACTTCGCAGGTCGGAGATATATTAAAGGCGGCGGATGACGAGTTTGACGCCCGAAAGCTAACCATCACGCCGATCGGCAACAAGTCGGCGACTTATCTTTACGACGAATACACCCCGCGGCTGCGTGCGACCGACTCGCACACGGCGTTCATAAAGATCGCCGAAGGCTGCGACCGGCCGTGTGCGTTTTGCTCGATCCCGGCGATGCGGGGCAGCTTTCGCTCGCGTCGATTTGGCTCGATCGTCGAGGAAGCGAGAATGCTCGCGAAGCAGGGCGTCAAGGAGATCGTACTCATCGCCCAGGACTCTTCGCGTTACGGCGAAGACCTTGGCGAGGTCGATGCTCTGGCCGCGCTGATACGTGCTCTCGGCGAGATAGACGACATCGAGTGGGTCCGTGTCATGTACGCGTATCCCACGCATATTTCCGACGCGTTTCTCGACGCGATCGCCGATACGCCGAAGGCCGTCAAGTATCTCGATATGCCGCTCCAGCACGCTTCGCGAAATGTGCTGAAGCTTATGAAACGCGGCGGCAACCGCGAGTCGCTTGAACGGCTTATCGCTCGCGTACGCGAAAGAGTTCCGGGCGTCGCTATTCGGACCACATTCATCACGGGCTTTCCGGGCGAGACCGAAGAGGATTTTGAGGAACTGTTGACGTTCGTGCGCAATTGCCGCTTCGACAACGTCGGCGTGTTCACGTATTCTGACGAAGAGGGAACTCCGGCCTTCGACCTTCCCAACAAAGTCGATCCCAAAATTGCCAAACAGCGCCGTAACCGCCTGATGAAAGAACAGGCAAAGATCAGCAAGCAGATTAATTTGTCAAAGATCGGTAAAACTTACCCCGTGATCTTCGAGGGCCTGTCGCAGGAATCCGATCTCCTGTTTCAAGGCCGTCTCGAGGGCCAGGCTCAGGAGATCGACGGCTACATTCTCATCAACGACGTCCCCGAAGGCCTCGATCCTCAGATCGGCGTCGTCTACGACGTCCGCATTACCGAGGCTCACGAATACGATCTCGTGGGAGAGATCGTTTAGTTTTCTGAGACCACCTGCACTTCTCGCAAGCCGGCACAGACCTGTCAAAGACATACGCAATACACAGGGAAAACTTGGCTTGAATATGCTCAGGCTAAAAATCACCCCTGACGCTTTATGGGCACACCTCCTTAGTAAGGAGGGGAGCCGTTGGTTCCAGGCTATGCCCTATTGCACTGCGGTCGGGCTGTGCCTGAACGTCATCGACCCATGTCCTTTACCGGAGGCGGCTTTGCCGCCGACAAGTGTTCCCGGCTCCCCTCCTTACGAAGGAGGGTGACGCGTTTTTGGCGGCTGACGGGGTGGTTCTTATGTGACGGGCATCTTCAAGGGAAAGCCCGTGATCGGCCGATCACGTAAACTTCCCTTGAGATGCCCGTCAAATAAAAACCAGCCCGTCGCGCCCGCGTCCACCCTCCTTCGTAAGGAGGGGCTGAAAAGACGGTCGGCAGAGCCGTCTCCGGTAAACGACATGGGTCGATGACGTTTCAGGCACAGCCTGACCGCACTGCGATTGGGCATAACCCGAGATCCGGCCCCGAAGCTCGACGGTCGGGCTTAGCCGCGACCGCAGTGCAGTCGGCAAGCCGCTAGTCTGAGGATTACCGCGTAAGCCGATAGATCAAAATCGCGGCCTTTTTTGGTGTTGAGAATGTGTCGAGTGAACTCGATTCGCCTTTGGCGTGGGTGTTCTGGCTGCCGCCCATGCCGATGCCGTCGAGGCTGGGGACGAGGTCGGCGATGAATGCGATGTCGCCGGCTCCGCGCTCACCGGGGTCGAGGGCTTCCATCTTGCCGAAGCCGAGGTCCTGACTGGCCTGGTCGAGCTGTTTCAGGATGGCATAATTGCCCTCGCTCGGGAACATCGCCGGAAGGCCGTCTTCGAAAGTGATCTTGGCTGTCGCTCCAGGCAGGCTGCGGCTGACGATCTCGCGCATTTTGGCTCTCGTCGTTTCCTTTTGAGCTTCACTGATAAACCGCAGATCGCCCTTGACTAAGACCTTTGCAGGAACGACGTTCGTTTTGCCGGTTGCGGTGCCGTTCGGGCCGATGAGTTCGGCTGTAGTGCCGCCGATGAACAGGGAAGGGTTAAATGACAGGTATTTTTCACCGCCGAGCTTTTCGCGAAACTCGTTCAGGATACGCGATGCTTCGAAGATCGCTCCGTACCCATGCCTTCGCGAAAGATCTGTCCGGAGTATGGCCCGTTTTGGCCTGCACTTCGAGACTCCACGAGCTGGATCCGCGACGGCCGACCGTGGCGGTATTTAGGACAGTCGCCTCAAAACTCAAAGCGATGTCACTGCGTTTCGCGGCGGCTACCATATCGCCGCGGCTAATGGATTCGGGCTTGCCGGAGTCCTCTTCGTCGCCGGTCAGCATGACGACGATCTGCGTATCGTCGAGAGCTACCGACGGCCTTTAGCGCTTTGAGTGCCTGGACGATGATGACGTCGCCCCCTTTCATATCGGCGACGCCGGTCCCGTAGGCGCGTTTTCCGTCGATACGAAACTTCTCACCGCGAAGCACAGTGTCGATGTGGCCGAGCAGCAGGATTCGCTTGCCTTTCTTTCCGCTGGTCTCGGCAACGAGATGACCGGCACGCTTCATTTCCGGCGGCATCTCGATCCAGCGCGGTCATGCCGAGAGCCTTGAATTGCTCACCGAACAACGCTCCGACACTGCGGACGCCGGCGAGGTCCTCGGTCGGGCTCTCGATATTGACCGAGCGTTCGAGCAGGTCGATCGCTTCTTTGTCGTGGCTGTCGATATAGTCCACGATCCGCTGTTCGTCACGACTCAGTTTCTGCGCCGATAATGTCGCCGGGCCCAGGCAGACAAGAGTGAGAATGAAAATGGCCGAGATTACGGTTCTGAAGGTTTGTTTGTTTTGCATGGTCAAAATAGAGTTTGTCGGAAACTTATCGTCGGTCACAAACGGGGCTCGCGTCAAGCCTACGACCCGGACGCGACCGCCCGACGCTGCTTTGATGCAAGGCCATGGCCGGCCGGTTATCTTACATTTTTGTAGGAATTTTCAGCAATGTCCTGAGGGCTTGTTCAGTTCCTTTTCGCCGCGAATTTCGTGTAATAGAATCTCTCCTTCGATGCCACCTCTCTCGCATCGCGGGCGGCCTCGGATTTGCAATTAATCCACTTTTATTCGGGAGAATCTATGAATGCAAAAAATGTAATGAACTTTGCCGCTGACCAGGAAGCGCGATTTGTATCGGTGCGCTTACCGATCTGCCGGGTTCGTGGCATCACCTTACCTTTCCGATCGACCAATTGACGGAAGACAGTTTCGAGGACGGCTTCGGTTTTGACGCGTCGAGCCTACGCAGTTGGGCGGCGATCCACGAATCCGACATGCTGCTCGTGCCCGATCCGAGCCGGTTCTGGATCGATCCGTTCACGGACGACACGACGCTGTGTCTGATCGCGAACGCCGTCGATCCGATCACCAAAGAAGGTTACGGGACTCGATCCGCGGTCGGTCGCCATGCGTGCCGAGAGCTATCTGAAATTCACGGGCATCGCCGACACGATCTATGTCGGGCCGGAAGCCGAGTTTTTCGTATTTGATGAGGCACGATTTCACAACAACCAGAATTCAGCCGGTTATTACATAAATTCAGAAGAAGGACACTGGAACTCGGGCCGCGCGGGCGATGAGTATGCGATCAATAACGGGTATCACATCCGTGCGAAAGAAGGTTATGTGCCGGTCGCGCCGCTCGATTCGCTGATCGACATCAGGAACACGATCTCGAACATTCTCGGCGAGGTCGGCATCAGCGTCGAATGCCATCACCACGAGGTCGCGACCGCGGGCCAGTGCGAGATCGATTTCAAATTCTCGAACCTGCTCCACACGGCCGACAACTTGATGCTGTTCAAATACGTGGTCAAGAACACCGCACATGCGGCGGGCAAGACCCGGCGGCATTGTCTCCGTCGCTCTACGGCGACAATGGCTCAGGAATACTGCCACCAGTCGCTATGGGACGGCCAGCCGCTGTTCGCGGGCAGCCAGTATGCGCGGGTTTGTCCGGGCTTGCTAAGTTCTACATTGGCGGCCTGCTCAAGCACGCTCGGCTCTTGTCGGGTTTGCGGCACCGACTACGAACTCGTACAAACGACTCGTGCCTGGTTGAGGCTCCGGTCAACCTCGCTT
>JBGAVC010000102.1:0-11865 GCA_044228265.1 Pyrinomonadaceae bacterium
GGAACCTGACGACGAGCCGCATGGGTTTCGGTCAAGAACGTACGGATTGCGCGTCTGCCCCCCGCGGCCTGACCATCCGCTCGATGATTTAGTTGAGCGAAAATTCGCCCATTCTGAGAGATTCGTCTTGCCGAGTATCACAACCCCTGCCGCGCGGAGCTTCGCAACAAGGAATGCATCCTGCTTCGGCGTCGGAGCATCGACGAGAGCGAGGCTGCCCGCCGTTGTCTTCATCTTGTCTGCCGTATCGATATTGTCTTTAATGACCACCGGAATACCGTGCAGCGGCCCGCGGGTCTTTCCGGCTTTTCGTTCGGCGTCGCAGCGGTCAGCGATCGAAAGTGCATCGGTGTTGATCTCGATGATCGAGTTTAACTTTTTGTCGATTTCGGAGATCCGCGCTAGATAGCCTTCGGCGATCTTTCGCGAGGACGTCTGGCCCGACCCCATAGCTGCCTGCAGCCCGGCAGCGCTCGCGTTTTCAAGATCGATAGGTTGATCAAGGTACTTAACGTCTGCCAGTATGTTCCTCGCTGCCAGAACCGCGGAGCCTGAAAGGCCAGCATACTTGAGAAAATCACGTCGATCGAACGTCGTCATCTCTTGTTCTCCTCAGTGTCGGTAATTTGAAAAGCCGATAATATCACACGAAAGGATCTGTTTACGCCGGAGAGGCGTCGCCGCTCGATTGTCGTTATACTGTTCAGAATGGACCAGCGATCCGCGAATATCCCCCCTCCGAAACTTATTTCGTCGCTGCGCCGGTATAACCTGCTTCCGGCGATCGTCTTTATGCCGACAAGGCGTGGCTGCGATGAAGCGGCCAGCGATGTAGCGCACGACCTTTCACAGAAGCATGATCCCGATAAACAAGCTCGCCGCCAATCGATGTTCGATGAATATACTTCTCAGTTTCCAGAGATCCGTGGACACAAGCATCGAAAGATCCTGGTAAACGCAGGCGTCGCAGCCCATCATGCGGGCCATATGCCCCCGTGGAAGCTGTTGGTCGAAAAGATGATGGCCGCGGGGCTTCTGAACGCTATATTTGCAACATCAACCGTGGCCGCCGGAGTAGATTTTCCGGCCCGTACGGTCGTCATAAGCAATGCCGACACTCGTGGCAATGAAGGCTGGCGACCGTTGACGGCGAGCGAACTGCAGCAGATGACCGGTAGGGCCGGCAGACGAGGCCGCGACAATGTCGGATTCGTCGTCCTTGCTCCCGGTCAATTTCAGAACCCAAAACGTATAGCTGACCTGCTTCGCGCCAAACCCGACGAACTTGAGAGCCATTTCCGAGCCACCTATACCAGTCTCTTGAATCTGCTTGATGCTTTCGGCAGTTTTGAGCAGGTCCGCGACATCGCCGCACGCAGCTTCGCCTATCGAAATGCCAGGCGGGGCCCGGACCTGACAGACCGGATCTGGAAGCCGTTCGAGCATCGGGCCCATGTGCTCGAGCATTTCGGATATTTGGATCTTCAAGAGGAAGCTGTGACCGACAGTGGGAAATGGCTGGCGGACCTGCGTGTTGACCGGCCTCTATTGATCGGCGAGGCTCTTCGGCGTGAACTGTTCAATGAGATAAGTGCTCCCACAGCCGCAGGCCTGATCGCGTCCGTCGCAGCGGACGCCGAGCGCGACTTTGGAACGGGCCGCGTCTCCGGTACGCTTGACCACACGCTGTCCAAATTTCAGGACGTTGTGTACGATGTCTCCCGCATCGAGTGGAATAACGGCGTGGAAGCCGTGGAGGAGATCAACCACTCCGCTGCCGCGGCCGCCGAACGGTGGGCAAAGGAAATTTCCTGGGAAGAACTTGTCACCCGGACCAGAGCCGAAGAGGGCGATCTTGTACGTTTGCTTTCTCGTACGGGCGAAGCTCTCCGTCAAGTTGCCGGACTTGGGGAATCACACATAAAGGCGTCCGCGATCGCGAGGGAAGCTTCTCAGGTGATCCTTAGACCGCCGGTGCGTTAGATCGCTTTCAGCCGCAATCAACGGTGGTCAGATCGGCCGGATCATCTCATATTGGCTAAGCTTTTCCCGAAATCCGCGATTTTCGAAAAACGTCATTGCACTGCTGATCGAACGGTCGATGTTGATAACCTGCGGGACGTAGTTGGCCTCAGTGTTCTCCACCAAAGATCTGATCAGACTGCTGCCTATGCCTCGACCTCGGTGCGACCTTTCAACTGCAATATGGGCTACCCGTCCGACATTATTAGAGTAGATTATGTACCCAACGCACGTGCCCTCGACGAACGCGCCCGTGACATGTTTATTGCCGAGGCTTCGGTCGATCGCGTCTGTTGAGTTCTGCCAGGACGGTTCACCGTCCCAGAATGTCCGCAACGCCTGCCAGTCAGGGGAATCGATCGGGCGAAGTTCGACGCCCGCGTGCAAAGGTTTGGCGGTTTTCACATCTTCGGGACAATGCAGCAGCGAGACGGTTCGCGTCCTTTCAAATCCGAGTTTTTCATAGAGTCCGATAGCTTTGTGATTTTCCGTAATGACCTCGAGCAGGCACTGCCGGTAACCATTCGCTTTGAAGATCGGCAGCATCTTTTCAAACATTCTTCGACTTAGGCCGCGTCGACGATACTCTGGCAGGGTGCCAGTCCCGGCGTCATATACGGTGTCGACATCATTCCACACGCCAAAACCATTTAAGGTAAATCCTACTATCCTTTCCTGGTCAAACCATCCGACCGACCGCTCGATATCAACCGCGTTGAGCACGATGTGTTTGCGGAACTGGTCCTTCGTCAGGTCGAACGGCATAACGTAGTCCGAAAAGGCTCTCAGAAATGCGTTGTAGAGCTCGTCAAAATGCGACTCTCTCAAAAACCGGCATTCCAGCCCGCCGGTTTCATGTATACTGTCCATTTGTTATTGTTAAAGTGGAGAGGAGCCGTTATCCGGCATATTAAAAATAGGTCAGATCGCCGTCAAATGCAAGTTTTATTGGCTAACGAATACGGGTTTTGCTTCGGTGTCGAACGAGCGGTAGAGATGGTGGAGGAAGCTGTTGGGGCCGGCGATAAGGTCCGCGCCCTTGGCCCGCTGATACACAACGAACAGGAGATGCAGCGCTTAGCCCACGAGGGAGTCACGACAATAAGCGAGCCTGTCCAGATCCGTCGTGACGAGACCGCGGTGATTCGGGCTCACGGCGTAACGCCAGAAGTCCAACAGGAGCTCGAAAAAAAGGCTGCCCGCGTGGTTGATGCCACTTGTCCGTTCGTGACTCGGGTGCAGCGGCTTGCCGCACGTGCAGCCGCCGAGGACCGTCATGTCGTGGTCATTGGTTCGCCCGAACATCCCGAAATGATAGGCGTCAAAGGCTACGCGCCTGACCATGCGTTCATTATCCGTGACGAGACCGAGGTCGATTCTCTGCCGATGTTGCGGCGGCCGCTGGTGGTGTCGCAGACCACTATTAAGTCAAAGACCTTCTTTGAGGCTGCTGAAGCAATAAAAGCTAAGACAGATGATGTTGTTCAGGTCATCAACACTATCTGTTCGGCCACGCGTGACCGGCAGGATGCCGCCCGAGCACTATCGGTTATGGTCGACGCTTTTTACGTCATCGGCGGCCGGCACTCCTCAAACAGTGTCAAACTCCTGGCGGTGTGTAAAGAGAATTGCCGGAAAAGCTACTTGATAGAAACCGAAAACGATATCGAGCCACGTGACCTCGCCGGAGTACAGAGCGTCGGTGTCACGGCCGGGGCTTCAACACCGAAATGGCTCATCGAGCGGGTGATCAACCGTCTAGAAGAGATCGGGACCTCGCTTGATAACGGGCTCGCCCCCTAAGAATCCTCTTTGTATCCCGATCGGCATTTCCTGACGAGTTCGCAGGAATGCTCCGTTGCCGAAATTCGTTGACATAACTTAGCCTCGGCTCCTAATATCGAACTATCCTTCGTGAAACGAGAACGAGAGCCTCTCACACTTGAAAAGATAAGGTCGGCACACCGCGAAAGGCGTCCGCTGATCCGCGAAAGACTTGCAGAATTTGACGCTGTGGGCCGCACGGGCTCGAATGAGCGGCTCTTTGAAGAGATGGTCTTTTGTTTTTTTACGGGCGGTTGTTCGGCCCGTATGGGGCTTCGCTCGGTGGAAGCCGTTCGACCGATCTTGATGACAGGCGATCAAGGCGAACTGGCTCGCGCACTTGTTGGGGCCCACCGTTTCCCCAATGCGCGTTCGCGATACATCGTCGCATCGCGAACGTTCCTGGTGAACGATTGCGGCATGCAGCTGCGTGAACGTCTCAACGGGTTTGATTGCCCTCATGCGAGACGCGACTGGCTCGTCCACGAGCCCGGGATCAAGGGCCTGGGTTATAAAGAGGCAAGCCACTACCTTCGAAACATCGGATTTCGCGGTTACGCCATACTCGATAAACACATTCTAAGTAGCCTTGCTGAGCTGAAAATAATTGACGAACCAAAGCCACCAACTACGCGTTTGAGGTATCTAATGGTCGAAGAAAAGCTCAAAAACCTGACAAGATCGCTGGAGATCGATATGGATGAGCTCGATCTCGTACTTTGGTCAATCAAAACGGGCGTCATTCTGAAGTGATCGGAACGCCGTCACGGAATGTTAATCATGAAGCGTTGCGGTTGGATAATCGGACTTACCAGACGTGCTGTCGACGTAATCTGCATCTCCGCCCTTCTATTATCTGGAGTTTTCTGGGCTAACGTTCCCGCTGGTAACGATCCTGGAACACTGATCATCTCAGACGAATTTCGGGACTTGATGAAACAAGCCCGGAAACTGGTTCGAGCCGAATCTCTCACGGATGCCGAGGCTCTTTTGCGTAGAGCCGTCGCCTTGCAGCCCGATCGTTCCGACGCAAAGATCGAGCTTGCGTTCGTTCTCTCCAAGCAACGCAAACTTCTCGACGCGTACAAGCTTGTCATGCCGATCGCACAGGCTGAACCTGCAAATGCGCGAGCCTACGCAGTGCTTGGTAACGTACTGCTTTCTGCCGGGAGATTCGCCGATGCCGCTCCGCTGTTTCTTTTCGCCCTTAAGCTTGACCGGCGCGAGTCGCTCGGATGGGCGGGTTATGGAATGCTCGATTTCTACCTCAACAAGATCGACGAGAGCCTGGTCTATCTTCAGGAGGCCGTTTACCACGAACCGAACGAGCCGGATTATTGGTTCGCGCTCGGACAAGTGTTCGCGCGGGCCGAAAAATACACAGAGGCTGCCGACGCTTACAAGCGATTCCTCAATGTCTCACACGCGAGCGATGTCGACAGGCGGGCTCGGATAAAAGGTCTTATCGACTTCCTCCGGTATATCGGGCAGCGTGACGGGTTGTATGCAAGCGCCGGCAAAGATCAGACAACTCTTGGTTTCGAACTCGTCGGCAATCGTCCGATCGTCCGATTAAAAGTGAATGGGTCAAACGAGCCCCTTCGATTTGTGATAGATACCGGTTCCGGCATAACGGTCATTTCCAATACCACGGCCACGCGGTTAAAGATAAAGCCGATCACTCGCGGCGGATTCGCAAAGGGTATCGGCGGCAACGGACGCTTTGAGATCGTGTACGGATTTTTGCAAAGCATGCAGCTCGGCGATGTGACGATTCGAAGCGTTCCGGTGTATATTCGCCAATTTCAGCCGGACCAGCAACCGGTGGATGGTTACATCGGTCTGGCTCTTATCTCAAAGTTTCTGGCTACCATCGACTACGGCAACAATACGTTTGACCTGGTCAAGCGTTCCGACGACAGCCGTCTTGGCCTTTCCGACGATTCAAAGTTATCGCTGCCTTTGCGACTGACCTCAAGCGGATTCCTCAGCGGCGAAGTGCAGCTCGAAGGCATCGATTCGCCCCTTAATTTTATTGTGGACACCGGAGCCAGCGTTTCGGTGATCTCCCAACGCGTCGCGAAGACCGACGCGATCGTGCCGTTTGCCAACGACGAACGACTTCGTGTCATAGGGTCAGCGGGGGTAACCGATGACGTCCCGACATTCCTGCTTCCAAAGGTCAGCTTTGGGCCTCATTCGCGAAAGCAGATCGTCGCTATCGCTCTCGACCTGGACATCATCAACGAGGCTTCCGGATTCGAACAAGCTGGTATCCTCGGAGGCAATTTCTTAAAGAACTACAAGCTCACTTTCGATTTCCGCAACTCGAAGGTGCAGTTCACACCCCTCAAATCC
Source organism: Pyrinomonadaceae bacterium (assembly GCA_044228265.1). GTDB lineage: Bacteria > Acidobacteriota > Blastocatellia > Pyrinomonadales > Pyrinomonadaceae > OLB17. The sequence continues at coordinate 6,205 of JBGAVC010000102.1, forward strand.
GAAAATTAGACGACGCCAGGGTTATGAAAACCAGTCTCTATCTCGAAACATCGGTCGTCGGAGCCTATCTCGACAACGGCGATCCGTTTCGACGCGACCTTACCATGCGATGGTGGGAGCACGAACTCGCCGAATATCAGGCTTTCAGCTCGCTGCTGGTCCAGCGAGAGCTGGAACGCGTCGAAGAACCGCACCGCACGGGCTATCTCAATCTGATAAAGACCCTCCCGCGGCTCGAGATGCTCGAAGAGGTCGGGATACTCGCCGAGGGCTACATCGAACGCGGCATCTTTCACCGAAAATACATGGCCGATGCGATCCACGTTGCACTGGCGTCCTATCACAAGGTCGACTACATCGTAACGTGGAATTTTGGCCATATAGCCAACGTCCGAAAACAGGCGCGGCTACGGCTTTTCAACACCGCGGCGGGCTTCTTTTCACCCGTCATCGTAACACCCGAGTTTCTGGTCCACAGCCTTTGAAACTGGAAACGACACGACGCAGAAAACCGACTCCAGACTTCAACGATAACTAAGGCGTCACTTCCGCGAAACGAGGAAGCGATACGGCCTGGTTTAGATAGACGCCAAATTCTGTACCCGATTTGACGATTGCCTCGGCTCCTTTTGTCTGGCGTTCGGCTATGTAACCGCCGACACCGCCAACGATCCCTCCGATAAGGGCGCCTTTGCCGCCGCCTACTGCCGCCCCGATCAAAAGTCCGCCGACGCCGGCCCCGCCGATAAATTTGACCTTACGGTGTGCCGTCTTTTCGCCGGACGCCGTTCCTTCGTTGTCGGCTTTCGCCGTTTTAGTATCGAGTTCAGCCAGCGAGCCGTTGATCGTGCGCTTACGTCCATTCGGAAGATTTACCTGTGTAAAATTGACGTCTATCGTACCGACCTTTCCGCCTTTGGCTGCCGCACTCACAGCCGTCACCTTGCCGAGAACGGTGCTTCCGCTCGGAATGACCACGACGCCGGTGCTCGAATACACAGGTTCGGTAACCGTGGCCGTAAAAGTCTGACCGACCGTCGCCGTTTTCGAACTCAACGTCGAGTTTATCCGGACATGCAGTGTGGTCCCTGCGGCCACCGCGAACTGCGGTTCGGCGGCCGGTTTCACCGTTTTCGCCGTCGCCGGCTTGCGATGGAGAACGGGTTTTCTCTTCCGCTGCGCGAACGCATCGGATGAGCCTAAGACGAGAAATATTGTCAAAAACGCGATCAAATATTTTGCTTTGGATATCTTTTTCATAGTTCCTCCCTCTAACGAGGCGCCGCTCATAAACATCGAACTGTGCATGGCAAATAAGCCGGGTCTTTTGACCCATTTAGTTATCGATTCGTTGCCACACAATGGTTCAAGCTTAACTCACTCGGTGTGAATTCCTAAGGCGAACAAAAAAACTAACGATTCGCTGAAATCGAGTTTGATTAGGACTATATTCCAAGCGTTGAAGTAAGATAGACGGTAATTCACGATCCTTTTGTTTACGATGCCCCCGGCCCGCCAAAGCCGGGGGCAAATCAGTTAAAGGGGATAGTTAAACAAGTTTTAGCATCATAACTGGACGAAAATGCCGCTTGCCGTACCCACATTACTTTTATTCGCACTGAACCTGCTCGATGCATTGCTGACCATCATGTGGGTCCGAAGCGGTGTTGCAACGGAAGGCAACCAGTTGATGGCCGCCTTGCTGGATATCGGAAATGGTCCGTTTCTTGCCGTCAAAGTGGCAATGGGTGCGGTGGCGGCTCTGGTCATACTCAGATCGGGCTCACGCCCGCTGGCCCGTTACGGCGTTGCAGTCGCTCTGGCTGTCTACATTGGCCTGATGGGTGTTCATCTCTTTACGGGGCTCGCAGCACTTGGGTTAGTGTCAAACGAATCGCTTCAAAACTTCGCCCGAGTGTCCAGTCAGATCTTCGCTTTCGCGATCTGATCCCGTTCACATCGACCACCATTCAAAATAAGGCACCACTTTTGAGGAAACACCGTTCCTCCTTTTTTCGTATTGCAAACCAACGCGACAGGAACAAGGTCGCATCAAAATCTCTTTGACAAACATTATCGGGGTGCAATGTCATCATGAACAGAAATTCGGTTTATCAACTATCGGCGAGACAGATCATACTTCTTGCGTTCGCATCGGCACTAATCGCTGTCGGGGCCACGGCGTTGCTGTACAATCTCGGCCGTTTTTGGCAATACACGGACGGCTCCGCTGTGAGTTTTGCAGAACAGGCGCCGGCTGGAATTTCCGACCCGTCGAGCGTGACCGACGAGGCCAACAACATCGAGGTCTATAAGACCATCGCTCCGGGCGTCGCCTTTATCAATACGACGTCGTACCAGCAGGACTTCTGGGGTGGCGTGCAGGAAGGCAAAGGCAACGGCTCAGGTTCGGTCATCGACAATAACGGAAACATACTCACCAACTATCATGTCATCGAAGGTGCACAAAAGCTGACGGTCAGCTTTGGAGGCGACAAGAACTACCCGGCACAGGTCGTCGGAGGCGACCCTGACACTGATCTCGCCGTGATCAAGATCGACCCACCGGCCGGGCTTACGGTCGTACCGCTCGGCGATTCGGACAAGCTCGTCGTCGGCCAGAAGGTCCTCGCGATCGGTAATCCGTTCGGCCTCGACCGGACGCTCACGACCGGGGTCATCTCGGGCCTTCAGCGGCCTATCCGTTCGCGTCCGATGCCGGGAGCTCCAAATGGCAGGCCGATCGATGCCGCGATTCAGACAGACGCGTCGATCAATCCCGGAAATTCCGGCGGCCCGCTGCTCGACAAATACGGCAAGATGATCGGCATCAACTCGCAGATCCTCTCGCCGGCGGGCGGCTCGGTCGGTGTCGGATTCGCTATTCCGGTCAATATTGCAAAACGTGTCATACCGCAGCTCATCCAGTACGGCGAGGTCCGCAGGCCTAAGCTCGGCGCCAATCTCTTGAGCGTCGCGAGCCTTGCCGAGCAGGGCTACCGGCTGCCGATACAGAACGGCCTGATCGTCAGGAACGTCGTTCCGGGTACGACCGCGTCGAGTGCGGGTCTTCGCGGGCTCAACCAGGACGCCAACGGTAACGTTTCGCTCGGCGACGTCATCACGTCCATAGACGGCGAAAAAATGGACGACCTCGACGACCTCTATCGATATCTGGACAAGAAACAGATCGGTGAAACTATCAATATAGAGGTTTATCGCGACGGCAAGAAGACTACGCTTCCGGTCAAGCTGCAAAGCACTGCGAACAAGCCCCCGGCCACAACGCCCAGACGGTTTTAGTGGAGCCAACCTACGGCGGCCGTTATCAAAAAGCGGCCGCCTTTTTTATGATCGAGCTCAATGACTTTTTCAATCACGGCCACGGCTGGATCTGTCGGCACTGTGACCGCGAGCTTCGAACCGAGAAGCCCTCCGAACCGGGCCCCTCGAGGTTTTTCCGTGAGGGCGAGGCTGAAGGCGGCGGCCCGCAGTTCGAATCCGTCGCTTTGGCGAAATGGACCGACAAGTCTCGGCGTTACCTCACCTGTCCTCGCTGCGGCGTTGCCGAAGCCGTAGACAAAGCCTAGTTTTCAATCGTCCCGCCCGAACGGCTCCGCAGTGAGCGTGTTAAAGTAGACTTAAATGCTTGAACACGAGCTCCACACGGCCGTTTCGCTTGCCGACGCAGCCGCAGAACTTATCCTCGAACATTATCGGACCGAGTTCGTTACCGAACAAAAGCTCGGCGTCGACGACGAGTACGAGCCGGTAACTATCGCCGACAAAGAGGCCAGCCGGATCATCGTCGACGGTCTCGAAGCCGAGTTTCCCGGCGATGCCGTGCTCTCGGAAGAAGAGTCCGACGATACGGAACGCAGGCTCTCGGCAAAGCGTGTCTGGATCGTAGACCCGATCGACGGCACAGCGGGTTTCGTAAAAAAGGACGGCGATTTTGCCGTCCAGATCGGCTTGGCCGACCGTGGCGTGGCTGTGCTTGGCATTGTGCTCTTGCCCTTTTACCACCGGCTCTACTTTGCGGCCAAAGGTTCCGGTGCGTTTGCCCGCAACGATTCCGGCGAACCCGAAAAACTCGGAGTGTCCGGCTGTACTGTCCTTTCGGAGATGACGGCAGCAGTCTCACGCCACCATCTAAGTCCGCGAATCTCGCGGATCACCGAGTATTTCGGATTCCGGCGAGTCGTCAACCGAGGTTCCGTCGGCCTTAAGGTTGGCCTCATAGCCGACCAAACGTGCGACATCTACGTGCATCCCGGGCCACGGACCAAGCTCTGGGACACATGTGCTCCCCAGATCATTCTCGAAGAGGCGGGAGGCCGCTTTACCGACATCTTTGGCGGCGAATATCGCTACGACCGCCGCGAGCTAAGGAACCTCAACGGCATTCTCGCCACAAACGGCGTCTCTCACGACTCGGCCGTCAATCATATGAAGCCGCTTCTGCGAGAATTTGGCCGGCAGCCTGCATCGCTCGGCGAAGGCTAATGCCGCGCTTGTATGTCTACTTCACGACCGCCTTTCGGATCAATCCAAAGAACAAGCTGTCCGGCAGAAGCCTCCGTGCCGTGAGCACCGCCCTCGAATTCACCGGATAACGCATTCGCCACGAGTCATCGGTGACCGCTGTGTAGATCGTCTCGGCAACGACCAACCCGTCGGGACCCGTCTCGCCTGCCTTCTGCATGTTTGGCAGGGAACGCGCCACAAAATTGTCGTATGCCGTGAGCCCTTCCTTTTCTGCGATCGTCATCGAACGCGTGTAAAAGTCGGTCTTGATCGGGCCCGGCTCGATGATCTTGATCTTGATACCAAACTCGCGGACCTCGTACTGGAGCGACTCGGAAAATCCCTCGACCGCCCATTTTGTAGCGTGATAGATGCTGTAGAGCGGAAAAGTGATCCGCCCGCCCATTGAAGCGACGTTGACGATCGTTCCGCGTTTCTGCTCGCGAAAATAAGGCAATATCTCGCGACAGACGTTCATTACGCCGTAGACGTTCGTGTTCATCTGATCCTCGATCTGCTCCCTCGTTACAGCCTCGAACGGCCCGACCACCGCATAACCGGCGTTATTGACGACCGCGTCGATACGGCCAAATCGTTCCAGCGTAGCCTCGATCGCCGCCTTGATCGATTCCGGTTGGGTCACATCCAGTCGAAAGGTCTCAATGTCGACGATCTTTCTAAGATCGTCCGCCTTTTCCGGCGCTCGCATTGTCGCGGCCACTTTCCAGTTCTTTGTCTGAAACAACTTCGCAGCCTCGTTGCCGATGCCGCTCGACGCTCCGGTGATAAGTACTACTTTATCCATAACCTAAGAATCTACCATAGGGTCGGAACGCGGACGCCTTCGTCCGCCCGTGATGACGGCGGAGCACGCGCGGACGTAGACGTCCGCGATCCGGCGGCTGACGAGGCGTCCGCGTTACGACGGGAGGTTAGGGTGCTTTTGACAGCTTGAGATCGGAGACGGTCGCGTCCGTGTTGTGGGCAAAGCGAATGCCGTAGATGCCGTCTGTCGATTTTAATTTGCCGGCGGTCACGAGAGCCGATGTGTCGTAGGTCGCGACGACCTTTTTGTTGATCGAGCACGAGACCTTGTCGCCTTTGACGGTGATGGCGATCTCCTGGGTAACGGGC
>JBGAVC010000103.1:0-11863 GCA_044228265.1 Pyrinomonadaceae bacterium
TGCCGGAACTTCGCGGCCGCCGCCTTGTCGGCGTTCCCGTCAAAGGTGACAAACAGGAACGTGCCCTATCCTGGCTCCGCCTCGCCGAAGAAGGCCGCGTCCGCCTCGTCCGCGGCCACTGGAACCGTACCTTCATCGAAGAAGCCTGCACATTCCCCTTTGGCACCCACGACGACCAGATAGACGCCGTCTCCATCGCCGTCACAATGCACGAACGCCAACCGTCAAAACTTTATGTGTTTTAACGAAGGAAAAACTCGGAGCACGGACGCCCTCGTCCGCTATGAGCGTCGTTTCGACGCGAACCCAGCGATGGATAATTCAAAGCCACACGCGGACGAAGGCGTCCGCGTTCCGGACGGCGTTCCTTTATTCGACTGTTACGGATTTGGCCAGGTTGCGCGGCTGGTCGACGTCGCAGCCGCGGCGGACGGCGATGTGGTACGAGAGCAGCTGCAGCGGGACGATCGAGAGGACCGGGCCGAGCAGGTCGGACGTTTCGGGTATCTCGATAATGTGCGTTGCGACCTTCGAACTCATCGTGTCGCCCTCGGTCAGGACGGCGATGATTATGCCGTCGCGGGCCTTTACCTCGACGATGTTCGAATGCGTTTTTTCATACCGAAGCTCGCTGCCGGCGTTGCCGGTCTCACGCGTGTTGACGACGACGACCGGCAGTTTTTCATCGATAAGTGCATTGGGTCCGTGTTTCATCTCGCCGGCAGGGTAGCCTTCGGCGTGGATATAGCTAATTTCTTTGAGTTTGAGTGCCCCTTCGAGAGCGACCGGAAAATTGATCCCGCGGCCGAGATAAAGGAAGTCCTGCACGCGGAAGAACTCTTTCGACAGCTCCTCGATCGCGTCGGCGTCATTGAGAAGCTGCTCGATCTTGAGAGGAAGCTCGGCCAGGTCCTGAGCGAGTTTCTTTGCCCATGCTTCGTCGATCTTTCCGCGAAGCTCGCCGAGATAAAGTGCGAACAGGTACAACGCGATCATCTGCGACGTGAACGCCTTGGTCGAAGCAACGCCGATCTCGGGGCCGGCGTGCGTCAGTATCGTGCCGTCGGCTTCGCGAGTGATCATCGACCCCTGAACGTTGCAGATGGCAAGCACCTTGCAGCCCGCTTGTTTGGCTTCGCGCATGGCTGCTATCGTGTCTGCCGTTTCGCCCGATTGCGAAATAACGATGAGGAGGTCGGTCTCGCTCAAAACAGGATCGCGATAGCGAAATTCGGAGGCATAATCGACGTCAACCGGCACGCGCGCGAGGCTCTCGAGCATGTATTTGCCAGCCAGCCCGGCATGCCACGAGGTGCCGCACGCCGCGATCTTGATCGATGTGAGATTTCGAAATTCCTCCTCCGAAATGTTCATCGGCTCGAGATATACCTTGCCGGTGTCGAGCGACACGCGTCCCTGGACGGTGTCGCGGACGGCGCGCGGCTGCTCGTATATCTCCTTGAGCATAAAGTGCTTAAAGCCGCCCTTCTCGGCCATGATCGGGTCCCATGTAATGCGCTGTTGTACCGGTTCCACGGCATTCCCGTCAAAATCGGTGACGCGGACCGAATCTTTGGTCAGGACCGCGATCTCACGGTCGCCGAGAAAGAACACATCACGCGTATGAGCGAGTATCGGCGGAATATCGGACGCGACAAAGAACTCGCCGTCCCCCAGGCCGATAACGACCGGTGGTCCTTCCCGAACGGCAATGATCGTGTTGGGTTCGTCGACCGAGATGATCGACATCGCGAAGATGCCCTTGAGTTCCTTGACGGTCTTTCGAACGGCAAGTTCGAGCGAGAGGCCCTCGGTGTCGACATAGTGCCCGATCAGGTGAGCCACCACCTCGGTATCGGTCTCGGTGCGAAACTCGTGTCCGGCCTCGATCAGACGCTCCTTGAGCGTAAGGTAGTTCTCGATAATGCCGTTGTGAACGACGACGACCTTGCCGGACTGGTCGCGATGCGGATGGGCGTTTTCTTCCGTTGGTCGTCCGTGAGTGGCCCAACGTGTGTGGCCGATGCCGTAGGTTCCGTCAAGCGGATGGAGCCGGATCGCCTCCTCCAGATTGCGGAGTTTCCCCTCGGCCCGGCGCAGGCTGAGATGATGCTCTTCATCGACAACGGCGATACCGGCCGAGTCGTAACCACGATACTCGAGCTTTCTGAGACCGTCGATGATCAATGGTACAACTTGTTTGTTTCCAACGTATCCGACTATTCCGCACATAAATTAGTGAGTGGCTTTGACCGCCCGGGCCGGGACACCGACTACCAGTTGATCCGGCTCGACGTCCTTTGTAACTACGCTCCCAGCGCCCGTCGATGCTCCGTCACCGACCCTGACCGGAGCGACGAGCATTGTATCAGACCCGATCTTAACGTTGCTGCCGATGTGGGTCTCGTGTTTCCTGACGCCGTCATAGTTGCAGGTGACAGTGCCGGCGCCGATATTGGTATTTTCGCCGACCGTCGCGTCACCAAGATATGTAAGATGACTGGCTTTAGAACCGCGTCCAAGATTTGTTTTCTTAAGCTCTACAAAATTTCCGACCTTGGAGTTCTGTTCCATCACGGCATGGCCGCGAAGATGGGCCATTGGACCAATGGTGCAGTCGATGCCGACCGTGGAATTGATGATCAGGCAATTGTCCCTGATCTCGGCGCCGTCGTAAATCGAGGAGTCCGCGATACGGCTCCCGGAACGCAATACGCAGCGGCTGCCGATGATCGACGAGCCTTCGATCGTCACGTTCGGGTAAATGACCGTGTCGCGGCCGACCGTAGCCCGGCTACTGACATAAGTGTTGCTGGGATCGATAATGGTCACGCCGCTCTCGAGCATCAGGCGATTGAGCGTCCGGATCCTGATCTCGGCCTCCATTGCCGCCAGTTGACGGCGGTCATTGACGCCTTCGATCTCGTGAGCGTCGTGATGTTGGAATATAGCGATGTCTTCGCCTGCGTCTCGAAGAATGTGCGGGACATCGGTCAGATAGTACTCGCCTTGGGCGTTGTGGTTCTCGATCTTGAGCAGAGCGTCGAACAGTTTGCGCGTGTCAAAGCAATAGATGCCCGAGTTGATCTCATCGATCAGCTTGATCTCGTCCGACGCATCCTTTTGTTCAACGATGCGGTCAAAGATGCCGCTCTCGTCACGCACAACGCGGCCGTATCCGCTCGGGTCCTTCAACCGAACGGTCAGTATCGTGCACGCCGCTCCACGGCCTCGATGTTCGCGATGAAGCTGCACGAGTCCGGACAGCGTTTCACTCCGTATCATCGGCACGTCGCCGGAAAGTACCAAAAGCGTCGAATCAATATCGGCGAGCACGTCACGGGCGGCACTTACGGCATCGCCCGTTCCGAGCTGCTGACGCTGCCAGACGAATCCCGCCTGTGCATCGTCAAGTTCGCTCAGCACGGCCTTCTTGACGTCTTCGCCCTGGTGGCCGATAACTGTGTAGATCTTTCGCGGGGCGAGGGCCTTGGCGGCGTGGCAGACGTGGGCAACGAGTGGTTGGCCATCGAGAATGTGCAGGACCTTGGCAATATCCGAACGCATTCGAGTGCCGAGGCCGGCAGCCAGGATAAGAACGTCCAGGTCGCGGCTCAATTCCTGATCTGTTTCCATAGTTGGCTATCGAGCGGCCGCTTTGTGCGGGTGAAGTGCACATGTCAGAACGGTGCGCGCCAGGCGTTCCGGGTTATGGCGGACCATCTCTCCGTCGTCCAACAGATTACCATAAATGATCTCGGCGCCCTCGATCGTGCCGGGCGATATAGAACCCCTAAGCCCGACCTGTTCGGCACCTTCGCCTGCGTATTTCTCCATTTGCCGCTCGTTGATCGGCCGGTCGTTCATGATGACGCAGTCAAATCGTATCGACGGAGCGTATTCGCGGATCAGTTCGATATGATGCCTCGCGGTGAAACCGTCGGTCTCGCCAGGCTGCGTCATCAGGTTGCAGATAAATACCTTGACGGCGTCCGCCTCAGCAATGGCATCGCCGACGCCTTCGACAAGGAGCGGCGGCAACAAGCTCGTAAACAGGGAGCCCGGGCCGATCGTAATAACATCCGCTTGCGAGATGGCAGCCATAGCGTCTGGCAGAGGCTTGCAGCCCGGCGGCTCGAGGAAAAGGCGTTTGATCATGCCGCCGACGTGGCCGATCTTGGTCTCGCCGTGGACGATCTTGCCGTCCGTCAATTCGGCGGCAAGCCGTACGTCCGAAACGGTGGCGGGATAGATGTGCCCTTTGCTGGCAAGGATCTCCGACGACAGTTTGACCGCCTCGGCAAAATCACCCGTCATTTCGGTAAGGGCGGCGAGAAAGATGTTGCCAAAACTATGCCCGCCGAGATCGCCCTCGCCGCGGAATCTGTACCGGAACAGACGGGACAGGGTCTGCGAGTCTTCCGACAAGGCGACCATGCAATTGCGTATATCGCCGGGCGGCAGGATGTTCAACTCGTCACGAAGCCTGCCGGAACTGCCTCCGTCGTCGGTCACGGCGACGAGAGCCGAGAGGTTCTCGATCCAGTTCTCTTCGCTATCGCCGGCATTGACGAACCGCTTGAGTCCCGAAAGCAGCGTGGAGAGGCCGTTGCCTCCGCCGATCGCGACGACGTTCGATCCGGGCCTTACTTTGGGTATGAGGTGACGATCCATTTCCTGAGGCAGGAACCGATCCCCAAAGGCTGGGGACGAGAAAAACGAGAATCAGGTTTACTTCGTAAATGTCGAGTTCCGGCGAGCGATCCCGGAAGCTAAATCATAGCATCTCGGCACTTTAGTATCAATGGAATTTATAGAGGCCTAAATGAAATGTTCTGGTTTGAAAGCCTTGAAATACTGTGGGGCGATCCGGCGCGAGCCTTCTGAGCGATCTTAAAAAATGCTTGTCGAGCGTGAAGCGAATGTGATAATTTTAAGACTGCGGTGCGATATTACCTCGCCCGTCCGCTTTGCCAGACACCGATCACCAGCGATACAATCGATTCCCAGTCATGCCTCCACGCGGGGTAACTTAAATGGCAGATACGCCTTTCATCATACAGGAACATCAATTTCACCGGATAAAGGTCATCCTGGCACGGCTCTGTGTCGAATGTGCCGCGCGCGTCGTATTTCTGGTCGATCGCGACGGCCAGCCCATAGCATTCCACGGCGAGATCGGCAACATGGACACGACCAGCTTTTCGTCTCTGGCGGCGGGAAATGTCGCCGCCACGAGCAGCATGGCCAAACTTATCGGTGAAGAAACGTTTCCGGCCGTTGTCCACGAAGGCGAACGCGAAAGCATCTTTATTAGTGTGATCGGACGGAGCCTGCTTGTGATAGTATTTGATGAAAGATCGACATTGGGACTCGTCAAGATACGCTCGAAACGGGCAAGTTTTGAGATCGCCGGCCTTCTTGACGAAGCAACCCGCGACTCGGACAATTTCAGGTTGAATCAAAACGCGTTTTTTGCAGAAATAACGGACGAAGATATAGACAGCCTATTTAGCTAGCAATTTTGCGATTTGCAATTTGCGATTTACGATTCAGCAAGACTCTAACGGAAACTTGCCTTTGAAAAGATCGAAGATCGAAAATCAAAGATCGAAAATTATATGACCTTTATCAATTACGCCTCTCGCGAGATCAACTGCAAGATCGTGTACTACGGACCCGGCCTGTGCGGCAAGACCACCAATCTGCAGTACATTTACGATTCGACTGCACCTCAGGCAAAAGGCAAGCTCATCAGCCTCGCGACGGAAACCGATCGGACGTTATTCTTCGATTTTATGCCGCTCGAGCTTGGCACGGTTCGGGGTTTTAAGACTCGCTTTCATCTTTACACCGTTCCCGGGCAGGTCTATTACGATGCTTCGCGAAAGCTGATACTCAAAGGCGTCGACGGCGTTGTCTTCGTAGCCGACAGCCAGGAAGAGCGAATGGATGCGAATATCGAATCGCTCTACAACCTTGAAGAGAACCTTCAGACCCAGGGCTACGACCTGGCGCAGATACCGTATGTACTCCAGCTAAACAAACGCGACTTGCCGAATGTAACGCCCATCGAGGAACTCTCGGGTGAACTCATACGAAAAGGCGAGCCGGTATTTGAGGCAGTTGCGACGAACGGTACGGGCGTTTTCGATACCCTGAAGGCCGTGGCCAAACAGGTTCTGACCGAGTTGCGAAAGGGCTGATCTCACCCCGACATAGAAAGAGTTCAAAAACAAAAAGGAGAGAGGCATATCACCTCTCTCCTTTTCTGTCGATCTCAAATGGCGGGGCCGACGGGGCTCGAACCCGCGACCTCCAACGTGACAGGCTGGCGTTCTAACCAACTGAACTACGACCCCGCGAACACAATGGAGAATGGATAATTGATAACGGATAATCAAAAGCCCGCTCCGGCACCGTCAATTATCCATTGTCCATTCTCAATTGCAAGATTGGTGGGCACGAAGGGACTCGAACCCCTAACTTCCTCCTTGTAAGGGAGGCTGTCTACCAATTGACGTACGTGCCCAAAATTGTTCCTCTCAAACCGACCAAAGCACGTGTGCCCAAACCTTGATTTTCAAACTTCGTCATCCTTTCCTAAGAAAGGGCGAACCGTAATCTTACGAAAGCACCGCGGCGACTGTCAAGCATTCGCCACCGAACCCTATCCCCGATCTGGTCAATTGTTGCACATATATGTGTTTGTATTATTGTTGGCACATATGTTATCATTGAATATGAAGTTGTAGAGAGACTTTACGACCTCGACCGTGTCGGTGAACCGTGCGAGATGAAATTGGGTGTGACGTCCTAAGAGGATATTTCAATGACAAGACCTTACAGCGTCTGTTAGTCTTAAAGTTTTGATCATATGAGCAAACGCATCATAGAGAGCTATAAGAGAAAACTCGCGGTCGAAGAGGGATACGTCGTCGGCCGCGGCGGTGCTCTCCGGATCGCGCTTTGTTACCCGAACACGCATGCGATCGGAATGGCAAATCTCGGACTTCATACGATGTACGAATTGTTCAATGCAATTCCGGACGTCGTGTGCGAACGCGTTTTCCTGCCGGATGCCGACGAGTTGAAGGAATACGAGCGGACAGGAACGCCGCTAATGTCGCTCGAGACGCAAAGCCGGGTGAAAGGCTTTGACGTTATCGCGTTCTCGATATCGTTCGAGACTGACTATCTGAACATGGCCCGAATGCTGCAGCTTTCGGGTATTCCGGTCTGGTCCGAAGAACGAACTGATGGCCATCCTCTCGTAATAATGGGTGGGGCTGCATCATTTCTCAATCCGGAACCGATCGCAGATTTCACTGACGTCATAGCTGTTGGCGAAGGCGAGGTGCTGGCTTACCAGTTGGTGGATGCGATCTTTGAGAACGACTCACGAGCCGATCTGCTTCTCGCTCTTGCCAGGGTCGGCCGCGGATTTTACGTTCCATCGCTCTACGACCTGGTGTATAACGACGACGGAACAGTTTTCGATTATATGCCGAAACAGGAAGGCGTTCCGCGACGTGTTGGCCGAGCCCTTGCCTCGGTCAACCCAAAGGAAGGCACGCTTCGCCGGGCGCTGAAACGCGGAGAAGACGCATTGGCGAAATTCTTGCTCGGGCAAGATACTTTCTGCCCTTCGACAGCCGTGTGGTCCCCGGAAGCAGAGATGGGCGAACGCCTGCTAGTGGAGATCTCGCGCGGGTGCTCACAAGGCTGCCGATTTTGCTGGGCCGGTTACAACTACTATCCGCCGCGTGTAGTTCCGGCAAAGGACATCCTTGCAAAGGCCGCCGAATGGCGATCGAAGACGAACAAGATAGGACTGGTCTCGACAGCCGTCTGCGATCATCCGGAAATATCTACCATTCTCCGCGAATTGCGTGCGATGGATTACCGCATTTCGGTCTCCAGCCTCCGGCTAGACCAGATCTCGGACGAACTGCTCGATGCGTTGGTCGAGTCTCGCGACCAGCAGATCGCTGTCGCTCCTGAAACCGGTTCGGACCGGCTGCGACGCGTCATTAATAAGAATTTGACGAACGACGAGATCGTTGACATCTGCGGCGCCGTTTTTGACCGAGGAATGCTGACCGTCAAGCTCTATATGATGGTCGGACTGCCTACGGAAACGGATGAAGACCTGGACGAGATGTTTGTTCTCGTCGAGCGTATCCGTGACCGCATGTTACTTGCCGGCAAAAAGTTCGGCCGTGCGGGCAAGATCATTCCATCGCTAAACGGATTCGTGCCAAAGCCGAATACGCCGCTCCAATGGGACGCGATCTGTGAAGAAAGGGAACTAAAGCGCCGGATCAAATACGTCTCGCGCGGCCTTAGCCGGATCGACAACGTCGAGGTTCGTTTCATGTCCGCCCGAATCGCTCACGAACAGGCACTGTTTTCATCGGGGGACCGCACGGTCTCGCGAGCGATCGAACTTGCTGCCCGAAACGGCGGCGATATCGGACGAGCCTTGCGCGAGACTGGCATCGACGCCTCTTTTCATACCTCGCGGGACCGTAGGTACGATGAATATCTACCTTGGTCGATCGTTGATTCGGGATTATCGTTCGAATTCCTCAGGGACGAACATGAAAAAGCCCTTCAGGCTCGTTCAAGTCTGCCTTGTCCTGCGGTCGAGAAATGTACTACGTGCGGGGTTTGCCCGTCGACCTGGCTGGCGGACGCACCAGAGGCACTGGTGCAGATCCAGCCGATGAAAATACAGCAATTGATGGCGACAGCTTGAGCCTGCGCCATTACTGCTTCATAAGGAATCCGGTAGGCGTCGCGGTGTGGTCGAATTGGTATTGATACGTATAAAGGCCGAAAGGAAGTATAGGCACTGCTTTGATGTAGGCGACACGTGCCTGGATGGCAACTCCTTGCTGGGTGACGCTGACAAAAGTGTCCGGCGGCGCATCATTGCTCCTTATTGCTTGCTGTATCCGCTGTTTGACATTGTCCAGAGGATTCATCTTTCCCGGCAGGGCGATTCCCTGAACGACGGCCGTCTGCATGTCGGACTGTAAACTCTCTGCCTGATAACGGACTGGAATGTAGTTATATCCCGCATGGGCAACGAGGATAAGGACCGCCAAAATGATAACGAACTTTACGCCGGCGCCGCCTCTTTCCGAGTGCCGGTTTATTTGATCCTTTTTCATTACGTACAACGCTCCTTTGACTCTGGAGCACCCAGATCTTTGATCACTTGAGAAGTTTCTTGAGGACCCGTAGATGGGTTGACCGTGGTATCTCGCTACCGCTGACTATCCTTGGTTTTCCGATCGCGTCGAGGAGAACCATCTGCAGGGAGCCCGCGACTTGTTTCTTGTCGAATCGGAAGGCCTCAAAAACCTCCACGGGGTCGAAGCCGTTCAAAGGAGGAAGATCTCCACTCCGATGAACAACATCGTACAACAAGTTTACAACCTTCGCGTCAAGCAACGCAAGATTTTTTGAGATCTCGGCGGCGTATACGAGACCGTGGCCTACCGCTTCGCCGTGCTTGAAATACTTGTAGTTCGAAACGGCCTCGAGCGCGTGTGCTAGCGTGTGTCCCAGATTAAGTACCTTGCGGGACCGGCGGTCAACCCTGCCAGTCTGCTCTCTTTCGTCGGACCTAACGACCGATGCCTTAAAGTCTACTTGCGCCAGGATCAGTTCGCTCAGTTCAATCCGAAAGGAACGTTGAGTAAAGTAGACGGGAAAATCACTAACGTCGTATTTGGAGATAAACTCGGACGTCTGGTCGAAAAGCAGCTTTCCCGACAATGTTCCGTGCTTGACGGCCTCGCAGAGGCCGGCTGTCAACTCGCGAGGCGGCAGAGTGGCAAGTACATTTGTCCGGATCAGGACACCTTTGGGTTGGTGAAAACTACCAACGCGATTTTTACCGGTCCTGGTATTGACCCCGGTCTTTCCGCCTACAGATGAGTCGATCATCGACAGGAACGTGGTCGGCATTTGAAGAAACGCGACACCGCGAAGATAGATCGCCGAGACGAAACCAGCCAGATCTCCGACGACTCCGCCGCCGAGGGCGAAGACCGCATCCGTTCGAGAGATCTCGGAAACGGCGAGAAAGTCGAGAGCGGCTTCCACATTTTTAAGGTTCTTGTGCTCCTCTCCGTCCTTCATCAGCCAAACAAAAACGGCAAAGCCCTCGTCTTGCAGATCCTCCACGACCTTTTCACCATAAAGCGAAAATACGGTCTTGTTCGAGATCACCGCTATCCTGGAGGCCGCTTTTCCAAGACATTTTCGCGCCCATTTTCCGGCCACCGGCGAGTGTCCATCTGTGATCGTGATCCGATACTTTTGCGGACTCTGTTTAAGCTCGATATTTATGTACGACGTCGCCATTACTGTAATTTCGGTCTTAGCCCAAGGCCCTTTTTATGACATCCGCTAATCTGTTTGCCTGGCGTTCGATCTCTGTTTGGTCTTTGCCCTCGATCATGACCCTTGCGAGATTCTCAGTGCCTGAATATCGTAACAGTAACCGCCCATCGGTCCCGAGCTCTCCTTCAATTGCCTTCGCCGCCGCAGCGATCTCCGGAACCTGGTCGAACGGGCGCTTTTCGTTGACAAGCGTGTTGACAAGGATCTGCGGGTACTTTACAAATCCGCGTGACAATACGGATAACGGCATCGAATTCTCCACGACGGCTCCCAGCAACATCAAGGCGGTGATCATCCCGTCGCCGACGAGACTGATCTCAGGAAAAATGATATGCCCTGACTGTTCACCGCCGAGTTCCGAGCCTGTTGCGAGCAGCTCATCGAGCACGTATTTATCTCCGACAGCCGTTCGGTCGAGTCGCACGCCGATCGAACTGAGTGCTAGTTCGAGGCCGATGTTGCTCATCACTGTTGCTACGACTGTCGAGTTCTTCAGCTTTCCGTTTGCCAATAGATACTTTGCCATGATCCACAGCGTCATATCGCCGTCAACCACCTCGCCACGCTCATTGACGAATAATGCTCGGTCCGCGTCACCGTCAAAAGCCACACCCACATCGGCCCGTTCATCCATTACTTTCGCCTGCAGTTTTTCGAGGTGAAGCGAACCGCAACCGTCGTTGATGTTTCGACCGTTCGGATCGCAGTTAATGGCAACCATGTCGGTGACCCCTCCGCCGAGAACGGCGGGAGCTATCGCCGATTGGGCTCCATTGGCACAGTCAACGACGACTTTGAGATCACGAACGAGCGGACGGACAAACGACTTCAGATGCCTAATATAAGAATCCTGGAATTCACTTGCGTCATGATCATCGGCCTCCGATCTTTTCGGTTCTTTGAAATTCAACCCCCGACGAATATCCCTTTCTATCTTTCGTTCCGTTTCTTCGTCGATCTTTTTCCCAGATGGCGAGAACACCTTTATGCCGTTGTCTTGATACGGGTTATGTGATGCACTGATCACAATGCCGGCGTCTTTCTCGAACTCTTTAGTCAGAAACGCGACCCCCGGTGTCGTGATTATCCCGGCAGAATAACACTCGGCTCCCGCGGAGGCTGCTCCTTCGAGAAACGCGTTTTCGATCCACTCGCCCGACTCACGCGTATCTCGCCCTGTGATCATTCTCGGTGCACGACCTAGGGTCTCACCGAGGTGACGCGACAACGACACTCCGATCGTGCGAACCGTGGAAGCGTCAAGTGGGAACTCGCCCGCCCGTCCCCGAATGCCGTCAGTGCCGAAAAGTCGTTTCATATTAGTTCACAAAAGGACCAAACCTGGGTTTGGACATTATCAAGCAAACAAGACGAAAACTGCCATAACTATTACTTGTATATGTCATTAACAAATTCGATTTTCCTTGACAACGTGATACTTGAT
>JBGAVC010000104.1:0-11783 GCA_044228265.1 Pyrinomonadaceae bacterium
CGAAGTGTCGCCGACAAAATCGAAGCTCTTGGCGACACACTGATAAAACGGGCCTCGCTTGAGACATCGCTTCCGAATGCGCGGTTCGAAGGCGAGCGTTCACGCACATGCGGCCAGCTCCGCATGTTCGCGGACCTGCTCGAAGACGGCTCGTGGGTCGACGCACGTATAGATCACGCGATGCCCGATCGTCAGCCCATTCCAAAACCGGACGTTCGATCGATGCTCCGGCCGCTCGGGCCGGTGGCGGTGTTTTGCGCGAGCAATTTCCCTCTTGCGTATTCGGTCGCGGGCGGCGACACCGCGTCGGCATTCGCCGCCGGCTGCCCGGTCATAGTAAACGCTCACACCGCGCATCCCGGAACGGCCGAGCTTGTTGGGACGGCGGTCGCCGCCTCGGTGAAAGATTGCGGTATGCCGGAAGGGACATTCAGCCTGTTGTTCTCGGACGGCTACGAGATCGGGCAAGCACTCGTCACTCATCCTGCCATCAAGGCCGTCGGCTTCACAGGTTCTCGCCGCGGCGGCCGAGCGTTGATGGATCTCGTTGCGTCGAGACCCGAGCCCATACCGATCTACACGGAGATGAGCTCGGTCAATCCGACATTCATACTGCCGAGCGCTATGCGCGAGCGTTGCGATGCGATCGCAAGCGGCCTGCATGCGTCCGTGACGGGCGGAGTGGGACAGTTCTGCACCAAGCCGGGACTCGTTTTTCTACCCGACGGCGATAAAGTTGATGAATTTATCTCAAATTTCAGATCCCAAATTTCGAATACCTCGCCGTCACCGCTGTTGACCGGTGGGATCCGTAAAAGCTACGCCGAAGCGAGCGAGAAACGCCGGGCGGAGGTCGCCGGATTCACGTCAAATGAGGATGAGAATCTCGCCGGCTTTTCTGTCAATCCGTCGGTTTTTGAAACTTCCGCCATCGAGTTTCTCAACACGCCCGATCTGAACGAAGAGATCTTTGGGCCGACCACACTTTTGATCCGGTCGCAGTCGCACGAGGAACTGCTCAAGATCGCTCGCTCGCTCGAAGGCCAGCTTACCGCCTCTGTCCATGGCACGGAAGAAGATCTGATCGAATACGCTGACCTCGTGGACATGCTCGAGACCAAAGTCGGGCGTTTGATCTTTAACGGATTCTCGACGGGCGTCGAGGTCTGTCCGTCGATGGTCCACGGCGGACCGTACCCGGCGACGTCGGATTCGCGTTCGACCGCCGTCGGCACGCGGGCGATCACGAGGTTTGCCCGATTGGTGTGTTATCAGAATTTTCCCGACAAAGCTTTGCCTGACGAATTGAAAGAAGCCAATCCGCTGGGCATCGTCCGGATGGTCGACGGCGAAACGATATTGCCGTAGCCTACTCGGACTCAAATCCCGATAGTTTTAGCACAAAAGCGGGAACCGTCGGCTCGTTCGGGAGAACGAACGACTTTCCGCGCTCGAGTGCCCAACGATGGAGCCACGAAATGCCGGCCGGCCCAACGTATGTGTCTGGCAGACTGTACGCCTCGTCCTTTAACGCTGTTTCGAGATCTACGCATTTGTAGCCTCGCCGCTCGAACATCGCGATCAGGTCTCCGAGATAATCCGAGTTGATAAAGTTTGCGTGTATCAGCAGCGTCTGTGGTATTTCGCTGCCAAACAGCCTGACCGACTGCCTTTCCCAGTACGCAAGTTTGCTCTCCATGTACGGAACATAAGCCTCGCCGACCTTTTTCATCAGTCTCTTGTCCTTTCGGTCATACGCAATGTCGTAGGCCCGCGAAAAGATGTAATCCGCATTATCGATAGTAACGGGAGCGATCGTGTATTTATGCTGTTTTAGAAAAGCGTCGAATTCGCCCTTTCTTTGCATGGTGCGGCCGGTTTGCAGATACGGATGACGGAAAAAACGGATCGGCATCCCCTTTTCCGCAAGCAATTCTTTTGTGATCGTTTCGCCCTTTAGAAAATCGGCCTCGTAATCCGCAAGAGATATCGCGTTCAAGCTGTTGTGCGAGAACGTATGATTGCCGAGTTCGAGGCCAGCGTCCACCCATAACCGGAGCAGGTCTATTTGTTTATCGTCACGTTTGTCGCCGGCGTAGAGCTTATTTTCGTTGACGAATCCGATCGCCGGCACCTTCGCTTTTGTAATGTGGACAAGCAGGTTCTTTGTGATCTGCTGCCTCGTTTTGAGGTCGCGGCGAGTGGAGACGACCGGGAGATCGTCGATCGTGATCGCGATGGTTCGCTGCGCCTGGGCTCCGGCAAACGTCGTCTGGAACAGGATCGCGACAGTAATTAAAAATTTGATCTTCATATATTGTGGCAAAAATGAGCGACGGGTCTGCGAAGGCCTTAAATTCCAATGGGTTCGACGCGGTTGGAGGCATCATTGAACCGGCATTCGTTGAGCCGTTAATAGTTTATTTGTTCCGATGATAAAAACATACAGAACCAAAAGAACGAGGGACGCCAGCGAAATGTACTTCCCGATTCGTTCGGCATCCGTTTGGCCGAGCCGTACCGAAACATTGTGCTCGCCCGCAGGAACATCGAGAGTCAACAAACCATCCGGTTCGGAGGGCCTCAGATCAAGCGACTCAAGGGTATCAGTCATTTTTGCCTGCCAACCAGGGTAATAGAATTGCAGTATACGGACTTTCATTCCCGCCGGGCTGCTCGTATGCAGGAGTATATTTCGCGATCTCCAGCTTAATATTTCGGACTGGCCCGTGCCATCGACTAGCTGGACCCTGGAGGGATCCTTCCCGGCTGCATTGTTCCTTTGCAGGAGAGAATCAAATTCCTTCTCCAGGAAGACCCAGTTTCCCTGGTTCGAGGTCTCCCATTCGAGGGTTTCCATGCTTTGGCTCCAACGCGGCCTGTATTCGGGCCTTTCACGCTTTTCGTCAACCTCTTTGCGTCGAAATTGGACGTCATCGGGATCTTGCGTGGGCATAAAGTAGCTCGCCGAACCCCATGCCGCCGCCGGTATCCAACTAAAAACGGCGAACAAAGCTACGATCATGATCGCGGTGATATCTGCACGGCTCTTTTGTACGGATGAAATAGCTAAGCCGGCGAGCACCGTGACCGCGAGGACAAGAATAACGTTGAATCGCCAAGGAAACTGCAGTTTCTGAAGCGGCGTCACGATCGACCATATCGGAGCGCTGACCTCGGTCATCATTAATAAGCTCGCGGTGGCGACAGCGAGCCAGAATGCCGCATTGTTTTTGATGAGCTTATCATTACTGATCCGACGCGTGACGGCATACGCGCAACCTGCGATCAACGCGAGGTCTGCGACGAGTAGGAGCCAGCGCATCTTGTCATCCGGCCAATTGTCAAATTTAGAGAAAAGAAACCAGTTCTGATATGAAAAATACGCAATTTCCATCCGGTCGAGAAAGACAAACGATTGAGTTGTCATCGCCGGATACAAGAATATGGCCGACAGCCCGATCCCGAGCGTCATCGAAGCGGCTACAAACAGGAGTCTAGCTTTCTTTTGGCCTCGATCAGCGATGGCCAGCACGTAGCCCACAGGAATAAGCGAAAACATCAAGGTTGTCGGCAGGTGCGTACCGATCAACAGCGCATAGCTGATCGCCAGTCCCGCGGCCGCCCATTTGTTTCCCTTGGACACCTTTTGGGTGAAGTAAAGGATCAATGGCATCCAGGCAAACGCCCACAATTCGGCCAAAGCAGTCCGAAGATAAACGTCCATGACCAGATGATACGGAGCGATCATGAAAAGTATTGCGGCTATAACCGCGGAAAAACTTTCTGTCAACTGTTTCAGCCAAACGTAGATAAACACACCAGATGCGATAACCGCCGCCGCCGCAGAGATCCCGACCTCATAAACCCCAGAAACATCACCCGGGAAAAGTGGTCTGAGAATGCTGGTGATAAAAAACGGGACCGGCGGATAATAAAATAAAGTTGGGCTTCCCAGCCCGTTATTCATATCCCAGAGCCAGCGCGGGTAGGGGTCACCTGCCCACAACTGATCTGAAAAACTGGCATACCAGAGGGAATGGACCCATCCGTCAGCGCTCATTATTGAGACACCGTGGACGATCAAAGGCAGCGAAACGAGGCACCCCACGGCAACTATCAGCAAAATTTGGAGTGCTCTCATATCCCTTTTTGGGCAAGAACGGTGTTGAGTGTAATGGATCTATGCGACAAGGGGCGGCCAGGACGCATTAGTTTGAATCGTCATCCGAGGAGTCGTCGCCGCTGTCGTCATCATCCTCATCCTTTGGGTCGTCAGCATGACGTCGCTTGTAGATCTCGTAATTATTCAAGCTTTCGAACTGTCGAAAATACGGCTTTAGCGGCTCAAGAATTTTCTCTCTGTCGTCGATCGTCTTATCAATTTCGATCTGAGTATCGGTTTTTACAATTATCCACTCCAGGTTACTTGCGAGGACCATATCGCGGATCTTATCCGGATCGTAGGGGTTATAAGAGTAGTCAAACGTGAGGATAGGAAACTTTGGCTGACGTCTGGTGGTGTAGTAAAAAAGATCCTCTCCCGGAAGCACCAAAATACCGTCGTCGACGGGAATGTTTTTGTCCACGTATTCGACGAGTTCTTCAAAATCCGGTATCCAGTCTCCCCGCATAGATAGCCCCTGTAGTTGCGGCAGTTTTGAATGTGCCATCGTCCCGTCGTCGAGATTGACGTAATCAAGCCTCTCGTTCGAATAGACGTAGAACGCCCCGGCAACGATCATCGACACTGAGATCAATGCGGAAAGCGTTGTAATTGCGGCACCAAAGCGTAGCTCTTCGGGATCGTAAAGCTGTCGGAGAACAAGGGCGATCAGAATGATGAGGAGCGGCCAAATACCATATGTCGAGCCCCATAACTGCTGCGATAGAAAGACGCCATTCGCGGAACAGATGATCACGAAAGGCAGCGCGGCGGCGACGCCCTCTAGCCGCCGGATGAACAGGTACGCGAGTCCGATCGACACGACAAACATGAACGGCCAAAAGCTGGTGAGTGTCTCAGCACGTTCGGACGCGTCGGGCTGGATGGCGAGGTATATCACCGGCCATACGAAGGGCACGGCCATCACCGACAACCAAAGTGCAGTTTTCCACTTCGTGCCGCTGCTGTTCTTCAGCAAAAGAAAAGTTCCGACCAGAAAGATCACTACCCAAAAGGCGACCATCCAATCCTGGTAGACCGACAGCATGTCCGTAAGCGATGGGGCACGCCGAGCGGAGGCGAAAGTGATCGTCCAGAGCCAGTAATTATCAATGCCGACCGTGTATCGAATGATCGCGAGCGCCGCCGCGAATCCCGTCGCCGAGCCGCCGAGAAGCAGCAAACATGGCCGTATAGACCTCTTTTTCCAGAGGTTTACGACAATGGTCATCAGCAGCCACGCGCCGGTGCTGGCTAGAAAGGCAAGACCGATATTCTGCTTGATAAAGAGCGGGACGACGAACAAGATCCCGAGTAGAAAGGTTGGCACAGAAGGAAAACCTATTCTCTCAAGAAGAAGCGCGAGATAAATGATCACCAGTAAAACAAAC
This sequence comes from Pyrinomonadaceae bacterium, assembly GCA_044228265.1. Lineage (GTDB taxonomy): Bacteria > Acidobacteriota > Blastocatellia > Pyrinomonadales > Pyrinomonadaceae > OLB17. Next base: position 5,557 of record JBGAVC010000104.1, read on the forward strand.
GTCGCGTCGGGATCATAGAACGGGTGTGGAAAGATGCAATAAATGCCGAGGACCACCGCTGGAAGCGATAAAAGAAATGCAGTAAGCCGCGGCCTCGGGATAGCTTCACGAAAAAGGAGGAGCAAGATCCTCCAGGTCACCACCGTTGCCAAACCGCCTGCGATACAAGCGTATGCGATGTGGTGCCAGTAGATCGCCCCTGTTACGCGGATCAACGCAGCCTGAGCCAGAAATGTCAGCGGCGCATACGGGAAGGGATAATCACGATAAGGCACAGCCCCCTGCGACATCCGCATCGCGTTCTCGAGGATCCCGGAAACATCATAAAGAACAGCCAGTCTAGTGTTCTGCCACCAGACGACCCATGCCGTTCCGCCGAACAATACGAGTCCAGCGACCAGGTCCGCGACGATCAGCAGTCTTGCTTTTTTTTCTTGATCGAACATCTATGTGTGATCCACCGTGGCTCTTGGGCCGCACCGTCAACGCGATCAGAGCTTGATGAATATCCTTCGTCTATACAGGAGCCATATTAAAAACAGCCAAATAAGTACATACGAGATCGCATAAAGCAATGAAGCATTGACCGGTGAGGCAAGCGGCATAAAAATGTCATTAAATATCCTTTCCTGAAGCGTCACCGTCTTGTCGTTCGGTGCCGAGAGTTCGACGAGTGTGAGCGTATTGCCGATGATAGTTGATAGGACGTATAGCGCAATGGCGTTGGTGCCGAAGATCAAGAATGGTTTTGACCATCGAGTGTAGCCTTTAAGATCGATAAGCCAGAAAAGGGCACTTAGAAAAACGAGCGCTAACCCTGCAGTGTAAACAACATACGAGCTGGTCCATAGCCATTTGTTGAGTGGAAGCCAGAAACCCCAGATCCACCCGACGAAGGCGAGAGCACAGCCGGAAATAAGCATCGCTCGAAACTTACTACCGCCTTCGCGAGCCGACCGGAGCCATTGCCCTGCCAGAACCCCGGCGAGTGTCGTTGCTATCGCCGGCAGGGTCGTGAGCAGACCTTCCGGATCGAGAACTTTTGAATGTTCCCAGATATGGCTTGGGCCCAAGGTGATCCGATCGATATACGAAGCCAGGTTACATACCTTGTCGTCAAGACTCGTTATATCGCATCCGGGAACGCTGACGAGTGTCATGAGACCCCAGTAGATCAACAAGATCGCACCTATAACGACTGCCTGACGTCGCCAACTGGAATGTAAGAAGATCAAAGATGCGACGAGGTAGCAGATCGCGATCCGCTGTAAGACTCCCATTATCCGGGTCGTCGAAGGATCGAACCACGCTGCTGTCCAGATGTTGTAAAACGGATAGATCTCCAACAGCAAACCCAAACCGAACAGAATGCCTGCCCGCTTAAAGATCTTGAGGTAAAGTGGTCGTCCAGGGCCCTCTCTTTCGATCTGATTGCCGAGAGCAAACGCGACCGAAACACCGACAATAAAGAGAAAAAAGGGAAAGATCCAGTCGGTCGGCGTCGCCCCGTTCCATCCGGCATGAGTTAATGGCGGATATACTGCGGACCACGTTCCGGGCCAGTTTACAAGCGTCATACCGGCGATCGTCAGCCCGCGAAAAACATCGAGCGACAATAACCGTCCTTTAAGAGGTTCCTCGACCTTGGTTACTTCGTCCCCTTGCCTCCGAAGACGCACCTTCCCCAGCCAAAATCCGCCAAGTATCGCCGTAAATGCAAAAAACTCAATATCATACCGCTGTTCGGGATTTTCCATCGTCGAAAGGAATACGATCCGCGGCAGGACCATCATCACGATCAATAAGAGCCAACGCAGCACGGTCCTGTTGGCCCTTTTTCGCCACAAAACAACGAATCCGCCGAACGCAAGGATCGTGTAGATCCAAGTGAGCAACGTAAATGCCGGCAGCCAATACTGTTGATCCTCATCAAAGTCGAGATCACGAATAGGCGACATTTGACCGCCAAACGGGTAATACAGCGAATGCGAATCAAACCACTGAGCGGCTGCACGTTTTGCCGGGAGAAATATGTAATAGCGGAACGGAGAGCGAGCGATGCGTGCCTCAGCGATCTGTCCAAATTGGGCATCGATCTCGGGTGTCATTTCTACTACATATTTCTGGTTTTCGTCATCGCCCGAAGATTGATCGGACATATCCTCCGAGTCCGAAGCCTCGTCTCCACTATCGTCCGCCGAATTGTCACTACTGTCGTCGACCGAGTCGGCCTCGTCGGAGGAATTGTCTTCGGCTGCGGTATCTCCGGGGATATGTTGGGCCTCGCTCCCGGGCGGATGATTGTATTTATCCAACAGTGCCGCGACGAGATCGCGTTCCCCTGCCGAATCGAATTCGCGCGCTGGGATATCGTTCAAAATTATCGGCTTTTCTCCCAGGTTCCATTGCATAGGCTCGATAAATCGAGAATCGTCGATCCATGTCCGCAGCCAGCGGTAGTAACCGAGGGGCACAAACTCGTTCGGCCCTGCCGCGTATTTTGGAGACAACGGCTGAAACACCCCGAAAGTGCGATAATTACGTATGGTCCACGGTGTCAGAGCAACTATAAAGAAAGCGGCAAATACAGCTCCCCGCCATGACACTTGCATCAAACGACGAGCTAATGTGGGTGAGTCCTCACTGGCAAAAAACAGCCCGGATATGACGAGAGTCGATCCGATGCCTGCGGCAAAGAGGCCGCTGTCCGGGCGCAAGAGAACTGCCATGCCCGAAAGTAGCCCGGTAAAGCCCCACCAGATGAACGCCTTTCGCGACGTTAGGGCTTGGAACCCGAGAGTCGCCGTCAAAGCCATCGCCGCCATCAGGAACGTCGTTAAGGTCTCAGTGAGTATCGTTCCCACGTAGATGACGATGAACGGGCATAGCATGGCGAGGATAAATGCCCAAAACGCGTTCCTCCTCTTTCGCTCTCCGTCGTCGGTCCAAAGGAACGCGATCAACGCAATAAGGACGCACGTTGCCGTGTCGAACACTGCTTGAGTTATTCGGACGGCGGTGTTGTTATCATGTCCGGCGAGCGAGTAAACAGCCGCCAGAAACAGCGGGTAACCCGGCATGCGGATAAGGGTCGAGGAAAACGGCGATTCGGCGTCTGTGGAGTAAACCCCTTGTTCGAGTACGTTTCGCGCGATCCGTGCGTAAACGACACCGTCGCCCGGGGCATCGCTGGCGAGATAGTACGCGACGAGGATCCGCGATGTGAGCGTCAGAAGAACAAGAAAAACGCACAGGACCCAGAGCGTCCATTTTTTCTCGTGTATTTCTTCCGACAACTTGTGTTCGCTCCGTGTATCGCTGTTGTTTGAAGCTATCGAGGTACTGCCTTGATGATCTGCCGAATGGCGCCGAGATGGTAGGCCGTGTGAGCGACTATGCCGATCGCCATACCGGTGGTCCGATCGTTCCAATTGCCGACGGCCGCGATACAACGCAGTGTATCCTCGTACGATCTGCGAAGCGTGTCACGCAGCGCGCTCCACTCCTGAGAGTCGACAGTTTCGATGAGCCAGCTGGCTTCCCAGTTTACCGGCTCGGTGCGGCCATTGATGAACTCGCACAGCCGGTCGAGGTAGAACTTGGCATGTTCGGTCTGTGCGGCGACCGTCGTTCCATGAACGTCGGCCGACGCCGCGGCCGCGTCCAGTGCATCGAGTGTTCCGAAGATGCCGATCCCGCGGTCGAGATATGCGCTCGGCTGCCCTACAGGCGATCCTTCGAACGTCTCCCTGAGCATAAAGGCCAATGACTCTGTGAAGCCGTTCATTCCCGTGTTTTCCATGGCCGTTTCCATATATACTTACCTCAACCGCCGATGATCGAAAAAGTCGATAACTTTATCAGCGAGCTCAAGCGGAGCCTCGCCGAAGGCACGTTCGTCAAGCTGTCTTTAGGCAATTATAAGGGCAGCGAGCGTCACCTGCAAAAGATACTTGTGAGGCTGGTCGCCACCAAAAAAGGCACGCGGCTCTACTTTCTCTACCGCGGCGACACGCGTGACACGGCCAAGAATTACGACTTTGAAACGGGCATACAGCTTGTCGATGAGGCCCTGGAAAACGGCTTTACGAGCGGCCACCTGTTCACTACCCAGGAAGACCTGCAACTCGAGATCGGCCGCAAAGGAAAAGCCCGTCTCAACCGTGCAAAACCGACGTTCACGACGCTTCCCGTTCTCTCACACGACCGCGAAAAATTGACCCAGGTCGACGCCGGAGCATTTTATCTCAAAGCACTCGGCATCACCGACGATCGCGGACGCGTGCGTGACAAGCAGCAGGACAAGTGGCGGCAGATAAACAAATTCGTCGAAGTTCTTGCGAACTTTGTCGACAAATCATCACTAAAAGGGAAAAGCAGCCTCTCGATCGTCGATATGGGATCCGGCAAAGGTTATCTGACCTTTGCGGCATACGACTTTTTCCGTAATGTGCGGGGCTTGGCCGTACAGATGACCGGCGTCGATACAAAGAGCGATCTGGTCGAGCTGTGCAGCGAGGTCGCCGGTGCAAGCGGATTTGACGGGTTGAAATTTGTCGTCGGCAGTATCGCGGACTATGAAGTGCGGGACGTCGACATACTCATCGCCCTGCACGCGTGCAACACTGCGACCGATGACGCTCTCTATAAAGGCATCACCGCCGAGGCCGCACTGATCGTGGCCGCACCATGCTGTCACCACGAGATACGGCCGCAGATCACGCCGCCTGCGATGTTTCGCGATATCCTCAAACACGGCGTCATGCTCGAACGCTGTGCTGAGATAGTCACCGACGGCATCCGTTCGCTTCTGCTGGAGAGGAGCGGATATTCGACCAAGCTTTTCGAATTCGTCTCAACCGAGCACACGCCGAAGAACAATATGCTTGTCGGAACGAGGCTCGCGAATCCGAGCCCATCCGAAGCCTTCGACCGCGAGATCGTCCAGATAATGGAGTATTACGGCATCACTGAACACCGCCTTGCCAGCCTGCTGGCCATCTCAAAAGCCGTTCCCACCCGTAACGCCGCTGAGACGTATTTGTAATGGGTGACCGAGCCAACTCTGACCGAAAATATCTTGATGGCAATTGACGGAACAAAAATTGTTGACAGCGATCTTGGGCACGATGTCTACAACGAGTTCATGGATTTGTATGACGCTGGGGCGGAGCTAGCTGAAATCCGAAAGAAGCTAGATGTTTGGCGAAACGAAATTCTATGCGAAGAGGAGTTTGAGATTTTCATTACAGTTTATGCATTTGCCCTCTGGGAAACCGGCAGTCTTGACGGAGAAACCCTTGATGAGGTCCGAAATACTATCGCCAAAAAAGCGGGATTCAGGATGTGGATGGAGGAAAGCGGTCCCGCAGATGCGCAGGACAGAGCGAAAGTGCTCGATCGATTCCAGAAGAAAATCTCGACTCCCAAGAACACGGTTCGAAAAAGGAAAAAATACAAAAAGGTCACGAATCTGATACTCCAAAATTACGATGTCGTAATTTTTCAAATGCCCGATCGATCCTATCGCGCCGCAATAATGGTAAATGCGGAACAAATCCGACGGAATATGGTCTACAAGTTTGCAAAGACGTCTTTCGCGAGCGATACACCACCATCATCGACCGATATCTGTTGTTCGAGTGTTTTTATGCACAGAATCGATTCAATGTTCGCAAAGGATCAACTTAAGCGAGAACAGCCTGGAATCGAAAAGTTCTGGAGACGAGACGACTCTTTCACGGTACCTTTCATTTTGGGCTTGAGCTTAGAGTTTATCGAACATCGAGATCTAATAAGATTTGCGCATGAATTTGAAGTGATCGGTCAATTTAAGATCGCTGAAGGTTTTAAACGTGCCGGTTCGTTTGGATATTGCTCAAATTTTACCGATTTTTGCAGTCGTTTTGAAAACTTGATGGATCGGGAGATCATCACCTGGAAGTCCGAGGCCGTCGCATTGGCCGAGATTGAACACAAACCAGATACTACATTCGTTAAAAGACTCGTATCTAGATTTACTCGCAATAGATAGGAAAAGGTTGACCAAACGACCGCTCCGTCGTATCATTAAAGATTGCGTTTACGCGCAAGATCACATCGCTTATTTACGGCGAAGGAAATGTGACTATGAAAAAAGAAATTCATCCTAACTACAACGAGATCTCGGTGATATGTGCGTGCGGCAGCACGTTCAAGACTCGGTCGACTATGGGCGAAGACCTGCA